>NZ_JAUCCQ010000034.1:0-33865 GCF_034676075.1 Pararhodobacter sp. | reverse complement strand
CCTCGCGACGCGACGGAGGGGTTGCCCGGCGGCAGGGAGCATGGTCTCTGGCAGGTCAGGAGAAGGAGATCCGACGATGAAAGCTGCCCTGTGCCGTGCCTTTGGCGAACCCCTGACGATCGAGGAGGTGGTGCTGCGGGCGCCCGGGCCGGGCGAGGTGCAGGTCGCCATCGAGGCGGTCGCCATCTGCCATTCCGATCTGGGCTATATCGACGGGATCTGGGCCAGCCAGTTGCCCGCAGTCTATGGTCACGAGGCGGCGGGGCGGATCACTGCGCTGGGGGAGGGGGTCCGGGGACTCGCGCCGGGCGATGCGGTCGTGGTGTCGATGATCCGTTCCTGCGGGCAATGTCGGGCCTGTCGCACCGGCAAGCCCTTCCTCTGCGCCGCGCCCTATGACCGGGGCAATGGCGTGCTGCAGCTGCCGGACGGCACGGTCGTCGAGCACGGGCTCGCCACCGGCGGCTTTGCCGAGGCGTGCGTGGTGCATGCCAGTCAGGTGGCGAAAGTGCCGGACGATCTGCCGATGGAGCTGGGGGCGCTTCTGGCCTGCGGGGTGATCACCGGGACCGGCGCGGTGATCAACACCGCCGGGGTCCGCGCGGGCGAGTCGGTGGTGGTGATCGGCGCGGGCGGGGTGGGGCTCAACGCCATTCAGGGCGCGCGGCTGGCCGGGGCAGGGCGGATCATCGCCATTGACCTGGCCGAGGAAAAGCTGGCGGCGGCCACGGAATTCGGTGCCACGAACGTCTTGAAGGCTGACATGAAGGGCCTGCGTCGGGCGGTGATGGGGCTGACCGAGGGCGGCGCGGATCACGTCTTTGTCGCCGTCGGGGCGATTGCCGCCTACAATCAGGCACCGTCGCTCGCCTGCAAGGGCGGGCAGGTGGTGATGGTCGGCATGCCACCCTCGGGCGCGCGGATGGAGGTGGAGCCGGTGATCGTCGCCGCCACCGCCCAGCGGCTGACCGGCAGTTTCATGGGCGCGACCGTGGTACAGCGCGACATCCCCTATCTGGTCGAGATGTGGCGCCAGGGGCGGCTGAAGCTCGAGGAGCTGATCACCCGCCGCTACGCGTTCGAGGAGATCAACGAGGCCATCGCCGATGCCCGGCAAGGCCATGTCCGACGCAATGTCATCGTCATGGAGCGCTGATGTCAGTCGAGGTCGAAGGCGCCGTCCCAGCCATAGCCGATGAACGGCACCTCCTCGCCGCCAAGGCGGCGGTAGAGGGCGCGGGCGGCGGTGTTCTCGGCCTCGGTTCCCAGCCAGATGCCCTGGCATCCCATCGCCCGGGCCTCGTCCATCAGGGCGGTAAGCGCGACCTTCGCATGGCCGCGGCGCTGGTGCGCCTCGCGCGTGCCGACCTCGTTGACGAAGAAGGACGGCGGCTGGTCGGGATGCAGCAGGATCGTGCCCGAGGCGAAGGCGAGGATCTCGGCGCCCTCGGTCACCACGGCCATGCGGTGCAGCGGGTCGGTCAGGAAGGCCTTGGCCTGCGCCGGATCGACCGGCCTGTCGAAAAGGCCGGGCGCGGTGCCGAGGAGCAGGGCGAGGTCGTCGGGGGCAAGGATACGGGCGGGCATGACGGGTTCCCAGGGGACGCGCAGGCCGCGATCCTAGCCGCTGGTCCCGCGCCTGTCAGGGGGGACAGGTCCGGTAGGATGGGCAATATTGCCCATCCTACGTGGCTTCGGAGGAGCGGGACATGAAACTGGTCGATCTGGAGGTCTTCGTCATCGGCACGCCGCCGCCCGGCTGGGGCGGGCGCTATTGGCTGATCGTCAAGCTGACCGCCGACAACGGGATCTCGGGCTATGGCGAGGTCTATGCGGCCTCGGTCGGTCCCAGGGCCATGGTCGCGGTCATCGAGGATGTCTTCGAACGGCACATGCGGGGCGAGGCACCTGCGAATGTCGAGAAGATGTTCCGCCGGGCCTATTCCTCGGGCTTCACCCAGCGGCCGGACCTGACAGTGATGGGCGCCTTCTCGGGCTTGGAGATGGCCTGCTGGGACCTCTGGGGCAAGGCGCTGGAGCAGCCGGTGCATGCGCTGCTGGGCGGGCTGATGAACGAGCGGCTGCGGGCCTATACCTACCTCTATCCGCTTGACGGCATGGACGCGGCCTCGTTCTGGACCTCGCCCGAGATGCAGGCCGAGGCGGCGCTCGATGCCGTGAACCAGGGCTTCACCGCGATCAAGTTCGACCCGGCCGGGCCCTATACGATCCACGGCGGCCACCAGCCCGCGCTGTGGGACATCGACCTGAGCGTGCGGATGTGCGCGGCGATCCGCAAGGCGGTTGGCCAGCGCGCCGATCTCCTTTTCGGCACTCATGGCCAGTTCACGCCCTCGGGCGCGATCCGGCTGGGGCAGGCTTTGGAGCCCTACAGCCCGCTCTGGTACGAGGAGCCGATCCCGCCCGACAACCTGCTCGATTTCGCCCAGGTGGCGCAGGCGGTGCGCATTCCGCTGGCCACGGGCGAGCGGATGACGACCAAGGCCGAGTTCGGCACGCTCCTCCGGTCGGGCGGGGCCTCGATCCTGCAACCCGCGCTAGGGCGTTCAGGCGGGATCCTGGAGACCAAGAAGATCGCTGCGCTGGCCGAAGCCTTCGGCGCGCAGGTGGCGCCGCATCTCTATGCGGGGCCGGTCGAATGGGCGGCGAACATCCAGCTGGGTGCGACCCTGCCGAACCTGCTGCTGGTCGAGACGATCCAGACCGGCGGCACCTTCCATCTGCCCCTGATCCGCCACAGCCTGAGTGTCGAGGACGGCTATATCCCGGTGCCGCGCGGTCCCGGACTGGGCATTGATTTCGACGAGGCGCTCGCCCGGGCGCATCCCTATTCGGGCGACGCACTCCACCTGCAGATGCAGGAAGCGCCCTGCGATTATGGCGTGGCGAATGCCTTCCAGGGCGGGGCCCCGCGCGAGTGATCCCGGCACTCTCCGGTCCGGGCCCCTTTGCGCCCCGGACCGGAAGCGCCCGTTTTCGGGTTGTAATTCGGAGAGGGTCGCGTTTGGATGGGGACGGGTCGCAAACAGGACGGCGCATGCAGGGTCCTTGGTGCCGCATAAGCACCAGCCGGGGTGCTGCGTAACGTCGCCGCCGATCAACCGCGCCAACAGGGAGACTCTCATGAAAGACTTTACGCAGGAAGCCGTCGACCGCGTTCACCCGGCCGCAGACGTCTATGCGCGCGATTACCGCGCGGGCAAGCTCAGCCGCCGCGAATTCCTGACCCGCGCCACCGCGCTGGGGCTTGCGGCACCGGCCGCCTATGGCCTCATTGGCCTCGCCGCACCGAGCGCCGCGCAGGCGCAGACGCCCACCATGGGCGGCACGCTGAAGATGCAGATGGCGATCAAGGCCCAGCGCGATCCGCGCACCTGGGACTGGTCGGAACTGGCCAATGCCTGCCGCGGCTGGCTGGAATATCTGGTCGATTACCAGCGCGACGGCACCCTGCTGCCGGTGCTGCTGGAGGGCTGGGAAGCCTCGGACGACGCCAAGACCTATACGCTGCGGGTCCGTCCGGGCGTGAAATGGAACAACGGCGACGATTTCACCGCCGCCGATGTGGCGCATAACTTCGAGCGCTGGTGCGATGGCTCGGTCGAGGGCAACTCGATGGCCACCCGCATGGGCTCGCTGGTGGAAAACAACACCGTGCGCGAAGGCGGGATCGAGATCGTCGATGACCTGACCGTCCGCATCAACCTGTCGCAGCCCGACATCGCCCTGATGGTCTCGGTCGCCGATTATCCGGCAGCGGTGATGCATCCCTCGTTCACCGGCGACGATCCGGTGGCCAATCCCATCGGCACCGGCCCCTATCTGCCGATTAGCTACGAGCCCGGCATCGGCGCCGTGATCGAGCGCAACGCCGACCATACCTGGTGGAACGAAGGCAACGGCGCCTATCTGGACCGGATCGAGTTCATCGACCTCGGCACCGACCCGGCCGCCTGGGTCGCCTCGGCGGAATCGGGCGAGATCGACCTCAACTACCAGGCGCAGGGCGATATCATCGACATCTTCGATGCCATCGGCATGCCCCGGACCGAAGCCGTCACCGCGGCGACCATCGCCGTGCGCTTCAACCAGGAAAACGAGCCCTACAACAACAAGGACGTGCGCAAGGCCCTGCAACTGGCCGTGTCGAACGCCATCGTCCTTGAGCTGGGCTACAACGACCTCGGCACCGTGGCCGAGAACCACCATGTCTGCCCGATCCATCCCGAATATGCCGAACTGCCCGCCCTGACGGTGGACGGTGCGGCAGCCCGGGCGGCGATCGAAGCGGCGGGCCTCGGCGATTACGAGTTCGAGCTGATCTCGATCGACGAGCCCTGGCAGGCCGAGACCTGCGACGCGGTGGCCGCCCAGATCCGCGACGCCGGGATCAACATCAAGCGCACCATCCTGCCGGGTGCCACCTTCTGGAACGACTGGACGAAATACCCGTTCTCGGCCACCGAATGGAACATGCGCCCGCTCGGCGTGCAGATCCTGAACCTCGCCTACCGCACCGGCGTGCCGTGGAACGAGGCGGCCTTCTCGAACGAGGAATTCGACACGCTGCTCGATCAGGCCAACGGCATCGCCGATGCCGATGCCCGCCGCGAGGTGATGCACCGGCTCGAGGAGATCATGCAGGAGGAGGGCGTGCTCATCCAGCCCTACTGGCGCTCGATCTTCCGCAACGCCCGGCCCAACGTCCATGGCGCCGAGATGCACCCGACCTTCGTTGTCGATTACGTGAAGTACTGGCTCTCGTGAGCCGGACTGCGGGGCGTGCCGAAAGGCGCGCCCCGCTCGCCTTCATCGGTCCGTTCCCGGGTTTTCCGGTCATCCTTCGCCGCCGCGGCCGAGGGGCGTGAGCCCATACGCTGCGACCCGCCACAGGAGACGCCATGTTGCTCTTCCTCTTCCGGCGCATCGGGCTGATGCTGGTCACGGCGCTGTGCCTGACCTTCATCGTCTTCGCGCTGACCAACATGCCGGCCAAGCTGGAAACGCTG
This sequence comes from Pararhodobacter sp., assembly GCF_034676075.1. Lineage (GTDB taxonomy): Bacteria > Pseudomonadota > Alphaproteobacteria > Rhodobacterales > Rhodobacteraceae > Pararhodobacter. The sequence goes on along the minus strand of NZ_JAUCCQ010000034.1, from coordinate 28,835 downwards.
GCCAAGACCCAGGCCGGCAGCCGGATGACCGATGCCGAGGTCGACCGATGGCTGGAGAGGAACGGCTACGCCTCGCCCATGCTGGTGCGCTATGGCGAATGGCTGGGCGTGCTGCCCGGCTGGGTGCGCACCGACGACAGCGGCACCGTGACCGGGCGCTGCGTGGCGCTGCGCGACACGCCCGAGGCCGCGGGCCAGCGCTGCGGCATCCTGCAGGGCGAATGGGGCTTTTCCACCCGCTTCCGGGCCCAGGTGGTCGATGTGCTGGGCGCGCGGCTGGGGGCCACCGGGCTCCTGATGCTCTGGGTGCTGGCGGTGATGGTGCCGATGGCGCTGATCGTCGGCATCCTTGCAGGGATGCGCGAGGGGTCACGGACCGACCGGGCGCTGTCGACCGTCGCCATCGCCTCGACCGCGACGCCGGAATATGTCTCGGGCGTCTTGCTGATCGCGCTGCTGGCCTCCTCGACCGTCGGGCTTTCGCCCTTGCTGGTCAGCTGGGGCTGGATCGACGGGCCGGTCCTCTTCCAGGGCAATGCCCGCTCGGCGCTGGAAGAGATCACGCTGTCGAACTTCACCCTGCCGGTCCTGACCATCGCCCTTTACGGCATGGGCTATGTCGCCCGCATCACCCGCGCCTCGATGACCGAGGTGATGACCCAGCAATACATCCGCACCGCGCGGCTGAAGGGCGTGAGCTTCGGCAAGATCGTGGTGAAGCACGCGCTGAGGAACGCGCTGATCGCCCCCTTCACGGTGATCATGCTGCAGATCCCCTGGCTTCTGAACGGCGTCGTTATCTCCGAGGTGCTGTTCAGCTACCCGGGCTTCGGCTGGACCCTCTACGAGGCCGCCGTCAACAACGACATCGAACTCCTGCTCGCCTCGTCGGTCGTGGCCGTGGTCGTGGTGCTGGTCACCCAGCTCATCTCTGACGTGGGCTATGTCTATCTCAATCCCCGCATCCGGATTTCGTAAGGAGAGACCCGCCCATGGAGCCCCTGAGCTGGTTCGAAATCCTCGCCCGCATCGCCCAGCAGCTGCTGCCGGTCTGGGTGGCGCTGGTCCTGACCTATGCGCTCTCCATCCGCTTCAAGCGCCGGTTTGGCCTTTACGGCAAGCTCTTCGACTCGACGGTCGGCATGATCGGCTTCGGCATCGTCATGTTCTGGCTGTTCGTGGCGCTGTTCGCCAATTTCATCGTCACCCATGACTCGCTCTCGCAGGTCAGCGGCATGCGCAACGCGGTCCCCGGCTCGGCGCTGCGCGACCCGCGCGACCTTTATCCCTATTACCTCCTGGGCGGGGACAGCCTGGCGCGCGACGTCTTCTCGCGCATGGTGATGGGGGCGCGGGAAGTGCTGCGCATCGCCCCCTTCGCCGCCATGATCTCGTTCATGATCGGCATCACGCTGGGCCTGCCCGCAGGCTATTTCGCCGGCAAGCTCGACACCGGGCTCACCTTCCTCGCCAATCTGGTGCTGGCCTTCCCGGTGATCCTGCTCTTCTTCCTCTTGGTCGCGCCCGAGATCCAGGACACGCCGATCCCCCGGGTCATGGCCGGGATCCTGTTCCTGGTGCCGATCCTCTTCATCACCGTGCTCCTCAACGCGCGCTTCTTCACCCAGCCCGCCAAGCGCAACCTCTATGTCGGGATCGTGCTGGCGGTGGGCGCCTGGGCCTATCTGGGCCTCGTGTTCAACGCCGATCCGGTGGGCCTCTGGTCGATGTCGCCGAACCTGCTGAACGTCTTCGTCGCGGTGGTCTTCGTCAACGCGCCGACCGTCTTCCGGATCGTCCGCGGCATCACCCTCGACATAAAGACCCGCGATTACGTCGCTGCCGCCCAGACCCGGGGCGAGGGGCCCTGGTACATCATGCTGTGGGAGATCCTGCCGAACGCCCGCGGGCCCCTGATCGTCGATTTCTGCCTGCGCATCGGCTACACCACGATCCTGCTCGGCACGCTGGGCTTCTTCGGCCTCGGCGTCAGCCCCGAAAGCCCGGACTGGGGCTCGACGATCAACGCCGGCCGTCGCCTGCTGACCGTCTATCCGCATCCGGCGCTGGTGCCTGCGCTGTCGCTGATGAGCCTCGTTCTGGGCCTGAACCTCTTGGCCGATGGCCTGCGCGAAGAAAGCCTGAGGGATTGATGGGCCGCCCCGCCGCCTTTCATTCTGCCGCCAATACGCCACGGGGGTCCGGGGGTGTGAAACCCCCGGTTCCCCGGCCCGCCATGGGAGCGACCGCATGACCACCTGGGACGAAACCCAACCGATCCTCGAAATCGAGAACCTGTCGATCAGCTTCTTCACCCGCCTGCGCGAGATCCCGGCGGTGATGGATTTCTCTTGCCGGGTCATGAAGGGCGAGGCGATGGGCCTCGTCGGCGAATCCGGCTGCGGCAAGTCGACCGTGGCGCTGGCGGTGATGCGCGACCTCGGGGTCAACGGGCGGATCGTCGGCGGCACGATCAAGTTCAAGGGCCGCGACCTGACGGCGATGAACCAGGAGGAGCTGCGCCAGATCCGCGGCTCCGAAATCGCCATGATCTATCAGGAGCCGATGGCCTCGCTGAACCCGGCGATGAAGATCGGCGACCAGCTGGCCGAAGTGCCGATGATCCACCAGAAGATGCCGAAATCGCAGGCCCGGGCACTGGCCCGCCAGCTGATCGCCGATGTGCGCCTGCCCGATCCCGACCGCATCCTCGACGCCTATCCGCACCAACTTTCGGGCGGCCAGCAGCAGCGCATCGTCATCGCCATGGCGCTGATGTCGAAGCCCGCGCTCCTGATCCTCGACGAACCGACCACCGCGCTCGACGTGACGGTCGAGGCCGGGATCGTCGATCTGGTCAATGATCTCGCCGCGAAATACGGCACCTCGATGCTGTTCATCTCGCACAACCTCGGGCTGGTGATGGAGGTCTGCGACCGCATCACCGTGATGTATTCGGGCGAGGCGGTCGAGACCGGCAATATCACCGATGTCTTCGACCGCATGCGCCACCCCTATACGCAGGCGCTGTTCCGTTCGATCCCGCTTCCCAGCGCCGACAAAAGCTCGCGCCCCCTGAAGGCGATCCCGGGCAATTTCCCGCTGCCGCATGAACGCCCCCGGGGCTGCAATTTCGGCCCGCGCTGCGAGTATTTCCAGAAGGGCCGCTGCGACGCGACCGAGATCCCGATGGCCCCGGTCGAGGGCGACACCCGCCACGACAGCCGTTGCCTGCGCTTTGACGAGATCGACTGGCACGCGCCCATCGCCGCAGGCGTCCAGCACGACAGCTCGCATATCGGCGAGGTGGTGCTGTCGATGGAGAATGTGCGCAAATACTACGAAGTCGCCGCCTCGTCGCTCTTCAAGGGCGGCGATACCAAGGTGGTCAAGGCCAACGAGACGCTCAGCTTCGACGCCCGCGAGGGCGAGACGCTGGCTATCGTCGGCGAATCCGGCTGCGGCAAGTCGACCTTCGCCAAGGTGCTGATGGGGCTGGAGACGGCGACCGACGGCCAGATCATGCTCTTTGACGAGAACGTGCAATCGACGCCGATCCAGCATCGCAACACCGATACCGTCTCGTCCCTGCAGATGGTGTTCCAGAACCCGTTCGACACGCTGAACCCGTCGATGACCGTGGGCCGTCAGATCGTCCGCGCGCTGGAGATCTTCGGGGTGGGCGCCTCGGATGCCGAGCGTCAGCAGCGGATGCTGGAACTTCTGGATCTGGTGAAACTGCCGCGCGAATTCGCGACGCGGATGCCGCGCCAGCTTTCCGGCGGGCAGAAGCAGCGCGTCGGCATCGCCCGGGCCTTTGCCGGCAACGCCAAGGTGGTGATCGCCGATGAGCCGGTTTCTGCGCTCGATGTCTCGGTGCAGGCCGCCGTCACCGAACTGTTGATGGACATCCAGCGCAAGAACCGCACCACGCTGCTGTTCATCAGCCATGACCTGAGCATCGTGCGCTATCTCAGCGACCGGGTGCTGGTGATGTATCTGGGCCATGTGGTGGAACTGGGGACCACCGATCAGGTCTTCGCGCCGCCCTATCACCCCTATACCGAGGCGCTGCTGTCCGCGGTCCCGATCGCCGACACCAGGATCGAGAAGAAGCGCATCGTGCTTGAGGGGGACATCCCCTCGGCGATGAACCCGCCGCCCGGCTGCCCGTTCCAGACCCGCTGCCGCTGGAAATCTCAGGTCCCGGGCGGGATCTGCGAGACCGAGATGCCGCCGTTGCGCGATCTGGGCGCCGGCCATCAGGTCAAATGCCACCTCTCGGCCGAGATCCTGGCCGATATGGAACCCGTCTTCACGGTCGCCGCCGAATAGGGCTTCTTTGTTCCCCAAATATCCACGGGGTTTCCAAAGGGGGCGCGGGGGGCGGCAGCCCCCCGCCCTTTGCAGGGGCCAGGGGCGGCAGCCCCCCGCCTCTGCCTCAATGCGCGTGCGCGCGTTCCTGTGCCGCCCGCTTGAGGATCTGCACCGAGGACGACAGGAACAGCCCCGCCATCGCCACCGCGACCACCAGATCCGGCCAGCCGGATCCCAGCCAGGCGACCATCACCGCCGCGCCCATCACCGCGACATTGCCGATGGCGTCGTTCCGCGAACACAGCCAGACCGACCGCACGTTCGAATCGCCGTCCTTCCAGCGCATCAGGATCAGGACCGAGGCGACATTGGCCGCGAGAGCCGCAAAGCCCACGGCGCCCATCACGCTGGCGTCGGGCACGCCCGGCGCCATCATGTCGCGGATCGCGAGTCCGAGGATGGCGAGGGCCATCAGCGCCAGCGACAGGCCCTTCAGCTGCGCCACCCGCGCCCGCAGCGCCAGGGGACGCCCGATGGCCCAAAGCGAAACCCCGTAAGTCAGCGCATCGGCGGCGAAATCCAGCGCGTCGGCCTGCAGCGCCCGGCTGCCGGCCATGGCACCGGCGGTCATCTCGACCCCGAAGAGGCCGCCGTTCAGCACGATCACCGCGATCAGTGCGCGGCGATAGGCGGGCGAGGCGCCGTCGAAATCGTGGTCGTGGTCGTGATCATGGGGCATTCCTGGCCCTCCTTGTCTTGGTCCGACTCAGGCTTTACTTCCTACAGCGACTGGAGAAGCAAGAGGGTTTTGCCATGCGCGATCTGACCATCGGCGAGGCGGCGCGCCAAAGCGGCGTCAAGGTCAACACGATCCGCTTCTACGAAGACCGGGGCCTGTTGCCCGAGGCGCCGCGCACCGAAAGCGGGCGCAGGCTCTATGACGGGGCGGCGGTCGGGCGGCTCGCCTTCATCCGCCACGCCCGGGATCTGGGTTTCCCGCTGGAGGACATCGCCGATCTGCTGGCGCTTCAGGGCCAGCCCGGCACCTCCTGCGCCCCGGCGGATTCGCTGGCGCGGCGGCATCTGGCCTCGGTCGAGGGGCGGATCGCGGCGCTGACCGCGCTCAAGGGCGAACTGACCCGGATGATCGCCTGCGACGGCAGCGACACGGCCCATTGCCGCGTCATCGAGAGCCTGGCCGATCACGCGCTCTGCGCGGGCGATCACGCGCGCCTCGCCGAGGTCGCTGCCGTGCCGGGCGTGTCGGATTGAGGCTTGTCATCCTCTCCCGGACAGGATTGTCTGGAGGCCCGGGCAGGGGGCCCGGACAGGGTCCGCAACCGGGCCCGGAACTGGGCCGGGGACGAGACTGGGCATGCGCTATTCGGGGTTTCGCGTCTTCACGCAGGGGCTGTCGGGCAACCGGGGCTGGCGCCCGGCCTGGCGCGACCCGGCGCCGAAACCCAGCTATGACATCCTCATCATCGGCGGTGGCGGGCATGGGCTTTCGACTGCCTATTACCTGGCCAAGAACCACGGGCTGAAGAACATCGCGGTTCTTGAGAAGGGCTATCTGGGCAGCGGCAATATCGGGCGCAACACCACCATCGTGCGCGCCAATTACTTCCTGCCCGGCAATTCCGAATTCTACTCGCATTCGCTGAAGCTGTGGGAGGGCCTCGAATCCGAGCTCAACTACAACGTCATGCATTCGCAGCGGGGGCTCATCAACCTCTTCCATTCCGATGGCCAGCGCGATGCCTTCGCCCGGCGCGGCAATGCGATGCTGGCGCAGGGGGATGACGCGATCCTCCTGGACCGCGAGGGGGTGCGCAAGCATCTGCCCTATCTCGATTTCGAGCAGACGCGCTTTCCCATCTACGGGGGGCTCTACCACCCCAGGGGCGGCAGCGCCCGGCATGACGCCGTGGCCTGGGGCTATGCCCGGGGCGCCGATCAGCGCGGCGTCGACCTGATCCAGAATTGCGAAGTCACCGGCATCGACATCGAGAACGGCCGCGTCACCGGCGTCCAGACCTCGCGCGGGCCGATCCGGGCCAAGAAGGTCGCCATGGTCGCGGCCGGACGCTCGGGGCAGGTGGCGGCGATGGCCGGAATGCGGCTGCCCATTGAAAGCCACGTGCTGCAAGCCTTCGTCACCGAGGGGCTGAAGCCGGTCATCGACCATGTGGTCAGCTTCGGCATGGGCCATTTCTACATCAGCCAGTCGGACAAGGGCGGGCTGGTATTCGGTGGCGACCTCGATTTCTATGCCTCCTATGCCGCGCGCGGCAATCTGCCGATGGTCGAGCATGTGATGGAAGCGGGCATGACCCTGATGCCGATGATCGGCCGGGCCAAGGTGCTGCGCTCCTGGGGCGGGATCATGGACATGTCGCCTGATGGCTCGCCGATCATCGACAAGACGGATACCGAGGGGCTCTTCGTCAATTGCGGCTGGAATTACGGGGGGTTCAAGGCGGTGCCTGCCTCGGGCTGGTGCCTCGCGCATCTGATGGCAACGGGGGCGCCGCATCCGGTGGCAGCGCGCTTCCGGCTGGACCGGTTCCGCACCGGCAGGGGATTGATGGATGAGGAAGGCACGGGTTCCCAGCACAATCTTCACTAGCCTCGCCCTGCTGGCCGCGCCCGCCGCGACCGCCCAGACCTGGCCCGAAGGTTGTTTCACGCGGCAGTACGAGGCCGCGCAGCTGGCCGGGCAACCGGGGCAGGTGGTGGAGCGTGTCTCGCTGCGGCTGCAGCGCGACGGCGAGGGGACGCGCTTTCGCCTGATCGCCAGGCTGGCCGGGCAAGGACACGCCGGAGCCTCGGGCTTTGGCGGCATGATCATGTCCGAAGAGGGCCAGTGCCTCGACGGTCAGCCCTGCTATGTCGATTGTGACGGCGGCGGCTTCACCCTGCGCAGCGCCGGTGCCGACAGCATCGACATCACCACCGATTACATGCGGATCGCCCGGGGGGATGCCTGCGACGGCACGTCCGAGGTGTCGGACCTGTCCGAAGGGCCGGGCCAGTCGACCACCTACCGGCTGTACCGCAGCCGCGACGTGCTCTGTGGGCGGTAGGATGATGCGACGTCTGCTGCCGCTTCTGCTGTTTCTGCCGACGCCGGTGATGGCCGAGCTGCCGCCGCCCGGCTGCTATGCGCGCAGCTACGATGCCGCGCATCTGGCCGCGCATCCCGAACAGGGCGTCGCCGGGCTGCGGCTGTGGTATTTCACCCAAGGTGACGCGGGCGACACCCCGGCGGCGCTTGTCGAGGCGCGGATGGCGATGCAGGGGCAGGCGGCGCGCGACGGCGTGGCGGGCAGGGTGCTGAGCCAATACGCAATCTGCGACGCGCAGGGCGCCTGCTACGTCGAATGCGACGGCGGGCTCTTTACCACCGAAGTGACGGGCGACGGCGGCCTGCGGCTGTCGACCGAGCGGTTCCGGGTGGGCGAGGGCGATTCCTGTGGCGGCTCCAGCGATCTGGCGGAACGCGACGGGCAGACGACCCTTTACCAGCTTGTCATCGCCCCGGCCGAGGCGTGCGAAAGCCTCTGGCGCCCGCATCCCTTGCCCGCGCCGGGTTGCTACGGCGTGACCTATTCCGACAGCGGCCATGGCCAGGGATTGCTGGGCATGCGGCTTTACCTGCGCGCCCCGGATAGCGGTTTCACCTTTCCGCAGGCCGAGGGCACCTTCCGCGTGACGCTGCCCGACAGCGGCCGGGCCCGGGCCGCAGGCATGGGCGGCGCACGGATCGCGGTGCCTATCTGGTGCTCGGCGCGGGACGGCTATTGCCGTTCGGGCATCGACGAGGGCGCGCTGATGGTGGTGCCGATGGGCGAGGACGCGCTGGCGCTGGAGACCTCGCGCTTCGTGCTCTATGGGGCCGAGGCCGCCAATATCGACATCGCCTTGCCGGGGCCCGCGCCGACCCGGCACCAGTTGCAGCGCATGCCGCCCGATGCCTGCCGAGGCATGGAATGACCCGGCGCGGGCGTGGAAATGACGGGCAAGGCCCGGTGGAGTAGAGAATGCGCATCCCCTGTCCCTGCTGCGGCCCGCGTGACCGGCGCGAATTCACCTATTACGGGGCGTCGGTCTTCCTCGACCGTCCCGCCGAAGACGCCGCGCTCGAGGCCTGGGACGACTACCTGCATCTGCGCGACAACCCGGCCGGGGTGACGCGCGACCTGTGGTATCACGACCCCTGCCAGAGCTGGCTGGAGGTCGAGCGCAACACCGTCACGCATGAGGTCCTGTCCGCGCGTCCGGTGGTGGAGGCCCGCGCATGAACCAGAGCCACCGCATCCCGGGCAAGGGCCTGCTGATCGACCGCGCCCGCCCGGTCCGGTTCTCCTTTGATGGCAAAGGCTATGAGGGCTTTGCCGGGGACACGCTGGCCTCGGCCTTGCTGGCCAGCGGCACGCGGCTCATGGGCCGGTCCTTCAAGTACCACCGCCCACGCGGCGTGATGACCGCAGGGTCCGAGGAGCCCTCGGCCCTGATGGAGATCCACGAAGGCGCGCAGCAGACCCCCAACGTGCGCGCGACGGTGCAGGAGATCTACGAGGGCCTCGATGCCCGCAGCCAGAACCATCTGGGGCCGCTGGCCTTCGACCTGCTGGCGGTGAATGACTGGATGGCGCCGTTCCTCAGCGCCGGGTTCTATTACAAGACCTTCATGTGGCCGCGCGCCTTCTGGGAAAAGCTCTATGAGCCGGCGATCCGCCGGGCGGCGGGGCTGGGTTCGCTGTCCGGGCGCCATGACGAGGCGGTCTACGAGAAGGCCTTCGCCCATTGCGACCTCTTGGTGATCGGCGCGGGGCCTGCGGGGCTGATGGCGGCGCTGGTGGCGGCGCGGGCCGGGGTGGATGTGATCCTCGCCGACGAGGATGTGCGGATGGGCGGGCGGCTGCTGGCCGACCAGCCCGAGGTCGGCGGGCAGGCGGGACCGGATTGGGCGGCCTCGGTGGTAGCCGAGCTGGCCTCGCTGCAGAACGTCCGGCTGATGACCCGGACCACCGTGACCGGCGCCTATGACGACGGCACCTTCGGCGCGCTGGAGCGGGTGAGCCTGCACCGCGCGCCCGGGGAGGCGCCGCGCGAATGCTTCTGGCGGATCGTGGCCAAGCGCGCGATCCTGGCGGCCGGGGCGCTGGAACGGCCGATCGCGCATCCCGATAACGACCGGCCGGGGGTGATGCTGGCCTCGGGCCTGACCGGGCAGCTCGCCAAATGGGGCGTGAACCCTGGCCGGGTGGTGATCTTCTCGAACAACGAGTCCGGGCTGGCTGCCGCGCGCAGCCTCACCGCGCAAGGGATTGAAATCGCAGCCTATGTCGATCCGCGGCCGATCCCGGTGACCGAGGATTTCCCGGTCTATGCCGGGGCCGAGGTCGTGGGCACCCGAGGGCGGTTGGGGTTGAAGGATGTGGCGGTGCGCCACAAGGGCGGCATCTCGATGATCGAGGCCCGGACGCTGGCGCTGGCCGGGGGCTGGAACCCGACGCTGCACTTGACATGCCATCTGAACACTCGCCCGCAATGGGATGAAAACATTGCCGCTTTCGTCCCCAAGGCCGGTGCGGTGCCGGGGCTGTCGGTGGCGGGCGCCGCGCGCGGCCGCTTCTCGACCGCCGCCTGTCTGGCGGATGGTGCGGCGGTTGCGGGTGAGGTTCTGGCCGATCTGGGCCTGCGCGCGCCTGACGTGCCGGTGCCGGGGGCCGAGGATGCGCCCTATGGCATCGCCCCCCTCTGGGCGGTGGATGCAGGCGGGCGGGCCTGGCTCGATTTCGCCAATGATGTCACGACCAAAGACGTGAAACTCGCGGCGCAGGAAGGCTTCCGCAGCGTCGAGCACATGAAGCGCTACACGACGCAGGGCATGGCGCCGGATCAGGGAAAATCCTCGAACGTGGCGGCGCTGGCGGTGCTGGCCGATGCGACCGGACAGGGCATTCCCGAAACCGGAACAACGACTTACCGGCCGCCCTTCATCCCCGTCTCCATCGCTGCCATGGGTGCCGGCGGCCGGGCCGAAGGCTTTGCGCCGCGGCGGCTGCTGACCTCGGACGCCCGCAGCCGGGCCATGGGCGCGCCGATGATCGAGGCCGGGCTCTGGTATCGGCCCAGCTATTTCCCGCGGGATGGCGAAACGGATTGGCGTACGGCCTGCGACCGTGAAGTGCGGCAGGTGCGCGAGGATGTCGGCGTGGCCGATGTGTCGACGCTGGGGAAGATCGACGTGCAAGGCGCTGATGCGGCACGCTTTCTCGATTTCGTCTATACCAACACCATGTCGACGCTGGCCCCCGGAAAGGTGCGCTACGGCCTCATGCTGCGCGAGGACGGGTTCGTGCTGGATGACGGCACCTGCGCCCGGCTGGGGCCTGAGCATTTCCTCGTCACCACCACCACCGCCGCCGCAGGGCTGGTCATGCGGCACATGGATTTCGTGCATCAGGCGTTTTGTGGCAGCTGGGATGTTCGGATGTCCTCCGTCACCGAAAGCTGGGCACAATTCTGCATCGCCGGGCCGAAGGCGGGCGCGCTGCTGGAGGCGCTGGAGGTCGAGGCGGAACTGCCCTTCATGGGCTGCGCGCCCGTCACCGTAGGCGGGGTGCAGGGGCGGCTGTTCCGCATCTCCTTCTCGGGCGAGCAGGGTTACGAGATCGCCGTGCCCACCCGCTATGGCGCGGCGCTGTTCGACCGGCTGGTCGAGGCGGCGCATGCGCAGGACGGCTGCGCCTATGGGATGGAGGCGCTGAACGTGCTGCGGGTGGAAAAGGGCTTCATTACGCACGCCGAGATCCACGGGCGGGTCACGGCGGATGACGTGGGGCTGGGCAAGATGGTCTCGGCCAAGAAGGATTGCATCGGCAAGGCGGCGAGCCTGCGTCCCGGCCTGACCGAGGCCGGGCGCGAGCAGCTGGTCGGGCTGATGCCGGTCAATCAGGGCGAGGTCCTGTCCGCCGGCGCGCATCTTTACAACGAACGCGACCGGGCGACGCGCGAGCACAACCAGGGCTATGTCACCTCGGTCGCGCCCTCGCCGACGCTCGGCTGCTGGCTGGGGCTCGGGTTCCTCAAGGACGGGCGGGCGCGGCACGGGCAGGTGATCCGGCTGGACGATGGGCTGCGCGGCCGGAAGGTGCTGGTCGAGGTCTGCGACCCGGTGTTCTTCGACGCAGAGGGAGGGCGGATGCGTGGCTGATCTCATCGCAACACCGGCCGTGACCGGCCTGCCGCTGACCATCGGCCGGGCGGTGCTGGCGGCTTTCGACCCCGGGCCCGTCACCGCCATCGCCCCCTATCCGGGCCGCGACCTGTCGGCGGTCCTGCAATTCCCGGCGCCGGGTCAGGTCATCACCGACGGCGCGCGCCGCCTGATCTGGGCCGGGCGCGAGACGGCCTTCCTGACCGGCGGACCGGCGCCCGATCTGGGTGGGCTGGCGGCGGTGACCGATCAGAGCGACGGCTGGGTCTGGGTGACGCTGGAGGGGCGGGACGCGACGGCAGTGCTGGCCCGGCTCTGCCCGCTGGACCTGCGGGCATCAACCTTCCCGGTGGGGACATCGGCCAAGTCGGTGCTGCAACACCTGTCGGTGCTGCTGGTACGGACGGCCGAGGATGCCTTCCAGATCGCCGCCTTCCGCTCCATGGCGGGGACGCTGGTGCATGATCTGAGCGGGGCGATGAAGGCGGTCGCGGCGCGCGCGGCGCTCTGACCGATCCAGGGCCCCGTCGCGCCGCCCCTCAGCCCGAGACCACCCGCGTCTGCCATTGGGCGCAGCGCGCCATGAGCGGCGCGGGCAGGGGCCGGTCGGTGAAGACCGTGTCGAGGATCGAAAGCGAACCGATTCGCGCCGGCGCCGTCCGCGCGAGTTTCGAATTGTCGGTCACCAGCCAGGCGCGGCGGGCCTGGGCGATCAGCGACTGGCTGACGCCGACCTCCTGAATGTCGTAATCGAGCATATCGCCCTCGGCATCCAGCGCCGAACAGCCGATCACCGCGATATCGACCTTGAACTGGCGGATCGCGGCCTCGGTCAGCGGGCCGGTCAGCCCGCCGTCCGAGCGTCGGAGCGTGCCGCCGGTGACGATCACCTGGCAATGCGGGTTCTCGGCCAGAATATTGGCCACATTCATGTTGTTGGTCACCACCATCAGCCCGGCGTGGCGGCGAAGTTCGCGGGCCACGGCCTCGGTCGTGGTGCCGATGGCCAGGAAGATCGAGGCGCCCTCGGGGATCTCGGCAGCGCAGGCGCGGGCTATGGCGCGTTTCTCTTCGGCATTGAGCGCGGCGCGCTCCTGATAGCCGATGTTCACGGTGCCTGAGCGCAGGATCGCCCCGCCATGCACCCGCTCCAGCTGACCGGCCTCGTCCAGCTCGGCCAGATCGCGGCGGATGGTCTGCGCGGTGACGCCGAAGCGCGAGGCGAGCCCGTCGACGGTCACCCGCCCCTCGGTCCGGGCGATTTCGAGGATCTCGGGCAGACGGAAACCCTGGGCCATGAATCGCCTCCTTTTCGCCGATTGTCGGTCTTCGCTGCGGCGCTGGCAAGCCAAGGCGAAGGAAATGCGCAAGATCGCGGGGGATTGACGCGCGGCCTGCTTGAGAAACTGTTACAAAAGCGCGTATTATCGCGTGAAAACGAAAATCATTCCCCCGATTCCCGCAGGCGCCCCATGTCAGACAGCGTTGCTTCCCCGATCTACGACCTCGTCATCATCGGCGGGGGGATCAACGGTTGCGGCATCGCCCGCGACGCCGCCGGGCGGGGGCTGAAGGTCCTGCTGGCCGAGAAGGGGGATCTGGCGGGCGCGACCTCCTCGGCCTCGACCAAGCTGTTCCACGGCGGGCTCAGGTATCTGGAATATTTCGAATTCCGGCTGGTGCGCGAGGCGCTGATCGAGCGCGAGGTCCTGCTCAGCGCCATGCCGCATATCGCCTGGCCAATGCGCTTCGTGCTGCCCTATCACAAGGCCATGCGGTTCGAGGCCGAGACGCCGACCTCGCGCCTGCTGTCGGTGTTCATGCCCTGGATGAAGGGGCGGCGCCCGGCCTGGCTGATCCGGCTGGGGCTGTTCCTGTATGACAATCTGGGCGGGCGGAAGATCCTGCCGGGGACCGAGAAGCTGGACCTCGCCCATGCGCCCGAGGGCGGGCCGCTGCAGGAACATTTCCGCACGGCCTATGAATATTCCGATTGCTGGGTGCAGGATTCGCGGCTGGTGGTGCTGAACGCCCGCGACGCCGAGAAGCGCGGCGCCACGATCCTGACCCGGACCGAGGTGACGGCGGCCTGGGTCGAAGGGGGCCTCTGGGTGGTGAGCCTGGGCGGGCGCGAGGTCCGGGCCAAGGCGATCGTCAACGCTGCCGGGCCTTGGGCGAGCGCGGTGCAGAAGAGCGTCCTGCACCGCGAGACACGGGACCATGTGCGGCTGGTGCGGGGATCGCATATCGTCACGCCCAAGCTCTATGACCATGACAAGGCGTATTTTTTCCAGGGGACGGATGGGCGGATCATCTTCGCCATTCCCTATGAGCAGGATTTCACCCTGATCGGCACCACCGATGCCGAACACACCGACCCCGACGAGAAACCCCGCTGCTCCGAAAGCGAGCGCGACTACCTTTGTGCCTTTGCCTCGGGCTATTTCAAGCGGCCGGTCCGGCCCGAGGACGTGGTCTGGACTTATTCCGGGGTGCGGCCGCTCTATGACGACGGGGCGCGCAGCGCGACGGCGGCGACGCGGGATTATGTGCTGGTGCTGGATGCAGGGGCAGGGGCGCCGGTGCTCGATGTCTTCGGCGGCAAGATCACCACCTATCGTCGGCTGGCGGAATCGGCGCTGGCGAAGCTGTCCGCGCATCTGCCGATGCAGGGCGACTGGACCGCGGGCGTGGCGCTGCCGGGGGGCGATTTCCCGGTCGACGGCGTGCCCGATCTGGTGGCGGACCTGCGGGCGCGGCATCTGTTCCTCACCGATGGCTGGGCCCGGCGGCTGGTGCGGGCCTATGGCACCGAGGCCGCGGTGATGCTGGAAGGCGCCCGCATGGCCGAGGATCTGGGCGAGGATTTCGGCGCGACGCTCACCCAGCGGGAACTCGACTGGCTGGTCCGCCACGAATATGTCCGCAGCGCCGAGGACGCGCTCTGGCGGCGCACCAAGCTGGGGCTGCACATGCAGCCGGGGCAGGTGGCCCGGGTCGAGGCCTATCTCAGCGCCGCCTGATCCCGGCAGCGTGACCGGATTTTCAGCCGATCCCCCGTTTTCCTCGGCGGCAAGCCGCGCTAGGGTGCCGGTCAAATCGCAAAGGAGACCGGCATGGCCGAGATCAAGGACCCCGAGAACACCATCCTGATGGAGCTGAAGAACGGCACCGTCATCATCGAGCTGCTGCCCGACGTGGCGCCGCTGCATGCCGCTCGGATGAAAGAACTGGCGCGCTCGGGCGCCTATGACGGCGTGGTCTTCCACCGGGTGATCGACGGCTTCATGGCCCAGACCGGCGATGTGGAGCATGGCAATTCGGCGAACCCCGCCTTCAACATCCGTCGCGCGGGCACCGGCGGCTCGGACCTGCCGGACCTGAAGGCCGAATTCTCGGGCATTCCGCATGACCGCGGCACGCTGGGCGCCGCGCGCTCGCAGAACCCGCATTCGGCCAACAGCCAGTTCTTCATCAATTTCAAGGACAACCACTTCCTGAACCGGCAATACACGGTCTATGGCCGCGTGATTTCCGGCATGGAGCATGTTGATGCAATCGTCCGTGGCGAGCCCCCGGCGCAGCCCGACACGATGATCTCGGTGAAGGTGGCGGCCGATGCTGCGTCGTAACCTCCTCGCCGCCGCCGCGCTGGCGCTGCTGCCCTTCGGCGCCTTCGCGTCCGAGCCGCCGGCGGATGCGCCGGTGATCGACATCGAGGTCGCGGGCGAATCCCAGGGTACGATCCGCATCGCCCTGCGCCCGGATCTGGCGCCGAACCACGTTGAGCAGATCCTCAGCCTGGTGCGCGAAGGCGCCTATGACGGCGTGGTCTTCCACCGGGTGATCGACGGCTTCATGGCCCAGACCGGCGATGTGGAATTCGGCCGTCAGTCGGGCGACATGGCCCGCGCGGGCATGGGCGGCTCGGCGCTGCCCGACCTGCGCGCCGAATTCTCGGACGAGCCGTTCGAGCGCGGCGTGGTCGGCATGGCACGCTCGCAAAGCCCGCATTCGGCCAACAGCCAGTTCTTCATCATGTTCGCCCCGGCGCCGCATCTGAACGGCCAATACACGGTGGTCGGTCAGGTGATCGAGGGGCTCGACGTGCTGGACGCGATCAAGCGCGGCCGCGGCCCCAACGGGGCGGTGATCGGCGCGCCCGACTTCATGGCCCATGTGACCGTCGAAGAATGAAGAGAAGGGGGCGGGGAAACCCGCCCCTTCGCCCTCTGCCGCGGCGCGGCGGGGCTTTATTTCCCCGGCGAGTTGCGTCATATGTCGGGGCAATCGCAAGACCGGGGACCTGGCCATGAAATTCCTGCTTCGCATCCTCACCTGGTGGAACAGCCAGACGCTCGGCACGCAGCTGTTCACCTGGCGCAAGGGCGTCAAGGTCGGCGAAGACAGCCAGGGTAACGTCTTCTACAAGACCCGTGACGGCAAGCGCCGCTGGGTCATCTACAACGGCGAGACCGAAGCCAGCCGCATCGACCCCGAATGGCACGGCTGGCTGCATGGCACCTGGGACGAGACCCCCTCGGAGCGTCCCTTGGTCCGCAAATCCTGGGAAAAGCCGCATCTGGCCAATCTGACCGGCACCGCCGCGGCCTATGCGCCCGCCGGTTCGCTGCGCCGTCCCGCCCCGGTCGAGCGGCGCGACTACGAAGCCTGGCAGCCCGAGTAAATGGCCTATCGCGCCTGGGAAGTGGCCCTCGGCGCCGTGGTCATGGCGGCCGCGGTGGTCTTTGTCGTCTTCGCGCTCAGGGCCACCGGCACCGTGCTCAGCGATGCGCAGGGCTATGACCTGCACGCCAGCTTCCGCTCGGCCGAGGGCGTGCGCCCGGGGACCGAGGTGCGGCTGGCGGGCGTCAAGATCGGCACCGTGACCGACCTATCGCTGAACCCGCAGGATTTCCGCGCCCAGCTGACCATCGCCGTCAACCGCGGCATCGAGCTGCCGTCGGATTCGACGATTCAGGTCGCGTCGGAGGGGATCCTGGGCGGCACTTTCGTCGAGATCCTGCCGGGTGGCGACTTGGAGAATCTGCAGCCGGGCGACACGTTCCAGGACACGCAAAGCGCCGTCAGCCTGATCACGCTGCTGCTCAGGGCCTTCACCGGGTCGGACAGCAGCGAGGAACCGGCGCCATGAAGCGTCTGGCGCTGATCGCGGCCCTGCTGGCGGTGCCTGCAGGCGCGCAGCAGGTCGATTGGCGCACGCTGGGCGAGGCGCTGCACGACCAGCGCCCGCAGGGACCCGAGATGGCGAGCGGCACGCAGGCCGTGCTGCGCGCGCTCGACAAGGTCTCGGGCGAGGTCGAGGATCTGCCGATCGCGGTGGGCGAGACCATCACCTATGGGCGGCTGACCATCGAACTCAGCGCCTGCCGCTATCCGCAGGAAAACCCGGCCTCGGACGCCTTCACCTTCCTGACCATCGACGACAGCCGCGACCGCGAGCGGGTGTTCCAGGGCTGGATGGTGGCGTCGAGCCCGGCGTTGAACGCGCTCGACCACCCCCGCTACGACGTCTGGCCCCTCAGCTGCGAGTGAGCGGCGCGCAGGCTCCGGCCAGCCAGCGCCGCGCCTCGGCCGAGACGGCGCTGGAAAGCTCTGCCTCGACCCGCGCGTGATAGGCGTCGAGCCAGGCGATTTCCTCGTCCGACAGCATCGCGGCGACGATCAGCCGCTTGTCGATGGGGCAGAGCGTGATCGTCTCGAAGTCCAGCATCGCCCGATTGTCGCTAAGCGCGCCCGCCTCGCGCACGACGATCAGGTTCTCGATGCGGATGCCCCAGCCGCCCGGGCGGTAATAGCCAGGCTCGTTGGACAGGATCATGCCGGGTTCCAGCGGCAGGGTGGAGACGCGGCTGATCCGCGCGGGACCCTCATGCACGCTGAGCGCGGCGCCGACGCCATGGCCGGTGCCGTGGTCGTAATCCTGTCCCGCCAGCCACAGCGGATAGCGCGCCAGCGCATCCAGATGCCCGCCCGCGACGCCCTTGGGGAAGCGCGCGCGGCTGACCGCGATCATGCCTTTCAGCACGCGGGTATAGGCCTCGCGCCGCTCGGCCTCGACCCCGCCGACGGGCAGGGTGCGGGTGATGTCGGTGGTGCCGTCCGGGTATTGCCCGCCCGAATCGATCAGGAACAGGTCCCCGGGCGCCAGCCTGCGGTTGGTGCCCTCGGTCACCCGGTAATGGATCACCGCAGCATTGGGCCCGGTCGAGGAGATGGTATCGAAGCTGAGGTCGCGCAATTCGCCCGTCGCTGCCCGGCATTCTTCCAGCTTCACCGCCATGTCGATCTCGGTCAGCCCGTCCAGCGCATGGGCATCGAACCAGGCGAGGAATTCGATCATTGCCACGCCGTCCCGGCGATGGGCGGCGCGCATGCCGTCCAGTTCGGCCGGGTTCTTCCTGGCCTTGGCCATCAGGCAGGGGTCGGCCCCTGGCACGCCAGCGGCCAGCGCCGCCTTGACCGCAACGGGCGCGGTGGCCGGGTCGAAGCGGGTGGCGCCGTTGAGGCTGCGCAGGGCTTCGGGGAAAGCCGAAACCGGGTGGCGGGTAACGCCTTCTTCTTCGGGGATCTGCGAAACCTTGGCCGGGTCGATGAACAGGTCGAGCCGTGCGTCGTCATGCAGGATCGCGAAACCCTGCACCACCGGGTTGCGGATGATGTCGGATCCGCGCCAGTTCATCAGCCAGGCCAGGCTGTCGGCCAGCGTGATGACCGCCGCGCCGCTGCCCGCGCGCTTCAGCTCCGCCGCCAGCTCCGCGCGCTTCTCGGCGCCGGTTTTCCCGGCCAGGTCGAGGGGGTGCAGGCGGACCGTACCCTGCGCCGGGGCGGGTTGGTCGGTCCAGACCGCGTCCAGCGGGTTCGGGGTCACCGGGCTGAGGGTGATGCCAGTGCCGCTGAGCCCGGTCTCGATCCGGGCGATCTCGTCGGGGGTGTGCAGCCAGGGATCGAAGCCGATCACCGCGCCTTTCGGGGCATGGGTCCGCAGCCAGTCGCCGGGCAGGGTGGCGGGCCAGTCGACGGGGGTGAAGACGTCCAGGGCCACCTGATCGCGGACTTGCAGCGTGTAGCGGCCGTCGATGAAGACCCCGGCAATTTGCGGCAGGACGATGCAGAACCCGGCCGAACCGGTGAAGCCGGTCAGCCAGCTCAGCCGCTCGTCATGCGGGCTGACATATTCGCCCTGATGCGCGTCCGAGCGCGGGACAAGGAAGCCGGTGAGCCCGCGCACCGCCAGTTCCGCCCGCAGCGCCGCCAGGCGGGGCGGGCCGTCCGAGGGGCGGGTCGAGGCGGTAAAGGACTGGAACATGGCGATTTTCCCGGAGTCAGTAGTCGTTGGCGCCCTTGCCCGCGAGGATCTTGTCGCGGTATTTGGCGATCCGTTTGATCTGCGTGGCCTCGGTCTTGGCCGAGGCGAGCGCGATGACATAGGAGCGCTGGCGCCCGGGCGTCAGCGCGGCGAAACCCTCGGCCAGCTCGGAGTCCTCGTCCAGCGCGCGGACCAGAACCTCGGGCAGCTCCACCTCGGTGGGCGCGCGGGCGGGCTTCAACCCGGCCTCGGCCATGGCCTTCGCCTCGGCCAGCAGGGCGGCGATGGCGGGGGCACGGGCCGCGACCTGCGCGGCATCGGTGAAACGGAGCATCGAAGGCGTCTGGCTGTTCGGCCCCGGCTTTTCCAGCAGCCTCTCGGGGTCGGTCAGCAGCGCAGCATCGGGGAAGCTCAGGCGGAAATCCTCGCGGAAGGCGTCGATCAGCGCCAAATTGCGGCCCGCGTGGCGATAGCAGGGATGGCCCCAGCGCACGTCCTCGTCCAGCCCCGCATCGAGGCAGAGCCGGCGCAGCGCCAGCACCCCGTCGCGCCACAGCCGGGCCGAGCAATCGGGCGTCGCAAAACGGTCGCAGCGCCCGCAGCCATCCTCAAAGAAGGCGGCCGCCTCGGTGATCATCAGCGCCGGATCATCGAGGCCATGCCCATCACCCGGGCCCGGGCGCGGGGATCGGCGTCGAAGAGGGCGGCGAGCTGTTCGGTCATCGCACCCGCCAGCTGTTCGACATCGGTGATGGTCACGGCGCGTTCGTAATAGCGCGTCACGTCATGGCCGATGCCGATGGCCAGCAGCTCAACCGCCTTGCGCTTCTCGATCATCGAGATCACGTCGCGCAGGTGTTTCTCCAGGAAATTCGCGGCGTTGACCGACAGCGTCGAATCATCCACCGGCGCCCCGTCCGAGATCACCATCAGGATCTTACGCTGCTCGCGCCGGGCCAGCATCCGGCGGTGCGCCCATTCCAGCGCCTCGCCGTCGATGTTTTCCTTGAGCAGACCCTCTTTCATCATCAGGCCCAGATTGTCGCGCACCCGCCGCCAGGGGGCATCGGCGCCCTTGTAGACGATGTGGCGCAGGTCGTTCAGGCGGCCCGGCGATTGCTTGCGGCCCTCGGCCAGCCATTTCTCGCGGCTCTGGCCGCCTTTCCAGGCGCGGGTGGTGAAGCCGAGGATCTCGACCTTGACCTGGCAGCGTTCCAGCGTGCGGGCGAGAACATCGGCGCAGATCGCCGCGATCGAGATCGGACGGCCGCGCATCGAGCCCGAATTGTCCAGCAGCAGCGTCACCACGGTGTCGCGGAATTCGGTGTCCTTCTCCCATTTGAAGGACAGGGGCGTCGTCGGGTTCGCCACCACGCGGGCGAGGCGGCCGGCGTCGAGGATGCCTTCCTCCTTGTCGAATTCCCAGCTGCGGTTCTGCTGCGCTTGCAACCGGCGTTGCAGCTTGTTGGCCAGACGGCTGACCGCGCCTTTCAGCGGTTCCAGCTGCTGGTCCAGATAGGCGCGCAGGCGTTCGAGTTCGGCGGCTTCGGCCAGATCCTCGGCGCCGATTTCCTCATCGAACTGGGTGGTGAAGACGGTGTAATTGGGGTCCGCATCCGAGAAGGGCTGCGGCGCGGGCGGCTCGGGCGGAGCCTCGGCCTGCGGCATCTCGGTTTCCTCGGACATCTCGTCCTCGGCCTGATCGTCCATGACCATCTCGGTCTCGGCGGATTCCTCGCGTGGGCCGTCGTCGGATTGCTCCGTCTCGTCCTGCTGCTGGTCGTCGTCGCCTTGGGAATCGGCGTTCTCGGGGGCTTCCTCGGAATTGTCCTCGGTGCCCTCCTGATCATCGCCCATGTCGTCGGGATCGTCGCCCAGCTGGTCGCCGTAGCCCAGATCCTTGATGACCTGCCGCGCCAGTTTGGCGAAGCTCGCCTGATCGGCCAGCGCGTCGTCCAGCCCTTCCAGCGTGCCGCTCGCCTGTTCCTCGAAGAACGGGCGCCACATGTCGGCGACGGTGTTGGCCCCCTTGGGCAGCGCCCGGCCCGAGGCCAGCTCGCGGATCAGATAGCCCGCGGCCACGGACAGGGGGGCCTCGGCCTGGCTGCGGATCTGGGCATAGCCCTTGCGGTCGGCCTCATGCGCGATGCGGGCGTCGATGTTGGACGCCGTGCCGGGCATGTGCCGCGCGCCCACCGCCTCGCAGCGGGCGGTTTCCATCGCCTCGTAGAGGTCGCGCGCCATCTGGCCCTGCGGCATGTAGCGGCCGTGCACGCCCTCATCGTGGAAGCGGCGCTTCAAGGCAAAGCCATCGGCCGTGCCGCGCGCCAGCAGCACCTCGTCGCGGGTCATGCGGCGGGTCACCTGCGGCAGGCGCATCGTGTCCTTGGACATGCCGGGAGGATCGACGGTGAAGCTGACCGCCAGCTCGGCATCATCGGCCAGCGTGCGCGTGGCTTCGGTCAGGGCCTTCTTGAAGGGATCGGCGGGATTGTCGGAAGTTTTCTGCATGGCTCAGCGCCCACCGTTCAGGATATCGCGACCGCCGCCGGCGCCGGGGCGCGGCGCCGCCGAAAGCAGGTCAGG
Organism: Pararhodobacter sp.; assembly: GCF_034676075.1. Taxonomy (GTDB): domain Bacteria; phylum Pseudomonadota; class Alphaproteobacteria; order Rhodobacterales; family Rhodobacteraceae; genus Pararhodobacter. Next base: position 7,374 of record NZ_JAUCCQ010000034.1, on the reverse strand, counting down.
GGCGGGAATGCGGTTCATGGCACAGGTAAATCACCCAAGCACGCGAGGGGCAAGGGGGGGCGGCTCAGCGGAAGAGGTCGTCGCAGGCGCGCGACTGCCAGCCCTCGCGCAGATCGGCCAGCGGGAAGCCGCGTTCCTCGGTCCGGCCCTCGCGCCGGATCTCGGCCGCGTCCTCGCCGGGGCCGAGGGTCAGCGTATAGGTGCCGGTCAGCAGGTTGACCGAGCATTCGCCGTAATGCGACAGGTCCAGCCGGTCGTAGAAGCTGTAATCATAGCCCGCCACGACGAAACCGCCGTCGCGCCAGGCCAGCGTAAGCCATTGATACCAGGGCGTGCGGCCGACGCCAGTCTGTTCCGAGCGGAGGGCGAAGGAGGTCTCGCTGCGGGGCTCGAAGGCCGGGGCCTGACCGGCCATCGGCCCGGCGAAGACCACGCCCGGCAGGGTGAGGACCGGCTGCAGCCCGGTCACCTGATCGTTGAGCATCACCACCAGATCGGCCAGCCCGTCCACGCCGGGATAGAGCAGCGCGGCATCGAGCGCCTCGTCCCCGTTCCAGTCGCCCGAGATCGCGGCGATCGGCTGGCGGGCGCCGTCGGTCAGGGTCAGGGGATCGGCCTGCGCGGGAATCGGCAGGGCGAGGGCGAGCAGAAGGGCGGTGCGCTGGATCATCCGCCGAGAGAAGCATCCCGCCAGCCCGCTGGCAAATCACAGCTTTGCGCACAAAGCCTGTGCGTCGATGTGCCCGTGACGCGGGCGGGCACAAGGGCCATGTTGCACCCAGCAGACAGCAACGGAGACCTCCCATGACCCAGAAACCCCGCATCGCCGTCATCATCGGCTCGACCCGCGACAGCCGCTTCGGCCATGTCCCGGCGCAATGGATCCTCGAACAAGCCCAGGCGCGCGGCGACTGGGACGTCGAACTGGTCGACATCCGCGACTTCGACCTGCCGCTCTTCAACGAGATGGCCTCGAACGCCTGGATGCCCTCGTCCGACGAGCGCGCGGTCGCCTGGCAGAAGAAAGTGGCCTCGTTCGACGGCTATATCTTCGTCACCCCCGAATATAACCGCTCGATCACCGGCGCGCTGAAAAACGCCCTCGACCAGAGCTATGTCGACTGGAACCACAAGGCCTTCGGCATCGTCAGCTATGGCTCGGTCGGCGGCACCCGCGCGGCGGAACATCTGCGCACCATCGGCATCGAGCTGCAGATGGTCTCGACCCGTGGCGCCGTGCATATCGGCGGCACCGATTTCTTCACCGTGCACCCGCTGGGCGGCAACCCGCAGCCGATCTCGGCGATCGAAGGCTCGATCGGCCCGTCGGCCAAGGCGATGCTGGACGATCTGGACTGGTGGACCCGCGCCACGATGGCCGCCCGCGCCTGAGACAGGCTGTAGCGTAACGAGTATGGCGGCCCCCTTCGCGGGGGCCGTTTGCGTTCAGAGCGCGGCGCGGCCGGTCGCCAGATCGGCCAGAAGCGCGACATGGACGTCCAGCGCGTCGATCACCCGGTAGCCCGGGTCCTGGCCGTCGAAGGCGAGGTTGAGGTCGGTCCCGGCCAGAACCACCGCCTCGGCGCCCCGGTCGACCAGCTGGCGCCCGGCCTCAAGGAAGGTGGCGCGCGTGCCGGGATCGCAGGTCCCGGCGACGGCCATGTCCTGATAGAGCTGGCCCAATTCGTCGATGCGGTCGGTAAGCGCCAGCGCTTCGGTCTTGCGCAATTGCCCGTAGAGGCCGGTCCGCATCACCACCCGCGTTCCTAGCAGCCCGACCGCGCCGATGCCCTCGGACGCGAAGTAATCGTCCAGCGGGGCGATGGCCGAGACGAGGGGCAGGGGGCTCAGCGCCTCGGTCTCGGCAAAGCAGAAATGCCCGCCGAGTGAGGTGATCGCCGCGCAATCGCAGCCCGCGGCCTTCAGGCGGTGGAGGAGCGGCGCATAGGCCTCGGCCTGTTCCTGGCGCAGATCGTTGGTGTTGGTGCGGATCAGCGTCCGGATGTCGGCCTGGACGATGGTCAGGTTCAGCGGTTGCCCGGCTTTCGCCACGGCGGCGCAGAGGCGCTGGTAATAGACGACGGTCGCGGCGGGGCCGATACCGCCGATCAGGCCGATGTGGAGCGATTGGGGCATGAGGGTTCCGTAGGATGGGCAATATTGCCCATCCTACCGCGCGCGGCGGCGAAACTGCCATAGGGCCAATCCTCGGGCTGTGTCACCAGCCCGGCCCGCACCGGCGCCATGCGACACTCCTCCAGCGCGCGGTCGAGCTCGACCGGGTCGCGCAGGCAATGCTCCCAATAGCGCCGCTGCCAGATGCCCCGTTCGCGCTTGCGCCGCAGGCTGTCACGCGGGGCGAAATCGCCGCTCACCGCGCGGGAAAACCGGGCCTTGATCCGCCGCCATCGCTCCGGGAACAGCGCCGCATCCTCGGGTTCGGTCCAGATCGCGTGCAACCGGTCGGGCAGCACCACCACCGCCTGCCGCCGCACCGGCAATTCCGCCAGCGTCCGCGCCCAGGCGTGCCGCAAGAGCGCGACCTCGGCGATCAGGAGCCCGCGTGCGGGCTCCTCCAGACAGAGCGTGAAGAAATAGGTGGCGCCGGGCAGGCGCAGGCGGCGATAGGCGGTCATGCCGCCAGTCTCGCCCCCGTCCGGTTAAGAAATTGTGTGCCTCAGACCATCGCTGCCGAGGCGGCGCTTTCCGGCAGTTCCTCGCCGAAGCAGCGCTGATAGAACTCGGCCACCGTCTGCCGCTCCAGCTCGTCGCATTTGTTGAGGAAGGTCAGCCGGAAGGCATAGCCGATGTTGCGGAAGATCCGCGCGTTCTCGGCCCAGTTGATCACCGTCCGGGGCGACATGACCGTCGACAGCTGCCCCTTCATGAAGGCGGTCCGCGTGAGATCCGCGACCGTCACCATCTGGCTGATTTCCTGCCGGCCCTTCTGGGTGTTGTAATGGGGGTTCTTGGCCAGCACGATGGCGCTTTCGGCGTCGTGCGACAGGTAGTTCAGCGTGGCGACCAGCGACCAGCGGTCCATCTGGGCCTGGTTGATCTGCTGGGTGCCGTGATAGAGGCCGGTCGTATCCCCCAGACCCACGGTGTTCGCGGTGGCGAAGAGCCGGAAGGCCGGGTGGGGGGTGATGATCTCGTTCTGGTCCAGAAGCGTGAGCTTGCCGTCATGCTCCAGCACGCGCTGGATCACGAACATGACGTCCGCGCGGCCCGCATCGTATTCGTCGAAGACGATCGCGCAGGGGTTGCGCAGGGCCCAGGGCAGGATGCCTTCGTGGAACTCGGTCACCTGCTTGCCGTCGCGCAGCTTGATCGCATCCTTGCCGATCAGGTCGATCCGCGAAATGTGGCTGTCGAGGTTGACGCGCACGGTGGGCCAGTTCAGCCGGGCCGCGACCTGCTCGATATGGGTCGATTTGCCGGTGCCGTGGTAGCCCTGGATCATGACGCGGCGGTTGTAGGCAAAGCCCGCCAGGATCGCCAGCGTCGTATCGGGGTCGAATTTATAGGTCGGATCCAGTTCCGGCACCCGGTCCGTCGCCTCGGCGAAGGCCTTGACCTTCATGTCGGTCTCGACGCCGAACACCTCCCGGACAGAGATTTCTTCGGTCGGTTTGACAGCAGTATCGAGCATGGACGGTCGCCTTTGGTGCTTGGCGGGGCCAAAACCGCCCCGTTTCAGGGTTTGTGGATCATTCCGGCGGCCTGCGCAAGGGGGCGGGGCGGGTTGCGCGCGGGTCGCGTCAGGCCCGCAGACCCTGCACGATCAGCAGCGCGCCGCCCAGCACCACCACCGCATCCAGAATCGCCACATGCGAGGCCGGACCCAGCCGCGACGCCAGCCGCTTGGCCAGGAACGCGCCGGGCAGGGCGGCAAGGCCGATGACCAGCGCCACCCCGGCCAGCGGCCAGCTCAGCGCCCCGGTGCTTGCGAAAACCGCGCTTTTCGCCAGCCCCAGCAGGAACGACACCGCGGCATCGGTGGCGATCACGCCCGGCCCGCCCAGCCCGGCCGCCAGCAGGATCGACAGCAGCAGCACGCCCGAGCCCGAGGTTCCGCCGTTCAGCAGCCCGTAGCCCGCCGCCGCCAGCGTGACCCCGCCCGGACCCAGGGCGCCATGTCGCCGCATCAGCCAGCGCCGCAGCGGCACCAGCGCCACCAGCGTGGCGCCGATCAGCACCATGACCCTGGGGCCCGACAGCAGGGAATAGAGCGCGGCCCCGATCACTACGCCGGGCGCCGCGGCCAGCACCACCCGCAGCGCCAGCGGCCGGTCGAGCCGCGGCCACCAGGCGGCGACCCGCCCGGCATTGGTCAGCAGCGCCGACAGGCCGATCACCGGCACCACCGCCTCGGCCCCGATCAGCGGGATCAGCACCGGCGGCAGCAGAAGCCCGGTGCCATAGCCGGTGACACCCCCCAGGACCGAGGCGAGGAAAGCCACCACAGCAATCAGCAGCGTCTGGGACAGGGTGATCATGACAGGCATCCGGGGATCATGATGGAGGCGGCTCTGCGCCCGCCCGGGGCCGCTGTCAAGGACGTGCATTGCGCGGTGCGCGGCGCGGTTCTAGCGTGAGCCGGCCCTTCCGGAGGTTCCCGATGCGCCCGTCTCTGACCCGCCGCCACCTGTTGATCTGTGCCGCCGCCGCCCTCGCGCTTCCCGCCGCGGCCCAGACCGATCCCAAGCCGCCCTCGATCCCCGACCTGCTGGCCCGGATCGAGCGTCAGCGCCTCTTCGACACCGTCACCGGGCTCGCCGCCTTTCCGACCCGCTGGACCCCGGCCGAGGGGTTCCCCGCGGTCGAGGCCTGGGTACACGAGGCCTTCAACCGCTCGGGCGGCGGGGCGCGGATCTTTACCCAAAGCTATGCCCACCGCGAGGCCGGGGTGCGGCACAACATCGTCAGCGGCGACCCGATGGATCCGCGCGGCGTGGTGCTGGTCGGTGCGCATGTCGACAGCATTTCCGCGACGCCCGCGACCTATGCGCCCGGCGCCAATGACAACGCCACCGGCGTCGCCGCGATGATCGAGGCCTGCCGGGTCCTGAACCGCGTGCCGCTGCGCAAGGGGCTGGTCTTCGTGGCCTTTTCGGGCGAGGAGCAGGACCTTCAGGGCTCGACCGCCTGCGCCGAGATCGCCCGGCGGCAGGGCTGGCCGATCGAACTGATGATCAACCTCGACATGCTGGGCCACCATCCCGCCCGGCCTGAGGCTCCCCTCTATGTCGAATACGATCAGGGCAACGCGGTCGCCGCCAATGACGCCCCCGCCCGCCGCTATGGCCTGATGGCTGCGCGTCTGGCCGCCGCCTTCACCACGCTGCGGACCGAGCACACCGATATCTGGGACAGCGATTACATGCCGTTCGAGGCGCAGGGTTATCCCTGTATCGGCTTCTACGACGGCGGGGTCGAGGCGCCGGAATACCATTCGACCTCGGACGTGCCCGAGGCGGTGGACCTCGACCGGCTGGAACAGGCGACGCGGCTCTTGGTCGCGACCCTCGCGGCGGTGGCGGGGCTGGGGGGCTGAAAAAGCCCGAAGGTTCCAGCGGCTGGCCGGATTGCCAAGGGCAGGGGCCCCTCCTAGGGTCCGCGGCGACTCGCCTGACCGAAAGCCCTTCCCATGTCCCTGATCCTTGCCACCCTGCCGATGCTGCTTCTGGTCCTTGCGGGCTATGTGCTGCGCGTCTCCGGCACCATTCCGCAGGTTCAATGGGCGGGCATCAACACGCTGGCCTTCCGGCTGCTGATCCCGGCGATGCTGGTCGGCGCCATCACCGAGGCCAATCTGGCCGAGGTCGCCGCCGGTCCCTTCGTGCCCGCGCTGCTGATGGTGCTGGCGCTGATGGCGGTGGCCGCCTTCGCCCTGAGGGCGCTCTGGCCCGGACTGCCTGACCCCAGTTTCACCACGCTCTTCCAGATCGGCACGCGCTGGAACGCCTTCATCGCCCTGACCGCCGCCCAGCAATTCGCCGGGCCCGAGGCGCTGACCTGGCTGGCCATGGCGATGGCGGTGACCATCGTCGTCATCAACCTGGCCAATATCGCCGTGCTGGGCATCTGGGGCCGCCCGCCCGAGGGCGCGCCGCGGGGGGCGGCGGGCATGCTCCGGGTGGTGCTGACCAATCCGCTGGTGCAGGCCTCGGTCATCGGCCTTGTGCTGAACCTCACCGGATGGGGCCTGCCCGATTTCCTGGCGGTGACGCTGGATCTGGCCGGACGGGCGGCGCTGAGCGTCGGGCTCCTCTGCGTCGGCGCCGGGCTGATGCCGCGCAGGCTCTTCAGCGCCTCGGCGCCGATGTGGGCCGGGCTCTTCCTCAGGCCGGTGCTGGCGCCCTCGCTGTTTCTGGCGATCGGCTGGGGCTTCGGCCTTGCACCGGCGGCGATGCTGGCCGGCGCGCTGGTCTTCCTGGTCCCGGCTGCGGCCAATGGATATATCGTCGCGCGGCAGATGGGGGGCGACGCGGAACTCTATGCCGCGATCCTGACCTGGCAGACGCTGCTCTGCCTGCCACTGCTGCCGCTTCTGGCGGCGCTGGTGCTCTGAGGGCGCCTTTCGCTTGACACAAGCCCCGCCGCCTTTACCTATGGTCCAAGGTTTTCAAGGCATTCCAGCAGGTTTTTCATGAGCGGACTTCTGGCGCTTCTCGACGACGTGGCCGGCATCGCCAAGGTGGCGGCGGCACAGATCGACGATATCGCCGGACAGGCGGCCAAGGCCGGGGCCAAGGCGGCGGGCGCGGTGATCGACGATGCCGCGGTCACGCCGAAATACGTCCACGGCTTCGCGCCCGCCCGCGAATTGCCCATCGTCGGCAAGATCGCCCTCGGCTCGATCCGCAACAAGCTGCTGATCCTCTTGCCCGCGGCGCTGATCCTCTCGGCCTTCGCGCCCTGGGCGATCACGCCGCTGCTGATGCTGGGCGGCTCCTATCTGTGTTTCGAGGGGGCCGAGAAGATCTGGCACCTGTTCCGCCCGCATACGCCCCATGCCGACGGGCAGGTGCTGAACGGCGATCCCACGCATCTGGAACAGCAGAAGGTGGCGGGCGCGATCAAGACCGATTTCATCCTCTCGGCCGAGATCATGACCATCATCCTGTCGAACCTCGACGCCGATCAGGGCCTCTGGGTCGAAGCGGCGGCACTGGCCATCGCGGGGATCGGCATTACCGTCGCCGTCTATGGCGGCGTGGCGCTGATCGTTAAGGCCGATGACGTCGGCCTCTGGCTGGCCCGGGTCGGCCGATGGTCGGGCACCCGCGCGCTGGGGCGCGGCATCGTGCGTTTCATGCCCTGGTTCATGAAGGTGCTGATGATCGTCGGCACCGCGGCGATGATCTGGGT
>NZ_JAUCCQ010000033.1:0-35702 GCF_034676075.1 Pararhodobacter sp. | reverse complement strand
CCGAGACCGTGCCGGAAGCGGTGACCGCGACCGAAGCCGTCAACGAGGAAGCCGCAGCCGCCGCCGAAACCGCCCCGGCGACCGAAGCGCCCGCGGCGACGGCCGAGACCGCGCCCGCCGCTTCGACCGACGCCACCGCCGGTGCGACCGCGACCGCCGAGACCCCGGCTGCGTCGACCGACCTCTCGACCCTCTTCACCGCCGAGGGTTTCGACTATGACCGGGCGCTCGCCGCGATCGAGGCCTCGGACATGAGCGCCCTGCGCAAGGCCACCGCCCGCACCGCGCTGCAAGGCGCGCGCGACAACCCGGCCCTGCTGCCTGCGGCGCTGGACCAGGTGCGCGGCCTCCTCAACCTCTGAGGTATCGGACAGACAGCAAACGGGCAGCGAGATCCCTCGCCGCCCGTTTTTTGTTGCCCATCTCAGCGGACGCCCGGTCCCCGTAGGATGGGCAATATTGCCCATCCTACCAGAGCCGCCTCAGATCCCGTCGCCGACGAAGGCCTTTTCCACCACGTATTCCCGCGGCTCGCTGTTCGCGCCCTCGCGCAGGCCGAAGCCCTCCAGCACCGCCTTGACGTCATGGTTGAAGGCCAGCGAGCCACAGACCATGGCCCGGTCATGCTCGCGGTCCATCGGCGCGATGCCGAGATCGGCGAAGACCTTGCCCGAGGTCAGGTTGTCGGTGATCCGCCCCTGATGATGGAAATCCTCACGCGTCGTCGTCGGGTAATAGAACAGCTTGCCCTCGACCATCTCGCCGATCAGCGGGTCTTCCCTCAGGCTCTCGATCAGTTCCCGGCCATAGGCCAGCTCGTCGACCGTGCGGCAGGTGTGCATCATCACCACCTGCTCGTATTTCTCATAGGTCTCAGGGTCGCGCATCAGAGACGCGAAGGGCGCGATCCCGGTCCCCGTCGCCAGGAACCAGACCCGTTTGCCCGGCAGCAGCGCGTCATGCACCAGCGTGCCCACGGGTTTGGGGCGCAGGATGATCTGATCGCCCGGCTCGATATGTTGCAGGCGCGAGGTCAGCGGGCCGTCCGGCACCTTGATCGAATAGAATTCCAGCTCTTCGTCCCAGTTCGGCGAGGCGATGGAATAGGCTCTGAGCAAGGGCTTGCCGCGGTCGTCCAGCAGCCCGATCATCACGAACTCGCCCGAGCGGAAGCGCAGGCTCTGCGGCCGCGTGCAGCGGAAGGAAAACAGCCGGTCGGTCCAGTGCCGGACGGAGGTCACCGTCTGCGCGTCGGGCAGGGTCTTGACCGGGGGCACCGGCGTGGCAGGGGCGGCATCGGACATGAAACAGCCTTTCGATCTGACGTGACCCCGGACATAGGGCGGAATGGCGGGGAGGGGAACCCCGGCAGGCCGTCCTGCCGCTGCGTCCCGGGGACGCATCTCAGCCGGAACGCGCGCCCTCGGGCCGGTCACCGCCGCGCCGGGCCGGGCTCCAGCTGGCCTCGAAGCGCCAATGCTCGGCCGGTTGCAGGCGGGCCTGATCGCGGTCGAGCTCGATCTCGTCAAAGCCCGCGCGCCGGGTCAGGGTATAGAGCCCGGCCAGCACCGCGCCATGCGCCCGGAGCCGCCCGGCATAGCCCTCGGCCCGGATCGCCCGCGCCAGATCCAGCGCCGCGACATCGGCGAAATGGCGCAACTCGATCCGCACCAGCCCCAGTTCGGGCAGCAGCGCACAGAGCCGCGCCCAATCCCGCGCGCCGATCTCGGGCGTCCACAGATCCACCCCCGCCCCGCCCGGATGATCCGACAGCGCCCATAGCGGGACATAGCCCTGGGTCCAATCCTCGGGCACGAAGCCCCAATCCTTGACCAGCACGCTCATCGCCCTTCTCCACCGGTCCTGACCTCGGACCAGTATCGAACGGGGGCCGGGGCGCGGCCATGACACGGATCAAACGCGCGCCTCAATCGCGGGCAAGGATCCGTTCGGCCCCCAGCCATCCCAGCAAGATCGCGGGCGCGTTGGTATTGCCGCCAATGAGCGTCGGAAAGGCCGAGGCATCGCAGACCCGGAGCCCGTCGATCCCCCGCACCCTCAGATCGGCATCGAGAACCGAGCCCGCCGGATCCGCCCCCATCCGCACCGTGCAGGAGGGGTGGAACACCGTGCCCGAGCGGCTGCGGAAATCGTCGATCAGCTGGGCGTCGGTCTGTACCGCGGGCCCCGGGCGCAATTCCTCGGCAATCAGCGCCTTCATCGGCGCCTGATCGGCGATCTTGCGCAGGAATTTCACCGCGGCCAGCATCTCGGCCACGTCGTGGTCGGTGGAAAAGACATTGGCGTGGATCTTCACCGCCGCGAAAGGATCGGGCGAGGCCAGTTCCAGATGCCCCCGGCTGGTCGGCCGGCAATTCGAGAGCCCGATGGAGAGGCCCGGGAACGGATCGGGGCTGAGGATCGGGCGCTCGCCGTCGCGCGGCATCAGGGTGGAAAACGCCTGGAAATAGAGCTGCATGTTGGGCCGGTCGAGCGACGGATCAGTGCGGAAGAACCCGCCGCCGTGGTTGATCGAGACCGATAAGGGCCCGCCCCCGGTCAGCAGATACCGCATGCCGACCAGCGCCTTGCCCCACCAGGGCCGCAGGAGGTCGTTCATCGTCGGCACGTTCATCCGGTAGGTATAGTTGATGCCCTGATGGTCGTTGAGATGCGCGCCGATATTGGGCTGGTCCAGCACCACGCCGATCCCCTGCTCGGCCAGCATCGCCCCCGGCCCGATCCCCGACAGCATCAGGATTTGCGGTGTGTTGAGCGCGCCGCCCGCCAGGATCACCTCGCCCGCCCGCGCCTGATGCAGGGCGCCCTTCCAGCGGTATTCGACACCGACCGCCCGGCGCCCCTCAAGCAGCAGCCGCGTCACCTGCGCCTTGGTGCGCAGCGCGATGCGGCCGGTTTTCATCGCCGGTCTGAGGAAGGCCCGCGCCGCCGAATTGCGCCGCCCGCCCTTGATGGTCAGCTGGTAGATCCCGGCGCCCTCCTGCACCGCGCCGTTGAAATCGGCGTTGAAAGGCAGGCCCGCGGCGGCGCAGGCCTCCAGATAGGGGCGGACCAAGGGATGCGCGGGCTCGCGCCCCGAGCGGATGTGCAGCGCCCCGCCCTGCCCGCGGAAAGCGTCGGCGCCGTCGGCGTTATCCTCGATGGCGCGATAGGCAGCAGTGGTGTTCTCGCGCCCCCAGAACGAGGTTCCGGTCGCCGCCTGCCAATCGTCGTAATCGCTGGCGTGGCCGCGGATCCAGACCATGGCGTTGATCGAGGACGACCCGCCGACCAGCTTTCCCCGCGGCCAGTAATCGCGCTGCCCGTTGAGGCCCGGGTCGGGTTCGGTCCGGTAGGCCCAGTTGACCGCCGGGTCGTAGAAGAGCTTGCCGTAGCCCAGCGGCATCTCGACATAGAAACGCCGCTCGCTGCCGCCCGCTTCCAGCACCAGCACCCGCTTGCCCGCCGCAGCCAGCCGCGCCGCCAGGACCGAGCCGGAACTGCCCGCGCCGACGATCAGATAGTCGAAATCCCCGTCCATGCCCGCCCCCATCGTACGGCCTCACTCAATCGCTCCCGGCGCCGCTTCGCAAGGGGGCGCCTGCTGGACGGGCGCCGGAGGCGAGGATAGGCTCGCGCCGTTGCCGGAGGCTTTGCATGACCAGACCCGACCTCGACCCGCTCGACCGCAAGATCCTGAAGGAGTTGCAGGAGGATGCGGGCCAATCCCTCGACGACATCGCCCGCAAGGTGGGTTCGTCCAAGACCCCGGTCTGGAACCGGATCCGCAAGATGAAGGATCAGGGCGTGATCGGGCGGCAGACGGTGCTGCTGGATCCCGAGGCTCTGGGGCTGGAGGCCTGTTTCTTCGTGCTGGTGCGGACGGCCGAGCATGACCCCGGCTGGCAGGAGCGGTTCCTCGCCTCCGTCCGGTCGCGGCCTGAATGCCTTGAGGCGCATCGGCTGGCCGGGGATATCGACTATATCCTGAAGGTCCGGGTGGCGAACGCGCGGGCCTATGACGCCTTCTATCAGGCGCTGATCCGGGACGTGAAGATCCACAACGTGACGGCCCTGTTGTCGATGGAGGAGATCAAGTCGACGACGATTCTGGCGGTGTGAGGGGGTGTCCCATGCGTGGGACATTTGTCGGGCCGTTTGGAATCAAGGGGGTGGGTAGGGGCGTTAAGGGTTTGGTAGGGGTGTCCCTTGCGGGTGGTCCGGGAAAGTGGGGTGAAAACCCACTCTACTGGCACGGTTCGTAATGGGTCGGTCGCGGTGCGTGCGAGCACGCACCCTACGGGCGTGGTTCGGGGTGTAGGGTGGGGTTACACCCCACCGCGCGGTGACCTCCGGGCGTAGGGTGCGTGCTGGCACGCACCGCCCGCCGGAACCCGCCCCGCCCGTCACCCAAACGCGTCCGGCTCGCTGGCCTTGCGCTGCGCCACGTAGCTCTCCAGCGCCTCGGCGATGCCCGGGTCCAGCGTCGGGGCCTGGAAGTCACGCAGGAGTTTCTTCACCCGCTGGTTGGCCAGCGTCGCCGAATCCCGTGCGCCTTCCTCTTCCCAGGTCTCGTAGGGTTTGTAATCCAGCACATCCGTCCGCCAGAAGGCCGATTTGAAGTTCGCCTGCGTGTGCTGGCAGCCGAGGTAATGGCCGCCCGGGCCCACCTCGCGGATCGCGTCCATGGCCTGGCCGTTGTCGTCCATCGACACGCCCTTGGCCAGATGGTGCAGCGTGCCGAGCTGGTCGGCGTCGAGCACGAATTTCTCGTAGGAGGACACGAGGCCGCCCTCGAGCCAGCCGCAGGCGTGGAGCATGAAGTTGACCCCGGCGAGCAGCGCCATGTTCAGCGAATTCGCCGTCTCGTAGGCCGCCTGCGCGTCGGGGAGTTTCGAGCCGCAGAAGGCTCCGCCCGAGCGGTAGGGCAGCCCCATGCGGCGCGCCAGCTGCCCGGCGCCATAGGTGATATGCGCGGCTTCCGGCGTGCCGAAGGTCGGCGCGCCCGAGTTCATGTCGATCGAGGTGACGAAGGCCCCGAAGATCACCGGCGCGCCCTTGCGAATGAGCTGGCTGTAGGCGACGCCGGCCAGAACCTCGGCCAGAACCTGGGTAAGGGTGCCGGCGACCGTCACCGGCGCCATGGCGCCGCCGACGATGAAGGGCGAGATGATCGCGGCCTGATTGTGCTTGGCGTAGACCTCGAGCGCGCCCATCATCGTGCTGTCGAAGGTCAGCGGCGAGTTGATGTTGATGAGCGAGGTCATCACCGTGTTCTGGTCGACGAAATCCTCGCCGAACAGGATCTTCGACATGGTGACCGAATCCTCGGCCCGCACGGGTTCGGTGACCGAGCCCATATAGGGCTTGTCCGAGAGGGTCATGTGCGCGAGCAGCATGTCGAGATGGCGCTTGTTCACCGCCACATCCGTGGGTTCGCAAACCGTGCCGCCCGAATGGTGCAGCCATTTCGACATGTAGCCGAGCTTCACGAAATTGCGGAAATCCTCCATCGTGGCATAGCGGCGCCCGCCCTCGTTGTCGCGCACGAAGGGAGGGCCGTAGACCGGCGCCAGCACCAGCCCCTTGCCGCCGATCACCACGTTGCGCTCGGGATTGCGGGCGTGCTGGGTGAAGGTCGAGGGCGCGGTCTTGCACAGTTCCCGGGCAAGGCCGCGCGGGATATGCACGCGCTCGCCCCGGACATCGGCGCCGGCCTCGCGCCAGAGCTGCAGCGCCGCCGGATTCTCGACGAAATTGACGCCGATCTCCTCGAGCACGGTATCGGCGTTCCATTCGATGATCTCGAGCGCTTCCTCGTTGAGGATCTCGAAATTCGGAATGTTGCGGGTGATGAACTTCGCGGTGTCCATCGACACGGCGGTCCGCTCGGCCCGACGCGCGGCACCGCCGCCACCCCGCACCCGACGCTCGGTCCTGACATCGTTCATCGCAATAGCTCCCCGCAGATGGTCTGAGGCGAGGAATAGGCCGTGGGCCTGTCAGCGGCTGGGCCGGAAGCGCCGTCTGGCGGCGAAAGGCGACATTCAGCGGCGCCGGTTGGCGCGCAGGAGCCTCTGCCAGAGGGTGCCGCCGAAAAGCTTGACGCCGAGGATGAAGTACAGCGCGATCAGCGCGAAGAGGACCAGCGCCGGGGTGCCGGACAGGGCAAAGCCGCTCTCGGTCAGGTTGCCGGTGAAGCGGGCGACCAGATAACCCAGAACGATGAAGGCGGTGAAGAAATCGAGAATCGCGGCCAGGATGATGCGCCAGGTGGCGGGCGCGGGGCTGGTTTCCGGGGTGGGATTGTCGCTCATGCGGGTCTCCGTGCTGCCGGGCGAGTATAGCCAAGGCGCGCGGGGGCGGCTAGCCTTGTGGCGGCAGTGGAAAGGACCCTCATGAGCAGAGAAACGGCCATCGCGGCGGCGCAGGATCAGGCCGACAGCGGGGTTTTCGCGGCGGCGCTGGCGGCGCTGGTGGCGATCCCGTCGGAAAGCCAGGTGCCGGGGGCGCAAAGGGCGCTCAACGCCTATCTGGCAGCGCTGAGGGACCGGCTCTCTCTGCTGGGCTTCGACTGCCGGGTGCTGGCCAATCCCCAGCCCGGCGCCCCGCCCCTGCTGCTGGCCCGGCGCATCGAGGATCCCTCGCTGCCGAGCGTGCTGAGCTACGGGCATGGCGATGTGACCCATGGCCAGGCCGCGGACTGGGCCGAGGGGCGCGCGCCCTTCGTGCTCAGGGCCGAAGGCGAGCGGCTTTACGGCCGGGGCGCCGCGGACAACAAGGCGCAGCATCTCATCAACCTGATGGCCCTGGACGCCGTGCTGGCGGTGCGCGGGCGGCTCGGCTTCAACATGGTGCTGCTTCTGGAGATGGCCGAGGAGATCGGCTCGCCGGGCCTCGCCGCGCTGGCCGAGGCCGAGCGCGCGGCGCTGAAGGCCGATGTTTTCATCGCCTCGGACGGGCCAAGGCTGCAGCCCGGGGTGCCGACCATGTTCATGGGCGCGCGCGGGGTGCTGAATTTCGACCTTTCGGTGCGGCTGCGCGACGGGGCGCATCATTCGGGCAATTGGGGCGGGCTTCTGGCCGATCCGGCGATGATCCTGGCGCAGGCGCTGTCGGTCATCACCGATGCAAGGGGGCAGATCCTGGTGCCGGAATGGCGGCCCCGATCGCTGACCGGGAGCGTGCGGGCGGCGCTGGCCGGGCTGCCGGTCGAAGAGCCGGAGGGCCCGGCGCTGGACCTCGACTGGGGCGAGGCCTCGCTCAGCCCGGCCGAGCGGGTCTTCGGCTGGAATTCCTTTGCCGTGCTGGCGATGAAAGCGGGCGTGCCCGAGGCGCCGCAGAACGCGATTTCCGGCGAGGCGAGGGCCGCTTGCCAGCTGCGTTTCGTGGTGGGGACCGAACCCGAGGCGGTGCTGCCCGCGCTGCGCCGTCACCTCGACGTGCGGGGATTCGAGCGGGTGCGGATCGAGGGCGGCGAGGCCTCTTTCGCCGCCACCCGCCTCGACCCCGAGGCGCCCTGGGCGCGGTTCGTGCACGAATCGCTGACCCGCACCGCGGGCCGGGCGCCGCATGTGCTGCCCAATCTCGGCGGCTCGCTGCCCAATGACATTTTCGCCGGGATCCTCGGCCTGCCGACCATCTGGATCCCGCATTCCTACCGCGCCTGCAACCAGCACGCGCCGAACGAACACGTGCTGATGCCGCTCTGCCGCGAGGCGCTGGGGCTGATGGCGGGGCTCTGGTGGGACATCGGCGACGGGGCCGGGGTGCCGGAGGGGCGGTCGGGCACGGTGGGATGAAAGCCCACCCTACCGGCGCCTGGCTCGGTGCGTGCGAGCACACACCCTACGGGAGATTCGCGGGGCGGGAGGCTGGCCCGCCCTGCATAGGGTACGCGCTCGCACCCACCGCCCTGGGCGCCCTGAAAATCCCCCTTCCCGCCTCGGACCGGCGGCTTCCCGCATTGTTCTCTTGCGAAGCCTTCGGCGCGCGCCTAAAGGCTGGCCATGACCCAGCAAAGCCCCCTTTCCGGCCACCAGCGCCTTCTCATCATCGACTTCGGGTCCCAGGTGACGCAGCTGATCGCGCGGCGCCTCAGGGAGCTGAATGTCTATTGCGAAATCCACCCCTACCAGAAGGTGACCGACGCCTTCCTGAAGGACTTCGCCCCGAAGGCGATCATCTTCTCGGGCGGGCCGGACAGCGTGACGCGCGAGGGCTCGCCCCGTCCGCCGAAGGCTGCCTATGACATGGGCGTGCCGATCCTTGGCATCTGCTATGGCCAGCAGGTCATGATGCAGGATCTGGGCGGCCGCGTCGAAGCCGGGCAGAGCCACACCGCCGAATTCGGGCGGGCCTATGTGAAGCCGACCGATCTGAAGACCGACCTCTTCAACGGCTGGTTCATGGATCCCTCGGGCCGCGAGCAGGTCTGGATGAGCCATGGCGACCACGTCGCCGAGCTGGCCCCGGGCTTCGCGGTCTACGGCACCTCGCCCGGCGCGCCCTTCGCCATGACGGCGGACCTGTCGCGCCGCTTCTATGCCGTGCAGTTCCACCCGGAAGTGCACCACACGCCGAACGGCGCCACGCTCTACGAGAATTTCGTGAAGCTGGCCGGGTTCACCGGCGACTGGACGATGGGCGCCTACCGCGAGGAGATGATCGCCAAGATCCGCGCGCAGGTCGGCGACAAGAAGGTGATCTGCGCGCTGTCGGGGGGCGTGGACTCGTCCGTCACCGGCATCCTGCTGCACGAGGCCATCGGCGACCAGCTGACCTGCGTTTTCGTCGATCACGGCCTTCTGCGCCTCAACGAGGCCGAGCAGGTCGTCGCCATGTTCCGCGACAATTACAACCTCAACCTGATCCATGCCGATGAGAGCGATCTGTTCCTCGGCGCGCTGGAAGGCGTCTCCGACCCCGAGGTGAAGCGCAAGACCATCGGCAAGCTGTTCATCGACGTGTTCCAGAAATACGCCGATCAGATCGAGGGCGCCGAGTTCCTGGCGCAAGGCACGCTCTACCCGGATGTCATTGAATCCGTGAGCTTTTCTGGCGGCCCCTCGGTCACGATCAAGTCGCACCACAACGTCGGCGGCCTGCCCGAGAAGATGGGCCTGAAGCTGGTCGAGCCGCTGCGCGAGCTCTTCAAGGACGAGGTCCGCGCGCTGGGTCATGAGCTGGGTCTTCCGGCGTCCTTCATCGGCCGCCACCCCTTCCCCGGCCCGGGTCTGGCGATCCGCTGCCCCGGCGAGATCACCCGCGAGAAGCTGGATATCCTGCGCAAGGCCGATGCGATCTATATCGACCAGATCCGCAAGCACGGCCTTTATGACGAGATCTGGCAGGCCTTCGCCGCCATCCTGCCGATGCGCACGGTGGGCGTGATGGGCGACGGGCGGACCTATGATTACGCGCTGGCGTTGCGGGCCGTGACCTCGGTCGACGGGATGACGGCGGATTACTATCCCTTCACGCATGAGTTCCTGGGCGAGACCTCGACCCGGATCATCAACGAGGTGCAGGGCGTGAACCGTGTGTTCTACGATTGCACCTCGAAGCCGCCGGGGACCATCGAGCTGGAATGAGAAAAAGCCCCGCCGTTGCGCGGGGCTTTTTTTTGGCGGGAGGGTCCTCGTAGGATGGGCAATATTGCCCATCCTACGACAGCGCCTCACATCGGCGGCAGGGCGAAGAACATCGTCTCGCCGGAATGGTCGTCCACCCCGTCATTGTCGGTGACGATCCACATCGTGCCGTCCTGCGTGATGGCCAGGCTTTCCACCTTGTCCAGCACATAGCCGCCGGTCGCGCGCAGCGCCGGCAGCAGGTCCGCCACGAGTTCGGGCGTCACCACCGGCAACTCGCCGCCCAGCGGCGCCGGCTGCAGGTCGGCCAGCGCGACGCGGGTGATCTGCTTCACAACCGCCAGATCGCCCAGCTGGTTGTCGCGCTCGATCAGGTAGAGATAGCCGTCATGGGCGACGATCTCGGACAGCCCCACCCAGCCGCGTTCATGCGCCGCCAGCGGGTAATGCACCGCCGCCCAGTCGCCGGTCGCGGGCGTGTAGGAGACGAGCTTCACCATCCCCGCCGGGTCATCGCCCCATTCGCGCTGCACCGCCATCCAGAGGGTGCCGTCAACCATCGTCACCCCTTCGAAACCGAAGCGGGTCTCATGCGCCAGCAGGGCCTCGGGCAGGGTCACGTCCTCGGTGATCGCGCCGGTGGCATCGACATGGTAGAGCGCGTGCGGGATCTCGCGGTCGGTGCGGCCTTCGTTGGCGATCCAGAAGCCGCCCTGCCCGTCCAGCGTGATGCCCTCCATGTCCATATGCGCGGCCGGGGCGCCGTCGCGGGTGACGCGGATCGCCTGCACGATGCGGGCGGGTTGCTGCGCCGGGTCGATGGCGAAGATCGTCGGCTGCGCGCCATAGGCCGAGTCGGTGACGGCATAGAGGAGCCCGTCCTCACCCGCGACCATGCCGGAAATCGCGCCCCAGCCGGTCAGCTGCTCCATCCCGGCCGAGGTCAGTTGCGGATAGGCGGCGGGCGCGTCCTGGAGTTCGTAGACCATGACATGCGAGCGCGCCGCGCCATCGGCGCCGAGGTCGCTTTCATTGGCGGTGACGAAGAGGTTGCGCGAGGGGATCGGCAGCAGGCCTTCCGGCCCGATGCCCGAGGGCAGCAGTTGGCGCAGCACCGGGGCGGCGGGGTCGGTCGCAACGTAGACGCCGATCACCGAGCCGCGCTCGGAGCCGACGAAGATCATCGGCGTCTCGCCATAGGTGGCGGCGACGACCGATTCCAGCTCGACCCCCTTCTTGCCCGAGCGGCCTTCCGGGTAATGGCCGATCTCGACGATGGCGTGTTCCAGCGACGCGCCGCTGTCATAGACCAGCGTCCCGTCGCGGTTGAAGACCGACCAGGTGCGGCTGCCCCCCTGCCAGTCGCCCTCGTTGGCGATGGCGATGTGGTCGGCATCGACCCAGGTGATCGCATCGGGCTCGCGCAGGCGGGTCACACTCTGGTCGAAGACCAGTTGGCCGTCCTTGGCGGTATCGACATTCTCGGCCGTGGCTTCGCCGGCGGCGAAATGGCTCAGCACCGCGCCGCTGCGGTCGAGGATGACGATATGGTTGTTTTCCTGAAGGGCCAGCGCGATTTCGCCGGCCGCGTTGATCGAGACGAATTCGGGCTCGGGATCTTCCGGCGCGATCTCGGCGAGGCCGGTCACATCGGCGCGGATCAGGGCGTCACATTGAACGGCGCCGTCGGCCATCGGCAGGATGACCAGGTAGCCCGCGGGCATCTGCGGCAGGGCGCCGTCGTTCAGATCCTCGTCCCGCTCATTCTCGATGGCGACGGCGAGGAAGCTCTGATCCGGGGCGATGGCCACGGAATCGGGCTGACCGCCCAGATCGCACGACGCGGTGATCTGGCGGGTCGCCACATCCAGCGTCAGCAGCGCGCCGCCGGTGTTGACGTAATCGGCCGAGGTGTTGACGGCGATGAAGCCCGTGGTCCCGGCGATGGCCACCGAGGTGGGCTCACCCGCCACATCCAGCGCGCCCAGGGGGGCGGGCGCGGCGGGGTCGGTGATGTCGATGAAGCCCACCGAGCCCGAGGGGCTGTCGGTATAGACCAGCGTCATCCCGTCATCGGTGGCGGCGATGATCTCGGCCGAGGTTTCTTCGGCATCGGGCAGGTTCCGCGCCACCGGGAAAGCGGCGATGCGGTTGAAATTCATCTCTTGCGCGTAGCCGGGGGTGGCGAGGATCAGCGCCAGCGCGCTCGAAGCCAGAAGGCGGGTGGGCATGGGGTTCTCCGACAGGACTTGAACTTGGATCTGGCGGCATTACCTCCGGCCTGTCACAACCGCGTCTCGGTTCGATGACAGAACCATGACGGGAGGGGGCGTTCATGGCGATCCAGCTGATCGGCAAATTGATCTGTGCCAGCGAAGAGCAGGCGGCCATCGTGCGGGAATATCTGCCCGAGCATATCCGCCTGACCCGGGCCGAACCGGGCTGCCTGCAGTTCGAGGTGACCCATGCCGGCGCGATGACCTGGAATGTGGACGAGCTGTTCGCCGACCGCGCCGCCTTCGAGGCGCATCAGGCGCGGACCCGGGCCTCGGCCTGGGGGGAGCGGACGCTGGGCATCGCCCGCGAATACGAGATCCGCGACACGCTGGCCGGCGCGGCCTGACTCTCAGCAGATCCGGGGCAGCTGTTCGCCCACCAGCATATCGACAATCCGCGTGCCGCCAAAGGCGGTGCGCAGGGTGACGGGCACCGCGCCTTGCGGGACGGCCCGGCCGATGATGCAGGCGCCCTGCCCTTCGGGCATCGCCCGCATCGCCGCCAGCGCGGCCTCGGCCTCGGCCGCCGGAACGAAGGCGACCAGCGTTCCCTCGTTGGCCAGATAGAGCGGGTCGAGGCCGAGGATCTCGCAGACGCCCTTGACCTCGGGCCTGAGCGGCAGCGTGGTTTCGTCCAGTTCCACCGAGCACCCGGCGGCCTCGGCCATCTCGTTCAGCGTCGAGGCGAGGCCGCCGCGGGTCGCGTCCCTTGCGGCCTTGGTGCCGGGGGCGGCGGCGATCAGCGCCTGCATCAGATGGCCGAGCGACTGGCAGTCGGAGTCGAGGTCGGTCGACAGCATCAGATCGCCCCGCGCCGCCAGAATGGCCGCGCCGTGGTCGCCGAGGACGTGGTTAACGATGGCCACGTCGCCGGGCCGGATCCTCCGGGCGTCGAGGTCGCGGCCGGGCGGGATCACGCCCACCCCGGCGGTGGTGATATAGACCGTGTCGCAGGCACCCCGGTTGACCACCTTGGTGTCGCCGGTGACGATGCGGACGCCGGCCTTCTCGGCTTCGCGCGCCATCGAGGCGACGAGTCGGCGCAGCAGCGCCACCTCGCAGCCCTCTTCGATGATGAAGCTGGCCGAGAGCCAGAGGGGTTTCGCACCGCCGACGGCGAGGTCATTGACCGTGCCGCAGACGGCGATCTTGCCGATGTCGCCGCCGGGGAATTCCACCGGCGTGACGACGAAGCTGTCAGTGGTGAAAGCCAGCCGCGCGCCGGGTTCCTGGAGGGAATCGTGCATCAGACGGGCCTGATCCTCCATCCCCGGGGGATTGAAAACGCTGGTGAAAACGCTCTCGATCAGGTCGCGCATCGCCTTGCCGCCGCCGCCATGGGCCAGCGTCACGCGCTGGTCGCGCAGGGTCATGATGGTGTCCTTCATTCTGCGGCCACCCGCGATCCGCCATAGGTCCAATAGGCCGCGCAGGCCCCTTCGGACGAGACCATGAGCGCGCCCAGCGGCGTCTCGGGCTTGCAGCCGCGGCCGAATTGCGGGCAGGCGGTGGGCTTCATCCGACCGGTCATGACGGCGGCGCATTCGCAGCCTTCGGGCTCGTCATCGGGCGAGGCGGCATAGCCGATGCCGAACTTGGTTTCCGCGTCCCAGGCGAGGTATTTCTCGCGCACCCTGAGGCCCGAGCTGTCGATTTCCCCCAAGCCCCGCCAGGCAAACCGCGGGCGCCGTTCATAGACATCGGCGATGGCGGCAAGGCTGACCGGGTTGCCGTGTTCGGGCACCACGCGGGCGTATTGGTTCTGCACCTCCGCCTTGCCGTCGCGGATCTGCTCCAACACCATCAGCACCGATTGCAGCAGGTCGATGGGCTCGAACCCGGCGACAACGATGGGTTTATGGTAGTCCCGGGCAATGAAATCATAGGGATGCACGCCGATCACCATCGACACATGGCCCGGCCCGACGAAGCCGTCCAGCACCATGTGGGGATCGTCGAGCAGCGCCTTGATCGGTTCCGGCACGGTGATGTGGTTGCAGAAGACACTGAAATTCGTGACCCCCTCGCGCGCCGCCTGCTGGATGGTCAGCGCCGTGGAGGGCGTCGTCGTCTCGAATCCGAGGCCGAAGAAGACGACCTCCTTGCCCGGATTGCGGCGGGCCAGTTCCAGCGCGTCCAAGGGCGAATAGACCATGCGGATATCGGCGCCGTCGGCCTTGGCCTGTATGAGCGACTTGCGCGTGCCGGGGACCCGCATCGCGTCGCCGAAAGTGGTGAAGATGACGCCCGGCCGCTCGGCAATCGTCACGCAATCGTCGACGCGGGACATGGGCAGCACGCAGACCGGGCAGCCGGGACCGTGGATGAATTCGATCCCCTCATGCACCAGCTTGTCGAGGCCGTAGCGGAAGATCGCATGGGTATGGCCGCCGCAGATCTCCATGATATGCACGGGCTTTTCGCGGGTGGCGCCGATCTGGTCGGCGACCCGGCCGATGGCGGCGATCAGCGTCTTCGCGGCTTTAGGGTCGCGGAATTCCTCGACGTATCTCATTGATCCTCCAACGCTTTCGCGCCCTCCGCCATCTGTTCCAGCGTCTCCTGCGCCTCGCCCAGCCCGCGCAGGGCTTCCAGCGTTTCGGCGGCTTCGTGGGCGTCGATCACCGCCATGGCGAAGCCCACATGGATCAGCACCCATTCGCCGACCAGATCTGCCAGCGGGCCCAGCGCGACCGGGGCCAGCGACACCTCGCGCCGGACGCCCGAGACATCGGCCATGGCCATCTGCCTTGCCTCGTCGGTGATGGCCACGATCTGGCCGGGGATGCCTAGGCACATGGTCAATCCTCCTCGGTGGCGACATGCGGCTCGATGCCGTAGCGGTCCAGTTTGGCCCGCAGCCCGACGCGGGAGAGGCCCAGTTCGGCGGCGGCGCGGCTCTTGTTCCATTTGAGGCGCGTCAGCGTCTCGCGCAGGATGCGCATCTCCATCACCTCAACCCGGTCCTTGAGCGTGCCTTCCAGCGCGCCGACCAGCGTGGCGGTGCGGTCGGCGCCCTCGTCCCCCGGGGCGGCCATCAGGATGTGGCGCGAGATGATCTCGGGGCCGAGCGTCACCTGCTGGGCGAGGATCAGCATCCGCGTCACCTCGTTCTTCAACTCGGGCAGGTTGCCGGGCCAGTCGTAGGATTCGAGGAATTCCAGCGCCGCCGGGCTGAAGCCGCGGGCGGGCTTGCCATGGGCGGCGGCGAGTTCGTGCAGCAGGCGTTCGGCGATCAGCGCGATGTCGCCCTGACGGGCGCGCAAGGGCGGCACCTGAAGCGAGGTGACGGCCAGCGCGTAATAGAGGTCGGCGCGGAAAGTCCCCTCGGCCATCAGGTCCATCAGGTCGCGATGCGCGCCGGTGATGAGGCGGGCGCCCGAGGTCAGCGTCTCGCGCCCGCCGACCGGCTGATAGGCGCCCTCGGTCACCACGCGCAGCAGGGCGATCTGCATGGCGGGGCTCAGCGCATCGACGCCGTTCAGGAAGATCGTGCCCCGGTCGGCCTTTTGCAGCAGGCCGACCTTGGTCTGGGCCAGCCCCTGCACCGCGCCGCGCTTGATGCCGAAAAGCTCGACCTCCAGCACGTCATCGGGCAGGCCCACGCAATTGAGTTCATAGAACGGCCGGTCGGCGCGGAGCGAGCCGTAATGCATGGCGCGCGCGAGGTCGGTCTTGCCGGTCCCGGCCTCGCCCTGGATCAGGACGGGCACATCGAAACTGGCGAACTGGCGGGCGAGCTGGATCGTGGCGTTGAGGCTGGAATGGGGACCGCGCAGCACCTTGTCGAACCCCAGCCCCGCCTGCAGCATCCGCCGCCGCTCGTCCAGCTTGGTCGAGGCGGAACTGCCGAGATAGCGCATCTCCAGCGTCATGCGCTCGT
This sequence comes from Pararhodobacter sp., assembly GCF_034676075.1. Classification (GTDB taxonomy): domain Bacteria; phylum Pseudomonadota; class Alphaproteobacteria; order Rhodobacterales; family Rhodobacteraceae; genus Pararhodobacter. The sequence goes on along the minus strand of NZ_JAUCCQ010000033.1, from coordinate 19,950 downwards.
GGTCGCGGTTCAGCTCAAAAAGGCGGGCGGCGTTGCGGACCGCCATCAGCAGATGGTCCGGGTGCCAGGGCTTGGTGATGAACTGATAGATCCCGGCCTCGTTGATGGCCTGGATCATGTCGTTGGTTTCGGTATAGCCGGTGACGATGATGCGGACGGTTTCCGGCCAGCGGTCGCGGATCTCGGTCAGGAGTTCGATGCCGGTCTTGCCCGGCATCCGCTGGTCCGAGACGACGACCTGGACCCAATGCTCCTCCATCAGCGCCCAGGCCTCGGCCGCGTCGCCCGCTTCCAGGACGGTGAAATCGTCCTCCAACGCCATCCGCATCGCGGCGACGGAATGCGGCTCGTCATCGACAACGAGGATGGTGGGCAGGGTCTTGGCCATCACGCGGCCTTGTCGGCGAGGCGGGCCTTGAGCCAGGCGAGCCAGGTGTCCATCCCCTCGCCCGTGCGGGCGGAAAGGCCGATGATCTCGATCCCCGGGTTCACGCGCCGGAGGTTCGCCTCGTAGAGATCGAGGTCGACGTCGCAATGGGGCGCGAGGTCGACCTTGTTGAGGATGGCGAGCCGGGCGGCGGTGAACATGTCGGGGTATTTCAGCGGCTTGTCCTCGCCTTCGGTGACCGAGAGGATCGCCACCTTGCAATCCTCGCCCAGGTCGAAGGCGGCGGGGCAGACGAGGTTGCCGACATTCTCGATGAACAGGTACGCGCCCTGCCGCAGGCGCAGCTCGTCGAGTGCGTGGCCGACCATATGCGCGTCCAGATGGCAGCCCTTGCCGGTGTTGATCTGCACCGCCCGGGCGCCCGTAGCGCGGATGCGGTCGGCGTCGTTCTGGGTCTGCTGATCGCCCTCGATCACCGCCAGCGGCGCGTCGCCCAGCCGCTTGATCGTCTCGCAGAGCAGGGTCGTCTTGCCCGAGCCGGGGGAGGAGACGAGGTTCAGCGCGAAGACGTCGAGGGCCTTCAGGATGCGACGGTTCTGGGCGGCGTAGGTGTCGTTCTGGGACAGGATCGCGGTTTCCACCTCGATCAGGCGGGACTGGGACATGCCGGGGACGGACACGCCCGCCTCGCCCTGACCGTAATGGTGGTGGTCGTGGTGGTGGTCATGATCATGGTGATGATGTCCATGGTCATGATCGTGGTCATGGTGGTGATGGTGGTGATGGTGGTGCCCATGGCCGTGATCATGGGAATGGGAATGCCCCACCGCCTTGCCATCCGCCGTTACCGTGTCGCTGCAGCCGCATACCGTGCACATCAGATCACCTCCAAATCCTTGATCCGCATTTCGTCGCCCGCTTCGGGCATCAGCCGGCCGCCGCCGCAGAGCGGGCACGGGTCCAGCCTTTCGTGGATTTCCACCGTCTTTCCGCAATCATAGCACAGCGCAAGCCCCGGAAGATCCAGCATTTCCAGCGCCGCGCCCTCGGCCTTGGAGCCGCGCATCACGACCTCCCAGGCGAAGGCCAGCGCCCGTTTCTCGACCCCGGCGAAGCGGCCGATTTCCAGCCGGACGCGGGTCACGCGGGTGACGTCGGGCCGGTCGGTGGCCTGATCGACGATCCGGCGGATGCCTTCGGCGAGGGACATTTCATGCATGTTCCACCTCCCGGGTCAGGGTGACCGGCGAACAGGGGTCGAGAATGTCCAGAACCAGCGCCGCCTGTCCAGCGCGGGCGGCATCGAGCGCGGCCAGCGATTGCGCCAGCACGCCGCCCGGGGCGAGCAGGCTGTCGGTGGGCGTGACGCGCGCGAAGGCGGTGACGATCCCGCCTTCGGCCCTGAGGCGCAGACCGTAAAGGCCACGGGTCGCCTGTACCAGCGCCTCACCCCGGGCGGGGCTTTCGGGAGGCGGCAGGCCCTCGTCCAGGAGAGCCGCGATGTCGAACAGCCGGGCGGCGGCGCGCCAGAGGGGACCGCGCCCGCGGCTGGCCTCCAGCGCGGCCAGTGCCGGGTTCCGGGCGTGGCGGGCGGCGGGGGAGTTCTCCAGCGCGGCGCCGGTCCACAGGTTCGTGGCCTCGGCGAAAGGCAGCACGGCGGTCACGGCCTCACCCTTGCGGAAATTGCGGTCGATCGCGCCCAGGATCGGCCCGACGCCGTGGCCGGAGACCAGGAAGCGCGCCATCTCGTCGGGTGTGGCGGGCACGCCTTCGGGGCCGAAGACGGCGCGGCGGATGGCCCCGGGATCGGTCTGCCAGCCCGCGGGCATCGGCCGGGCGCTCAGGCCCAGCAGCACCGGCCAGGTGACGAAGAGCTTGAGCAGATGGTCGCGCAGGATCTCGGTCCCGCCTTCGGGCGCGGGCCTGCCCAGCGCCACCGCCACCGCCTGCGCCTGCGCGACGCGGCAGAGGTTGAAGAGCCGGGGCAGCAGCGCCGCCGCCGTCTCGACCCGGGTGCCGAGGACCATGGCGGCGACCGGCAGCGCCGGCCCGGCCTGGGCCTGGAGGCGGGGCGCTGGCTGCATCAGGGCTGACCGGCGAGGCCCGCGGTGATCACGGCGCGGCGCGAGGGGATGGTGGGTTCGGCCTCCTCGGCCTCGTCGGGCTTCGGCGCCAGCGCCGCCTCGCGCGCGGCGCGGATGTCGGCCTTGCGGTCGGTCTCGGCCAGATGGGCGGGATCGAAGAGCGCCTGCATCACCGCCAGCGCCACATCCACCGCATCCTGCTGGCGGGTGAATTGCGCCATGGGCGAGAAGAGCGAGCAGGCCTTGTAGCCCCCGGTCATCTCGCGCGAATTATGGATGAATTCGTAGGCGCCCGAGGGGAAGTCCACGACCTCCTTCTCGCCCGCGACCAGGGACGACCAATCCTGCGCGTCGGGCAGCAGGATCAGGTTCATGAACCAGGGCGAGATCAGCACGCCCAGCATCATGTCCTCATGCATGCGAAAGCCCACGGCCTCGACCCTGAGGGCCTTGTTGACCAGCGGCACGTCGCGCATCTTGCCGTGCCAGACTTCGGTGAAATCGGTCACCAGCCGCTCGGTCGCGGCCCTGATGCGCAGGGCTTCCAGATGCTCGAAGGCGCCGGGGTCGCGCAGGACCATGAACTGATGCGGATCGGCCGAGCAGGTCGGGCAGGACCAGTCGCCCGGCAGCTCGGTGAAGGGGGTGCCGGGGTCGATCTGGCGCGTGGCGTCGCCGATCGCCGGGTCATAGACCGACCAGCAGATCTTGCATTCCATCACCGCCTGCGGGCTGATCCGGGCGGCATGGCCGCCGTAGGAGCCTTCGAAACCGCTCATCGCACCGCCTCCAGCACGTCTTTCAGCCGTTTGGCGCTGTCGGCCAGATCCTCGGGCGCGGCAAGGACCACTTCGGGCATGCCCGTCACCTCGAACGTGTCGAGGATCAGCTGGTCCTGCGAATTGTAGAACTGCACGCGCCAGACCCGGGGCAGCGCCGTGGCGCGGATGCGGCAATTGCCATAGCCGCGCGACAGGATGTCGGAGGACCCCTCGCCCAGCCGCGCGTCCAGCCAGTCGAGGTCTTCGGGCGTGTGCGGCAATAGGGTCAGGTTGATGACATGCAATTCTCCGTCCTCGTTCGCGCTCTTGTCGGTGAGTTCGGACCAGAGGGCGGGGGCGTTGACCACGCCCGGGCCGGGCGCCACGTCCTGCCCGCGGCGCAGGGGCTCGAAGGCGCGGGTCACGGCGATGGCGGGCACCGGCGCCACCTCGATCCAGTCCTCGCCCGCGCCCTGCACCCGCCAGATCCCGGCAAAGACGCTTTCCTGCACGCGGACGGGCGGCAGGCCGCGCACCTTGACCGAGACCTCGCCCTCGCGCAGCACCTCGGCCACCAGACGGCGGTTGGCGGGATCGAGGCCGCTGAGGTCGAACCGTTCGGCAATCAGGCTGGCGGAGACCCGCGTCGCGGCGGCGACCACGGCGTCGAGGATGGCAATGGCGGGGGCCAGATCCTCGGTCAGTTCGATATCGGGCAGTTGCGGCGAATAGGTGTGCATCTTCGCCGGCATGTCGAGGTAATGCAGATCCTCGCCATCCTCGGGCACGGGTTGCGAGCCGGGGCCGAAGCCGCTGGGCGGCAGGTGGAAGTTCGAGACCATGGAACCCTCAGGCGTTTTCGGTGGAGAGGTAATGCGAGAGCCGCGCGACGTAGTCCGACCAGTCCCGCACCTTGGGAATGCCGCCGACGAACCGCCCGTCGCGGTAGAGGATCAGCGAGGGCGTCTTGAAGACGCCCGTCGCCTCGCGCACCAGTTTTTCCAGGCTGTCCCCGACCACCGCGCAGTCGAAGGCGTGCTGGAAGGCGGCTTTCAGTTCCGGCAGGATCACTGCCACGTCCGGGGTTTCGAGGTTGCGGGCCACATCGCCCGGCACGAAGAGGACATGGGCGCCGGGCGCGCAGGTGAAGGCGCTGAGGGCGGCTTCGTCCTGCAACAGCGGGTAGCGGAACTCGGTCGTCAGGCGGTCGATCAGCGGGTGGGACAAGGCGGCCTCCTCGGGGGTGCGTTCAGGCTTGGGTCTGGCCCGCGTCGAGCGCGGCTTGCAGATGGGGCGGCAGTTGCGGTGTGCGGGCTTCGAGATCGGCGAAGGCGTCGCCCAGCTCGCCCCCGGCCATGACCCGGCGCATCCCGTCCAGCGCCCGGGTGATGAGCGCGGCCTCCTCGGCCGAGATCACCTCGCGCGCGGCGCCGAGGAAGCCCAGCACCCAGGTGCCGACGGGCTGGGTGCCGGTCAGCGACAGGTCGATATGGCTGCCGTCATGGCCGGTGGCGTTGGTGCCGTCGACGGCGATGATCTGCAGGGGGATGCCGACGCACATGGCCTAGTCCACCGGAAAGAAGCGGGCGTCGCCGATGCGGCAGGCTTCCTCGGCCGAGGGGCGGCCGTCCTCGTAGGCGGATTGGCGCAGCGAGGGATCGGCGAGGTCGCCGGTGGGCGTGCGGCCGGGGCGCGAGGCAATGCCGCGGTCGGCCAGCCAGCGGGCGGCGATGGCGACGGCCTCGGGCACGCGGGCGGCAACCGGGGCGCGCAGGCCCCCGCCGTAATCCTCCAGCTCCTCGGGCTGGCAGCCGATCAGCACGATCTGTTCCGGGTGGCAGTTCATCAGGCGGGCGGTGGCGAGGACGTCCTGAAAGCCGGTCTGATGCAGGGACATCTTCTTGGCGCCCATGAAGGTCGGGACCTCGTCGCCCTCGACCACCTTCATCGTGCCGGGTTCCAGCCCGTAATCCACCGCGTCGAAGACCACCATCAGGTCGTGATCTTCAAGGAAGGGCAGCAGGTAGAGACCCTGCGTACCGCCGTCCAGCACGGTGACGGGCGCGTCGAATTCCAGCGTCTCGGCCAGATGTTCGACGCAGCGGACGCCGAAGCCCTCGTCGGCCCACAACAGGTTACCGATGCCCAGAATGAGCGCGCGATGTGTCATGAATCCTCCCTATCTGGCGGGCGGAACCGAAGTTTCCGCTGCTGGATGGAAGTGAAACTATCCTTTTCGGTCCCGGTCAGGCGGTTTTTTCAGCATTCTGGAAACATGGATTCAGAGTATTGTTTTTGCTTTGTTTTTCGCGGCCTCTCGCTCAAATCATCGCAGCCATGATGGAAAGATACTTATCGGGCTGAATGCATTACGAATAGTCAATTGCCGCCAAGCCCTTCCGACCGGAAAGCCGACTCGTCACGCCCCTTACACATTCCCGGCATTCACGGGCTCGGGATTGGCGGCGCCCCCGGGCGGAACCTTATGATTCCGCTCGCGTTGTTCCCGTGACTGCCACCGTTGACCCTGCCTGAAAGACTGCCTGCCAGGAGACCCGCCATGCGTAACCGAGCTGCCCCGCCTGTCGTCGCCGACATGCCCTTCACCGCCCCCTACCCCGTCGCCATCTGCGACGTGGAACGCGGGCGCTTCACCGCCGGGCCGCGCAGCCTGCCCTCGGGGACGCGGGGTCTGGTCGGCTGGTTCGCGGGCCGGATGGTCGAGGGGCGGCGCAACAGCCTGTCCCACTGACGCAAACCGGGCCCCCGCAGGGGCCCGTTTCCGGTTGCACCATCAGGCGCGATCAATCCGCCCGGTCGTCCTTGAAGGTCCGGTGCCCCGAGATCATGGTCGAGACCATGGATTGCCGGGACAGGATATCCTCGCGGATCGCGGCGTAGATGTGGATCAGCATGAAGACCACGATCGCCCACATGCCCAGCCGGTGGATTTGGTGCAGAACCATGGAATTGCCGATCCATTCCCTGAGCGGCCCGAAGAGGAAATCGAGCCAGCCGCCCTGCATCGCGCCCTCGGCATACATGGCAAACCCCGTCACGATCATGAAGGTCAGCCCCACCGTCATGAAGAAGAACATGGCGATCTGCGCCAGCGGGTTGTGGCCCACGTATTTCTTCGGCGTCCGTTCGAGGAAGGCGTACCAGCGGATCTCGTGCCAGACTTCCTTCCACCAGGCCTTGCGGTGCACCGGCAGGTAGAACATCTGCCGGGCGTGGTGGTTGCCGACAAAAGCCCAGTAGATGCGGCCGAAGAAGCCCGCGGTCAGGATCATCCCGGCGGCGAAATGCGCGAAGCGGATGTAGCCGAAGACGAATTGATGCGTGGCCTCGGCGATCTGCATCGAGGGCAGCGGGCGGCCGATCAGGTAGCCGGTGACGACCAGCACCATGATGCAGGCCGCGTTGATCCAGTGCCAGAGCCGCACCGGCACCTCGTAGACATAGACCGAGGTGCGCTTGCGGACCGAGGCCAGATCGCTTTCGGTGGCGTCGCCGGTGAGGCGCGAGGCCTCGAGTCCGGCGGCCGGGTCATGCGAGAGGTCGGACATGGCCCTACCCCGCGATCAGCGCGAGGCTCGAGGCGATGACCCCCGACCCCGCCAGCAGCTGCAGCGCCCGGCGCGAGGCGAAACCCCGGGCAAGAAGGATCCCGGCGCCATGCAGCACGGCGCTCGCAACCAGGAAGCCCGCGACATAGGTCAGGGCGTTGCCGGTGGCCTCGGCGGCATGGGCATGGCCGTGGAAGGCGCCGAACAGGGCGATGGCGCCCAGCGTGGCGCCGGTCAGGGCGCGGGACTGGCCGGGGCGGGCCAGCACGACCAGCAGGCCGAACAGGAAGACCGAGGCGGTGATCATCGCCTCGACCCCCGGCAGCGGCACTCCGGCGAAGCCGAGCCCCGCGCCCGCGACCATCGCGGCGAGGAAGGCGGCCGCCCCGCCCCAGACATGGCGCGGCAGGGCGAAACCGGACCAGAGCCCCACCGCCAGCATCGCCGCCAGATGGTCGGCGCCGAGGAACGGATGGGCGAGGCCATGGACCAGCCCCTCGGCCCCGTGGCCGGTATGGGCCAGCGCGGGCGCGGCGGTCAGCGTCAGCGCGGCGGTCAGTGCAAGTTTCTTCATCGGTTCCCCTCCCTCAGCGGACCTTGACCGAGGTCAGTTCCTGACCGTCGGGCGACATGACATGCGTCGAGCAGGCGAGGCACGGATCGAAGCTGTGCAGCGTGCGCAGGATCTCGACCGGCTCGTCGGGACGCTCCATCGGCGTGTCCATGAGGCTGGCCTCGAAAGCGCCGATATTGCCCTGCGCGTCGCGCGGCGAGCCGTTCCAGGTGGTCGGCACGACGCATTGATAGTTCTCGATCTTGCCGTCCTTGATCGAGATCCAGTGACCCAGCGCGCCGCGCGGGGCCTCGGTCATGCCGACGCCACGGGCCTCGCGCGGCCAGGTGGACGGGTCCCATTTGGCGACATTGGCCGTGCTCTGGTCGCCGTTGCGGATGTTGGCCACCAGCTTGTCGAAGAAATGCCGTTGCAGACGGGCGCAATATTCCGCCTCCAGCGCCCGGGCGGCGGTGCGGCCCAGCGTCGAGAAGAGCGCCTCGACCGGCAGGTCCATGGTCCGCAGCAAGCCGTTGATCTGGTTGGTGATATCCTCATGCCCCTGGGCGTAGCCGACGATGTAGCGGGCGAGCGGCCCCACCTCCATCGCGTGACCCCGCCAGCGCGGCGCCTTGATCCAGGAGTATTTCGCGGCCTCGTCCAGCTCCTCGATATTGGTCCGCGTGCCCCGGGCGTTGGGGCCCAGTTCGTAGCGCGGGCTGGTTTCGCCGTCCCAGGGGTGCTTGCCCTGCCCCGGCTGGCCGTATTCGTACCACGAGTGATCGACGAATTCCTGGATCTGCTCGGGGTCGCGGACATCGACCTCGTGCACCTCGTTGAGGTTGCCGTTGATGATCGCGCCGCGCGGCAGATAGAGCTGCGAGGGGTCGAAATTGTTCGGATGCTCGGGGATGTCGCCATAGGCGAGGCAGGCCTTGGACGAGAGCCCGCCGCCATAGAGCCAGGTCTTGTAGAAGCCGCCGATCGCGACCACGTCCGGGATATAGACGTTGTTCACGAAATCCGTGCATTTCTGGATGATCGAGGAGACGAGGTTCAGCCGCTCCATGTTGATCGCCCCGACCGCGCCGGTCGAATGCATGTTGATGGGGCACGGCACGCCGCCGACCAGCCAGTTCGGATGCGGGTTCTTGCCGCCGAAGATGGTGTGGACCTTGACGATTTCCTTCTGGAGGTCCAGCGCCTCCAGATAATGCACCGTCGCCATCAGGTCGGCTTCGGGCGGCAGTTTGTAGGCCGGGTTATCCCAATAGCCGTTCTTGAAGAGGCCGAGCTGCCCGGATTCCACGAAGGCCCGCAGACGCGCCTGCACGTCGCGGAAATACCCCGGCGAGGACATCGGATGCGAGGGTGAGACGCGCTGCTGCAGTTCCGAGGTGGCGCGAGGATCGGCGCGCAAGGCGTTGATCGGGTTGACCCAATCCAGCGCGTGCAGGTGGTAGAAATGCACGACGTGGTCGTGGATTTCGAGGTTCAGCTGCATCATGTTGCGGATCGAGTTGGCGTTCTCGGGGATGGTGATCCCCAGCGCATCCTCGACCGCGCGCACCGAGGTCAGCGCATGGGTGCCGGTGCAGACGCCGCAGATCCGTTCGGTGAAGGCCCAGGCATCGCGCGGGTCACGGCCGCGCAGGATAACCTCGAGCCCCCGCCACATGGTGCCGGTGGAGACGGCGTTGCGGATCACGCCGTTCTCGTCGACGTTCACCTCGCAGCGCATGTGGCCCTCGATGCGGGTCACGGGATCGACGACGATGCGGCGGCCGGAATTGTCCAGCGAGAAGCCGTTGGGGGTCTGGATGACCATGGGTTACGCCTCTTCCTTGGCCGTGCTGGGACGGTCCTGAACTTTCTTCTGCGCCGAGCGCAGGGCGGAGATGGCGGTGTGCAGCGCGATGCCGCCCGCCACGGCCCCGGCGGCGACCATGCCGACCTGATCGGCATTCGCCTCGACCCCGAACTGGGTCAGGTCGGTCACCCGGTCGTAGAACGAGCCCTGATCCCAGAACCCGTCTTCCGAGCAGCCGATGCAGCCATGCCCCGACTGGATCGGGAAGCTGACGCCCTCGTTCCAGCGGATGGTCGAGCAGGCGTTGTAGGTGGTCGGCCCCTTGCACCCCATCTTGTAGAGGCAATAGCCGCGGCGCGCGTTCTCGTCGTCCCAGCTTTCGACGAATTGGCCGGCGTCGAAATGCGGGCGGCGGTAGCATTTGTCGTGGATGCGCTGGCCGTAGAACATCGCCGGACGGCCTTGACGGTCGAGTTCCGGCAGCCGGTCGAAGGTCAGCATATAGGTGATGACGCCGGTCATCACCTCGGCGATGGGCGGGCAGCCCGGGACGCGGATGATCGGCTTGTCGGTGATGACCTGATGCACCGGCACGGCGCGGGTCGGGTTCGGATGCGCGGCCTGCACGCAGCCGTAGGAGGCGCAGGCGCCCCAGCTGATGATCGCCTTGGCGTGTTCGGCGGCCTCGCGCAGCTGTTCGACGAAGGGCTTGCCGCCGACGATGCAATACATGCCGTCTTCGTTCAGCGGCGGGTTGCCCTCGACCGCGAGGATATAGTTGCCGCGGTAGCGCTCAATGGTGTCCCTGAGCGCCGCCTCGGCCTGATGCCCCGCCGCCGCCATCAGCGTATCGTCGTAATCGAGCGAGATCATCGACAACACCACATCGCCCGCCAGCGGATGGGCCGAGCGGATGAAGCTTTCCGAGCAGCAGGTGCATTCGAGCCCGTGCACCCAGATCACCGGCGTGCGCCGCAGGGTCTCCATCGCATGGGCGATCTTCGGCACGAAGGCCGGGCCGAGGCCCAGCGCCGCCGCCGTCAGCGAGCAATATTTCATGAAGCTCCGCCGGGTGATCCCCTGCTTGCGCATCACGTCGTAGAAGGTCTCGATCTGGCTCAAGGCCGCTCCTCCCCCATCGCGGTTGATGTCCGGTGCGACCCCGTGGCGCACCCTCCCGATGCTGAGGATGACGGCATGCGACGGTATTCGCATGGAAAAGCGGCAGTCTTTGCCCCGGGCGGGAAAGTGCTGCGCGGCCCGTGGGTTACGGGGGTGTTTGCGCTCACGTCAGGGGGTGGTGGCGGACAGGGGCCTGTCAGGCTGGAAGGCCTGTGGTCAGGCGCTTTCCAGCCGGGCCAGCGCCACCAGCGCCTGACCGAAGGCGAGGCCGCCGTCATTGGCGGGCACTTCGCCGGGCAGGCAGAGCTGATAGCCCTCGAGCGCAGCGCAGGTCGCCTCCAGCAGGCCCGCGTTCTGGAAACACCCGCCCGAGAGGGCGATGGTGCGCGTCCCGGCCTCGTCGGCGATGCGCTTCGCGGCCTCGACCACGGCCCCGGCCAGACCGTTCTGGAAGCGGGCGGCGATCAGCGCGGGCGGCGTGTCGGGCAGGTCGCGGGCGATCAGCGGGAAGAGCGCGGCAAGGTCGAGGCCGAAGGCATAGCCCGGCTCCTCCGGGTGCTGTGCGGCAAGGGCTTCCAGCCCCATCGCCGCCTCCCCTTCATAGCTAAGCCGCGCGGGCGCGATCCCCAGCACCGCCGCCACCGCGTCGAACAGGCGCCCGGCCGAGGAGCTTTGCGGCGCGTTGAGGCCCTTGGCGGCGGCGTGGCGGACCATCGCCCGCGGCTGGTCGGGGAAGAGGCGGTCGGCCAGCCCGGACAGCCCCGCCTGATCCAGCCGCATCAGCGCATTCCGCCAGGGCTCCAGCTGCGCCAGATCGCCGCCGGGAAGCGGGGCCGGCGCCAGATGCGCGGCGCGGCGGACCCGTGCGTAATCCCCCACCAGAATCTCGCCGCCCCAGATCGTGCCATCCTCGCCCAGCCCCAGCCCGTCGAGGATCACCCCCACGGCCGTCTCCCCCGTCCACCCCGCCTCGCCCAGCGCGACGGCCATATGGGCGTGGTGATGCTGGACGCGGATCAGCGGCACGCCGAGCGCCTCCGCCCGCGCCGCCCCGTGGCGCGAGGCGCGGAAATCGGGGTGCAGGTCGACAGCAATGGCCTTGGGGCGGTGGTCGAAAAGCGCCGCGTAATCGGCGTCGGCCTTCAGGAACTCCGCGAGCGTCAGCGCGTCGTCGAGGTCGCCCAGATGATGCGACAGCATCGCCCGGCCGTTCTTCGTCAGGCAGATCGCGGCCTTCAGCTGCCCGCCATAGGCGGTGACCGGCGTGTCGGGCAGGCCCCTCGGCAGCGCCAGCGTGCCGGGGCTGCGGCCGCGCGCCCGGCGCAGGACCATGCGGCCCTCGCGGGTCAGGCGCTCGACGCCATCGTCCAGCCGGCGCGCGATATCGCGGTCATGCATCAGGAAGGCATCGGCGAAAGGCGCCAGTTTCTCGCGCGCCTCGTCATTGCCGATGACCTGCGGCTCGCCCGACAGGTTGCCCGAGGTCATGACCAGCGGGCGGCCCATGGCATCCAGCAGCAGGTGGTGCAGCGGCGTGTAGGGCAGCATCCAGCCCAGCGTCGACTGGCCGGGGGCGAGGCTCTCGGGCAGCGTGCCGTTGTGCGGCAGCAGGAGAATGGGCGCAGCGGGATCCTGGAGCAGCGCCTCGGCTTCGGGCGTGATAGCAGCGTGCTGGCGGATCAGCCCCAGCGGCGCCATCAGCGCCAGCGGCTTCGTGGGTCGCCGCTTGCGCTGGCGCAGAAGGTCGATGGCCCCGGGATTGGTGGCGTCACAGGCCAGATGAAACCCGCCCAGCCCCTTGATCGCCAGGATCTCGCCCGCCCTGAGGCGCCGGGCGGCCTCGGCAATCGGGTCCTCGGCAGGCGGCTCCAGCCAGAGGCGCGGCCCGCAATCCGGGCAGGCCACCGGCTGCGCATGGAAGCGGCGGTCGGCGGGATCCTCGTATTCCGCCCGGCAGGCGGGGCAAAGGGCGAAGGGCGACATCGTCGTCTGCGCCCGGTCATAGGGCAGGCCCCTGAGGATGGTGAACCGCGGCCCGCAATGGGTGCAATTGGTGAAGGCATAACCCTGGCGGCGCCCCGGCGCGCGGATCTCCCGCGCGCAAGCCTCGCAGGTGGCGGCATCCGGCGTGACGGCGGTCTCGGCGCCCTTGGGACCGGAAGCCTCGATGGTGAAATCCCGGGCGCTGACCTCGGCCTCGGTGCTTTCGACGGCATCGACCCGGGCAAGGGGCGGCGCCTCGGTCCTCAGCGCGGCCTCGAAGGCGTCGAGCCCGGGGCCCTCGGCCAGGATCAGCACGCCCTCGGCATCGTTCCGGACAGAGCCGGTGATGCCCAGCCGCTCGGCCAATTGCCAGACGAAGGGCCGGAAGCCCACGCCCTGCACCTGGCCCCTGACCCGGATGCGGCGGCCCATCAGGCGAGCGTTCCCGCAGGCGAAGCACGGTGCGTGCAAGCACGCACCCTACGGGGCGCCCCGCGCAGAAGCGATGCGCAGATTGCGCATCCTACGGGGACGTCAAATCGAGCCTCGGCGCCCGGGGCAGACCCCGGGGGATTTTCCATCCCCCGGACCCCCAGGAGGATAATTGCAGAACGAAGAGTGACAAGGGCCTGCCTCCCCGACAATGCGCCCCCCGCCCCATCACTTTGCCAGAAATACTCCCGGGGGGTCCGGGGGGCGGAGCGCCCCCGGGGCCAGCCCCAGGCGCCAAGGCCGGGGCGGCCCGGGCGCGCGGGGTGGGTGGGCGGGAGCGCGCCCGGGCCGCTTTGCGCCAGCCCCGCCATCAATGCACCGTGCAGACCATGCAGGGGTCGAAGCTGCGCACGATGTGTTGGACCGAGAGGGGCGTTTCCTCGCCCTCCCCCACCGGGGCGCCGACCAAGGCGGCTTCCAGAGCGCCCGGCACGCCGGCCGCGTCACGGGGCGAGAAGTTCCAGGTGGTGGGCGCCACGATCTGATACCCGGCGATGCGGTGGTTCTCGATCCTCAGCCAATGGCCGAGCGAACCGCGGGCGGCCTCGACCAGACCGACGCCCTCGCCGTGGCGGGGCAGCTCGAACGGGTCGAGAAACCGCGCCGCCGGATCCAGCGCCTGCGCCCAGTCTTCGAGCCAGAGCTGGGTGCGGGCGACCTCGAGCAGCCGTGCGGCGACACGGGCACGGACGCCGCCCTCGGCGGCCAGGGCCAGCGCCAGGGGATGACCGTCGATGGCCTGCCGCGCCAGCGCGCCGACCTCCACCACCTGACCGTCCAGCCTTGGCGCCTTGCACCAGGAATACGCGGTCTCGCGCATGTCCTCGTCCGGCACCGTGCCGCCTCGCGCCGGATGCGCGGTCTCGCCCAGCATCCAGGCGTGGCTCAGATCCTCGGTCACCTGCGCGGGGTCGAAAGGGCTCAGCACCGCGCCGGTCAACACGCCCTGCCGCGAGGCGCGGCCCCCCTCCAGCGGATAGGCGCCATAGGACAGATAGCGTCCCGGCCCCTGCCCCATCCCTTCCAGCCCCAGATCGCGGGCGATGCGCAGGAAGAGGCCCGCGTCGCCCGAAGTCCACGCCTCAAGCTCCGACAGCGTCGAAAGCCCCGCGAAATCCTCCACCGGCGCGGCGAAGATCGTTTCCTCCAGCGCCCGGCGGAAACTGCGCAGCGTGGCGATGATCCGCACCCGGTCGCGGGCGTCGGGCGCCTTGGTCACGCCGCCGGGCTGGATGGCCAGCGTATGCGGCCACTTGCCGCCCAGAATCCCGGCGATGTGCAGGAGGCGCGCCCTTGCCTCGACCAGACGCCGCGCGGCGGAGCCCTGCATGGCGGTGAAGCGGGTGACGGCCGCCTCGTGCCAGTCGCGGCCCTGATAGGCGGGGCGGGCAAAATCCGGCATGAAGAACAGGGCGAAATGGGTGACGTGATCGGCGAGGTTCTCGACCCCGTGCAGGATCGCCGCCGCCAGCGCCCCCTGCGGCGTGGGCCTGGCGCCCGCGGCATCTGCCAGCGCGAGCGCGGCCGCGGCGGATTGGCTGACCGAACAGATGCCGCAGATGCGGGGCGTGATGGTCAGCGCGTCGCGCGGGTCCTTGCCCAGCAGCATCATCTCGAAGCCGCGGAACAGGGGCGAATTCACCCGCGCCTCGGCCACCTGCCCGTCGCGGATTGTGAGCGAGACTTCCAGATCCCCCTCGACCCGGTTGAAGGGCCCGACCAGCAATTGCCGGGTCACGAGCGCGGCGCCTTCTGGCCGGGCGAGACGCGGATCCGGTCCGAGACCGCGTTGACGCCGATGCGCTTCGGCGTCGCGGCCTTGGACAGCGAGGCCAGCGCCATGAACCAGGCCTTCGGCATGTCGGAGGGCAGGCCCACCGGGATGCCGGCGATGGTGGGGGTCTCGGTGAAGGGGTGGCGCGGTTCCTCGAACTCGGGGCTGGTGCAGGCGATGCAGGGGTAGCCGGCGCGGGTGCAGGAGCCCTCGCCATTCCACGCCCGGATGTTGCAATCGCCCACCGCCTGCGTGCCGACGCAGCCGAGGTGTTCCATCATGCAGCCCAGTTGCGAGAGTTCCCGGGCGCTGGCCTTGTATTCGTAGAATTCGTTCTTGGTGCAGGCGTGATGCACCAGATGGTCGGCATAAAGCCGGGGCCGCCCGTAATCGTCGAGATCGGCCTCGCCCAGCCGCCCCTCGGCCAGCAGCAGCAAGGTTTCCGAGACCCAGCCGGGATGCGTCGGGCAACCGGCGATATTGATGACCGCCCGGCCCGAGCGGGCGCGGAAGCTGGGGTCCAGCGCGCCGCCCGCCAGTTGCCCCTCGTATTGCAGACCCACGGCGCCCGTCGGGTTGCCGCCCGCCGAGGTCATGCCGCCATAGGCCGCGCAGGTGCCGACCGCGACCACATCGCGGGCCATCGGCGCGAGGCTGCGCACCCAGTCGAGCATCGAGCGCCCGGTGCCGGACAGCATGTGATAGCGCCCGGTGCCCCTGGGGCCGGTGGCGATGGAGCCTTCGACGGCCAGCACGTCGAGGGGCTCATCGCCCCGCTCGATCGCTTCCAGCAGGCGGCGGACCTCGGCGCCGGTGGCTTCCGAAAAGGACGGGTGCCAGAGGAAGTCGATCCCGCCATCGGCCAGCAGGTCGAAGACATTCGGATCCTCGGCGCAGAGGAGCGACATGGTGCAGCCCCCGCAGCCCGCCGATTGCAGCCAGAGCACGTTCATGGATCTTCCTCCAGCGGCAATTCGAGCCGGAAACAGGCGCCGGACGCGCCGGGCACGGCGCAGAGCGCCAGCCGCCCGCCGTGTTCCTCGGCGATCTTGTGGCTGATGGACAGGCCGAGGCCAGTGCCCTGCCCCACGGGTTTGGTGGTGAAGAACGGATCGAAGATCGAGGCCGCCTGCGCCTCGGGCACGCCCGGGCCGTTGTCGGTGACCGCGAGGATGGCGCGGTTCTCCTGACGCTCGACATGGATGGTCAGCCGGGCGTCCTGCTGGCCCTTCATCGCATCCATGGCGTTCTGCACCAGATTCATGACGATCTGCTGGATATGGCCGGGGACGCCCTGGACCGTCAGGCTCGGCAGGCCGGTGAACTGCGCCTCGATCCCGCTTTTCGACCCCCGCTCGACCCAGCGGGCGGCGATGCGCGCGGTCTCGACCAGATCGAAGGCCACCCGCTCCCCGGTGCCCGAGGCCGAGAGGCGGCGCAGGTCCGCCACGATGTCGCGCACCCGCTCCGCCCCGTCGCGGGCGCCGACAATCGCGTCGCGCAGGTTCTTCAGGTCGCGTTCCAGCTTCAGCTCGGTCCTGAGCGCGACCAGTTCTTCACGGGGCGCGCCCGCCTGCACCCGCTCGAAATAGGTCTCGAACCGGCTGACGTAGCGATCCAGCGCGTGGGTCGAGGCATAGACAAAGCTGATCGGGTTGTTCAGCTCATGCGCGACGCCGGCCAGCAGGCGGCCGAGCGAGGCGAGTTTCTCGTTCCGGACCAGCTGGATCTGCGCCTCCTTCAACTGGCGGTGGCTGGCCTCCAGTTCGGAATAGGCCCGGCGCAATTCGGCCAGCGGGCGGCCGATCAGCACTGCGCCGATGAGGCGGCCCCGGTCGTTCACCCGAGCGCTGAGCGCGATGTCGAAGGGTGCCGGCCCCTCGGGCGTCAGGACATTCGCCTCGAAGCGGGCGGCGCTGCGCTGCAATCTCAGCTCGGCCAGGGCTGCGTCGAGACGCGCGGCGCCCTCGGCGTCGAACACATCGCTCAGGCGCAGGCCGGCCAGATCGGCCGGGTCGCGGCGCACGGCGGCGGCGAAGGAGGCGCTGGCTTCCTCGATCCGCGCGTCGCGGCCCAGCACCACCATGATGTCGTTGACCGCCTCCAGGATCGAGGCGATGAACTGCCGCTGGGTCTGCAACTCCTGGTTCTGGCGTTCCAGCAGGGCGTGATGGCTGGCGAGTTCGGCATAGGTCTTGTCATAGGCGGCCAAGACGCTCAGCCACGCATCGTCCGAGAACTCGCCGTCCCTGTGCCGATCTGTCGAGGTGCTCATCCGACCCATCCCATGACCGCAGGATAGACCTTTGCCCGCCGGGGTGAAAGCCGTTTGGTGACGGGGGTTTGCCGGCCCGGGCGATCACGCGCCTGCCGGTTCGGAAGCCCGGGTGGTCGCGTGCTGACCAGCCGCCGACGCGGGGGAAGCCTATGAAGGGGTATCGACAGCGCCGCTCAACGGAGTACGTTCTGGCGCAACCCAGTTGGCGAACAGGAGGCCCGATGCGCTACCACGCCCCGGCAACATTCGAGGAAGCGGTGAGCATTGCCGCGGGTGCGTCCGGTGTGACGCGCTTTCTGGCGGGGGGGACCGATGTGCTGGTCCAGCTTCGCTCGGGCCTCGTCACCCCCGACGATCTGATCGACCTGAAGAAGATCCCCGGCACGGGCGAGATCACCCGGCTGGACAATGGCGGCTGGCGGATCGGCGTCGCGGTGTCCGGCGCGGAACTCGGCGCGCATCAGGCGCTGGTCGCGGATTGGCCGGGCGTCGTGGAGGGGATGGAGCTGGTCGGTTCCACGCAGGTGCAGGGCCGGGCAACGCTGACCGGCAACCTGTGCAACGGCTCGCCCGCAGCGGATTCGGTGCCGGGGCTGGTGGCGGCCGGGGCCATGGTCACGGTGCAAGGGCCGAAGGGCACGTGCGAGATCAAGGTCGAGGAGGTTCCGGCGGGTCCGGGCAAGACGACCTTGGCGGCGGGTGAGATCATCACCGCCATTACCCTGCCGCCCCGGGGCAAGCATGGGGGCGACGCCTATCTGCGCTTCATCCCGCGGACCGAGATGGATATCGCCGTGGTCGGCTGCGCCGTCTCGCTGGTCAGGGACGGCGACCGGGTGGTCAGCGCCCGCGTGTCGCTGGGGGCCGTGGCGCCGACGGTGCTGCTGGTCGAGGATTGCGCCAAGGCGATCATCGGCACCACGCTCGATGAAGCCGCTCTGGCCGCGCTGACCAAGGCCGCCGAGGCCGCGGCGAAGCCGATCAGCGACAAGCGCGGGACCAAGGAGTTCCGCATCGAAGTGGCGGGTGTGCTGGCCCGCCGCGCCGCACGCATCGCCTATGAGAGGGCCGGGAAATGAGCCGTATCCACGTCACCGCCACCGTCAATGGCGACGAGGTCGAATTCCTCGCCGATCCGCGCGAGACGCTGCTCGATTGCCTGCGGGATCATCTGGGCCTGACCGGCTCGAAGGAAGGCTGCGGCACGGGCGATTGCGGCGCCTGTTCGGTCACGCTGAACGGGCGGCTGGTGTCGTCCTGTCTGGTGCTGGGCGTCGAGGCGCAGGGCGCCGAGATCGCCACCATCGAGGGGATGGCCAAGGGCGGCGAGCTGCACCCGTTGCAACGCAAGTTCGTGGAACACGCGGCCCTGCAATGCGGCTTCTGCACCCCGGGCTTCCTGGTCGCGGCGAAAGCGCTGCTGGAGAAGAACCCCGACCCGACCGAGACCGAAATCCGGTTCTGGCTGGCGGGGAACCTCTGCCGCTGCACCGGCTATGACAAGATCATCCGCGCCGTTCAGGACGCGGCGGCGGAAATGCGGGGGGCTGCGTGATGGCGAAGGACGAGATCAGCAAGGGCTACACCTGGATCGGCACCACGCCCGACCGCCCGGATGGCCTGGACAAGGTGACGGGCCGCGCCCGCTATGGCGCCGACTTCAACCTGCCGAACATGCTGCACGGGGCGGTCGTCCGCTCGCCCCATGCCCATGCGCGGATCGTGAAGATCGACGCGTCGAAGGCGCTGGCGCTGAAGGGCGTGAAGGCCGTGGTGACGCGGGCCGACCTGCCGACGGGCCTGACGGGCGAGGATTTCTACCTGCAGGAAAACACGCTGGCGGGTGAGAAAGCGCTCTATGACGGGCACGCGGTGGCGGCGGTGGCGGCGACCACGGCGCTGATCGCGCAGGACGCGGCCAAGCTGATCGAGGTGGAATACGAGGTCCTGCCGCATGTGACCGACGTGGACGAGGCGATGAAACCCGACGCGCCGGTCATCATGCCGGGCTGCGCCGACCATTCGGTGCCCGAGGGCTCGGCCCCGAACGTCGCCCGCTACATCGACTTCGGACGCGGCGATCTGGACGCGGGTTTTGCCGAGGCGGATGTCGTGCGGTCCGCGCATTACACGACCGAGGCCACGCATCAGGGCTATATCGAGCCCCATGCCGCCGTGGGCCAGATGGGCGCCGACGGCAAGGGCGAGATGTGGGTCTGCACGCAGGGCCAGTGGTACATCCGCAAGATGTGCTCGGCGGTTCTGGGCACCGACCCGGCGCAGCTGCGCGTCACGCCGTCCGAAATCGGCGGCGGCTTCGGCGGCAAGACCACGATCTTCATGGAGCCGCTGCCGCTGGCGCTGTCGAAGAAGGCGGGCGGCCAGCCGGTGAAGATGGTCATGACCCGGGCCGAGGTGCTGCGGGCGACCGGACCCACCGCCTCCGCCTCGATGGACGTGAAGATGGGGATGAAGAAGGACGGCACCATCACCGCCGCCCGCGTCGATTTCCGCATGCAGGGCGGGCCCTTCCCCGGCGCCTCGCCGGTGGGTGAGGCTTTGTCCTGCGCCTTCGCCTGCTACGACATCCCCAACCTCGCGCATCACGGGTGGGAGGTTCTGGCCAACCGTCCGAAATGCGCCGCCTACCGCGCCCCCGGCTCGCCCATGGCGGCCTATGCGGTGGAGAGCATGGTGGATGAACTCTGCCGCGAACTCGGCCTCGACCCGATCGAGGTGCGGCTGAAGAACGGCGTGAAGGAGGGCACGCGCGCCTCCTACGGGCCGAAATACAAGCGCATCGGTCTGGTCGAGACGCTGGAAGCCGCCAAGGCCCATCCGAACTATGCCGTCGCGCTGGGTCCCAATCAGGGCCGGGGCGTGGCGTCAGGGTTCTGGTTCAACCACGGCGGCGAGACCTCGGTGTCGATGGCGATCACCGAGGACGGCACGGCGCAGGTCTCCGTGGGCACGCCCGATATCGGCGGCTCCCGCGCCTCCATCGCGCTGATGGCGGCGGAAACGCTGGGCATTCCTTACGAAAACGTCCGGGTGAACATCGTCGAGACCGGCGCTTTGGGCGTGAACGAGCCGACCCATGGCTCGCGCGCGACCTTCGCCAGCGGCAAGGCGATGT
>NZ_JAUCCQ010000032.1:0-37381 GCF_034676075.1 Pararhodobacter sp. | reverse complement strand
GGCTGCAAGGAATCGCTGGTCGACGGCATCCGCCGCGCCACCGACACGATGATGGCCGGCAAGGTCGCCGTGGTCTGCGGCTATGGCGACGTGGGCAAGGGCTCGGCCGCCTCGCTGCGCGGCGCCGGCGCCCGGGTGAAAGTGACCGAGATCGACCCGATCTGCGCCCTGCAGGCCGCCATGGACGGCTATGAGGTGGTGACGCTGGAAGACGTGGCCTCGTCGGCCGATATCTTCATCACCACCACCGGCAACAAGGACGTGATCCGCATCGAGCATATGCGCGAGATGAAGGACATGGCGATCGTCGGCAACATCGGCCATTTCGACAACGAGATCCAGGTCGCCGCGCTGCGCAACCACAAATGGACCAACATCAAGGAACAGGTGGACATGATCGAGATGCCCTCGGGCAATCGCATGATCCTGCTGTCCGAAGGGCGCCTGCTGAACCTCGGCAACGCGACCGGGCACCCCAGCTTCGTGATGTCGGCCAGCTTCACCAACCAGGTGCTGGCGCAGATCGAGCTCTGGACCAAGCACGGCGAATACGCACCCGGCGTCTACATCCTGCCCAAGCATCTGGACGAGAAAGTCGCGCGCCTGCACCTGGCCCGGATCGGCGTGAAACTGACGGAACTGAAGCCCGAACAGGCCGAATACATCGGCGTGACCGTCGAGGGCCCGTTCAAGTCCGAGCATTACCGCTACTGACCCCGCCCTGCCGGGACCGGAACGGGGGCCTTCGGGCCCCCGTTTGCGTTCGCAACCCCGGTTGAACCCGGCGCCGGGATCGGGTCTGATCCGCGCGACGCAAGAAGGAGACAGGCATGCGGGTGATCGTCTACGGGATGGGAGCGATCGGCGGCATCGTCGCCGCGGCGCTGGCGCATTCGGAGGCCGAGGTGATCGGCATCGCCCGCGGCCGGATGCTGGAGGCGGTGCGCGACAAGGGGCTGCGGCTGATCTCGCCCGATGTGGATGTGACGGTGCCGGTGCCGGTGGTGGCCAAGCCCGGGGAGATCGCCTTTCGCCCGGATGACGCGATCCTGCTGTGCATGAAGACCCAGGACACGCTCCCCGCGCTCGAGGCGCTGCGGCTGGCGGGGGTGCGCGACCAGCCGGTCTTCTGCATGCAGAACTCGGTCGCGAACGAGCGGATGGCGCTACGGGTCCTGCCGAATGTCCATGGCATCACGGTCATGCTGCCCGCGACCTATCTGAACCCGGGAGAGGTCATCTCCTATTGCTCGCCGAAATTCGGCATGTTCGACATCGGCCGGTATCCCGAGGGCGCCGATCAGGCGGACGAGGATCTGGCGGCATTGCTGACCTCGGCCGGGTTCGCGGCCTTCGCCGACCCGGCGGTGATGCGGTCGAAACACGGCAAGCTCTTGCTGAACCTCGGCAATATCTCGGGCGCCGCGCATGGTGCCGCGACCGATGACAAGGCGCTGCGCCAGGCCCTGCAGGCCGAGGCCGAGGCGGTGTTGAACGCCGCGGGCATTCCCTTTGCCGATGTGAGCCAGGCCGACCCGCGCCGGGCGCTCTATGTCAACATCAAGCCGGTGCCGGGCCAGTTGCCGATGAGCAATTCGACCCTGCAGAGCCTGAAGCGCGGCGGCGGGATCGAGACGGATTACCTGAACGGCGAGATCTGCCTGCTGGGCCGGCTGCATGGCGTGCCGACGCCCCTGAACGACGCGATGATGGATCTGGCGACGCGGATGCTGCGCGAGGGGATCGAGCCGGGCGGCGTGGCACTGGCGCAGACCATGGCGGCGCTGGGGCTCAACGGGCGTTAAGCTCTGGTTAGGCTTCTGCCGCTACGGCAGGATTGATCCACCGGCGCCGTCGGGCAGTATCCCCGGTAGCCGAAGGAGGGGGCGATGAGCGAACACCTGGACCGGGGCCGCCGCATTCTTGAGGCGCAGCCTTTCAGCCGCTTGCTGGGGACCGAGCTGGTCTCGCTGTCCCCGGGGCGGGCCGAGCTGTCGCTGCCCCTGCGGGAGGATCTGCGCCAGCAATACGGTTTCGCCCATGGCGGCGTGCTGGCCTATCTGGCGGATAATGCGCTGACTTTCGCCGGAGGCACGATGCTGGAAGGACGGATCGTGACGCTGGAGATGAAGATCAATTACCTGCGCCCGGGTCTGGGCGAGCGCCTGATCGCCCGGGCCGAGGCGATCGGCGCGGGACGCTCGCAAGCCGTGTGCCGCTGCGATATCGTCGCCGTGGACGGGGGCGTCGAGAAGCTGGTTGCCGCCGCGCAGGGCACCATCGCCGTCGCGCCCGAGCGCCCGGGCACCCCCTAGGATGGGCCGTTCCGCGCGGCACGCGCGGGTTGGCCCATCGCCACCATGATCATGCCGGGGCACCCGCCCCTCGCGACCCCAGGGAGAATCCCGATGACCCGACTGATACCCGCCCTTCTGCTGATCGCGGCGATCCTTTTTGCCGCCTCGCCCTTGTTCGTCACCAATTTCGACGGTTTCAACCCGGCGCTGTTCCCGGTGCCGCAGGACAATCCCCCGGTGCAGCCCGCGCCCTATACTTTCGCCATCTGGGGCCTGCTCTACACCTGGCTGATCGTCTCCTCGGCCTTCGGCCTGTGGAAACGGGCCGAGGATCCGGCCTGGCAACCGGCCCGTCCCTGGCTGCTGGCCAGCCTCGCCCTGGGCATTTTCTGGCTGCCGATGGCGGAACGCAGCGTGATCGGTGCCACGGTGCTGATCTGGGCGATGCTGGTGCTGGCGCTGGTCGCCCTCTTCCGCACGCGGCGCCATGACCGCTGGTGGTTCCAGGCCCCCGTGGCCACCTACGCCGGCTGGCTGCTGGCCGCCTCGTCGGTCTCGGTCGGGATGATCCTGGCGGGCTGGGGCGTGATGGAGGCAACGCCCGCCGCGCTGGTGGCGCTGGCGCTGGCGCTGGTGCTGGGCCTGACGGTGCAATCGAAGGTGCTGCGCGCCCCGGGTCTGGGCCTCGCGCTGATCTGGGCGCTGATCGGTGTGGCGGTCAACAATTCCAACCCGCTGAACATGCCGGTGCTGGGTCTGGCGCTGCTGGGCGTTCTGGCCTTCATCGTCATGCTGGCCTTCGGCCGGCGGCAGCGCCGCAAGGGCGCCTGAGCAAACCGGGCCGCCCTCCCTCCCCGGAGGGCGGCCCCGCCCGCTGTCAGAACAGCAGCAGCACGCCCCCCATGATGGCGCAGGCGATAGCGGCATACCCGCCGTCGATCAGGATCAGGATCTTCGGCCGCTGGGCAAACAGGATGTTCAGCGCGATCCAGGGCGCGATCAGGAACAGGCCGATGCCGAGCCCGCCCATCACCCCCAGATTGACCGTGGTGATGGCCGACATGGCAAAGACATGCCGCATCATCCCCACGACCAGCAGGATGCAGAGATAGGCGAAGGCATAGGTCACCGGATTGGCGCCGTCGCGCGGGGCGCCCCTCTCATCGGTGGGCACGCCCGAGGCCGCCACCCAGCGACGCGAGAACACGCCATACCACAGCGCGCCGATGCCGAAGCCCACCGCCGCCGTCACGAAGACTGCCAGAAAATCCATAGGTTGCGCTCCCTTACCGCATTTCCCGGCAGGCTATCGCGACATTCTGCCGCTGGGAAGCGGTAAGTCCGGGGCGGATTTTGCCGCGCCCCGAGGCCCGGCGTGGCTCAGAGCCCGCCCATGCGGCAGACGAGGTCCCATTCCGCCTCGGTCACCGGCTGCACCGAGAGCCGCATCGAGGTCACCAGCGACATCTCGGCAAGTTCGGGCGTCGCCTTGACCTCTTTCAGCGTCACCGGCCGCGGCAGTTTCTCGACCGCGCGGATATCGACGCAATCCCAGCGCGGGTCCTCGGTCGTGCTGTCGGGATGCGACAGCGCGCAGACCTCGGCGATGCCGACGATCTCCAGCCCGATGTTGGAATGGTAGAAGAACACCTTCTCGCCCAGCTGCATCGCCCGCATGTTGTTGCGCGCGAGGTAGTTGCGGACCCCGTTCCATTCCTCGCCCTTCTCGCCCACGGCGACCAGGTCGTCCCAGGAAAAGACATCGGGCTCGGATTTCATCAGCCAATAGGCCATCAGCCGATCACCTTCTTCCATTCCTCGATGCGGACCTTGGCGAAGAGCCCGGCCTCGGCATAGGGGTCATCCTTGGCCCAGGCCTCGGCCGCGGCGCGGTCGGCCACGTCGATCACCACCAAGGAGCCGGTCATGGCGCCGCCCTCCAGGAAGGGCCCCGCCATCAGCGTGACGCCCGAGGTGTTGAGATAGGCCAGATGCGCCTCGCGGTTGGCCTTGCGCAGCGGCTCGCATTCGGCCTTGTCGGTGCAGATGAGGGCGAAAAGGGGCATGGTTCCTCCGGGGTTACGGGCTGTCTGGGGTCAGGCTTTGGCGCCGCGCTTGCCCGATCCGATCAGGGGCACGGCCGAGGGGTCCAGCGGCCAGCGGGGCCGGGCGCTGAGCGTGAGGTCGTCCTTGTGCCCGAGGCGCAGGCGCTCGATCCCGGCCCAGGCGATCATCGCCGCGTTGTCGGTGCAAAGCGCGAGCGGCGGCGCCACGAAGGGAAGATCGCCCGCCACCTCGGTCAGGCGCCCGCGCAGCGTGGCATTGGCGGCGACGCCCCCCGCTACGGCAAAGGCGGTGACGCCGGGACTGGCGGCCAGCGCGCGGCGCGACTTCTCAGCCAGCGTGTCGGCAATGGCGGCCTGGAACCCGGCGCAGAGGTCGGCGCGGTCCTGCCGCTTCAGCCCGCCCTGGTCGGCGACCAGCGCGTCGCGGGCCCGCATCAGCGCGGTCTTGAGCCCGGAAAAGCTGAGGTCGCAGCCCGGCCGGTCCAGCAGCGGCCGAGGAAAGGCGAAACGCTTGGGGTCGCCCTGCTTGGCCTCCGCCTCGACCGCCGGACCGCCGGGCTGCGGCAGGCCCAGAAGCTTGGCGCATTTGTCGAAGGCCTCGCCCGGCGCATCGTCGATGGTGCCGCCGAGGCGGGCAAAGGCCTCCGGCCCTTCGACCCGCAGGAACTGGCAATGCCCGCCCGAGACCAGCAGCATGAGATAGGGGAAATCGAGCCCGTCGGTCAGCCGCGGCGTCAGCGCATGGCCGGCCAGATGGTTAACGCCGATCAGCGGCAGCCCGGTCGCGGCGCTGAGCCCCTTGGCCATCATCACCCCCGACAGCACCCCGCCGATCAGCCCCGGCCCCGCGGTCACGGCGATGGCGTCGAGGTCGCCGAGCGTCAGCCCGGCCCGGGCCAGCGCCTCTTCCACCACCAGATCCAGCTTCTCGGCATGGGCGCGGGCGGCGATTTCCGGCACGACCCCGCCGAAGGCCGCGTGCAGCTCGGTCTGGCCAGCGACGACATTGGCCAGAATCTCGGGGGCCAGAACCTGCGGCGCGCCCTCGCCCGCCCTGACCAGCGCGGCGCCGGTGTCGTCACAGCTCGATTCGATGCCGAGAACGGTGAGGGTCATGGGGTCCAGAAGGCAGCGGGCGTCCCTTGCGGGGTAGCATCGGCGGCGCGGGCTGGCAAGGAAGGCAGGGGGCCTTCTGCCCCCTCTTGGCTTTCAGCCAATTCACCCCCGAGGATATTTGAGGCACAAAGAAGGCGGCTTAACGCGCCCTTAACCTTGATCTTTGTTCTCCAAATATCCCGGGGGGTCCGGGGGGCTGGCCCCCCGGTTCCGTCCTCTAGCCCAGGAGTTCGGTCAGGGCGCGGGCGAAGATGCCGACGCCCGGTGCGATCAGCGCGTCGGGGAAGTCGTAGAGCTGGTCATGCAGCGCCGGGTGGTCGGATCCGGCGCCGAGGAACAGCATGGCGCTTTTCGCCCCGGCCCCGAAGCGGCCGAAATCCTCGGAGGCGCGCATCGGCAGATCGCCCGGGTCATGGCCGATGCCCTGGGCGTCCAGCGCGCGGGCGAGGATTGCTGTGGCCTCGGGGTCGTTGGCGCAGGCGCCGAAGGCGTCGTGGATCTCGCAGCTTGCGGTCAGCCCGGCGGCGGCGGCTTCGGTCTCGACCAGGGCCTGGGCGCAGGTCAGGAGCGTCGCCAGATCCGCGTCGGTGAGGCCGCGCAGCGTGACCCAGAGCTCGGCCGCGCCGGGCGCGATGCCGAAGGCGGGTTCGCCCATCCGGATGTGGGTGATCGTGGCCAGCCGGAAGCCCGGCGCCAGGGCGCCGCCGGGGCCGAGGGCGCGCAGCCCGTCGATCAGCCGGGCCAGCGCCGCGGTGGGCGCGCGGCCGGTTTCCGGGGTCGCGGCATGGGCGGTGCTGCCGGTCAGCGCGATCTTCAGCCCCAGCGAGGCGCAATTGGCGGGACCGGGTGCCAGCCAGGCACGGCCCAGCGGCACGCCCGGCATGTTGTGCAGGGACAGCGCCCAATCGGGCTGCAGATCGGCGAAGCGGGGATCGGCCAGCACCGCGGCGGCGCCCGAGCCATCCTCTTCCGCCGGTTGGAACAGCAGCACGGCGCGGCCGGTTGCGGGACGCCGCCGGGCCAGCAGCCGGGCGAGGCCCAGCACGATGGTCGAATGCCCGTCATGGCCGCAGAGATGCCCTTTGCCCGGGATCTCGCTGGCGTGGTCCATGCCCGAGAGTTCAAGGATCGGCAGCGCGTCGAGTTCGCTGCGGATCATCACCGTCGGCCCCGGCTGGCCACTTTCATAGACCGCCGCCACCCCGTGCCCGCCCAGCCCGGTGACCAGCCGGTCCGGCGTGGGCAGCGCCTCGGCGATGGCGGCGGCGGTCCAGGCTTCATCGCCCGAAACCTCGGGGTGGCGGTGCAAGACCTGGCGGAAGGCGGTCAGCTCGACGATATCGGCATTGGTCAGCAGCATCAGATGTCCTTCGCACAATCCCGAAATATACCCAGCGCGCGCTCGCCATCGCCCAGCGCCTCGGCCAGGGCCAGCGCCGCTTTGGCCAGGAAGAGGGGCGCCTGAGCCTCGCCCAATTGGTCGAGATGGGCGGCCAGGGCCTCGAAGAGGGGTTCGGCGGGGTTCATGGGCGCTCCAGCATCGCGGTGAGAGTGGACAGGATGACCTGTGCATCGGCCGAGGTCCAGCGGGCGGCGAGATGCAGGTCAGGGCGGATCAGGAAGGCGCTGCCGTCGGGCGCGCCCCAGAGGGCGGGCCGGGAGAGGGTCGTGAGCAGCGGGTGGCTGACCTCCGGCGCCGGGCCGAGGGTCAGGAGGGTGAAGCCCGGCCCCATCTTCTGCGTCAGGAACCCGTCGCCAAGGTTGGCGTCGGGGATCAGCGCGCCGGGGACCGGGCCGGGGCCGGGTTCGCCGGGCAGGGTCAACGGGCTTTCGGCATAGGTATAGGGCACCATCTGCCTTGGGTTGGCCAGCTCCCCGGCCCAGGGAAAGCGCAAGGCCAGCGACAGGGCGGCGTCGCGCATCAAGCGGGTGCCGAAGCTGGGCGGCGTCATGAAGCGCGCGCTTTTCGAGGCATTGGCGAAGACATCGAGCGTCGCCCCGCGCCGCTCGGGGGTGTAGCTGTCCAGCAGCCCCTCGCCCGCCTGCCCGCTCAGCACCAGCGCCAGTTTCCAGCCGATGTTCTGCGCATCGGCCAGGCCGTTGTTCAGCCCCCGGACGCCGAAGATCGGCACGATATGGGCGCTGTCGCCGATGAAGAACACCGGTCCGTGGCGGTACTCGTCCAAGGCCAGCGTGTTGGCGGAATAGACCGACCACCATTCCAGTTCCCAGGCGCCCGCCTCGCCGATCTCGTCCAGCACGCCCTGGACACCGGCGCGGACGTTGTCCTCCCGCGTCGCCTCCTCGGCGCTTTCGCCCTCGGCCAGCTGGTAGTCGATGCGCCAGATGTCGTCGGGCTGGCGGTGGATCAGCACCGTCCCGCCGGGGCGGCAGGCGGGATCGAACAGGGCGCGGCGGATGGTCGGATAATCGTGCGCCATGCGGATGTCGGCGATGACGTAGCACCCCTCGAAATTCTCGCCCTTGAGGCGCAGGCCCAGCGCCTGCCGCACGGTGGAGCGCGCGCCATCGGCGGCCAGCACCCAGCGCGCGGGCAGGTCATAGGCGCCGGAGGGGTCGGTGAGGTGCAGCACCGCGCCCTCCCTGCCGGTTTCGATCCCGGTGAGGCGGGTCTGCCAGCGGGTCTCGATCAGCGGCTGGGCCTCGATGGCCTGCCAGAGGAATTGTTCGATATATTGCTGTTGCAGGTTGTACATCGGCCGGAACCGCTCGTCCGCGCTGTCCGGCATGGTGAATTCGAGGATCTGCCGGCCGCGGAAGAAGCTGCGCCCGGTGGTCCAGGGCAGCGCCTTGGCGAGGAAAGGCGGCAACGCGCCGATCCGGTCGAGGATCTGGAAGCTGGAGCGCGACAGGCAGATGGCGCGGCTGCCGTCGTTGAAGGTGTCCCGGGCCTCGATCAGGACCGAGCGTTGGCCGTGCCGCGCCAGTTCCAGCGCCGCGACCATGCCCACGGGACCGGCGCCGACGATGGCCACGGGGACCGGGCTGGTGCGGTCGAACCCGGGCGGCGGGGGGTCGAAATGGGGATAGGTGAAATAGAGCGAGTCATGCTCGCCGCGGCCTTGGGGTCTCATGCGATGCTCCGTCCGGGGTCCGGCCCTCGTTTACCCGGGTCCCGGCTTTCGATATGTCCCCTTTTTCAGGGGACGCAAGGATGGGAGGGCACGGCATGACAGAGGCCTTCCGCCAGATCGGCGCCTGCCTCGATGCCCTCGGCCAGCCCGGGTTCCCGCTCAGGCTGCTGGAACTGGCCGAGCGGACCGGGGCGCGGCAGGTGATGGTCTTCGAGCTGGGGCCGCAGAGCGCGCGCTGCCTGCTGTCGCGGAACTACGCGCGGCAGGGGTTGGGCGAGGCGCTGGCGGGCGATTACCTCGACGGCTGGCATCTGCGCGACCCGCTGCGCCCGGCCTTGCGGCGGCTGCAGCCCGGACAGCGGCGACTGCTGCGGGTCACGGCCGAGGGGATGGAGGAGGCCTATCGCGAGCTTTTCTTCACCCGGCCGGGGCTCAGCGGCAAGACCTCGGTGCTGCTGGCCGGGCAGCGGCGGCGGCTGGTGGTGAACCTCTACGAAGCCGGGGGGCCGGTCGATGCGGCGCTGGCCGAGCTGGTGGGGCAGTTGATCCTGATGCAGGCCGAGGCAGCGGGCGAGGCGCCCTATCCCCCGGCCCTGTCGGCGCTGAGCGAGCGGGAGCGGGCAGTCTGTCTGGGGATCCTTGCCGGGCAGAAGACCGAGGCGATCGCGGGCGGGATGGGGCTGTCGCCCGAGACGGTGATCACCTATCGGCGGCGGGCCTATCACAAGCTGGGCATCGCCTCGCGCGGGGCGTTGTTCGCGTTGTGCCGGGGGGATGGGAAGGGGGTGGTGGGATGAAATCCTACCCTAAGGGGGGCGTTGCCTCGTGCCATGCCGTAGGGTGCGTGCTCGCACGCACCTTGGTCGCAAGGGTGGTGCGTGCAAGCACGCACCCTACGGGTGGTGGTGATGGAAAAGCACGCCACCCTTCTCCTCGGGAAACCCGCAGGCCATGACCGACATCAGGTCGACGACTCCCGCCTCGATCCCCAGGGACAGCGCGGTCCTGACCAGCGCGCTGAGCAGCCGCTCCACGATCTCGGCCTCCGCGATTGGCCGGGTCGTGACCCCGGCGAAATGGGCTTCTTCCCGGGCCAGATCCTCGATCAGCGGGTCGATGACCCGGCCCCCGCCGCCCGGATAGCGATACCAGCCCACCCCGCCATTCCGCCCGAGCCGCCCCTCGGGCACCATCCGGTCGATCAGCGGCAGCGTGTGGCCCTGCGCCCGGTGGCGGGCGAAAGCCCGGTCCAGCCCGCGCAGGTCCTGCGCCGCGCAGGGGCCGAGGGTGAAGCCGAAGCCTTCTGCCGCGGCATCGACCTCCCACGGCGTAGATCCCTGGAAGACCAGCGCCTCGGCCTCGTCCTCCAGCGCCGCCACCAGCCGCGCGCCCTTGAAACCCGGCACCACCACCGGCAGCGCCCCGAGCCGCCACGCCAAGCCCAGCGCGCGGCGGTCCGAACCCTTGACGATCTCCATCAGGCCGATGGCGGGCGGCGGCGCATCCGTGTCGATCAGCGCGACCGGGGCGCCCAGGCTCTCGCGCAGCGCGCCCAGCGTCACCCCGGGGCCGAGGCTGACGGCCAGCGCCCCCGGCGAGGCCGCCATCAGCGCCTTCAGCAAGCCGATCCGCTCTGCCGCCGCACCGCCCGAGGCCTCGACCAGCAGATCGGCGTCCGCCGCCTCGGCCATGTCGGTCACCAGCCGGATCCCGGCGCCCCGGCCGCTGCGGCGCAGGGCGTCGCGGGCGCGGGCGGCATCCCAGTCGTCAGCCTCGATCAGCGTCACGGCGGCGCCGGTGTCGATCAGCGCCACGGCCAGCCCCAGCGCCTGCGGGCTGCCCCCGGCGACGGCGGCGCGGGTTACCGGGAGGGGGTCGCCCTGCGACAGGCGGGCGCGCAGCTTCGCCAGATGCGCCTCTGGCGTCACGCGAGGAAACCACGCTCGCGGATCAGGGCCAGCAGATCGGCGAGCGATTCCTCGACGCTGCGGCCGGTGGTGTCGAGCTTGGCACGCGCCTGATCATAGAGCGTCTCGCGGCTGGTGAGGATGAACTTGAGCTGGTCCATCGCTTCCGGGTTGCCGGCCATCGGCCGCATGTCGCCCTGGGCACGCACCCGGTTCATATGCTCGGCGGGCGCCGCCTTGACCCAGATGGTGTGGAAACTCGACAGCAGGGTCTTGAAGGTCTCGGGCTCGGAGACGATGCCGCCCGCGACGGCCAGGATCATCGCCTCATGCGTGGCGATGACCCGGCCCAGCGCCTGGGCTTCCAGACGGCGGTAGCCCTCCTGCCCGTAGAAGGCCATGACCTCGTTCACCGGCATGCCCGCCTGATCCTCGATCTCGCGGTTGAGTTCGACAAAGGGCAGGCCCAGCGCCGCACCGGCCCGGGCGCCCAGCGTGGATTTCCCCGCCCCCCGCAAGCCGATCAGGGCGATCCGGTGACGGCGCGCGGTGGCCTCGGGCTGCGGCAGCAGGTGATCCAGCACCTGCGCGCGCACCTCGGCCGGGGCGGCGCGGTAGAGTTCGGCGACCCTGAGCGCTTCCGAGGTCCAGGGGTCATCCTCGCCCACCAGCCATTCGATGCGGTGGTCCAGCGCATCCGCCACCCGCTGCAACAGGCCGATGGAAATATTGCCCTCGCCCGCCTCCAGCAGCGCCAGATAGCGCGGCGAGACGCCCGAGACCTCGGACAGGACGCGGCGGGGAATGCCCTTCAGCTCGCGCGCCTTGCGCACCCGCTCGCCGACGCGCAGGATCAGCGCCCGCACCGCCGCTTCGCCGCGGCTGTCGGGATCGGGGGCGAGTGTCTCGCCGCGGAAGTTGGTGATCTCGGACATGTCGGGATCGGCGATCATTTCGGAACAATAGTGCATAACCCTAGGCGATGCCGGAAGCCCGAACAATAGGCATCCGATGATCGCGGCCGGTCAGTGCATTATCCTGCCGGGGCTTCGATCTGGCCGAGGATCAGCGCACGGATCTCGGCCGGGGGCGGTTCCTTGGCAAAGACGCTGGCCTTGACGAAGACGCAGGTGAAGCGCCCCTCGAAGCAATGCACCCCGTCCTGATAGCCGCCCACCCGCCAGTCGATCGAGGTCTCGCCCAGCCGTGTCGGCGCCACCTCGCAGATCAGCCGGTGGCGCGGCGTCATCGGCGCCAGAAAATCGAGCGCCATATGCACGAAGGGCGTGCCCAGGTCGCGGTCCAGATCCATCTGGAACCAGCCGCCGCCCAGATGATGCTCCCACCAGCCGTTGATCGCATCGAGGGCGAAACCCGGGATGCGCGCGGTGTAGACGATCTTTGCCGGGTCGCAATCGCCCCAGGCGATGCGGATCTCGTGCCGGTAGGGCATCAATAGGTCTCGACGTGGTAGCGGCCTTCGTCGCGCATCGCGTCGCGGGTGGCTTCCCAGGCCAGGCCCGTGGATTCGGCGATGTTCTTGAAGGCCAGCTCGACGCCCTGCTCCATCCCGCGCAGCCCGCAGATGTAGATATGGGTCTGCGGATCGGCCAGCAGATTGGCGACGGCCTCCTGTTCGACCATCATGCGGTCCTGGACGTATTCCTTGTCGACCCCGGGGATCCGGCTGAAGACCAGATGCTTCTTCAGCAGCCGCTCGGGCACTTTGTTGAGCGGGCCGAAATAGGGCAGCGAATCGGGCGTGCGGGCGCCGAAGAACATGATCATGTCGCCGCTGCCGCCCGCCTGCGCGCGCTGGCGCCGCATGGTGAAGGCGCGGAACGGGGCCGAGCCGGTGCCGGTGCAGATCATCAGCATCCGCGCGGCGCTGTCCTCGGGCATCAGGAAGGTGGCGCCGAAGGGGCCGGTGACCTTCACCTCATCGCCGATCTTCAGATCGCAGACATAGTTGGAGCAAAGCCCCTGCTCCTCGCGCTTCACGGTCAGCGAGAGGTTGTTGAAATTCGGCCGCTCGCCATCGCGCGGCGAGCTGACGGAATAGAGCCGCGGCAGATGCGGCTTGCCCTCGGCATCGGTGCCGGGGGGGATGATGCCGATCGACTGACCTTCGAGCACCGGCATCGGCTGGGCGCCGAAATCGAGGATGATGTGGCGCACGTCCGAGCCGGAGTCGGCGCTGGTCAGGCGGAAATTGCCGGTGACCTTGGCGACCGCGGGCTTGCCGAGGTTATAGAGGTTCACGGTGGGCTTGGTGGCCGTCGCCGGGGCCTTGGACTTGCCGCCCGCGCCCTTGTGGGCCTCGGCCAGCAGGGCCTCCATCGCGTCGTCCAGCGCCTCGACCCCCGAGGAGGTGCCGATCTCTTCCTGTGCGGGCAATTCCTGCCAGCCGAATTGCTCGTCCAGCGAATAGGGCGTGGCGACCACGCGCCATTCGTCGATGGACCCCGTCGGGCAGACCGGGATGCAATCCATGCAGAAGTCGCATTTCTCGGCATCGACCACGACGTTGTTGTCGTCATGGGTGATCGCCTCGACCGGGCAGGTCATCTCGCAGGTATAGCAGCGGATGCAGATTTCCGGGTCGATCAGGTGCTGTTTCAGGGGCTTGTTCATGCGCGGTTTGTCCGGGGATGCAGCACCGTCTCGGGCAGACGGCTCAGTTCGAGAAGGCTCCAGCACAGGCCCGCGCAATCGGCGCAGCCGAGGCAGGCGCCATTGCCAAGGGGCTTTCGCGAGGCTTGCAGGGCAGAACGTTCAACGGGCATCGGGACCTCCCTTCCGTTTGCCAGGCTGGCAGGCAGGGGCCAACGGGCCCCGCCCTTCGTCATCATGGGCAGGCCGTGCGTCAGGCGTAGGGTGGGGTTTCACCCCACCATCGCCCGCGCCGCGGCTCACGCCATGTGCAGCTTCACATATTCGAAGTCGCCGGGCTTGTTGTCGATCCCCACTTTCGGCGGCGCGATCCAGCCGGCGAATTTCCCGGGCTCGTAGACCGGCTTCATCAGCGACTGGATGAAATCCCCATCCGCGCGGGTCGGCAGCCAGTTGTCGCGCTGCGCGTCGTACTCGGCGCCCGACAGCAGGTTCCCGTCCGGGTCGAAGGCCTTGCCCTTGAAGACGCCGATCTGGCGGTGGAAGCTTTCGTGCGGCAGTTTCAGCTCGAACTGGATCCCCGATTTCTCGATGATCTTGTTCCAGCGACCGACACCGCCAGCCGCGTCGCGGGTGTAATCGTCGCGCAGGCGCATGTTGATCGCGGTGAGCGCCGGAACCTCGTGGCGGATCAGCTTGCCGTCGACGAAATCCCAGACCGGATAGGTGTCGCCCTTCAGCTGGTGGTCGTCGGTCAGCCGGTGCTCCATGTAGCGGCCCTTGATCCCGGCGTTGAACGCGTTGGCGGCGTTGGTCGAGACTTCCTGGCCGAACAGATCCAAGGACAGCGTGTAGTGCAGGTTCAGCTTCTTCTGGATCGTCGGCAGGTCGATCACGCCGAGGGCGCGGATGCGGTCGATCTCATAGGGATCGTCGATGCCGTTCTCGGCCATCACCTGACAGGTGCGCTCGATCACCCGGCCGACGCCGGTCTCGCCCACGAACATGTGGTGCGCTTCCTCGGTCAGCATGAAGCGGCAGGTGCGCGACAGCGGGTCGAAGCCCGATTGCGCGAGCGATTCCAGCTGCATCTTGCCGTCGCGGTCGGTGAAATAGGTGAACATGAAGAACGACAGCCAGTCCGGCGTCTCTTCGTTGAAGGCGCCGAGCATCCGCGGCGCCTCTTCCGAGCCCGAGGAGCGGATCAGCAGGTCATCGGCCTCTTCGCGGCCGTCCTTGCCGAAGTATTTCTGCAGCAGATAGACCATCGCCCAGAGGTGACGGCCCTCTTCGACGTTCACCTGGAACAGGTTGCGCATGTCATAGAGCGACGGCGCGGTCAGGCCGAGGAAGCGCTGCTGCTCGACCGAGCCGGGCTCGGTATCGCCCTGGATGACGATCAGGCGCTTCAGCATGTTGCGGTATTCGCCGGGGACTTCCTGCCAGGCGGGTTGGCCCATGTGCTCGCCGCAGGGGATGACGCGGCCTTCGACCTGCGGGGCCAGCAGGATGCCCCAGCGGTATTCCGGCATCTTCACATAGTCGAACTTGGCCCAGCCCTTGGGATCGACCGAAACGGCGGTGCGCAGATAGACCATGCTCTTCTGGAAGTTCTGCGGGATCAGGTCGTTCCACCAGTTGATGTAACCGGGGTGCCATTTCTCCAGCGCCTTGAGCACGCGCTTGTCGTTCGAGAGACCCACGTTGTTGGGGATCTGCGTGTCGTAGCTGACGTTGATGAGGTCGATCATGGGTTCTCCTCCGAGGGGGTGGTGCGTGCAAGCACGCACCCTACATTGTTGCGTCTGTAGGGTGCGTGCTCGCACGCACCATGCCGATCACACGCGCTGCATGTTGTAATCGCCGCGCACGCCCGTGCCGTAGCGCTGCAGCGCCCCGTCCTTGCCGGTGGCGTTCGGGCGGTTGAAGATCCAGTTCTGCCAGGCGGTCAGGCGGCCGAAGATCCGGGTTTCCATCGTCTCGGGGCCAGCGAAGCGCAGGTTGGCTTCCATGCCGGTCATCGCATCCGGGCTGAACGAGGCGCGCTCTTCCATGAAGATGCGGATTTCGTCTTCCCAGTCGATATCGTCGAAAGCTTCGGTCACCAGACCCGCTTCCATCGCCTCGTCCGATTCCATCGCCTCGCCGATTCGGGCCTGCAGCGCGCCGACCGCCTCGGGCTCGCCCAGGAAGCGGGTTTGCAGGCGGGTCAGGTCGTTGCCCATCGGGAAGGGACCGAAGTTGCCCTCGGACAGGGTGACGGTGGCGACCGGGCGGTTGTCGCCCTCGAACTCGCCTTCCATCATGTAGCTGCGGTCCGAGGCCCAGAGCAGTTCGGCGAGGAAACCGGCGTAGCACGAGCCGTTCTCGACCAGCGCCACCAGCGAGCGCGAGGTCACGTCCACCCGCTTCAGCACGCGCTTCCAGTATTGCAGGATCTCGCGGCCCAGCCAGTGGTCCTTGTTTTCCAGCATGAAGGCTTCATGCGCCAGCACGGCTTCGGGGTCGCCCTGCGTGCGGAACACCACGAGGCCCAGTTCCATCTCATTCAGGCGCAGTTCCAGGATCGCATCGTCGAATTCGCGGGCGAGGCGCAGCATCCAGGACTGGTCGCCCTCGGCCACCAGCGCGTCGGCCGAGGCCGGGACATCGCGGTCCGGGCCGTTCAGGGTGATCGTCGCCTTGCGGCCTTCGCGGTCCACCTCGACTTCGACCAGCGAGTAATGGATCGAGCCATTCTCATCCACGGTCTTCTTCAGCGGGTTCAGCGCGATGCCCTGACCCGTGGCCTTGTCCGAGGCTGCGGCGAATTCCTGGGCGCGCTGGGCAACCGCCTCGTCGAATTTCGAGGTCGCGACGACCTCGTCGACCAGCCGCCAGTCCTTGGCGCGCTTGCCCTTGATGCCTTCTTCCAGCGAGCAGAAGATATCGGCCAGATCGCGGCGCACCTTGCGCTTGTCGGTGACACGGGTCAGGCCGCCGGTGCCGGGCAGCACGGCCAAGAGCGGCACTTCCGGCAGCGAGACGGACGAGGCGCTGTCGTCGACCAGCATGATATGGTTGCAGGCCAGCGCCAGCTCATAGCCGCCGCCCGCGCAGGCGCCTTTGACGGCCGCCAGGTATTTCTGGCCCGAGTCGGCCTCGGCGGCCTCAAACGTGTTGCGGGTCTCGTTGGTGAACTTGCAGAAGTTGACCTTGTGGGCATGGGTCGCACCGCCCAGCATGCGGATATTGGCCCCGGCGCAGAACACCTTGTCCTTGCCCGAACGCATCACCACGACCTTGACCTCGGGGTGTTCGAACCGCATGCGCTGCACGATATCGGCCAGTTCGATGTCGACGCCCAGATCATAGCTGTTCAGCTTCAGCTGGTAGCCGTCGAAGAGCCCGCCGTTCTCGTCCACATCCATGGTCAGATTGGCCACGGCACCGTCATAGTCCACGCGCCAATGGCGGTACTGGGACGGGTCGGTCTGGAAGTTGATGCGCTTGGTCACTGGAATCCTCCCTGGGGTCCGTCGGCAGCCTTGGTTGCGATGCACAATAGTGCCGACATGGTAAGCGGTAAATACCTATTTTGCCGATTCATGGCCGAAAGTGCAAAATATTTCCACCGAATCCGGTGCAATATCTGCACTATAATGCACTTTCAGCCTGGATACGGGCCTCAAGCCCGGCAACCTGCCGCCGATCCAGCCCCATGACCGACTCACCGCCGCGCCGGAACCCTTCGCGCAGGGCAGCCTCGGCCAGCGGCAGGATGCGGGCGGCGGCGGCTTCGCGGCCCATGCGGCGCTTGAGCCCGGCATTGGCCAGCTGGATCAGACCGCGCATGAGTTCCCGCTCGGCCGAGGCCTGCGGCAGGGCGGACCAGATCCCTTCCCAGAATTCATGCGCCTCCCAGTAATAGCCCGCGCGAAAGGCCGAAAGCCCGCCCTGAAAGGCGGGGCTGACGGCCAGAGCCTCGGGCGAGAGCGCCTCGAGCCCCGTGAGGGCATCGGCAAAGATCGCCGGATCCGGGCGCGGGTTGCGGCCCGGCAGATGCGGCGCGGGCGGCAGCGGGGTCACACGCCCTCGGGCTGCGCGGCCGCATGCGCCATCAGGCGGGCGGTGAAGAAGCGAACCGCATCCAGCACTGCCTCGGGCTGGTCGAAGTGCGGCGAATGGCGGCAATCTTCCAGCGCCAGCACATCGACCGGCGCGTAAGACCGCGACTCGAATTCCGCGACCTGCTTCATGGTGCCGTATTGGTCGTCCACGCCCTGAATGACCAGTGCCGGGACGCGCAGGTAGTCGATGACCTCGCTCACGTCCCAAGCGGCGAATTCGGGGTTCAGCCAGGCGTCGTTCCAGCCGCGGAAGCTGGCTTCCGGGTCGCGGTGGTACTTGCCCATCCTGGCCGCCATCTCGGGCCCGAAAGCCTCGGCCGCGCGGCGGATTTCGGCCAGCCCCATGGGCTCCGTGAAGACATGCGGCGCCATCAGGACGATGCCGCGGACGCGGAAATCCTCGACCCGGCCGGCGTATTCCGCAGCGATGGTGGCGCCGTCGGAATGGCCCATCAGCACGTAATGGGCAGCGCCGATCTGGTCCAGAACCCCGGGCAGGACGTCCTGGGCCTGACGGGTCATGTAGTCGATGGGGAACGGCAGATCGCCCGCCTCCGACTGGCCGTAATTGGCGCGGGAGAAGGCAAAGACGCCGAGGCCGGTGGCCTGCGCCAACTTCTCAGGAAAGTCCCGCCAGAGCGCGAGGCAACCCAGCCCCTCGTGCAGCAGAACGATCACCGGCCCCGCGTCGCGGTTGCCCCAGCACGCCCATTCCAGCCGCTTGCCGCCTGCCGTCAGCCAGCCCTTGCCCGCGTTCCAGTCGATCATGCCGCAGCCTCCGTGTCCCGCAGCTTGAAGCGCTGGATCTTGCCGGTCGCGGTCTTGGGCAGTTCGTCCACCACGTTGACCCAACGGGGGTATTTCCACATGCCGATCTTTCCCTTGATGTGGTCCTTGAGCGCCTCGGCATCGAGCGTGGCGCCCTCTTTCAGCACGACATAGGCGGCGGGCTTGATGAGGTCCTTCTCATCGGCGCGGGCCACGACGGCGGCTTCCAGAATGCCGGGATATTCGACCAGCGCCTGTTCGACCTCGAACGGGCAGACCCAGATGCCCGAGACCTTGAACATGTCATCCGTGCGCCCGCAATAGACGAAACGGCCGTCCTTGGTGCGCTCGTATTTGTCGCCGGTCCGGGTCCAGTGGCCCTGAAAGGTGCTCATGCTCTTGGAACGACGGTTCCAATAGCCCTCGGCACTAGACGGGCCGCGGACCAGGAGTTCACCGACTTCGCCCTCGGGCACGTCCTGATCGTGTTCGTCAACCAGCCGCACCTCATAGCCCGGCACCGCCACGCCCGAGGTGCCATAGACGATGTCGCCCGGACGGTTCGACAGGAAGATATGCAGCATCTCGGTCGAACCGACGCCATCGACGATCTCGGCCGCCCAGAGCTTTTCCCAGCGCTCGCCGATATCGCGCGGCAGCGCCTCGCCGGCCGAGGTGCAGAGGCGCAGGGAATGGACGGGCGCGGTGCCCTTCTTCTCCTGCTCGGCCACCAGCGCGGCATAGAGCGTCGGCACGCCGCAGAAGATCGTCGGCTTTTCCTGCGCGAGGATAGCGAACACCGCATCCGGGGTCGGGCGTCCGGCGAAGATCACCGTGGTCGCCCCCGCCGCCATCGGGAAGGACATGGCATTGCCCAGCCCATAGGCGAAGAACATCTTCGCGGCGCTGAAGACGGTGTCGTCCTCGCGGATGCCCAGCACCTGATTGCCGAAGGTGTCGACCGTCGCCTTCAGGCTGGAATGGATGTGGCGCACCCCCTTCGGCACGCCGGTGGAACCCGAGGAATAGAGCCAGAAGGCCAGTTCGTCGCCATGGGTCTCGACCGTTTCCACCGGCTCGGCCCCAGCGACGAAATCGGCGTAGCTGACGCATTCGGTGCCGCATTCCTGCTTGTCGCCGATCACCACCACGGCCCGCAGGAAGCGGTTGCCGTCGATGGCCGGTTTCACCGTTTCCCACAGCTGTTCCGAGACCACGAGGATCGAGGCGCGGCTGTCGTTCAGGATCGCCTCGTAGACCGAGGCCGAGAGGAGCGTGTTCAGGGGCACCGGGATGGCCCCCGCCTTCAGCGCGCCCCAGAAGACCACCGGGAATTCGATCTGGTCGCGGACGATCATCGCGATCCGCTCCTCACGCCGGACACCATGGCGGCCCAGCGCGCCCGCGAAGGCGGCGGATTGCGCGGCCAGGTCGCCATAGCTCAGGCTGCGTCTGGCGCCGTCGGCCTCGCGAAAGGCGGTCTTGGCGGCGCGTCCTTCGGTCACGTGGCGGTCTACGAAATAGACGGCTGCGTTCTCGTTCATCAAAATCCTCCCGCGCGGGCACGGCCCCCTCCCGGGCCGGGCGCAGACTCGCGCCGCCGCTGTGCGATATAGTGCAAAGATGCGGTCAATTTGCAAGTTGTTTGTTCTTCTGATGCACTTTCCTGCACAAGTATACCGCAAGCACGCCATTGCCGCCGCCGGGTTTCCGCCTCAGATTAGGTCATTCCCCGCAAGGAGCCGCCATGGCCCGTCTGCTGCATTACGCCGCCCATCCCAGCCCCGGAACCTCGAGCGCCAACAGCGCCATGCTGAAGCGGATCAGGGGGCTGGAGAGGATCACCTCGCTGGACCTCTATGCGGAATATCCCCGCTACGATATCGACATCGAGGACGAACAGGAGCGGCTGCTGGCGCATGACGTGATCGTCCTGCAATTCCCGCTGTTCTGGTATTCCTGCCCGGCGCTGGTCAAGGAATGGCTGGATCTGGTCTGGGAGCATGGCTTTGCCTATGGGCGGGGCGGCGACCGGCTGAAGGGCAAGGTGCTGATGCTGGCGGTGACCACCGGCGGCCCGCAGGAGGCCTACAGCACCGAGGGCTACCAGCATTACGAGCTGCGGACGTTCCTGACGCCCTTCGAACAGGCGGCGCGGCTGGCGCAGATGCGGTTCCTGGCGCCCTATGTCCTGCACGGCGCCCTCAAGACCGAGCCCGAGGCGCATGCGCTGGGCTTCCTCAGGCTGATGACCGCGCTCAGGGACGAACGGCTGGACCTGCGCGCCGCCGAAAGCGCCGACATTCTCACCCATGACACGCTGCCGCTGATGGGGATCAACTGATGTCCGATTTCCTGCTGCTCGCCTTCCTGTTCCTGATCGCCGGGGTCGCCGCAGTGCCGATCGCCACGGCTTTGGGGCTGGGCTCGGTGCTGGGCTACCTGATCGCCGGGATCGCGCTGAGCCCGATCCTGCTGCTGCTGGAGGTGGATGTCGTCTCGATCCAGCATTTCGCCGAATTCGGCGTGGTGATGATGCTGTTCCTCGTCGGGCTGGAGCTGGAACCGAAACGCCTGTGGGAGATGCGCAACCGCCTCCTTGGTCTGGGCGGGCTGCAGGTGGGGCTGACGGCGGCGCTGATCGCGGGCGTGCTGATCGCCTTTCAGATGGATTGGCGGATCGCCGTGGCGGTCGGGCTGATCCTGGCCATGTCCTCGACCGCCATCGTGTTGCAGACGCTGGCCGAGAAAGGGCTGCTGAGGGGCGACGGCGGGCAGGCCAGTTTCTCGGTCCTGCTGTTCCAGGACATTGC
The DNA here is from genome assembly GCF_034676075.1 of Pararhodobacter sp. GTDB lineage: Bacteria > Pseudomonadota > Alphaproteobacteria > Rhodobacterales > Rhodobacteraceae > Pararhodobacter. Next base: position 16,597 of record NZ_JAUCCQ010000032.1, on the reverse strand, counting down.
CGTGATCCCCATTCTGGCGCTGGTGCCGCTGCTGGCGATGCCCGGCGCGCATCACGCCGGCGCCGAGGACGGGCACGGCGCGGGGCTGTCGCTGGTCGCGGATCTGGCGGGCTGGCAGGCGGCGCTGGTCACCGCCGGTGCGATTGCGCTGGTCATCGCCGGGGGGATGTTCCTGACCCGGCCGCTGTTTCGCTACATCGCCAAGGCCCGCCTGCGCGAGATCTTCGTGGCCACCGCGCTGATGTTCGTGGTCGGCATCGCCCTGCTGATGACGCTGGTCGGCCTGTCCCCGGCGCTGGGCACCTTCCTCGCGGGCGTCGTGCTGGCCAACAGCGAATACCGGCACGAGCTGGAATCGGACATCGACCCGTTCCGCGGCCTGCTGCTGGGCCTCTTCTTCATGACCGTGGGCGCCGCGATCAATTTCCAGATGCTGTGGGACGATTTGCTGCCGATCCTCGGGCTGACGCTGGCGGTGATGGGGGCCAAGGCGCTGGTGCTGCTGGTCCTTGCCCGGATCTTCGCGCTGAGGGGGTCCGAGAAGTTCCTTTTCGGCCTTGGCCTCGCGCAGGCGGGGGAATTCGGCTTCGTGCTGACCTCCTTCGCGGTGTCCAACCTGGTCCTGCCTGAGGCGATGGCGCCGCGGCTGAACCTGATCATCACCCTGTCGATGATGCTGACGCCTGCCCTCTTCATCCTCCATGAAAAGGTGATCCGCCCCGCCTTCGACCGGCCGGCCGACCGCGAGGATGACGAGATCACCGAAAAGGGCACCGCGATCATCGCCGGGCACGGGCGCTTCGGCGGGATCGTCAACCGGATGCTGCTGGCCGCGGGCTACAAGACGACGGTGCTGGACCATTCGGCGGCGCAGCTCGACATGCTCAGGGTCTTCGGCTTCAACGTCTATTACGGCGATGCCTCGCGCCCCGACCTGCTGCATGCGGCGGGGATTGAGGAGGCGAAGCTGCTGGTCGTGGCCATCGACGACCCGGCGCAGGCGGTGGCGATCGTGCATCACGTCACGCAGAATCACCCGCATGTCCATGTCATCGCCCGGGCGCGGGACCGGCACCATGTCTACCAGCTTTACAACGCCGGGTGCCGGGACGTGATCCGCGAGACCTTCGACAGCTCGGTCCGCGCCGGGCGTTCGGCCTATGAGGCGCTGGGCATGCATCCGTTCGAGGCCGAGCGGCTGGCACGGTCCTTCGTCAAGGCCGACCGCCACGCGCTCTACGAACTGGCGCAGGTCTGGGACCCGGATATCCCCGAGACGCAGAACCCCGCCTATGTGCAGAAGGTGCGCGAGATGAACGAGGTGATGGAGCCCGGCGCCGCGCTGGGTGCCTTCCGCGAGCGGCACGAGCGCGGCTGGACCCCGCCCTCGCCGCAGGACACCGAAACCGACCGCCAGCGGATCGAGGCGGCGCGGGACGGGGCCTGAGGGGAACAGGCGGCAGGGTGGCGCGTTTTCCTGACAACAGCGAAACGCCAACCGAAAGGACAATGCGATGAACGCCTATGCCGCCATCACCGAAGATCCGCGCGAAGCCCTGAAAGACGGGCTGGAAAAGGTCCGCGCCGGGATGCTGGGGGTGCAGGGCTCGGCCCAGCACATGCAGCCCATGACCCATTTCGCCGACTGGCCGCAAAACCGGCTGTGGTTCCTGACCTCGAAGGACACCGATCTGGTGCGCAGCCTGACGCCGGGTGCCCGGGCGCATTTCTGCGTCATGGACGAAAAGCACGGGTTCGACGCCTGCCTCGCCGGGCATCTGGCCGAGGATCTGAACCGCGCCAAGCTGGACGAATACTGGTCCCCCGTCGCCGCCGCCTGGTTCAAGGGCGGCAAGGAGGACCCGATGCTGACCATGCTGCGCCTCAATCTGGTCGATGCGGCGCTCTGGGGCAGCACCGGCAATCCGGTGAAATTCGGCTTCGAGGTGCTGAAGGCCAATCTGTCCAAGGACGAGACGCCGGATCTGGGCGTCCACCGTGTCCTGACCTTCTGAGCCTCAATCCCGGGGCACTGACTCGGCGGGCGCACCTTCGGTTGCGCCCGCCCTGCGTTTGCGCTCGCCGTGAAAGACCGCCTCCAGCGCCGCGTTCAGTTCGGCGCCCAGAAGCAGCACATAGGTCGAGAGCCAGAGCCAGGTCAGCAGCACGATCACCCCGGTCAGCGCGCCGAAACTGCGCTGGTAGCTGGCGAAATTCTCGGCATAGAGCGAGAACCCGGCCGAGGCGATGACCCACAGCAGACAGGCCACCACCGCCCCCGGCAGCGTCCAGTGCCAGCTGCGGTGTTGCCGGTCGGGGCCGAAGCGGTAGATCACCGCGATCCCCGCCGTGCTGATCGAGAAAAGCGCGACCCAGCGGATCACCGAGACGATGCTCTGCGCTTGCACCTCTTCGGGAAAGAGCGCCAGCAGCACCGGGATCACCGCGATGGCCGCCATCCCCATCAGCGCCCCGCCGATGACAAAGACCGCCAGCAGGATGATCGCCAGCCAGCGCATGATCAGGCCGCGCGTCTCCGTCTCGTTGAAGGCGACGTTCAGGCCCTGAATGAGGTGCCGCATGCCCCGCGCCGTGGCATAGAGCGCGGCAATCAGGCCGACGGCGGCGGTGACGCCCAGCGCGCTGTGGTCGGAGGCGACGATGCTGGAGGCTTGTTCGCGGATCAGGCTGGCGGCGCTGGGCGGGATGGCGGCGGTGGCGGTTTCGACCGGACCGGTGATCTCGGTCGCGGAAAAGAAGATACCCAGGATCGCCAGGACCGAGGCCATGGCGGGAAAGATCGCCAACAGCGCGTAAAAGGCGATGCCCGCGGCCAGAAGGCCGATCTGGTCGCTGATGACCTCCCGGTACATCCGCACGGCCACCCGCATCGCCAGCCGCGGCAGGGCGTTGAGCCAGCTCCCGCTCATGCCCGCCGCCTCGTGCCGGGGGTGAGGGGGCGGGCCATGATCCGCGTGCCCGTCAGCAGCGCCAGCCCCGGGCCGACCAGATCGGCCAGCGGCGGCGCCTCGCAATCGAGGCCGCCGGTATAGGTGCCGAAAGCGGGCAGGATCAGATGGCTTTGCCCCCAGAGGAACGCCGGGCGCCTCTGCCCGGCCAGCTGCGCCTTGGGGTGGTAATGGCCGCTGATGTCCGGCCCCTCGCCCGCGATATGGCGGAAGGCGATGCCTTCTTCGTGGATTTCCGAAAGAATCTCGCCCAACCCCGGCAGCGCCCCGCCGTCGTGGTTGCCGGTGACCCAGACCCAGGTGCGGCCCCGGGCCATGTCCCCCAGCCGCGCCCGGTTCGCAGGGCTCAGCGCCTCGGGCGCCGCGTCATCCTCGAAAGCGTCGCCCAGCGACAGGACCCGCGCCACCGGCAGCGCTGCCAGTTCCGCCTCCAGCCGCGACAGCGTGTCCTCGTCCTCGTGCGGGGGCAGCAGGGCACCACCCCGCGCCGCCATCCTCGCCGACTTGCCCAGATGCAGGTCGGCGACGATCAGCGTCTGCGTCGCGGGCCACCAGAGGGTCCCGGCAGGCCGGGCCTCGAAACCTTGTCCGGCGAAGGTCAGGGGATGGGTCATGCCAGCCCCGCCTCGGCCATCAGCCGCTCCGCCTCGCGCGCCATCAGCCGTTCGCGGCCCTCCCCCTCGACCGAGACCTTGCCGATTTCCAGGATCAGGGGCGCCGACAAGGGCGTCACATGCGGCGCCATGGCGTGATCTATCAACGGGTTGCTCAGCAGCATATCCTCGATCCGGTAGAAATCCACCAACCCCCGCCGTGCATCGTCACGGGTGATCCGCAGCAGAAGATGGTCGGGGTCATGCCGCCGCAGGGTGTCATGGATGATGTCCGAGGAAAAGGTCGCCTGCTTGCCGGACCGCCGCTGCCCCGGCAGGTTGCGCTGCATGAGGCCCGCGATGGTGGCGACATTGCGGAAGCTCCGCTTGATCAGCGAATTGCCAGACAGCCAGCCGTCCAGCCCCTCGCGCAGGGCCTCGGCGTTGAGCAAGCGGGCGGGGTCGGTGAGGGGGTCGACGGACCAGATCATCAGCGCATGATCGCTGGGGACAAAGCCGAGCGGGCCGAGGCCCAGCGCCTCCATCTGCCGGGTCAGGAGCAGGCCGAGGGTCTGATGCGCGTTGCGGCCCGCGAACCCGTAGAGGGTGAAATGCCAGCGGTCGCCGCGCGGAAACGTCTCGCAGGCCAGCACGCCGGCCCGGGGCAGGACCGACAGGCGGCGCTGGGTTTCCAGCCAGTCGCGCAGGTCGGGCGGCAGCACGTCCCAGCGCCCCGGATCGCCGATCAGCGCCTGAATGCGGTGCGAGACCTTGAGCGAACTCGCCATCTTCACCCCGCTGAAGACGGCGATTCGGGGTTGCTTGCGGGGGGAATGGCCGACCTCCACCACCATGTCGCGCAGGCGCTCGAAAGCCATGACCTTGCCGCCGATCAGGAAGGTGTCGCCGGGTTCGAGGGAGGCCGCGAAACTCTCCTCGACCGTGCCGAGCGGGGCACCGCCGCGCGAGCGGGCCATGCGGACGTTCAGGTGTTCGGGGTCGGTGATGGTACCGATGTTGAGGCGGATGAGCTTCGCGACGCGGGGGTCGCGCAAGTACCACAGGCCGCCGCGCAGCATCAGCCGTTGCCAGCGGTCATAGGCCTTCAGCGCGTAGCCGCCGGTGGCGCAGAAATCGAGGCAGGCGTCGAAATCCTGTCGCGAGAGGTTGCGATAGGGGCCGGCGCTGCGGAACTCGTGATACAGCGCCTCGGCGTCGAAGGGACCGGAACAGGCGGTCAGCAGGATGTGCTGGCAGAGCACATCGAGCGGCCCCGGCCCCCGCTTTTCCCCGTCCAGATCGCCCGCCTGCACGGCCTCCAGCGCGACGACGCTTTCGATCACCTCGAAGCGGTTGGCGGGCACCAGCCGCGCTTTCGACGGGGCGTCGTAGCGGTGGTTCGACCGCCCGATCCGCTGCACCAGCCGCGTGACCAGCTTCGGCGCGCCCACCTGCAGGACCAGATCCACGTCGCCCCAGTCGATGCCCAGATCGAGCGACCCGGTGCAGACCACAGCGCGCAAGGCCCCCGCCGCCATCGCCTGCTCCACCCGCTGCCGGGCCTCGCGCGCCAGCGATCCGTGGTGCAGGCCGATGGGCAGGTTCTGCGGGTTATGCTCCCACAGTTGCTGGAAGAAGAGTTCCGCCTGCGCGCGGGTGTTGACGAAGATCAGCGTCATCCGCGCCTTTTCCACCGCCGCCATCACGTCGGGCACCGCGTAATGCGCGTTGCCCCCAGCCCAGGGCGCGGGGGCGGAGGTCGGCAGCAGGGCGATGTCCGGCGCGGGGCCGGGGTCGGCGCGCAGCACCGTGGCGCCGCCCATGAAGGCGGCGAGGCTGTCGGGATCGGCGACGGTGGCGGAGAGGCCAGTGACGGTCAGCCCCGGGGCGAGGGTCCGCAGCCGGGCGATGCCCAGCATCGTCTGGTCGCCGCGTTTCGATTCCGCCAACGCGTGGATCTCGTCCACCACCACACGCTTCAGGTCTTTGAAGATCTTCGGCGCCTCGGGGTACGAGGTCAGCAGGGCCAGCGATTCCGGCGTGGTCAGCAGGATGTTCGGCGGGTCCACGCGCTGCCGCGCCCGCTTGGTGCTGGAGGTATCGCCGGTGCGGTCCTCGATCCGGATCGGCAGGCCCATCTCGCCCACCGGCGCGGCAAGGTTGCGGGCGATATCGGCGGTCAGCGCTTTCAGCGGCGAGATATAGAGCGTGTGCAACCCGGTGCCGCCGCCCGCCAGATCGACCAGCGAGGGAAGGAACCCGGCCAGCGTCTTGCCGCCGCCGGTGGGGGCGATGAGCAGCGTGTCGGTCGTGGCCGCCAGCAGCGCCAGCTGGTGCGCATGGGGGGCCCAGCCGCGCGCGGCGAACCAGTCGCGGAATTTCGCGGGCAGGATCATGCGCCGGCCTCGTCCAGAATGTCGGTCAGCGCGGTCAGGTGGTCCGCCTCGGCGGCCGGCTTGTCCCAGCGGATGCGGCTGATGCGGGGAAAACGCATGGCGACGCCTGACTTGTGGCGGGTGGAGCGGTTCAGCCCCTCGAACGCGACCTCCACCACCAGCGCCGGTTTCAGCGACCGGACCGGGCCGAAACGGTCGATGGTATTGGCGCGGACGAAACGGTCGAGCTTGTTCAACTCCTCATCCGTGAAGCCGGAATAGGCCTTGCCGACCGGCACCAGCCGCTCGCCGTCCCAGAGGCCGAAGGTGAAATCGGAATAGAAGCCCGAGCGTTTGCCATGGCCCCGCTGGGCGTAAAGGATCACCGCATCCACCACCATCGGCGCGCGCTTCCATTTGAACCAGGGCCCCCGGGGCCGCCCGGCGACATAGGCCGAGTCGAGGCGTTTCAGCATGACGCCTTCGATGACGGCGGCGGGGGGATCGGCGCGGAGCGCTGCCAGTTCCTCCCAATCCGCGAACCGGAGGCGGGGCGAGAGGTCGAAATGCCCGGGATCGAGCCCCGCCACCGCCCGTTCCAACCGCGCGCGGCGGTCGGACCATGACAAGGCGCGCAGATCGTCGCCCTGCCACAGCAGCAGGTCATAGAGCCTGAGCGCGGCGGGATGCGAGGCAAGCATCGCCTTGCCCGGCGCCTTGCGGCCGAGCCGCTTTTGCAGGTCTGCAAAGGGGGCCACGTCATCCCCCCGCCGGACCAGCAACTCGCCGTCAAGCGCCCCGTCGAAATCCATGCGGCTGACGATATCGGGGAACGAGGCGGAGATATCCTCGCCAGTCCTTGTATAGAGCCGCGCGGTGCCGCCTTCCGCCACGGCCTGCACGCGGATCCCGTCCCATTTCCATTCCGCCGCGAACTCGGCGGGGTCGAGCGCGGCGAGGTCATCCTCGGTCAGCGGCGTGGACAGCATGACCGGTCGGAACGGGGCGCGGGCGGTGACTTCGGGGCGGGGACCGCCCTCAAGCCAGCGGAAGAGGGGTGTGTAAGGGGGCGTGAACCCGGCCCAGAGCTCGCCGATATCCTCGACCGGAATCGTGCCGATCCGCGCCAGCCCGGTCTGCGCGAGGCGGGCGGAGATCCCCACACGCAGCCCGCCCGTCACCAGCTTGATGAGCGCCAGCCGCTCGGACGGCCCGAGCGCATCGAGCCAACGGGCCATCAGGCCCGGCACCTCGGCCTTCCCTGCCCGCGCCAGCCCCTCGACCACCTCGGTCAGGGGCACGTCGCGCAACGGGCCCCGGGCGGGCCAAATGAGCGCAATCGTCTCGGCCAGATCGCCGACGAAATCGTAGGACATCGCGAACAACTCGGCATCGACCCGTTCGCCCACCAGCGCCCTAAGCAGCGCCGGTTTCGCCTGCCCCGTCTCCAGCCCGCCGGTCAGCACGGCCAGCGCATAGCCGCGATCCGGGTCCGGCACCTCGCGGAAGAAGCGTTCCAGCAGCGCCAGCTTGGCGTTGCGCCCGGGGGTGAAGGCGAGGCGTTCCAGCAGATCGGCGAAGGCTTTCATTCGGCCTCGTCCTCATAGCCCACCAGATGCAGCGGCCTGGCGCGGCGCTGTTCCAGTTCCGCCCAGCGCATCAGCGCGTCGTCGCGGCCGTGGGTGATCCAGAACTCGGCGGGGTTCAGCTCGCGCAGGGTGCGGGTCAGGTCCGGCCAATCCACATGGTCCGAGATGACCAGCGGCAGCTCCACCCCGCGCTGGCGGGCCCGCGCGCGGATCTGCATCCAGCCCGAGGCGAAGGCGATCACCGGATCGGTGAAGCGCTGCACCCAGGGGCTGGCGAAAGCGGACGGCGGCGCGATGACCACGGCGCCGCGCAGGGTCTTCGCCTCGGCCTTGTCCATGGTCGCCGGGCGCAGGTCGCCCAGCGGGATGCCCTGTTCCAGATGGTAGTCGCAGAGCCGCTGCAAGGCGCCGTGGATGTAGATCGGCGCGTCATAACCCGCCTGCCGCAGCAGCATGATGACCCGCTGCGCCTTGCCCAGCGCATAGGCGCCGATCAGATGCGCGCGCTCGGGGAAGGCGGCGACCGAGGCCAGCAGGCGGGCAATCTCGTCGCCCGGTGGGGGATGGTGGAAGACCGGCAGGGCGAAGGTCGCCTCGGTGACGAAAAGGTCGCAGGGAACCGGCTCGAACGCCGCGCAGGCCGGGTTCGGCACCCGCGAATAATCACCCGAGACGACGGCGTTGACGCCCGCCGCCCGAACCTCGATCTGGCAGGAGCCCAACACATGCCCCGCCGGATGGAACCGCACCTCGACCCCGCCCAGCGTGACCGGTCCCTCGGCCGCCTGTGTCGCGCTGGCGAACCCCTCGCCGTAGCGGATCGCCATGATGTCCAGCGTCTGCGCCGAGGCCAGTACCGCGCCATGCCCGGACCGGGCATGGTCGGAATGGCCGTGCGTGATCAGCGCGCGGGGAACCGGGCGCATGGGGTCGATGAAGAAATCGCCCTCGGGACAATAGAGGCCCTCGGGGCGCAGGGTCAGCAGGCGGGTGGCATCGGCTGGCATCGGCATCACGTCCTCAGGGGCAGATGAAACCTCTCGCCCCTTCACGGGTTAACTGGCACCCTAACCCGATCTCTCAAGGGCTTGTCATGCGTCGTTTCGACTGTCCCTCGTGTGGCCACGAGGTCTTTTTCGCCAATACCGCCTGCCTGAACTGCGGCACGGCCCTGGTCTATGCGCCGGGACGGGGGTTTCTGCCCTCGACCGATGGCGACGGCTTCTGTGCCAACCGCGAGGCGATCGGCTGCAACTGGGCGGCGGAAAGCGCCGAGGGGCTGTGCCTGTCCTGCCAGCACACGCTGATCGTGCCCGACCTGACCGTTCCCGGCAATGCCGAGCGCTGGGCCCGGCTGGAGGCCGCCAAGCGCCCGGTGATCCGCGCGCTGCATCACCTGCGCCTGCCGCTGACCGATGCGCAGGGCCAGCCCGCGCCGGTCTTCGAACTGAAGGGCGATCCGCTGGCAGCCGATGCGCCGAAGGTGATGACCGGCCATGACAACGGCACCATCACCCTCAACATCGCCGAGGCCGACGATGCCGAACGCGCCGCGATCCGCCAGTCGCTGGGCGAGCCCTACCGGACCCTCACCGGCCATTTCCGCCACGAAGTCGCGCATCATTACTGGCAGGTGCTGACCGAGGGCGCGCCCGCGCGCCTCGACGCCCTGCGCGCGGCCTTCGGCGACGAGCGGCAGGATTACGCCGCCGCGCTGGAGGCGCATTACCGCGACGGGCCGCCCGCCGACTGGGCGTCGCATTTCATCTCGGCCTATGCCTCGTCCCACCCTTGGGAAGATTTCGCCGAGACCTGGGCGCATGTGATGCATCTGCTCGACGGGCTGGAAACGGCGCGGGCCTTCGGGCTGGTGCCGGGGGATCTGCCGGGCGAATTGCCGGATCTGGCCGCCCTGCCGATGGAGCGGCTGGCCGAGGCCTGGGCGGCGCTGTCCGTCGCGCTCAACGCCGTCAATCAGGCGATGGGGCACGAGACCTTCTATCCCTTCGTGCTGACGCCGCCGGTCGTCGCCAAGATGGAGGCGGTGCGGCAGGTGATCCAGCGCGCCTGACCCCCTTGCATCCGGGCCCCAATCGCCGCGACAGTGCCGCCCGGGACGATTGGGAGGAACCATCATGAAATTCGCCACCCTGCCGGACGGCAGCAAGGACGGCCGCCTGCATCTGGTCAGCCGCGACCTGAGCCGCTGCGCCCCGGCCAAGGCCTGCACCACGCTGCAAGCCGCACTGGAGGCATGGGAGGCCCTCGCCCCGGCGCTGGAGGCCGAATACGGCGCGCTGAACGCGGGCGGCGGCGTGGCCTTCGACCCGGGCCGCGCGCTCGCCCCCCTGCCCCGGGCCTGGCAATGGCTGGACGGCTCGGCCTTTGCCGCGCATGCCGAGCTGATGATGCAGGCCTTCAAGGCCGCGCCGATCGACAGCCAGGGCAAGCCCTTGATGTATCAGGGCATGTCGCATGAATTCCTGGCGGGGGCCGAGGATGTGCCGCTGCCCTCCGAAGACGACTGGATTGATTTCGAGGGCGAGTTCGGGATCATCACCGACGCGGTGCCGATGGGGGTAAGCGCGGCCGAGGCGCGGCAGCATATCCGGCTGCTGGTGCAGATCAACGACTGGTCGCTGCGCCGGATCGCCCCGGTCGAGATGCGGACGGGCTTCGGCTGGATCCACGCCAAGCCCGCCTCCTCGATGGCGCCGGTCGCGGTGACGCCGGACGAAGTGGGCCCGGCCTGGGCCGAAGCGCGGATCGCGCTGGACCTGATGATCGACTGGAACGGCGCGCGGTTCGGCGCGGCGAATGGCGTCGAAATGGGCTGCGGGTTTGACGATCTGGTCGCGCACGCCGCCTATTCCCGCAAGTTGGTGGCGGGGACGGTGATCGGCTCGGGCACCGTGGCCAACCAGAATTACCGCGAGGTCGGCTCGTCGTGCATCGCCGAGCGGCGCGGGATGGAGATCGTCGATCACGGTGCGCCGCGGACGCCCTTCATGGCCTTCGGCGACCGGGTGCGGATGGAGGCGAAGCTGCCCGACGGCACGCCGCTCTTCGGCGCCATCGACCAGCGGGTGGTCAAAGGCGGCGCGTGACGATCCAGGCGCCCGCCGCCAGCAGCCCGGCCGTGGCCAGACACAGCGGCAGGCCGCCCAGCTGATAGCTGACGCCCGACAGCAGCGTCCCCAAGAGCCGCCCGGCCGCGTTGGCCATGTAGTAGAAGCCGACGTCCCGGGTGATCCGGCTGGCCTGCCCGAAGGCCAGGATCAGGTAGGAATGGACCGAGGAATTGACGGCGAAGACGAAGCCGAAGGCCAGCAGCCCGAGGACCAGCACCGCCGTCAGCCAATCCTGCGGCCCGCCCGAAAGCCACGCTGCCAAGGCCAGCAGGAAGGGGATCGGCACCAGCAGCGCGGCCCAGCGGCGGGCCTTGGCCTGCGGCTCGCCCCCCTGCAAAAGCCGCGGCGCCAGCGCCTGCACCGCGCCATAGGCGATGATCCACAGCGCCAGGAACCCGCCGATGGCGAAGAAGGCCCAGCGGCGGCCCTCGTCCGTACCGTCCGACAGGACCGACTGGAAATAGACCGGCACCCCGACCACGAACCAGACATCCCGCGCGCCGAACAGGAACAGCCGGGCCAGCGACAGCCGGTTCACCCGCGGATCGGGCGAGCGCCAGCCGGCGAATTTGGCGCCCTTGTCGCGGGCGGGCAGGCCCTTGGGCAAAAAGAGCGCGACGGCGATGAGGATCAGCGCCAGCACCCCGGCCATGGCATAGAGCGCGGGCTGGAACCCGGCCAGGGCCAGCAGCGCCGCGCCGAGGAAGAAGCCCGCGCCCTTGACCGCGTTCTTCGAGCCCGTGAGCGCCGCCACCCAGCGGAAGAGCCCGCCCTCCGGCGCCAGCAGCTTGACGGCGGATTTGGACGACATCTTGGCCAGATCCTTGGCCACGCCCGAAACCCCCTGCACCGCCATCACGAAGCCGACCGAGGCCGCGACCGTCCATTCCGGGCCGAGCTGCGTCAAGGCCAGCAGCGCGGCGATCTGCAACGCGAGGCCGGCGTAGAGCGTGGCGGCAAGGCCGAAGCGGGCGGCAAGGAAGCCCGCGTAGAGGTTGGTGACGATCCCCGCGACCTCGTAGAGCAGGAACAGCCAGGCGAGTTGGATCGGGCTGAACCCCAGCCCGTTGAATTGCAGGAGGACCAGCATCCTGAGCGCGCCATCGGACAGCATGAAGGCCCAGTAGGCGGCGGTGACGGCGGCATAGGCGCGGAGCGGGTTCATCGGCGGGGTCTCGGGTCCGGGCCGGGGAACCGGGGGGCCAGCCCCCCGGACCCCCCGGGATATTTGAGGCGCAAAGAAGGGGTCAGAGGCTGGCCGCGATCATCCGGGCGATATCGGCGAGGCGGCAGGCATAGCCCCATTCGTTGTCATACCAGGCGTAGATCTTCACCTGCGTGCCGTTGATGACCATGGTCGAAGGCCCGTCGATGATCGCCGACCGCGGGTCGTTGGTGTAATCCGACGACACCAGCGGGCGCGATTCGAAGCCGAGGATGCCCTTGAGCGGGCCGTCGGCGGCGATCTGGAAGAGGGCGTTGACCTCATCGGCGCTGGTCGCGCGCTCCACCTCGAAGACGCAATCGGTGAGCGAGGCATTCAGCAGCGGTACGCGGACGGCATGGCCGTTCAGGCGGCCCTTCAATTCCGGGTAGATCACGGTGATCGCCGTGGCCGAGCCGGTGGTCGTGGGGATCAGGTTGGTCAGCGCCGAGCGGGCGCGGCGCATGTCCTTGGCCGGGCGGTCGACGATGGTCTGGGTGTTGGTCACGTCATGGATCGTGGTGATCGAGCCATGGCGGATGCCCAGCCCCTCGTGGATCACCTTGACCACCGGCGCGAGGCAATTGGTGGTGCAGGAGGCGGCGGTGATCAGGTCGTGGCGCGCGGGGTCGTAGCCATCATGGTTGATGCCGTAGACGAGGTTCAGCGCGCCCGGCTCCTTGACCGGGGCCGAGACCAGCACCTTCTTCACCCCGGCGGCGAAATAGGGGGCGAGTTTCGCCTTGGTCTTGAAGACGCCGGTGCAGTCGATGACCATGTCCACGGCGCCGAGCGGCAGCACCTCGAGCGTCTTTTCCTGCGTCAGACGGATCTTGTGGTCGTTGATCGTCAGCGCTCCGGGTTCAGCGGCGATCCGGGCCGGCCAGCGGCCGTGCACGCTGTCGAATTCCAGAAGCAGCGCGTGCTGGTCGGGATCGCCCGCCGGATCGTTCAGAAGCACGATGTCACCGGCGATTCCCTGCTCGATCAGGTCGCGCAGCACGAGTTTGCCGATCCGGCCGAGGCCGTTCAGGGCGATGCGGGGCATGGGTCAGTCCTGCGGTTGGGTCAGGGAAAGGGCGTCGACGCTGGCCTGCAGCGCCATGCGGTCAAGCGTCTCGACCGGCAGCTCGACGAAGGTCGCGATGCGGCGGCGGAGCGCGCCATAGGTGCGGGCAAAGACGATGCCCTTCTCGGCCTCGGTGCCGGTGGCCTTGACCGGATCGGGCACGCCCCAATGGCCGGTGATCGGCTGGCCGGGCCAGGGCGGGCATTCCTCGGCCGCGGCGGTGTCGCAGACGGTGAAGACGAAATCCATCACCGGCGCGCCGTGTTGCTGGAATTCCGAGATATGTTTCGAGCGCAGGTCCTCGACCGCATGGTCGTTGCGCGTCAGCACCTGCAGCGCCACCGGATTCAGGCTGCTGTTGGGGTTGGTGCCGGCCGAATAGGCGTGGAACCGGGGACCGCCCAGATCGCGCAGCAGCGCCTCGGCGAAGATCGAGCGCGCCGAATTCCCCGAGCAGATGAAGAGCACATTATAGGACTTGTCCGGCATGATCCGGTCCTCCTGCGGAGCCCGCACCGGGGCGGTGAACTGTGGCCGCCCCCGCCCGACATCGAGGGCGAGATAGCCGATCAGGGCCTCGGCCCTGTCCAGCGCGACCGAGTAGTAAAGGCTGCGCCCCTGCCGTTCGACCGCGACCAGCCCGGCCGCGGTCAGATCGGCCAGGTGATGCGAGAGCGTATTGGCCTTCAGCCCCAGCGCCAGAGCCATCTCGGTCGGGCGCACGCCGCGGGGGGCGAAGCGCATGAGCAGGCGGAACACCGCCAGCCGGTCGGGATGGCCGAGGGTCGAGAAGGCGAGGGCGGCATCTGTCGTTTCCATGATTCCTGATTAATGGAATCATTTGCCCGGCGCCAGTGAAGGTTTGATGACAGCTGCGCTGCCCGGTGGCAGACCGGCGGTCCTTGGATACAGACTCTGCCTCGGCACCCGCGACATGGCACCGGCCGAGGGCGGCCGGTCCCGAACAGAACGCATGCGAAAACCGCCGCCGAGGCGGGAAGGATCATGAAACCGAAGGGAAGGATGGTGCCGGTGAAGGGACTCGAACCCCCGACCCACGCATTACGAATGCGTTGCTCTACCAGCTGAGCTACACCGGCCCGGTGCCACGGGGCGCCGAAGGGCCCCGTTCTGGTGGCTGGGTCTTAGCATCGGGCCGGGGCCGTATCCAGCCCCTTTTTTCGCCCGCAGCATCGCGGGATCAGAGGCCCATGCGCCGTGTCTGGTTCAGGTCGATCACCTCGGCCTCGGCCGCGGCATCGTCCTTTTCGGGATCGGTCGGGGTGACATCGGCGACCTCGGGCTCCGGGGCGGGTTCGGGCTCGACCGGCTCAGGCAGATCCGCGGCGGGCAGAGCGCCGACGATAAGCGGCAGCATCTCGGTCCCCGTCGCACTGGGGCCGGAGCTGTCGGGCGTCTCGGTCCAGCCCAGCGTGTCGAAAGCGCCGCAATGGGCGCAGAGCGCGTGCCAGCCCGCATGGACATGGTGGCAATTCTCGCAGACCCATTGCGGACCCTTCGGCGCGATCAGCGCCCGGGCCAGCCAGCCGCGCACCACCTGATCGGGCGAGCCCTCGCCGCGTTCGATGGCGGCCATGATGGTCATGACGCGCTGCGTCGGGTGGGTTTCGTGCAGATCGGCCATGGCGCGGCGGGCGGCGGGGAAATCCTCGGCCGCGATGAGGAGTTCGGCGCGGGTCATCTGCGCCTCGGCACCCGGGGTCAGGGCCAGCAGCGGCTCGAAGCGCTTCAGCCGCGTGGCCGGGGCCTCGTCAGGGGCGATGGCAGCGTAGGCCTGCGCCAGTTCGGGATGCGGCTGGGCCTTCCACGCCCGCTTGATCAGCTTGGCGGCGGCCTGCCCCTTGCCGCGGGCGACCAGCGCCTTGGCGGCCATCACCGCGGCGGGCACCAGTTCGGGCGATTCGCGGTTGGCCTCGATCGCCAGATCCTGCGCCAGCGCGGTATTGCCTGCGGCTTGCTCGGCCTCGGCCTGTTGCAGGGTCAGGACGGCATCGCGGCGCTTGAACACCGGCTTCGGCAACCGGCCCGAGCGCGTGGTTTCCAAGAGCGTGCGGCGCGCGCCGGACCAGTCGCCCGCCTTGTTCTGCAGCATCAGAAGCCGGTCCTGGGTCGGCGCATGGCCGGGGCGCAGGGTCAGCGCGGTTTCGGCCAGTTTGCGGGCCTTGGTGGCATTCCCGGCCTCGACCTGCTGGGCCAGAAGCCCCTGCACGCCGACAAAGCGCGAGCGGTCGTCTTCCAGCAGGCGCTTGTAATAATCCTCGGCCAGCGCGGTGTTGCCCTTGGCCTGCGCCGCCTGCGCGATCAGCAGCGTGGTCAGCGCCTGATCTTCCAGCAGCTTCTCGGCCTTGCGGCCCTTGGTCAGGGCCTTTTCACCCTCGCCCGCGGCCAGCGCCATGAAACCGTCGGTCAGCGCCTCAAGCCCGCGGCGGCGGCGGTTGCGTTCGAAATGGCGGCTGATCGCCGTCTCGTCGCCGTTGATGAAGCGCAGGACGGCGACGGTCAGCCCCACCAGCCGCATCAGCAGCCACAGCCCGGCCAGCAGCAGCAACGCGGCGATGGCCATCTGCACCGGGCCGAGGGTGAATTCGGTATTGCCGACGGCCAGCCGGAGGCCTGCCTCCTGCGTCATCAGCGCCTCGGCGCCCCAGACGAGGCCCGCCACCACCGCCAGGAACAGGACGATCTTCAGAACGGTCCAGAACATCGCCGCTTACTCCCCGTTTTCCATCTGCGCCTGAAGTTCGGCAAGGGCTGCGAGTGCTGCCAGCCGTGCATCGACCGAGCCGCGCCAGGCCGCCATTTCCGCTGCCGGACCCGCGCTCAGCGCATCAAGCTCGGTCAGCGCGCCCCGCAGGTCGCCCGCCCGCACCCGCGCCTCGGCGCGCGACAGGATGGCGTCGGTATCGTTGCCCTCACGCGGGGCCAGCGACCGGGCGCCGGTCTGCGCGCGCAGGAAATCCGTGACCCGCTCACCCAGCGAGGCACCGGGCGCCACCGGATCGGCGGCCAGCGCGCGGCGGGCATTGCCCGCGAAACCCGCCTGGATCTCGGCCAGAGTCGGCAGCCCCTCGCCCATCGGTCTGAGGTCGGCGGGCACGTCGCCCAGCGTTTCCAGCGCCCCGGGCGAGGGCGCGCCCGATTCGGCGGCGGCGACCAACTCGGCCAGCGCCGCGCGGCGGGCGATGCGCTGCTGGGCGGCGGCGACATCTTCCTCGCGGGCGTCGAGCGAATCAGCCCGGGCGTCGATGGCGGCCCGGGCCTCGGCCATGGCGGCGGCGACCGAGCCCATGATGCGGGTGTCGATCCCCGATTCCAGCGTGTCGATCCGGGCACCGAGCGCCTCGACCGAGGCCTCGGCCGGGGTCGCGCTTTCCAGCGCGGCGATGCGGGCCTCCAGCGGCGCGAGGTCGGTGGTGGCGGGGGGCCGGGCCTCGAGCGCGGTGACCCGGTCGTCGAGCCCGCCGTCGCCCTGATCCTCGAGCGCAGCGATGCGCGCCTCGAGCCGCGAGACGGCCTCGCTGTCGCTGCCGCCGCTGTTGGATTCGAGCGCCTGCACGCGGCGCAACAGGTCGGGGTCAGCCGCGCCGCCCTGCCAGCCGTTGGGCAGGAAGATCAGCACCACCAGCGCGCCCAGCACCGCCGCGGC
>NZ_JAUCCQ010000031.1:0-37863 GCF_034676075.1 Pararhodobacter sp. | reverse complement strand
TCCTGACCGCCAACGGTCAGCCCTGCGAGAGTTTCCACCCCGGCATGGCCGATCCCGCGGTGCTGAAATGGCACGCGCGCAGTCTGGAGAAGGCGGCGCCGGGGCTGGTGGGCGATCCCGCGCGTTTCGGCGAGACGGCGCGGCGCTGCCTGACGCGGGGCGAAGCGGCAATCCTGCGCTTCGCCACCGCCTGACGAAGACCGCCTGATTACGAGGGCATCCGCCCGCCCGGGGTCATCGTGTCGACCGCGCCCGGCAGGTGCTGCGCCAGTTGCGCCAGCAGCGCCTGCGGGTCCATGCCGGTCGTCGCGGCGAGGTTGTTCAGCGCCTCGGGACCCAGCGCCTGCTCCACCTGCTCGGGGGTGACCGTCTGGTTCTGGCCGTTGCCGACCCAGCTTTGCGCGATGCCGCCCAGCCCGTTCCGCTCGAAATTCTGGAGCAGGCCCTGAACGCCGCCGTTGTTCTGCAGGACCTGTTCGATGACGCGCGCCGCGCCCGCGCCCACGATCCCGCCCAGGATACCGTCGAGGAGTCCCATGGTGCCGTTTCCTTCTCGCTGTTACTGACACCCCGGCCGCAGCCGGGCAAAACCACCGGACCACGCAGGCCGGGGCTTGGCAAGCGAGGAACGGCGGGGCCTGGGAATTTGGGCGGCGGCTGGCTCAGCGGCGGCGGAACCGGCGCCAGAGCGCCCGGCCCCGGATCAGCAGGGCCGAGACGCGCGGCCTGAGGCCCGGCAGGTCGACCGCCAGCAGGATCAGCCCCATCGGGATCATCCAGAAACCCAGCACCGGCAGGAAGCCCAGGAACCCGCCGATGATCAGCAGGATCGCCACCGGCAGCCGGATCCAGAACCGTCCCGGCGCGGCGAGCCCCCGCAATGGCCCTCCGACGCCCGGCAGGCTGCGGCCCATGCGGTCGAGCTGGCGCTCGAAACGGCGGTGGTGGCGGTTCATCGGGGCCCTCTGGCTGGTTGGCCGTGGCGATGTGGGGTAGGGCAGGGGCCTCGGCAAGGGGCGGGTCCGTCAACTTCCGGTCAGCGCCCGGCCCGATTGCCTTGAACGCATTGACAGTGCCGGGCGGGGCTGTATAAGCGCGCCGTCCGGGTGGTCCGCCCCTCAAGGCGGTGGCCCGGATTTTCATTGGTGTTGGGGGACCCCGCAAGGGGAAGCCTGTCGCCGGGGAAACCCGGAAAGGACAACGCCCTTTTACGTGACTCGGCCCTGCGGGCCGGTGCCCACGCGGAAGCCGAGCGGCGCAGAGCTGTTCGAGGCCCGAAAAGTGGGAACCGGTTTTCGGACAAGCCGAGAAAGCCAAAACGAAAAGGAGATCAGCCGTGACCAAACGCACGACTGCCAAGTACAAGATCGACCGCCGCATGGGCGAGAACATCTGGGGCCGCGCCAAGTCGCCGGTCAACAAGCGCGAATACGGCCCCGGCCAGCACGGCCAGCGCCGCAAGAACAAGCTCTCGGACTTCGGTACGCAGCTGCGCGCCAAGCAGAAGCTGAAGGGCTATTACGGCGACCTGACCGAAAAGCAGTTCAAGAAGATCTACGCCGAAGCCGCCCGCGTGAAGGGTGACACCGGCGAGATGCTGATCGGCCTGCTGGAGCGTCGTCTGGACGCCGTCGTCTACCGCGCCAAATTCGTTCCGACCATTTTCGCGGCCCGCCAGTTCGTGAACCACGGCCATGTGACCGTGAACGGCAAGCGCGTGAACATCGCGTCGTACCGCGTCAAGGAAGGCGACGTGATCGCCGTCCGCGACCGGTCGAAGCAGCTGGCCATCGTGCTGGAAGCCGTCGCTTCCGCCGAGCGTGACGTGCCCGATTACCTCGAAGTCGACCATTCCAAACTGACCGCGACCTTCGTGCGCACGCCGGGTCTGGGCGACGTGCCCTACGCGGTTCAGATGGAACCGAACCTCGTCGTCGAATATTACGCGAAGAACTGATCCAGCCACGGCTGAGGTCTTGCCTTTGGGGAAGGGCCGCGCCGGGGAACCGGTGCGGCCCTTTCGCATGCGTGGCGCCCGAAGAGCGTATTTTCGGCAGAATGAAGCCATCGCGGCACTACGAGGGAACCGGGCGGGTAGCCGCCAGGGCCATCACCGGATAAATGCGTTCTGGGGGACATGAAGACATGAACGACGCCATCCGCCCGCAACCCGGGATCATGGATATCGCCCTCTATGTCAGCGGCGAGAGCAAGGTCGCGGGCAAGACCGAGGTGCTGAAACTCTCGTCGAACGAGAACCCCTACGGCCCCTCGCCCCGCGCGCAGGCCGCTTTCGCCGAGGCCGCGGCGTCCCTGCATCGCTATCCCGCCACCGACCACGCCGAGCTGCGCGCCGCGATCGGCGCGATTCACGGGCTGGACCCGGCGCGGATCATCTGCGGCGTGGGCTCGGACGAGGTGCTGCAATTCATCACCCAGGCCTATGCCGGGCCGGGCGATGAATGCATCACCACCGAGCACGGCTTCTCGATGTATCCGATCCTCGCCCATGCCGCGGGCGCGACCCCGGTCACGGTGGCCGAGCGCGAGCGGCGGGTCGATGTGGATGCGATCCTGGCGGCGGTGACGCCCCGCACGAAGATCGTCTTCATCGCCAATCCCGCCAACCCGACCGGCACGATGATGGCCGAGGCCGATCTGCGCCGTCTGGCCGAAGGGCTGGGCGCAGGGGTCATCCTGGTCTTGGACGGCGCCTATGCCGAATTCGCGGGCGATTTCGACGGCGGCGTCTCGATGGTCGAGGACTTCCCGAACGTGGTGATGACGCGCACCTTCTCGAAGATCCACGGCCTCGGCGGGCTCAGGATTGGCTGGGGCTATGCGCGGCGCGAGATCATCGACGTGCTGAACCGCATCCGCCAGCCCTTCAACTTGAGCCTGGCGCAGATGGCGGCGGCCGAGGCGGCGGTGCGGGATGTGGACTACACCCGGTTCTGCGCCACCGAAAACGCCCGCTGGCGGGACTTCCTGCGCAACGGGCTGGTGCAGATGGGCGTCGCCTGCGACGAGAGCTTCGCCAATTTCGTCCTCGCCCGCTTCGCCAGCGCCGAGGAGGCCGATGCCGCCGACCGCGCGCTGCGGGACGACGGGATCCTGGTGCGCAAGGTGGGGGGCTATGGCCTGCCCGATTGCCTCAGGATCACTGTGGGCGATGAAGCCGCCTGCCGCCGCATCCTCGGCGTGATCGCCACCTTCAAGGGGATCCGCTGATGACGCAGGTCTACGAACGGGTCGCCCTGATCGGGCTGGGCCTCATCGCCGGGTCGATGGCGCATGCGATGAAACGCCGGGGCCTCGCCGGCCATATCGCCGGTTTCGCCCGCACCGAGGAGACGCGCAAGGCGGCGGCCGAGATCGGCTTTGTCGACAGCGTGCATGAAAGCGCGGCCGAGGCGGTCAAGGGCGCGGACCTCGTGGTCCTCGCCGTGCCGGTCGGCGCCATGGGCAAGGTGGCCGAGGAGATCGCCCCGCATCTGGCCCCGGGCGCCACGGTCACCGATGTCGGCTCGGTCAAGCAGGCGGTGATCGACGCGGTGGGGCCGCATATCCCCGCGGGCGTGCATTTCATCCCCAGCCACCCGCTGGCCGGGACCGAGCATTCGGGGCCCTATTCCGGCTTCGCCACGCTGTTCGAGAACCGCTGGTGGCTGCTGACCCCGCCCGAGGGCTCGGACCCCGAGGCCGTGGCGCGGCTCAGGGCGCTCTATGAAGGCGTCGGCGCCAATGTCGACACGATGGAGCCCGCGCACCACGACCTCGTGCTGGCCGTGGTGTCGCACACGCCGCACCTCATCGCCTACACGATGGTGGGGGTGGCCGACCATTTGCGCCGCGTCTCGCAATCGGAAGTCATCAAGTATTCCGCCTCGGGCTTTCGGGACTTCACCCGGATCGCGGCGTCGGACCCGACCATGTGGCGCGATGTTTTCTTGACCAACAAGGAAGCGACGCTCGACATCCTCGGCCGGTTCACCGAAGAATTGTTCGTGCTGCAACGGGCGATCCGCATGGGCGACGGCGATCATCTCTTCGAGTATTTCACCCGCACCCGGGCGATCCGGCGCGGCATCATCGAGGCCGGGCAGGATACCGACGCGCCCGATTTCGGCCGAGTGCGGAAGGGCTGAGGCGGGTGGCGGGCTGGCGAGTCTCGGTTCTGGTTCTGGCGCTGATGGCGCCGGGGCCGGGCTGGGGCGAGGCGCCCTTGACCTCGCCCCACCCGCAGGCCCGCCCCGCATCCCCCGGCACCGATGCCGCCGTCACCGCCGCCCTGAGCGCCCCGCCGCCGCGTCCCGCCGGGGCCGTGCCGCTGAGCGAGGCGGTCGCGGCCGAGGCATTGGCCGCCCAGCAGGCCGCCAATGCCGCCCGCCACGCCGCCGAAGCGGCGCAGGAGGCCCGGATCGAGGCGGCGCGGCGGGTGGCCGAGCGCGTCGCGCATGACGACGCCGCTGAGGCGGCCGAGATCAGCCCGCTCGCCGTCGCCAGCAGCCTGTTTCCCCGGCGCCGGACCTCGTCGGTCGTGCAGCGCTTCGCCACGCTGGCGGCGCTACGCGCGCAGGAACGCGCCCAGCAGCAGGCCACCCCCGCGGCGGTGCCCAACCGCACCGGCGGCCCTTCGGGCAGCGGGCTTTGTGGCGTGCGCGGCCTTGCAGGGCGGGAATTGCCGCGCATCACCTCGACCACGCAGGGCTGCGGCATCGCCCGCCCGGTCAGCGTGACCTCGGTCAACGGCATCCCGCTGTCCCTGGCCGCGACCCTCGATTGCGACGCGGCGATGGCCTTTGAACGCTGGGTCAGGACCGAGGCGCTGCCCGCCATCGGCCGGACCGGCGGCGGCGTCACGCAGATCCGCATCATGGGCCATTATTCCTGCCGTCCCCGCAACAACCAGCGCGGCGCGCGGATTTCCGAGCACGGGCGGGGCCGGGCGGTGGATGTCGGCGGCTTCCGGCTGGCCGACGGTTCGGTCGTCACGGTCGAGCAGCATTACCGCCGCGGCCCTTACCGGCGCATGATGCGGCAGATGTATCAGGCGGCCTGCGGCATTTTCCGCACCACGCTCGGCCCCGATTCGGACCGTTTCCATCAGGATCACTTCCACTTCGACGTGGCCCAGCACCGGGGCGGCGGCACCTATTGCCGCTGATCGCTTCTGACGCTGCGTGACTTTTGCGCAGGGTGCTTTGTGCAGGTGCAGCAGAGGTCTATAGAAGGGGCGAGGAGCATCACGGAAAGGGATGGACATGGACGAGATCGTCATTCTCAGCGGCGCGCGCAGCGCCATCGGCACCTTCGGCGGCAGCCTCGCGGGTCTGCCCCCGGCCGAGGTGGCGACGCAGGTCTCGAAAGCGGCGCTGGAGCGCGCGGGCGTCGATCCCTCGATGATCGGCACCGTGATGTTCGGCCACGTCATCAACACCATCCCGCGCGACGCCTATCTGTCGCGCGTGGCCGCCATCGGCGCGGGCATCCCCGACACGACGCCGGCGATGAACGTGAACCGGCTTTGCGGTTCGGGCGCGCAGGCCATCGTCTCGGCCGTGCAGGCGTTGGCGCTGGGCGACGCGGATTTCGCGCTGGCCGGTGGGGCCGAGAGCATGAGCCGCGCGCCCTATATCGTCCCGGCCGCCCGTTTCGGCCAGAAGATGGGCGATGCGCAGGTGCTGGACATGATGCTGGGCGCGCTGACCTGCCCCTTCGGCACCGGCCATATGGGTGTGACCGCCGAGAACGTCTCGGCCGAGCATGACATCAGCCGCGAGGCGCAGGACGCCTTCGCGCTGGAAAGCCAGCAGCGCGCGGCCAAGGCGATCGCCGAGGGCCGTTTCGCCAGCCAGATCGTCCCGATCACCGTGAAGGGCCGCAAGGGCGACGTGGTCTTCGACACCGACGAACACCCCAAGGCCACCTCGGCCGAGGCGCTGGCGGGCCTGCGTCCGGCCTTCAAGAAGGACGGCAGCGTGACGGCGGGCAATGCCTCGGGCATCAACGACGGTGCGGCGGCGGTGGTGCTGGCCCGGCGCGACGCGGCCGAGAAGGCGGGCCTGAAGCCCTTGGCGCGGATCGTCGGCTATGCCGTCGCGGGCGTCCGGCCCGAGGTCATGGGCATCGGTCCGATCCCGGCGGTGCAGCAGCTCTGCGCGCGGACCGGACTGAAGGTCGAGGATTTCGACGTCATCGAATCGAACGAGGCCTTCGCGGCGCAGGCTCTGGCGGTAAACAAGGGCCTCGGCCTCGACCCGGCCAAGGTGAACCCCAACGGCGGCGCCATCGCGCTCGGCCATCCGGTCGGGGCCACCGGCGCCATCGTCACCGTCAAGACGATGTACGAGCTCGAGCGCATCGGCGGCCGCTATGGCCTGATCACCATGTGCATCGGTGGCGGGCAGGGCATCGCGCTGGCCATCGAACGGCTGTGACAGAGCGGCTGTGACAAAAAGCCCACCCGGCAAAAAACCCTACGCGGGTTAAGGACCTCTTCACCCATACCGGGGATCCTCGGCGGACCGGCCCTCGTGCCGGTCCGTTGATTCAGGGTTCCGGGGCAGATGACGCTCTTCGACAAGCTCACTCAGGAGCGGCGCGCGCGGCTGACCGCCGAACAGCGCCTCGAACAGCGAACGCGGGAGCGGGATCAGGCGCTGGCCCAGGTCGATGCCATCCGGGCCGAGCTTCATTCCCTGCGCCAGCGCGGCCGCACCAGCGCCCTGGAAGAGGCGCAGCGCGCGGCCGAAGTGCAGACCTTGCAGCACCGCGCCCGGGCCGAGACGGAGACCGCGCAGCGCCACGCCACCCAGGCGGAACGGCGGCTCTGGGATTCGATCAACACGATTCGCGACGGCTTTGCAGTCTTCAACAGCCAGCAGCAGCTGGTGATCGCCAATCAGGCCTATCTGGGCGTCTTCTCCGGCATCCCCGAGGTGCAGATCGGCATCAGCTACCGCCGTCTGGTCGAGATTCTGGTGCATGAGGAACGCGTGCAGCTGGACGGCATCAGCAAGGAGGGCTGGATCGCCGCCATGTTGTCGCGCTGGGATGCCGAGGAGATCGAGCCGATGCTCCTGACCTTCACCCGGGGCGACACGGCGCTGATCTACGACCGGCGGGCGCGGGGCGGCGATATCGTCAGCCTGGTGCGCAACATCACCGAGACCCAGCGCCACGCCGCCGAACTGGACGATGCCCGCCAGCGGGCGGAGGCTGCGAACCGGGCGAAATCGGCGTTCCTGGCCAATATGAGCCACGAGATCCGCACGCCGATGAACGGGGTGGTCGGCATGGCGGAACTGCTTTGCGACACCAGTCTCAGCGACGAACAGCGCCTTTATGCCGAGACGATCCGCTCCTCGGGCGAGGCCTTGCTCAACATCATCAACGACGTGCTCGATTTCTCGAAGATCGAGGCCGACAAGCTGACGCTGCATCCCGAACCCTTCGATCTGGAGCGCTGCATCCATGAGGTGCTGATCCTGTTGCAGGCGGGTGCCCGCAAGCGGCGCATCGACCTGCTGATGGATTACGACCTGTTCCTGCCGACCCGCTTCATGGCCGACCCCGGGCGCATGCGGCAGGTGATGACCAACCTGATCGGCAACGCGGTGAAGTTCACCCAGGATGGCCATGTCCTGATCCGCGTCGTCGGCATGGAGGAGGGCGAGGACGCCTGCCGCGTCACAGTGACGGTCGAGGATACCGGCATCGGCATCGCCCCCGAACATGTCGAGCGGATCTTCGGCGAATTCGCCCAGGTTGATGAACAGGCCAACCGCAAGTTCGAAGGGACGGGCCTCGGCCTTGCGATCACCCGCCGCCTGATCGAGCTGATGGGCGGCGAGATCTGGGTCGAGAGCGAGCTGGGCAAGGGCTCGTGCTTCGGCTTCGCGCTGACCCTGCCGCTGGCCGAGGCCGGCGAGCCCTTCACCCATGCGCCGATCCGGCTGGAGCATGTGATGGCTGTCGACGACAACGTCATCAACCGCACGATCCTGGAACGGCAGCTGGCCGCGCAGGGGCTGCGGGTGACGATGGCCGGCACGGCGCAGGCGGCGCTGGAGTTCTTTGCCTCGGGCGCGGGGGAGGGGGTGGATCTGCTGATCACCGATCATGAGATGCCGGGTCTGGACGGGTTGGATCTGGTGCTGAAACTGCGCGCGGCGGGGCACCGGGTGCCGGTGATCCTGCTCAGTTCCAGCCCCGCGGTGCTGCGCGATCATTCGGCGATCGGTGACTTGCGGGCGATCCTGCAAAAACCGCTGCTGCGCCACGATCTGGTGCGCCAGCTGCACCTTCTGTCGGCGCCCGATGTCCCGCCCGTGCCGCGCCCCGTCACCCACCTGCCGTCCCCCACAATCCCCCTCGGGCCCGGACGGCGGATGCGCATCCTCGCGGCCGAGGATAACCGCACCAACCGGCTGGTGTTTTCCAAGATGATCGACGGGCTGGCGGTGGATCTGACCTTCGCCGAGGATGGCCTGCAGGCGGTCGAGGCGTTTCGCGACCGAAAGCCCGACCTCATCTTCATGGACATCTCCATGCCCGGCATGGACGGCCGCGCCGCCACGCGCGAGATCCGGCAGATGCCCGGCGGCGCGCAGGTGCCGATCGTGGCGCTGACTGCGCATGCGATGGCGGGGGACCGGGACGACATCCTGGCGGCGGGGCTGGATCACGTCATGACCAAGCCGCTGAAAAAGCCGCTGCTGATGGAAATGATCCAGCGTTACCACCCCGAAGGGGCCTGTCCGGTCGCCGCACCGCTGGAACGGCTGGCCTGAGCGGTGTTGAAGGCTTGCGGCGGGCGGGTGCAGGCCTTACCTGAGGGAGACCCCGACCAAAGAGGCTGCCATGACGTCCCTGATTCAGATCCTGCTGATGATTCTCAATGTCGTCTGGTGGATCGTCATCGTCCATGTGATCATGTCCTGGCTGATCAATTTCCAGGTGCTGAACCTGCGCCAGCCGCTGGTCGGGCAGATCTGGGACGGGCTGAACCGGCTGCTGGACCCGATCTATTCGCGCATCCGCCGCTTGCTGCCCAATATGGGCGGGCTCGACCTGGCGCCGCTGATCGTGCTGCTGGCGATCTATGCGCTGCAGATCGTTCTGGTGAACAATTTCGTCTATCTGCGCTGATCCGGTGAGCGAGGCCGCCGCCTCTGACCGCAGCCGCGACCTGCTGGCGCGGGTCTTCGGCTTTGCCGCCTTCCGCCCCGGGCAGGAAGAGATCGTCGAGGCGGTGATCGCCGGGCAGGACGTGCTGGCGATCATGCCCACGGGCGGCGGCAAGTCGCTCTGTTTCCAACTGCCGGCGCTGGCCCGGGACGGGCTGACGGTGGTCGTCTCGCCGCTGATCGCGCTGATGCGCGATCAGGTGCGGGGCCTGCAGGAGGCGGGCGTCGCCGCGGGCGCGCTGACCTCGGGCAACACGCCCGAGGAGAACGAGGAAATCTTCGCGGCGATGGAGGGGGGGCGGCTCAAGCTCCTCTATATCGCGCCGGAACGGCTGGCGTCCTCGGGCACCACGGCGATGCTCAGGCGTTCGGATTGCCGGTTGATCGCGGTCGATGAGGCGCATTGCGTCAGCCAATGGGGCCATGATTTCCGCCCCGATTACCTCAGGATCGGCGAACTCCGGCAGGCGCTGGGCGTGCCGCTTGCCGCCTTCACCGCCACCGCCGACCGCGCCACCCAGGACGAGATCGTCCAGAGGCTCTTTGCCGGGGGGCAGCCCGAGACCTTCCTGCGCGGTTTCGACCGGCCGAACATCCGCCTGGCCTTCGCCGCCAAGGACAGCCCGCGCAAGCAGATCATGGCCTTCGCCGCCGCCCGCAAGGGCCAGTCCGGCATCGTCTATTGCGCCACCCGCGCCCGGACCGAGACACTGGCCCGCGCGCTGGAAGAGGCCGGGCACAACGCCCGCGCCTATCACGGCGGGATGGAGGATTGGGAACGCCGCAAGGTCGAGAGCCTGTTTCAGACCGAAGAGGGCCTGATCGTCTGCGCCACCGTCGCCTTCGGCATGGGCGTGGACAAGCCCGATGTGCGCTGGGTCGCCCATTCCGACCTGCCGAAGTCGATCGAGGCCTATTACCAGGAGATTGGCCGCGCCGGGCGCGACGGGCTGCCCGCCGATACGCTGACCCTCTACGGCCCCGACGACATCCGCCTGCGCCGGGCCCAGATCGACGAATCGAACGCGCCCCCGGAGCGGCGCGAGGCCGATCACGCGCGTCTCAACACGCTGCTGGGTCTGGCCGAGGCCACCGCCTGCCGCCGCCGGATGCTGCTGGCCTATTTCGGCGAAGTCTCGGAACCCTGCGGCAATTGCGACCTCTGCGAGCGCCCGGCCAAGACCTTCGACGCGACCGAGGCGGTGAGGAAGGCCCTCTCGGCCATGCTGCGGACGGGCGAGAGTTTCGGCACCGGCCATCTGGTCGACATCCTGACCGGCGCGCTGACCGACAAGGTCAAGCAATGGCGCCACGACGACCTGCCGACCTTCGGCGTCGGGCGGGAACTCAGCAAACACGCCTGGCAGGCGGTCTTTCGGCAGATGATGGGCCGCGATCTGGTGCGCCCCGATGCCGAACGCCACGGTGCGCTCAGGATGACCGAAGCGGCGCGGCCGGTGCTGAAGGGTGAGCAGGCACTCACTTTCCGCGCCGATATCGTCGAGCGGATCGCCACCCGCGCCGAACCCCGGGCGCTGGTCTCGGACGAGGACGCGCCGCTGCTCTCGGCCCTGAAGGCGATGCGCCGAGCGCTGGCCGACCGCGCCGGGGTGCCGCCCTATGTGATCTTCACCGACCGCTCGCTGATCGAGATGGCCGAACGGCGGCCGACCACGCTCGATGAATTCGCGGCGATCTCGGGCGTGGGGGCCACCAAGCTCGAACGCTACGGCCAGACCTTCCTCGGCGTGATCACCGGGGCCGAGACGCCCGCCGCCCATCCCGCGCGCCGCAAGCTGGCGGGCAGCGAGGCGGGCGAGGTCATGGACCGGCTGGCCCAGGCGCAGGCAGCCCTCACACGCGGCGAGGATGGCACCGGCAAATACCTCGTCTGCACCCATGCGACGCTGCGCGCCATCGCCGAGCGCCGCCCGCGCAGCCTGTCGGAACTGGAGCGGATCCAGGGCATGGGCACGGCCAAGGTCGAGCGTTTCGGCGCGGCGTTCCTGGGCGTGCTGGCCGATACCTAGGCCAGCGCCGCCTCCGGCCCCAAGAGCACGAAGACCAGCACCGCCGAGTAGAAGACGAAGCTCGCCGCCAGCACGAAGACATGCCAGATCGTGTAATGGAAGGGCAGGCGCCGCCAGAGGTAGAAGACCACGCCCAGCGTATAGAGCCCGCCGCCCACCGCCATCAGCACCAGCACCGCGGTCGGCAGCGCCGCGAACAGCGGCCCGCCGGCCACCACGCCCGCCCAGCCCATGCCGAGGTAAAGCGCCAGCGCGATCCATTTGAAGCGCTCGGGCGAGACGATCTTCAGCGCGATCCCGGCCAGCGCCGCGCCCCAGACGCCCAGGGTCAGCGCCACGCCATGGCCCGACAGCAGGGTGAAGGGCGTGTAGGTGCCCGCGATTTTCAGGTAGATCGCCGAATGGTCGAGCCGCCGGAGCAGCCATTCCTTGGCCGTGCCATAGCCCGAGGTCTCGCCGATATTGTACAGCGCCGAGAACAGGATCATGGCGATCAGCGCGCCGCCATAGACCGAGACGCCGGTGATCGAGGCCGCATCGCCCCGGTAGAGCGCGGTCAGCACGATCAGCACCGGCACCGCCATCAGGACCAGCATCAGCCCGGCAACATGCACCACGGCATCCGAGACTTGCTCGGCCTTGGAATAGGCGGTGCGGAAGGCGCCGGTCATCGTGGTCTCCTTGGGGTCACCCCATGCTAGGCGCGGACGCCGATCAGGGCAACGCCGACGCTTGGTCAACCTTGCGCCCCGATCGTAACCGTTTCGTCAAAGCGGGCGGATTCCTGCCGGTCTGACGCTGCGGCGCGGGTTGACCCGGGCGTCCCGCTGGCCGAGGCAGGATGCCAGCCGCAGGAGGTCCCGCATGTATCCCCTTCTTCGCTTCCTCAAGGAATCGGTGACCAATCACCGCCGCCCGCTGGGCCTGTTCGAGACGCATGTCTCGCATCACCTCTGCTGGCCCTGGGATCTCGACCCCTGGATGGAGCTGAACAACGGCCGGACGCTGACGCTTTACGATCTGGGGCGGATCCCGCTCTGCACCCGGATCGGGCTGACGAAGGTGGTGTTCGGCAACCGCTGGGGCATGACCGTGGCCGGCTCCACCGTGCGCTACCGCCGACGGATCCGCGCCTTTCAGCGATTCGAGATGCACAGCCGGCTTCTGGGCTGGGACGGGCGGTTTCTCTATATCGAGCAGGCGATCTGGGACGGGGGCGAGGCGCTGAACCACCTGCTGGTGCGGATGGCGGTAACCGGGCCGCAGGGGATCGTACCTCCGGCCGAGGCTGTCGCCCTCCTCGGTCAGGACCCGCAGCCGCCGGAGCTGCCCGCCTGGGTCCGTGCCTGGATCGCGGCCGATGCCGAAAGGCCCTGGCCGCCGCAGGTCTGATCTGCCCGCAGCGGGTCTTCCCTTTGCCAGCCCGCGCGATACTCTGGCGCAAAGCGACAGGAGCGAGCCATGGCAGGTATCGGACATAACAACGGCCCGACGATGGAAGCGGGCGAAAGCTGGCGCCGCCACGCCTGGGGCAAGGCGCGGGCCCGGCTGATGCCGACCCTGCCGATCGAGGTGGTGCGGCTCAGGGTGAAACGGGCGGCGGAGATCGGGCTCGATTACCGCACCTATGCCTCGATCCGCGCGGCCTCGGGTCATGACGTGATCGCCTTCCTCTTCTCGACCAACGCCTTGCGGCTTCTCGCGCCGCAGCCCGCGCTGCCTGCGGACCGGGCGGCGAAACTTGCGACCCTCGCCGCTGGGCGCTCGGCCCTGGCCCGGGCGCCGATCTCGCCCGCCCAGGTGCTGGATCTGGCGCCCGGCCTGATCGACCACGCCGCCCCCGCGCCCCGCCCCTTCGCCCCCTGGAGCGAGAGCCGCCGGGCGCTGCTGGCGGCGGTGGCCGAGGGACGCTGGCCCGCCGACCGGGTGGTCATGGTGGGCGACACCGCCGAGGAACGCGACTGGTCGCAGGCCGCGCGGCTGGGGTATTACCTGAGCGCCGAGCGCTACTTCGCCGCGTGAAGCAGGGACGGCAGAGTGCGGGGGGCCAGCCCCCTCGACTCCCGGCCGCGCCACGGGCGCGGCGTTCGCGGCGAGAGGCGCGCCACTGGCGCGTTTCCGAGACGCCGCTCACCCCCCGCCAAAGGGGATTTTCCACCCCCTTTGGAAACCCCCGAGGGTATTTAAGGCGCAAAGATCCAGTTTGGCGTCTCGTTAATCCCCATCTTTGCGCTCCAAATATCCTGCGGGAGGGTCCGGGAGGGTGCAAAACCCTCCCGGGGCTCGCCGCGGGCGCGCGGTCTCGGCCCGATGTGCCCCCGCATTTTCACTTTTCTTTTCCGAAAGCCCCCGTATAGTCCGGCCCATGAACCGCACGCGCCCCTTTGATGTCCTGAGCCTGCAGGCCCCCTCGGCCCGGCCCTTGCACGCGCGCGGTCTCCTGCTCCTTAGCCTCCTCTGAGCGTGCCCCCGGGCGCGACCGCTCAGAGGTAGCCAGCGCCCGGATACGACGCTAAAGGACACCAAGGACAGGACGGATTTTCCCATGACGGACGCAATCAAAGCCCAAGACCATGTCTTGATCTTCGACACCACCCTGCGCGACGGCGAGCAATCGCCCGGCGCCACCATGAGCCATGACGAGAAGCTGGAGATCGCCGGCCTCCTGGACGAGATGGGGGTCGATATCATCGAGGCGGGGTTCCCCATCGCCTCGGAGGGCGATTTCGCCGCCGTTTCGGACATCGCCCGCAATTCCCGCAATTCGGTCATCTGCGGGCTGGCCCGGGCCAATTTCGCCGATATCGACCGCTGCTGGGAGGCGGTGCGCCATGCCGCGAAGCCGCGCATCCATACCTTCATCGGCACCTCGCCCTTGCACCGCGACATCACGGCGCTGGATCAGGAAGGCATGATCGAGAAGATCGCCGCCACGGTGGCCCATGCCCGCAACCTCTGCGACAATGTGCAATGGTCGCCGATGGATGCGACGCGGACCGAGCATGATTACCTCTGCCGGGTCGTGGAAACCGCGATCAAGGCGGGTGCGACCACGATCAACATCCCCGATACCGTCGGCTACACCGCGCCGCGCGAAAGCGCTGATCTGATCCGCATGCTGCTGGAACGCGTGCCGGGCGCTGACAAGATCGTCTTTGCCACGCATTGCCACAACGACCTCGGCATGGCGACGGCCAACAGCCTCGCCGCGGTCGAGGCCGGCGCGCGTCAGATCGAATGCACGATCAACGGTCTGGGCGAGCGCGCGGGCAACACGGCGCTGGAAGAGGTGGTGATGGCGATGCGGGTGCGCAACGACATCATGCCCTTCCAGACCGGGATCGACACGACCAAGATCATGCATCTGTCGCGCCGGGTGAGCCAGGTCTCGGGCTTTGCCGTCCAGTACAACAAGGCGGTGGTCGGCAAGAACGCCTTCCTGCACGAATCGGGCATCCATCAGGACGGCGTGCTGAAGAACGTCCAGACCTTCGAGATCATGCGGCCCGAGGATATCGGCCTGACCTCGAAGAACATCGCCATGGGCAAGCATTCGGGCCGCGCCGCGCTGCGGGCCAAGATGGCCGAGCTGGGCTACGATCTGGGCGACAACCAGCTGAAAGACGTCTTCGTGCGGTTCAAGGCCTTGGCCGACCGCAAGAAGGAGGTCTATGACGACGACCTGATCGCGCTGGTTGCCGATACCTCGGCCTCGGGCGGGGACGATCATCTGCAGGTCCGCAAGCTGCGGGTGGTCTGCGGCACCGAGGGTCCGCAGGAGGCCGAGCTGACGCTGGCCGTGGGCGGCGAAGAGAAATTCGTCGATGCCACCGGCGACGGGCCGGTCGATGCCTGTTTCAACGCGGTGAAGATGCTCTATCCGCATAACGCCAAGCTGGACCTCTATCAGGTCTCGGCCGTGACCGAGGGCACCGATGCCCAGGCCACGGTCAGCGTGCGGCTCAGCCGCGACGGGCGGGTCTATACCGGGCAATCGGCGGATACGGATACGGTGGTTGCCTCGGTCAAGGCCTATGTCAACGCGCTGAACCGGATGCATGCCGGGCAGGGGCGGGCCAACAACTCGGCGCTGCAGACCTCGGCTGCCGGGTAAGCGGCGGGGCCTGCCTCGTAGGATGGGCAATATTGCCCATCCTACCCTCACCGGCGCGGCGTATTTCCGGCAGAATGAAGGGCGGGGGGCGCCAATCCCCCGCCCATACTCTTTCGTGAGCGGATAAGTGCCGTGCAAAGGCGATCGCGACGGGGCGGGGGCCTTTACGCCACTGCCATAGGGGGCCTATAAGGGCCCCGCTTCGGCCCGCTGGCGCTGCGCTCGGGCCCTCCACATCTTCAGGAAGATCGCCGCATGTTGGGACTGACTGGCCTCTTTTCGTCGGATATGGCCATCGACCTGGGGACCGCGAACACGCTGGTCTATGTCAAGGGTCGGGGGATCATTCTGAATGAGCCGTCGGTCGTGGCCTATCATGTCAAGGACGGGCGCAAGCAGGTCCTGGCGGTGGGCGAGGACGCCAAGCTGATGCTGGGCCGGACCCCCGGCTCCATCGAGGCGATCCGCCCGATGCGCGACGGCGTCATCGCCGATTTCGACGTCGCCGAAGAGATGATCAAGCATTTCATCCGCAAGGTGCACAAACGCTCCACCTTCTCGAAGCCGAAGATCATCGTCTGCGTCCCCTATGGCGCGACGCCGGTCGAGAAGCGGGCGATCCGTCAGTCGGTGCTCTCGGCAGGGGCGCGCCGGGCCGGGCTGATCGCGGAACCCATCGCCGCCGCCATCGGCGCGGGCATGCCGATCACCGATCCCACGGGCTCGATGGTCGTCGATATCGGCGGCGGGACCACCGAAGTGGCCGTGCTGTCGCTGGGTGATATCGTTTACGCCCGTTCGGTCCGCGTCGGCGGCGACCGCATGGACGAGGCGATCATCTCCTACCTGCGGCGCCACCAGAACCTTCTGATCGGCGAATCCACCGCCGAGCGCATCAAGTGCACCATCGGCACCGCCCGCATGCCCGATGACGGCCGCGGCAAGGTCATGCAGATCCGCGGCCGCGACCTGCTGAACGGCGTGCCGAAGGAAATCGAGATCACCCAGGGTCAGGTGGCCGAGGCGCTTTCCGAGACCGTGCAGACCATCTGCGAGGCGGTGATGATCGCCTTGGAAACCACTCCGCCGGATCTTGCCGCCGATATCGTCGACAGGGGCGTGATGCTGACCGGCGGCGGCGCGCTGCTGGGCGATCTGGATCTGGCCCTGCGCGAGCAGACCGGCCTGATCATCACCGTGGCCGACCAGTCGCTCAATTGCGTGGCGCTGGGGACCGGCAAGGCGCTGGAATACGAAAAGCAGCTCCGCCACGCCATCGATTACGAAAGCTGACCCTTTGGGTCCCGCGTAGGGGATCGCCGTGCCAAGCGACCGCAGCAACGAGGCCGATTACGTCCGCCCCGTGCGCCGACTCGTTATCGGCGTGCTGGTCTTGGTGCTGTTCGGCCTTTTCCTGCTCTGGCGGATCGATTCGCCGCGGATCGAGCGGTTCCGCACGGCGGTGGTCGATGCGGTGGTGCCGAACATGGACTGGGCCATGGCGCCGATCACCGGCGTCG
Organism: Pararhodobacter sp.; assembly: GCF_034676075.1. Lineage (GTDB taxonomy): Bacteria > Pseudomonadota > Alphaproteobacteria > Rhodobacterales > Rhodobacteraceae > Pararhodobacter. The sequence goes on along the minus strand of NZ_JAUCCQ010000031.1, from coordinate 21,008 downwards.
CCCGGATGATCGAGGATTTCCGCAGCTACGCCCGGATCTACGAGCAAAACCAGGAACTGCGCCGCGAATTGCAGCAGATGCGGGCCTGGCGCGAGGCGGCGCTGCAGCTGGAACAGCGCAACGCGCAGCTTCTGGACATGGCGCGGGTGCGGCTGGACCCGCAGCTGACCCACGTCACCGGTGTGGTGATGGCCGACGCGGGCAGCCCTTACCGGCAATCGGTGCTGTTGAACGTGGGCGCCCGGGACGGGATCGTCGACGGCTGGGCGGTGATGGACGGGCTCGGCCTTGCCGGGCGCATCGCCGGGGTGGGGGACCGTTCGTCGCGGGTAATCCTTCTGACCGATTCGAACAGCCGGGTGCCGGTGATGGTGCAGCCGACCGGGCAACGCGCGCTGCTCTCCGGCGACAACACCCCGCTGCCGGTCCTCGATTTCGTCGAATCGCCCGATTCGCTCAGGCCCGGCGACCGGGTGATCAGCGCCTCGGACGGGGGCGTCTTTCCGCCCGGCCTGCTGGTCGGCGAGGTGGTGATGGCCACCGACGGGCGCCTGCGCGTTCAGTTGGCCGCCGATTACGGGCGGCTCGATTTCCTGCGCGTCCTGCGCTCGCGCCCGGCCGAGCGGATCGAGCAATCGGGCACGCTGCTGCGCCCGGTGGCCGGGGACGGTACGCTCCTTGATCCCGCGACCGGCGCGCCCTCGCAGCCGCCCCAGCCCGAGACGGTGCCCGACCCCGCCGCGGGCAGTGTCGAGGCCGTGCCCGCCGTGCCGCTGCCGGGGGCGGCCGCCAGCGACGGGCCGCCCAATGAATGAGGCGCTGCGCTTCGACACCCTGGCCTATCTCGGCCTCTATCTGCTGATCGCCAGCGTCTCGATCCTGAGCCGGATCCTGCCCCTGGGCGTGCTGGAGGCGGGCTGGCCGCTGCCGGACCTGCTGCTTCTCTTGACCATGGCCTGGGTGCTCAGGCGCCCCGCGCATCTGCCCGCGCTGGCCATCGTGCTGGTGTTTCTGGCCGAGGATCTGTTCCTCATGCGTCCGCCCGGCCTCTGGGCGCTGGCGGTGCTGGTCGGGACCGAGTTCCTGCGCCGCCGCAACCAGGTGGTGCGCGAGATGAACCTGCTTCTGGAATGGGCCATGGTGGCGGCGGTGCTGGGGGCGATGAGCCTGGCCTACAGGCTTGTGCTCATGATCGTGATGTCCCCGCGCGAGCCGCTCGACTTGAGCCTGAAGACACTTGTCGTCACAATCCTGGTCTATCCGCTGGTCGTCTGGGTCTTGCAGGTCGTGCTGCGCGTGAAGAAACCCGCCACCGGCGAAGTGGACGAACTGGGCCGCAGGCTATGAAAAGACCGCCCAAAGACAACGAGGACAGCGCGCGCGTCATCTCGCGCCGGGCGATGCTCATGGGCGGCGCGCAGATGGTCTTTGCCGGGGCGCTGGTGCTCAGGATGCGCAACCTGCAGCTGGGTCAGGCCGAGGAATTCCGCCTGCTGGCCGATGAGAACCGGATCAACATCCGCCTGCTACCACCCTCGCGCGGGCTGATCGTCGACCGCAACGGCACGCTTCTGGCGGGCAACGTGCAGAACTACCGCATCGTGCTGGTGCGCGAGGATGCCGGCGAGCCGCGCGCGGCGCTGGAGCGTCTGGCGCAGCTGATCCCGCTGTCCGCGGACGAAATCGACCGGGCCGAGCGCGAGATCATGCGCCACCGGCCCTTCGTGCCCGTCACCATCGTCGACCAGCTGAACTGGGAGGAGGTGGCGCGCGTGGCTGCCAATGCGCCCGCCATGCCTGGCATCACGCCCGAGGTGGGCTTCAACCGCCACTATCCCTTCGGCGCGGAATTCGCGCATTCGGTGGGCTACGTGGGCCCGGTGTCCGAGGCCGATCTTGCCGCGCGCGAGACGCCCGAGCCCCTGTTGATGATCCCGCGCTTCCAGATCGGCAAGATCGGGGTCGAGCGGGAATACGAGGAGACCCTGCGCGGCACCGCCGGGCACCGCCGGGTCGAGGTCAACGCCGTCGGCCGCGAAATGCGCGAGCTGGACCGGCAGGAGGGGGACCCCGGCTCGACCCTGCAACTGACGCTCGACCGCCAGCTGCAGGCCTTCACCCTGGCCCGGCTGGGCGAGGAGAGCGCGGCGGCGGTGGTGCTGGAGGTGCAGACCGGCAATGTGCTGGCGCTGGCCTCGGCGCCGTCCTTTGACCCCAACCTCTTCGTGCGCGGGATTTCCGTGGCCGATTACGGCGCGCTCAGGGACAACGACCACCGGCCGATGTCCAACAAGACCGTGCAGGGTGCCTATCCGCCGGGCTCGACCTTCAAGATGGTCACCGCGCTGGCCGCCTTCGAGGCGGGGCTGGCGACGCCCGATGAGCGGGTCTATTGTCCGGGCTATATCGAGGCCGCGGGCCGCCGGTTCCATTGCTGGAACCGGGGCGGGCACGGGCGGGTCAACCTGACCTCGGCCCTGTCCGAAAGCTGCGACGTCTTCTTCTACGACATGGCGCAAAGGGTCGGGATCGACCGCATCAACGCCATGGCCGAGCGGTTGGGCCTCGGCATCCGCTACGACCTGCCACTCTCGGGCATTTCCTCGGGCCTCAACCCCTCACGCGAGTGGAAGCGCGAGCGGCGCGGCGCCGAATGGGTGGTCGGCGACACGATCAACGCCTCCATCGGGCAGGGCTATGTGCTGGCCACGCCCCTGCAACTGGCGGTGATGACGGCGCGGCTGGCCACCAATCGGGCGATCCTGCCGCGCCTTGTGCATGCCATCGACGATATCGAGCAGCCGATTCCCGACCAGCCGCCGCTGGGCCTGAGCGCCGCCGCGCTGGCGCAGGTGCAGCGCGGCATGTGGGAAGTCTCGAACGCGCAGCGCGGCACGGCTTATGGTTCGCGCATCGTCGACGCCAATCTCAGGATGGCGGGCAAGACGGGTAGTAGCCAGGTCTTCTCGATCACCGCGGCCGAGCGCGCGGCGGGCGTCAGGCGGCAGGATCAGCTGCCCTGGAACCGGCGCGACCACGCGCTTTTCGTCTGCTACGCCCCCGATACCGACCCGCGTTATGCCGTCTCGGTCGTGGTGGAACACGGCGGCGGCGGCTCGTCGGTCGCGGCGCCCATCGCCCGCGACATCATCCTGGCCGCGCAATCGGGCGGCCTGCCACCCATCGAGGCCTATCCCCAGCCGCAGCGCAACCGGATCGAGACCCTGATGCGCACCATCAGCGAGCAGATCGGTCCGGCCGTCGCGCCGCCGACCGGGCGGAGCCGGGCATGAGCTACCTTGAATACAACGTCAAACGCTCGCCCTCGGGCTTTCGCAAGGTGCTGCACGTCAACTGGGCGCTGGTCCTGCTGCTGACGGCGGTGGCTTCGATCGGCTTTCTGCAGCTCTATTCCGTCTCGGGCGGGGATTTCGAGCGCTGGACCGAGCCGCAGATGCAGCGCTTCGCCCTCGCACTGGCGGTGATGTTCGCCATCGGCTTCGTGCCGCTGTGGTTCTGGCGCTCGCTCTCGGTCATGGCCTATGGCGTGTCCTTCGTCCTGCTGTTGGGGGTCGAGTTCTTCGGCACCGTCGGCATGGGTGCGCAGCGCTGGCTGGAACTGGGGCCGATCCGCCTGCAACCCTCGGAAATGATGAAGATCGCCATCGTCATGATGATGGCCGCCTATTACGACTGGCTCGACATCAAGCGCGTCTCGCACCCGTTCTGGGTGCTGGTGGCGGTGGCGCTGATCCTGGTGCCCGCGTTTCTGGTGCTGATCCAGCCCGACCTCGGCACCGCGCTGATGATCATCGGCGCAGGCGGGATGGTGATGTTCTTCGCGGGCGTCAGCCTGTGGTATTTCGGCGGCGTGATCGGCGCGGGTGTCGGGCTGGTGGCGACGGTCTTCGCGTCACGCGGAACCCCCTGGCAATTGCTGCGCGACTACCAGTTCCGCCGGATCGACGCCTTCCTCGACCCCTCGCTCGACCCGCTGGGTTCGTCCTATCACATCAACCAGGCGATGATCGCGCTGGGCTCGGGCGGCTGGTCCGGCCGCGGCTTCATGCAGGGCACGCAATCGCGGCTGAATTTCCTGCCGGAAAAACACACCGACTTCATCTTCAACACCCTGGCCGAGGAATTCGGCTTCATCGGCGGCATCTTCCTGCTGACGCTCTATGTCGGCATCATCGTCACCTGCGTGATCGCGGCGATGCAGTCGAAGAACCGCTATGCCTCGCTGCTGATCCTCGGCATCGCCGGGAACTTCTTCCTCTATTTCGCGATCAACATGGCCATGGTCATGGGGCTGGCGCCGGTGGTCGGCGTGCCTCTGCCTCTGGTCAGCTACGGCGGGTCGGCGATGCTGATGATCCTCATCGGCTTCGGCCTCGTGCAATCCGCCTGCATCCACCGCCCGAGGGAGAAGGCATGAAGGTTCTGTTTGCCGCCGGCGAAAGCCGCTGGCCCGCTTACGAGGCGCCACTGCGCGCCGCGCTCGCCGAGGCGGGGCTGGCCGTCGATCTGGTGCGCGACGCCGCCCCCGAGACGGTCGATGCGATGATCTACGCCCCGGGGGGCGAGACGCCCGACGATTTCACCCCCTACACGCGCTGCCACGCTGTCCTCAGCCTCTGGGCCGGGGTCGAGAAGATAGTCGGCAACCGGACACTGACCCAGCCGCTCTGCCGCATGGTCGATCCCGGCCTGACCGAGGGGATGGTCGAATACGTCACCGGCCATGCGCTGCGCTATCATCTGGGTCTCGACCGGGTGCTGGCGACGCAGGACCGTTGGGAACCCGCGGTGCCGCCGCTGGCGCGGGAGCGGCCGGTGGCGATGCTGGGCCTCGGCGCGCTGGGCGCGGCCTGCGCCCAGGCGCTGGCGCGGCTTGGCTTCCCGGTGCTGGGCTGGAGCCGGACGCCGAAGGATCTGCCGGGTATCGAGTGCCACCACGGGCGGGACGGGCTGAAAACCGTGCTGAGCCGCGCGCAGATCGTGGTGACGCTGCTGCCCGCGACCCCGGGGACCGAGAACACGCTGAACGCCGAGACGCTGGGCTGGCTGCCCCAGGGCGCCGCGATCATCAACCCCGGGCGCGGGCCGCTCATCGACGATGACGCGCTCTTGGCGGCGCTCGCGACGGGGCAGGTGGGGGCGGCGACGCTCGATGTCTTCCGGGTGGAGCCCCTGCCGCTGGATCATCCCTATTGGGCGCATCCCAAAGTCACCGTGACCCCGCATATCGCCGCCGAAACCCGCGCTGTGACCGCCGCCCGCGTGGTGGTCGAGAACCTGCGGCGGCTGAGCACCGGCGAGCCGCTTCTGCATCTCGTGGACCGGGCCGAGGGCTACTGATGGAGATCGCGGTCGTCGGCGCGGGCATCATCGGCCTGACCGTCGCGCATCGGCTGGCGGGCGAGGGGCATCGTGTCACCCTGATCGCCCCGGCCGAGGAGCCGCACAAGGCCTCGACCGGCAACGCGGGCACCATCGCGGGCTATGCCGTCGATCCGGTCGGCACGCCCGAGGTGCTGCGCGACCTGCCACGACTTTTGTTCAACCGCGACAGCCCCCTGGCGATCCACCGCCCCTCGGCCCTGTCGCTGGTGCCCTGGCTCTGGCGCTTCGCGCGTCAGTCCGGTCCGCGGGGAGCCGAGGCCAACCGGCAGGTACTGGCCCGCTTCCTGGGCGATGCCGAGAGCCGCTGGCGGGGGCTGGCCTTCTCGCTGGGGGCAGGAGGGCTTTTGAACGAGGCGGGCGCGCTTTACGCCTATGACAGCGTCGAGGATCTGAACGCGGCCGAGGCCGGGATGGACCGCCGCCGCGCCCATGGCGTCACGGTCGAGCGGCTCGATGCCTCGCAGCTTCTGGCGCTGGAACCGCGCCTGCCGCCGGGGCGGTTCGGGGGCGGGATGCTGTTTCCGGGAACGCTCTGGCTCAGCGATCCGGTGGCGATGCTGGCCCGGATCGAGGCCGCGCTGCGCGTGGCGCGGATCGAGGCGCGGGTGACGGCGCTGGCCCGGCACGGCGCTGGCTGGCGGGTCACGCACGAGCAGGGCGCGCAGGAGGTCGAGGCGGTGGTGCTGGCTGCCGGGGCCTGGTCGGCGCGGCTGCTGAAACCGCTGGGCGTGCGGGTGCCGCTGACCGCCGAGCGCGGCTATCATCTGGAATTCGACCGGGTGGAGAAGGTCGCGCGCCCGCTCTGTCCGGTGCGGCGCGGGTTCTATTTCACGCCGATGGCGGGGCGCCTGCGCGCGGCCGGAACGGTGGAACTGGGCGGGATCGGCGCGGCGCCTTCGCCCCATCGCTGGGACAGGCTGGAAGAGGGGGTGCGCAGCGTCTTTCCCGACCTGCCGCCGCCGTCCCGCCGCTGGATGGGCCTGCGCCCCTCGGTTCCCGACAGCCTGCCGGTGGTGGGGCTGGCGCGAAAGGGGCTGGTCTGCGCCTTCGGCCACGGCCATCTGGGCCTGACGCTGGCGCCCTGGACGGCCGAGCGGATCTCGGCCGCGCTGGCGGGCGGTGCGGCGGACGAGGCGGTCAGCCCGCTGCGCTTCAACCGCTAGTGGGCGGGCCGCTGCACGGTGTCCAGCACCGAGCGCCCGCCATCCAGCGTGACGATCTGCCCGGTCATGAAGGCCGAGGCCGACGACGCCAGGAATTGCGCCAGCTCCGCCACTTCCGAGGCCGTGCCGATCCGGTGCAGGGGCGTGCCGGCGATGATCGCCTCGCGGTATTCGGGATGCTCGGCAATCGTGTCGCGCAGGGTGCCCGACATGAGCGACCCCACGGCGATGGCATTGACCCGGATCGCCTGCGGCGCCAGCGACACGGCCAGCGAGCGGGTCATCTGTTCCAGCGCCGCGTTCGAGATCGAGAAACCCAGCAATTCCGGCTGCGTCCGATGCGCGGCGATGGACGAGATATTGATGATCGCGCCCGCCACCTGCGGCCTCGTATCCTCTTGTTCCGCCTGCAGGATCATCCGCCGCGCCACCGCCTGCGAGGTCCTGAGCGCGACATTCAGGTTGTGATCCAGCAGCGTCTCGACCGAGGTGTCGGTCGGGTCCAGCGGGTCGGTGACGGCAAAGCTGCGCGTCGCGTTAATCAGGATATCCACCCGGTCGAAGGCGTCGAGCGCGGTCGACAGCAGGTTCGCCACGTTCAGCTTCTCGCGCAGGTCACCGGCAAAAAGGCGGCAGTTCGGCAGATCCGCCAGATCGTCGCAGCCGGATTTCAGCCGCTTCTCATTCATGTCCGAGAAGACGACATTGGCGCCTTCATCGACGAAATGCCGGGCGATGGCATGGCCGATGCCGGTGGCGGCGCCGGTGATGATCGCGGTCTTGCCCTCGATGGAAAAGCTCATCAGCGCCGTCCTCTGCTGTGGGTCGCACGGGCGCGCGCGGCCGGGGCCGCGACGGGTGCCCGCTGGGGGCCTTCGGCATGGAAGATCTTGAAGCCCGGGCTGCCGGGAAGTTCGCTGTGCTTGCGGAACGCCTCGGCCAGCGTCTGCTCGTAGGGCAGGTGGCGGTTGGCCACCAGGAACAGCTGGCCCGAGGGTTTCAGCATCGCCGCCGCCGTGCGGATGAAGGCCGCGCCCAGCTGCGGCCGGGCCTCGCGCCCCTGATGGAAGGGCGGGTTCATCAGCACGGCGTCAAGCTGCAGTTTCAACGGGTTGGTCGCATCGGCCCAATGGAATTGCGCCCGTGGGTCGGACACGTTCTGGCGCGCGCAGGCCAGGGCGCGGGCGTCGGCCTCGATCAGGTGCAGCGTGGCGATGCCGGGCGCCCGTTCGAGGATCTGGGCCGAAAGATAACCCCAGCCCGCGCCAAAGTCGGCCACAACGCCCTTCAACCCTGCGGGCAGCGAAGCCGCCAGCAGCGCCGAGGCCGGGTCGATCCCGTCGGCCGAGAAGAGGCCGGGCAGTGTGCGATAGACCCGCTCGCCGTCCTTGGCCTCGCCCGGGGTGGCGCGCCATTCGGCCAGCGCGTCGCCCGGCGAGGGGAACCAGGCGATCTTGCCATGGCCCTTGGCGATGGCGGCGCTCAGCTCCACCCGGTCGCGCAATTCGCGCAGCATGGCGTCGACGCCGTCGTTCTTCTGGCCGTCGATGATCACCGGGCCCGAGGTCAGCGCCGCCGCCTGGGCGATCAGGTCCCGGGCCTCGGCCCGCGAGCGGGGCAGGCAGACCAGCGCCGCGGCATAGGGCCCCTCGGCCGCCTGCGCGCAGGCAAGGCCCCGGGCGGCGAAGAAGCCGTGATCGGGCGCGAAAGGCGTCACGATCTGCAGCTGCGACGGGGGCAGGGGGCCGAAATCCTCACCCGCGCGCGGGTGGAGGACGGCAATGGTGCCCGCATCGGGCAGGGCAAGGCCTGCCTCGACGGCAAGCTCCAGCCGCAGCGCACGGGGCGCCGGTTCATGAAAGGACATGGTCATCGGCGGGCGCAGACGCGCCTCACTCCTTTTCCAGGGTGCATTGCAGCGGATGCTGGTGGCGGCGGGCGAAGTCCATCACCTGCGCAACCTTGGTCTCGGCGATCTCGTACGAGAAGACCCCGACAACGGCCAGGCCCTTCTTGTGGACCGTCAGCATGATCTCGAACGCCTGGGCGTGGCTCATGCCGAAGAAGCGTTCGAGCACATGCACGACGAATTCCATCGGCGTGTAATCGTCGTTGAGCAGCATCACCTTGTACATCGGCGGGCGCTGGGTGCGGGTGCGGGTCTTGACCGCGACGCCCGGATCGCCCTCACCGGGGCCATGCTTGCGCTCGGTCATCGTAACGGTCTGAGCCATGCGTTTGGGGCCTGGGGTGACAGATTCGGTTGCAGGGCAGTATATAGCGCCCACAGCGGCCAAGAAAACCCTAGCGGACAAAAGCCATGACGCGCCTGACCACCATTGCCCTCGATGCCGATGATACGCTCTGGCATAACGAGCGTTTCTTCCACCTGACACAGGCGCGGTTTGCCGAGCTTCTGGCCGATCACGCCGCGCCCGAGGATCTGGCGGACCGTCTTCTGGCCTCCGAACGGCGCAACATCGGCCATTATGGATTCGGCATCAAAGGCTTCATGCTGTCGATGATCGAGACGGCGGTCGAGGTGACCGAGGGCCGGGTGCCCGGCCATGTCATCGGCCAGATCATCGCCGCAGGGCAGGAGATGCTGGCCCATCCGATCGAACTGCTGCCGGGGGTGGCCGACACGGTCGAATCACTGGCCGGGGCGCATCGGCTGGTGTTGATCACCAAGGGCGACCTGCTGGATCAGGAAAGGAAGCTTGCGCAATCGGGGTTGGGCGATCATTTCGCCGGGGTCGAGATCGTCAGCCACAAGACGCCCGAGACCTATGCCACTGTTTTCGCCCGTTATGGCGGGGCCGAGGGGGCGCTGATGGCGGGGAATTCCATGGCGTCCGACGTGGTGGCGCCGATCCGGGCCGGGGCCTGGGGGGTCTTTGTCCCGCACGGGCTGGAATGGGCGCTGGAACGGGCCGACCCGCCCGAGGATCACCCCCGCTATCGGCGGATTTCCACCTTGTCGGACCTGCCCGATCTGATCCGCCATATCGAGCAATCCTGAATGTAGTGGCCCCGCGCGCTGAATCCGCGAAATCTTGATGCCGTCTCAAGATCGTCGGGAAAGGCGTTGAAAACACGGGGGGTTTTCATGTCGTGCCTTTGGTGGTAGCGTGTTCTTGAGCAAAATTGACGCCGCCGGCTAAACGGGGGCGCAGAGGCAGAGGACAGGCACGTGACAACGCGATTCGGGCGTTGGTTCCGCGGCTTTGGCGTGATCGGCATGACGGCCCTGGTGGCTGTGATGGTGATTCTATGCGTCGCACCGCGCGCCCATGCGCAACCCTTCGCCGCGGTGGTCATGGACGCCCGCACCGGCGAAATCCTGTACCAAACGGACAATTCGACGTCGCGACTGCATCCCGCGTCGTTGACCAAGATGATGACGCTCTACATCGCCTTCGAGGCGTTGCAGAACGGCGAGATCACCGAAGACACGCCGGTGCGCATCTCGCGCCATGCCGCCTCGCAACCGCCTTCGCGGCTGGGTCTGCGGGCGGGCCAGACCATCGCCTTCCGCTATCTGATCCGCGCCGCCGCCCTGCGCTCGGCCAATGACGCGGCGGTGGCCATTGCCGAGGCGCTCGAAGGGTCGGTCCCGGCCTTTGCCGAGCGGATGAACCGCACGGCCCGCGCCATCGGCATGTCGCGCACCACCTTCCGCAACCCGCACGGGCTGACCACGGACGGGCATCTGTCCACCGCCCGCGACATGTCGATCCTGGGGCGGCAGCTCTATTTCGACTATCCCAGCTATTACGGCATCTTCTCGCGCCGGTCGGACAACGCCGGGATCGCCACGGTGAACAACACGAATCGTCTGTTCCTGGGCAGCTATCGCGGTGCCGACGGGATCAAGACCGGCTTCACCAATGCCGCGGGCTACAACCTCACCGCCATGGCCGAGCGGGACGGCGTGCGGCTCTTGGTCACCGTCTTCGGCGCGCGTTCGTCGCAGGACCGGCTGCGGCGGGTGTCGCAGCTGATGGACCGCGGCTTCCGCGACGCGCCCCGGCGCGCGGCGGTGCGGCGTCCGGCGCGACCCGATTACGTACGCGGTGCCGATGATCGCGGCAGTGGTCCCGCCGCTGGTCGGGTGATCCGATTGCAGACCGCGCCCACCACCTCGCGCTTCCCGCGGGCCCGCCCGCAGCCGGGTGATGCCCCCGCTGCAGACCTGATCGCCGCCCTGAGCACCGGAATCGACGAACTGATCGAAGAGATCCGCGAGCCCGATCCGGCCTCGGACACCGACGATCCCGGTGTGGCCCCCGGCGTGACCTCGGAAGAGCCCGAAGAGAGCGATGCGCCCGAGGGGCTGGCCGAAGCGGTCGAGCAGGTGCTGGTCGCCGCCGTCGCCCCCGAACGCTCGCCCCTGCCGCGCGGCAGGCCGGTGGACGAGGCGGTGACGCTGGCCGCCGCCGAACCCGCCGAGGCCGAGGAAGAGATCGCCATCGCGGCGCGCTCGGGCAGCGGCCTTCTGGGCACCGAGGATTACGTGGCGCTGGCCGAAAGCGGCGTGCAGGTGCCGGTAACGCCGCCCGCCCGGCCCGAGGATCTGGTCGCCGCCCTGGTCGAGGATCTGCCTGCCGATGGCCCCGAGGCTCCCGCCGGGGAAGCCGTGGCGATGGCCGATGTCTCGACCGACGGCGGGGCGCTGACCATCCCCGGCCTGCCGCCGATCCCCCTGGCTGACGGGGCCGAGGCGCCCGAGGCCCAGCCCGAGACCCAGCTCGCCGCGCTCGAAGCCCCGGCCGAGGCGCCGCTGATGCCCTCGCTCGAACCCGTCGCCTCGGAGCTTTCCGTCGATGACGACGGCCGCATCCTGTGGCGCGACGAGGAACTCCTTCAGGCGCTGAGCCACGAGGACCCCGAAGAGCCGGTGCTGGCGCCGACCATCGTGCTGACCAGCTCGTCCGATGCCGATGTCGTGGCCAGCGCCCCCACGCCCGAGATCGTCACCCATGTCTCGACCTCGGGCGGGCGGCTGTGGCGGGTGGAACTGGGGCGCTTCAACACCCCCTTCGACGCCGAGCGCGTGCTGCTGCGGGTGGCGCTGTCCGAGGCCGGAACGCTGCGCAACGGCGTGCGCCGGGTGACCGCGCGCGGCGGGCGCCATGTGGCCGAGGTCAACTCGCTGACCCATGAAGAGGCGCAGCTCGCCTGCCTGCGCCTCGCCGCCCGCGATCAGGATTGCACGGTGGTGGACCCCTCCTGAGGTCCGCCACCGGCGCCGGTTTGCGCGTGACGACGCCCGCCCCGCGTGGTAGCGCCGGGGGATGAAACGTCTGCCCTCGAAACCCGAAATCGCCCAGTGGCTCTCTGAACACGAGGGGCGCCCGGCCTTTCACGACATCAGCCGCGCCTTCGGCATCAAGGGCGCGGCCAAGATCGACCTCAAGCGCATGCTGGCGGAACTGGAGGCCGAAGGTCTCTACGAGGGCCGCAAGAAGCGCCGTCCCCGGGGCGAGGGCCTGCCGCCGGTCGGCATCATCCGGGTCACCGGCCCCGATGCGCAGGGCGACCTGTTGGCCGAACCCGCCGACGGCGAGGGTGACGGGCCGCGCATCCTGGTAATCGAGCGCAAGGATCAGCCGGCGCTGGGCGCGGGCGACCGGGTGCTGGCCAAGCTCACGCAGACCGAGGACGGCTGGCACGCCCATCCGATCCGCAAGCTGCAGAACGGGCCGCGCACGGTGCTGGGCATCTATCGCGCGGGGTCCGAATTCGGCCGGATCCTGCCCATCGACAAGGGCGCCGATCTGGAATTCCGCGTCTCCACCGCCGATGCGCGGGGCGCCAAGGATGGCGAACTGGTCGAGGCCGAGCAGACTTCGCCCCCGCGTCTGGGCCTGCCCAAGGCGCGGATCGTCCGGCGGCTGGGCGATCCCGGTGCGCCGCGCGCGGTCAGCCTGATCGCCATCCACCAGCACGGCATCCCCGACCATTTCCCCGACGCGGTTCTGGCCGAGGCCGACGCCGCCCCCGCCGATCCCGGCGGCAAGCGCGAGGATCTGCGCGACCTGCCGCTGCTGACCATCGACCCGTCCGACGCGCGCGACCACGACGATGCGGTCTGCGCGGAACTGGCGGCGGACGGCGGGTTCACCGTCTGGGTCGCCATTGCCGATGTCGCGGCCTATGTGCGCCCGGGCTCGGAACTGGACCGCGAGGCCCGCAAGCGCGGGAATTCCAGCTATTTCCCCGACCGCGTGGTGCCGATGCTGCCCGACCGGCTGTCGGGCGACCTGTGTTCGCTGCACGAGGGCGTCGACCGTCCGGTGCTGGCCGTCCGCATGGAGGTCAACGCGCAGGGCGAGAAGACCGGCCATCGCTTCGTCCGCGGGGTGATGAATTCCCGCGCCTCGCTGACCTATGAACAGGCGCAGGCGGCCTTCGAGGGGCGGCTCGACGCCCAGACCGACCCGCTGGCCGAGGGGCTGAGCCATCTCTACGCCGCCTGGCAGGCGACGTTGAAGGCTCGCGCCGCGCGGCAGCCGCTGGATCTGGACCTGCCCGAACGCCGGATCGTGCTGGACGAGGCCGGGACGGTCACCTCGGTCGCCTTCAAGGACCGGCTCGACGCCCACAAGGTGATCGAGGAATTCATGGTGATGGCCAACGTCGCCGCCGCCGAGGAACTGATCGCCCGCCGCTCGCCCCTGCTGTTCCGGGTCCACGAGGAGCCGACGATCGAGAAGATCGAGGCATTGCGCGAGGTGGCGCAGGGGGCGGGGCTGGTGCTGGCCAAGGGGCAGGTCCTGCAGACCCGGCACCTGAACAAGCTCTTGGCCGATGCCGAGGGGTCCGAGTTCGACGAACTGATCAACATGGCGACGCTCAGGTCGATGACCCAGGCCTATTACGCGCCCGAAAATTTCGGCCATTTCGGCCTAGCCTTGCGCAACTACGCGCATTTCACCTCGCCCATCCGCCGTTATTCCGACCTGATCGTCCACCGGGCCCTGATCACGGCGCATAAATGGGGCAAGGACGGGCTTTCCGACTGGGACACCGAACATCTGGCCGAGACCGCGACGCAGATCTCGGAAACCGAGCGCCGCTCGATGGCCGCCGAACGCGACACGACCGACCGCTATCTGGCTGCCTTCATGGCCGACCGGATCGGCGCCGTGTTCCGGGGCCGGATCAGCGGTGTGGCGCGCTTCGGGCTCTTCGTGAAACTGGATGAGACGGGGGCGGACGGGCTGGTGCCGATCCGGTCGCTGGGCGACGAGTATTTCCACCATGATGCCGACAGCCAGACCCTGCGGGGCGAGAAGACCGGCACGGTTCTGGGCCTTGGTCAGCGGGTGGAAGTGAAACTCGCCGAGGCAGAGGCGATGACCGGCGGCTTGCTGCTGGAACTGCTGGAGGTCGAAGGCGCGCCCATGGCCCGTGCCCGGCGCGGCAAAGGGCGGGGCAAGGGCCCGGTCTCGCGCAAGGGCGCCGCCGCCAAGGCCGGCCGCATCCGCAGGCGCCGCGAGCGCTAGGCGCCCGCCAAGACCCCCCGAAACGCAGCGGGCAGGACCGAAGTCCTGCCCGTTCTGCTGTGGCGTTCTGACCCGCTCAGTCGCTGGTACAGATCACCCGGACCGAATCGTATTTCTTCCGGGGCTCGGCCAGCGCGGTCGCGGCAAACAGCCGGGCCGAATGGCGGACCTGCGCGTCGATATCGGCCTGCGTCACGTCGCGGCGCTCCATCTCGGCGGTGATGCGGGCTTCGTCGACCATCCAGTCGGGCAGGAATTGCCGGACATAGCCGCGATAGAGCACCGCCTGCACCTTCAGCCCCGCGGCCTCGGCGCAGGCCTGCAGGCTTTCCGGCGTGAAGAAATTCAGATGCCGCGGCACGTCCAGCCAGCGCCAGCGCGGCCCCATGCGGCGGCTGCCCTCGGAGGCATTGTTCGGCACTTCGACCGACATGACCCCGTCCTCGGTCAGGAGTTCACGGGCATTGGCCAGCGCCAGAACCGGGTCCAGCGTATGCTCCAGCACATGCGAGAAAACGATGAGGTCGTAGCGCCGGTCGCGCACTTCGGCGGGCAGCTGTTCGGCCGTGCCCTCCATCACGTCGAGGCCGCGCTCGCGCGCCACCCGGACCGCGCGGGGATCGGGTTCCACCCCGCGGACATGGCGCAGATGGGGCCCGAAGGTCCGCATCCGGTCACCGTCACCGCAGCCGATTTCCAGCCCGTTCTCCGACCCCGCCGGGATGATCGAGCGCCACCAGGCCGAGGTCGGCTCCGCCCCGCGCTCGAACCGATAGGCCAGCGCGCCCAGCGCCTTGCCCAGCAGGCCCACGCTTTCGGCTTCGGCCTCCACATCGGGTTTGTAGCGCTCGGCATGGGTGTAATAGGCGTCGATGTCGTAGAAACTGGCGACTTCGGAGGGGCGCGGCCGCGGGAACACCTGGCCGAAACCGTCGTCGGCGTTCCACCAGATCTGCCAGGCACGCCGGTCAGCGGGGCGGCGCCAGTCGATGGGCACCGTCAGACCGGGGTGCATGACAGACCCCGTGAGGGGGCAGCATGGGTAGATGCTCAGCGGGGCAATCGTCTCCGACATGCCTGCGAAGTCCTTCATGGGTCATCTCCATCCGCTTGGAATGGATCGGTCGTGATCCCACAATGAGGCAACACTTGGGCAATGTATCGGAAAACCGTCAGATCGCGCCGGAGAAAATTGCAGGATGCAACGCCGCGACCTCGGTTGCGCCATGGCCGAGGGCCGAGACGGTCCCGGCGATCAGAACTGCGGCGGCGACGGCGGTCCAGAGGCGGGCGGCTTTGAAATGGCGGGGCATGGCGGTCTCCTTTCACGCTGATGCCCATGGGTCGTGCGGCATCGCGCGCCGGTTCAATCCTGCGCGCCCCGTTGCGCGCCTTCGCGCGCGGGGCTAAGGAAAGCCATGAGCGTGACCCTGCCTTCCCCCTCCGACCCGTTGCGTATCGGCACCCGCGGCTCGCCGCTGGCGCTGGCGCAGGCCCATGAAACGCGCGCCCGGCTGATGGCGGCCTTCGACCTGCCGGAAGCGGCCTTCGAGATCGTCACCGTGCTGACGACCGGCGACCGCGTACAGGACCGGGCGCTGAAGGAGCTGGGCGGCAAGGGGCTTTTCACCCGCGAGATCGAAGAGATGATGCTGGCGGGCACGCTGGACATCGCTGTCCATTCGATGAAGGACATGCCGGTCGCGCAGCCCGAGGGGCTGGTGCTGGACTGCTACCTCCCGCGCGAGGACGTGCGCGATGCCTTCGTCTCGCCCCTGGTCGAGCGGCTGGCGGATCTGGCGCCGGGGCAGGTGGTCGGCACCTCGTCGCTCAGGCGCCGCGCGCAGCTTCTTCACCGGCGGCCGGACCTGAAGGTCGTGGAATTCCGCGGCAACGTGCAGACCCGGCTGCGCAAATTGTCCGAGAAGGTCGCCGATTGCACCTTCCTCGCCATGGCGGGCCTCAACCGGCTGGGCATGGCCGAGGTGGCGCGTTCGGCCATCCAGCCCGACGAGATGCTGCCAGCGGTGGCGCAGGGCGCCATCGGGATCGAGCGGCGGCAGGGGGATGCGCGGGCCGAGGCGATGCTGGCGACGATCCACCACGGGCCGACCGGCCAGCGGCTGGCCGCCGAACGCGCCTATCTGGCGACGCTCGACGGCTCCTGCGAGACGCCGATTGCCGGTCTGGCGGTGCTGGAAGGCGGCGAGATCTGGCTCAGGGGCGAGATCCTGCGCCCCGACGGTTCGGACGCGCTGACCGAGGAAGGCCGCGCCCCGATCGCCGAGGGTGCGGCGCTGGGCGAGGACATCGCCCGCCGCCTGCTGGCCCGGGCGCCGGCCGGATTCTTCGACTGGCGGGCCTGAAGGCCTGACATTTCAATGATGTTGGAAAACTGAAACCCCGGCCGCCGCGGCGCCGGGGTTTTCGGGTTCTGATGTTGGAAAAGTGTCAGCCGAGCCAGGCGGCGATGCGATCCGCCAGGTGCTCCTGCGCGGCGTCGTCCAGCCTGTCGGTGAGCAGGACCTCGGTCGCCGGGGCCTGCCGCAGCCGGGTCTTGGCATAGCGCGGATCGTAATGCTCCTGCATCAGCCGCGCCGCCAGCGGCGCGAAATCGCCCGCCCCGGCCAGTGCCTGCCACTCGGCGATGGTCTCGCGCGGGTGATAGGGGCCGAGCGCGGCGATGCGTGCGGCCAGCTCCTCGGGATCGGCGCTGATATCGGCATAGGCGCGGGTCAGCCAGCCGGCGCGCGCTTCCACCGGGGCTGCGATCTCGATCCGCGGTGCCTCCTGCATCGCGCGCCACAGCGCAGGCGGCAGGCGCAGCTCGCCGATCCGGTTCGATTCCGCCTCGACCAGCACCGGACGGGTGGGATCGAGCCGGGCCATGGCATGGGCAAGCGCGCTCTCGAAGCCCTTCTGCGCGGGCTGGGCATCGCCCGGCACCAGGCCGAACAGGCTGCCCCGGTGCCGCGCCAGCCCCTCAAGGTCGATGACCTGCCCGCCCCGCGCCCGCACCTTCGCCAGGATCGCGGTCTTGGCGCTGCCGGTATTGCCATCCAGCACCGCGATGGGGGCGGGGAAGGGCGCCTCGTAGAGCGCCTGCTGCACCAGCCGCCGCCAGCTGCGCCAGCCACCCTCCAGCACGCCGACCCGCCAGCCGATCTGGCCATAGATCAGGGCAATGGAATTCGACCGCATGCCGCCGCGCCAGCAATAGACCAGTGGCCGGTAGGTGGCGGGCTTGTCGGCCAGATGGGTCAGCAGATGCTCGGCCGCGTTCCGCGCGACATAGGCGGCGCCCAGGCGGCGGGCGAGGAAGCGGCTCTCCTGCACATAGATCGTGCCGATCTCGGCCCGTTCTGCATTGCTGAGCGACGGCAGGTTGACCGCGCCGGGGACGTGGTCCTCGGCGTATTCGGCGGGCGAGCGGGTGTCGATCACCTCGTCATAGGGAAGCGAGGCGAGATCGGCGATCGAGGTCAGGGTGACGCGCTGCATGGCTCTGGCTTAGCGGAGCGAAGGCACGCCGGGAAGGGGTTTCGCCCTGGGCTGCGCCTGCGGGCGACCAAGGGCGGGGGGCTGCCGCCCCCCGCACCCCCTGCCCAAAGGGGGGCACGCCCCCCTTTGGGAACCCCGTGGATATTTAAGGAACGAAGATGCGCGTTCGCGTTTCGTCACTCTGCATCTTCGTTCTTCAAATATCCCACGGGGGTCCGGGGGTGTGAAACCCCCGGGGCCCGCCCCAAGCGCGCCGCTCTTCCCCTTTGCGCTTTGCTTGGCTAAACACCGGCGAAACCTCCCGAGGATTGCGCAGATGACGATGGACAAGACTTTCGACGCCACCGAAGCCGAGGCGCGGATCGCCCGCCTGTGGGAGGAGCGTGGTGCGTTCAAGGCCGGGGCCGGTGCCCGCCGCGACGAGACCTTCTGCGTCATGATCCCGCCGCCCAACGTCACCGGGTCCCTGCATATCGGGCATGCCTTCAACAACACGCTGCAGGATATCCTGGTGCGCTGGCACCGGATGCGCGGGTTCGACACGCTCTGGCAGCCCGGGCAGGACCATGCCGGGATCGCCACCCAGCTGGTGGTCGAGCGTGAACTGGCCAAGACCAACCGCCGCCGCACCGATTTCAGCCGCGACGAGTTCACGGCGCTGGTCTGGGAGCAAAAGAAGAAATCCGGCGGCACGATCATCGGCCAGCTGCAGCGCCTCGGCTGTTCGCTGGACTGGTCGCGCAACGCCTTCACCATGTCGGGCGCTCCCAATGCGCCCGAGGGCGAAGAGGGCAATTTCCACGATGCCGTCATCAAGGTCTTCGTCGACCTCTACACCAAGGGGCTGATCTATCGCGGCCAGCGGCTGGTGAACTGGGACCCGCATTTCGAGACGGCGATCTCGGACCTCGAGGTCGAGAATACCGAGGTCGCGGGCCATATGTGGCATTTCAAGTATCCGCTCGCGGGCGGCGCCACCTATGAATATGTCGAGCGCGACGAGGACGGGAACGTCACCAAGCGCGAGACCCGCAATTACATCTCCATCGCCACCACCCGGCCCGAGACCATGCTCGGCGACGGGGCGGTGGCGGTGCATCCCTCGGACGAGCGCTACAAGCCCATCGTCGGCATGCTCTGCGAGATCCCGGTGGGGCCGAAGGAGCATCGCCGTTTGATCCCGATCATCACCGACGACTACCCCGATCCGACCTTCGGCTCGGGCGCGGTGAAGATCACCGGCGCGCATGATTTCAACGACTACGCCGTGGCGCAGAGGAACGGCATCCCGCTTTACAACCTGATGGACACCAAGGCGCGGATGCGCGCCGACGGGCTGTCCTATGAGGAAAGCGCGCGGATCGCCGGGGCGATTGCCCGGGGCGAGCGCGAGGCGGGCGATGTCTCGGCGATCAACCTGGTGCCCGAGGAACTGCGCGGCCTCGACCGCTATGACGCCCGCAAGGCGGTGGTCGCGGCGATCAATGCCGAGGGGCTGGCGGTGACGGTGCTGAAGAAGAGCATCGACCCCGAGACCAATGCCGAGCATCTGGAAAAGGTGCCGCTGGTCGAGGACAAGCCGATCATGCAGCCCTTCGGCGACCGCTCGAAAGTGGTGATCGAGCCCTATCTGACCTGGCAATGGTTCGTCGATACCTCGAAACTGGTGGGCCCGGCGCTGGACGCGGTGCGCAAAGGGTGCGAGGCCGACCGGGCCGGCACGTTTGACGAAGGGGCAGGCTATACCCGCATCCTGCCGGAATCGGGCGAGAAGACCTATTACCACTGGCTGGAAAACATCGAGCCCTGGTGCATCTCGCGCCAGCTGTGGTGGGGGCATCAGATTCCGGTGTGGTACGACGAGGAGGGCAATCAGTATTGCGCGCCTTCCGAGGCCGAGGCTCAGGCCATGGCGCCGGGCAAGACGCTGACCCGCGACCCTGACGTGCTGGACACCTGGTTCTCCTCGGGCCTCTGGCCGATCGGCACGCTGGGCTGGCCGGAAGAGACGCCGGAACTGGCGAAATACTTCCCCACCGACGTGCTGGTGACCGGGCAGGACATCCTGTTCTTCTGGGTCGCCCGGATGATGATGATGCAGCTGGCCGTGGTGGGCGAAGTGCCGTTCCACACGGTGTACCTGCATGGCCTCGTCCGCGACGCCAAGGGCAAGAAGATGTCCAAATCCGTGGGCAATGTCATCGACCCCCTGGAGATCATCGACGAATTCGGCGCCGATGCGCTGAGGTTCACCAATGCCGCCATGGCCTCGCTGGGCGGTGTGCTGAAGCTCGATACCCAGCGGATCACCGGCTACCGGAACTTCACCACCAAGCTCTGGAACGCGACCCGCTTCGCCGAGATGAACGGCGTCTTCGAGGGGGCGCCGGTCCCTGGCATCCCCGAGGCCACGGCGACCGCCAACCGCTGGATCATCGGCGAGACGGCCCGCACCCGGGTGGCGGTGGACGAGGCGCTGGCCAGCTACCGCTTCAACGACGCGGCGCAGGCGCTATATGCCTTCGTCTGGGGCAAGGTGTGCGACTGGTACGTGGAATTCGCCAAGCCGCTCTTCGACGGCGATCAGGCGGCCGAGACCAAGGCGGTGATGCGCTGGGTTCTGGATCAGTGCTTCACCATGCTGCACCCGATCATGCCCTTCATCACCGAAGAACTCTGGTCGCTGACCGGCCCGCGCGAGACGCTCTGCGCGCATGCGCCTTGGCCGGACTTCGGGTCGGAACTGGCCGATGCCGAGGCGGATCGCGAGATGTCCTGGGTGATCGGCCTGATCGAGGCGATCCGCTCGTCGCGCACCCAGATGCGGGTGCCGGTGGGGCTGAAACTGCCGATGCTGGTGGTGGACGAGGACGAGACCTCGGCCCAGCGCTATGCCCGCAACGAGGTGCTGATCGAGCGTCTGGCGCGGCTCGACGGGCTGCACCGCGGGGCGCCGGTGCCGCGCGCGGCGCTGACCGTGGCGGCCGAGGGCGCGACCTATGCGCTGCCGCTGGAAGGCGTGATCGACATCGCCGCCGAGGCCGACCGGCTGGCCAAGGGTCTGGAGAAGCTGGAGAAAGAGATCGGCGGGCTGAAGGGCCGGCTGGACAATCCGCGCTTCGTGGCCAATGCCTCGGACGAGGTCGTCGAGGAAGCCCGCGCCAATCTGGCCGAGAAATCGGACGAGGCGGCGCGGCTGGCCGAGGTGCTGGCGAAGCTGCGGGCGATGGCCTGAGAACGGGGGCGGTTTCGCCCTCGTGCCTCGGGCGACCGGAGGCGGGGGGCTGCCGCCCCCCGCGCCCCCTGCTTCAAGGGGGGCGCGCCCCCCGTGAAAATCCCCGTGGATATTTGAAGAACAAAGATGAGAAAGCCGCGTGGCCATCGGGACCACGCCGCCCTCTTCGTTCACGGTCATCGGCTTCCCAGC
>NZ_JAUCCQ010000030.1:0-39118 GCF_034676075.1 Pararhodobacter sp. | reverse complement strand
CCGGTGCGCAGGAACAGCAGTTTCGAGCCCGGGATGAACCGCGCCTCGGCGTACCAATCCCCGGGTGGATGGCGCAGCGCCAGCCGCTGCCCGCCGCTCGCCACGTCCCAGAGCGTCACCTCGCCCCCCGTCGTCACCGCCAGCAGCAGCGCCCCCCCGGCCGAGAATTCGACCCGCACCGGCGCCTCACCCAGCGGCAGTTCCGCCATCGGCAGGTCGGCGGGCGCCCAATCCTCCACCCCCTGCCAGATCCGCAGCGAGGGCGTGGCGACCGGCCGGAACACCCCGTCCTGCTGCCCGGCGCGGGCCGGATCGACCGGCGGCAGCGTGGCGAAACGCCCGCTCTGGGGATCGACGGCGGCCAGTTCCTCATAGGGGCCATAGGCGCCCGGCAGCGCCGCATAGGCCGCCTCGCAGGCGTCGGCGGCGCAGCCCTGCGGCAGGCCCTCCATGCGGGCGGTCAGGGTGAAAGCCTCGGAATCGACCACCAGCCGCGTGCCGCCCTCCACCAGCCAGATCTGCCGGTGCGGGCGCATGGCATCGGTCTCGATCCGGCCCCCGACCCGCCCGTCGCGGTCCAGAACCAGCAGCGGCCCCAGATCCTGCGCCACCAGCAGGGTGCCGCGATCGGGATCGTGGATCACGTCATTGACCCGCAGCTCGGCGTCAAACCGCAGATCGGCCACCGGCGGCCCTCCGGGCAGATCCCAAAGCCGCAGCCCCTCGCGATCGAAGGAGAAGACCCGCGCCCCATCCCCGAAGCGGAACAGCGCATAGAGGGGAAAGCCACCCTCCAGCCGCGCCTCCAGCTTGCCATCGGCCAGCCGCCAGACCCCGCCGGCGAAGGCGCCATCGCGCATGATCGTCCCCGCCACGCGGTCGCCGCCGGGCGACAGGCTCAGCGCGCCGATCTCCTCGCCCGGGGCCAGCTGCAGCTCGCCCTGCAGCCGCCAGGGGCCCTGTTGCGCCGCCCCCGGCCCCGCCAGCGCCAGCAGCGCCAGGCCCGCGATCCCTGCCCGTCTCCACGCCCGACCCATGCAAGCCTCCGCCGCTGCCTGACCCCAGGGAAACACCGCCCCCGAGTCGCGTCAACGCCCGCGCGGGATGCAGGCCTGTGGGACAATCCTGCCGAAAGGTTAACGCGCCCCGCCAAGCCGTTGTTTTCCCTGGAATCGCCGGGCTGTCCCACGCGTGGGACACCCTGTCCCCTTGCCCCGCATCCGGCCCCTGCCTAGACTCGTGTCGCAGACCTCAGCCCGAAGGCCCCCCATGCTGCCCAATTACGGCTCCCGCCGCCGCTTTCGCGATCTTTCGGAACAGGAAATCCTCGCGCTGGCGATCTCGTCCGAAGAGGACGACGCCCGCATCTACCGCACCTATGCCGAGAAGCTGCGCGTCGATTACCCGGCCTCGGCCGCGGTCTTCGACGGCATGGCCGAGGAAGAGGATCGCCACCGGCAGCGCCTGATCGCCCTGCACCGGATCCGCTTCGGCGAGGTGATCCCCCTGATCCGCCGCGAGCATGTCGCGGGCTTCTACGCCCGCAAGCCGGTCTGGCTGATGGACACGATGACGCTGGAGCAGATCCGCCGCGAGGCCGAGGCGATGGAACGCCAGGCCGAGCAGTTCTACGTCGTCGCCGCGCAGCGCACCTCGGACGCGGAAACGCGGCGCCTCTTGGGTGACCTCGCCGCCGCCGAGGCCTCGCATGAACACAACGCTCACCGGCTGGAGCAGAAGAACCTCGGCGACGACGAACGCTCGTCCGAGGATGAAACCGCGCGCCGGCAGTTCCTGCTGACCTGGGTGCAGCCGGGGCTGGCCGGGCTGATGGACGGCTCGGTCTCGACGCTGGCGCCGATTTTCGCCACCGCCTTCGCCACCCAGAACACCCACACGACCTTCCTGGTGGGCCTCGCGGCTTCCGTGGGCGCCGGCATCTCCATGGGCTTCACCGAAGCCGCGTCCGACGACGGCCAGCTCTCGGGCCGCGGCTCTCCCTTGAAGCGCGGCATCGCGGCGGGGGTGATGACCGCGCTCGGCGGCCTCGGCCACGCGCTTCCCTATCTGATCCCGCATTTCTGGACCGCGACGGTCATCGCCATGGTGGTGGTCTTCGTCGAGCTCTGGGCCATCGTCTGGATCCAGAACCGCTTCATGCAGACCCCTTTCCTGCGCGCCACCTTCCAGGTCGTCCTCGGCGGCGCCCTTGTCTTTGCCGCCGGCGCCCTGATCGGCGGCGGCTGACCCCATCTTTGTTCTCTAAATATCCACGGGGGGTTTCCAAAGGGGGGAGCGTGCTCCCCCCTTTGGCGAGGGGGTGCGGGGGGCGAGCAGCCCCCCGCCCTTACCCGGTCTTCTTCGACTGCCGCATCAGCAGCAGCCCGGCGATGGTCACCGCGACCGCGACGATGACGATGATGATCGTGGCCAGCGCGTTCACATCCGGGCTCACCCCCAGCCGCACCTTCGAGAAGATCACCATCGGCAGGGTCGAGGCCCCGGGGCCTGACACAAAGCTCGCGATCACCAGATCGTCCAAGGACAGCGTGAAGGCCAGCAGCCAGCCCGAGACCAGCGCCGGGGCGATCACCGGCAAGGTGATGTCGAAGAACACCCGCACCGGCCCCGCGCCGAGATCGCGCGCGGCTTCCTCCAGGCTCTCGTCCATGTCCCGCAGGCGCGACTGGGCGATCACCGCGACATAGGCCGAGGTGAAGGTCGCATGCGCGATCACCACGGTCGTCAGCCCCCGCCCGGCGGGCCAGCCCAGCACCAGCTCCATCGCCACGAAGAGCAGCAGCAGCGACAGGCCGATGATCACCTCGGGCATGACCAGCGGCGCCGTCACCATCCCGGTCAGCAACAGCTTGCCGCGGAACTTGCCGAACCGGGTCAGCACGAAGGCCGCCAGCGTGCCGATCACCGTGGCGATACTCGCGGCCAGCACGCCGACCTTGAGGCTGATCCAGGCCGCGGCCAGCATCTGCCCGTCGGCCAGGAGTTCGCCGTACCAGCGGGTCGAGAACCCGCCCCAGACCGTGACCAGACGGCTCTCGTTGAACGAGAAGATGACCAGCGACACGATGGGCGCATAGAGGAAGCAGAAGCCGAAGGTGGCGACGATGGGCAGGAACCAGCCGCGTCTCATTGCCCCTCCTCCTGCCGGTTCTGCACCGATTGCAGCCACATCATCGGGATCACCACCAGGATCAGCATGATGATCGCCACCGCCGAGGCCACCGGCCAGTCGCGGGCCGAGAAGAACTCGTCCCAGAGCGTGCGACCGATCATCAGCGTATCGGGCCCGCCCAAGAGCGCCGGGATCACGTATTCACCGATGGCCGGGATGAAGACCAGCATCGACCCGGCGATGACCCCGGGCAAGGACAGCGGCACCGTCACGGTGAAGAAGGTCACCATGGGCGTGGCGCCGAGGTCCGAGGCCGCTTCCAGCAAGGCGCCGTCCAGCTTCACGAGGTTGGCGTAGAGCGGCAGGATCATGAAGGGCAGATAGGTATAGACGATGCCAATATAGACCGCGAAATCGGTCTGCATCATCACCAGCGGCTCGTCGATCACCCCCAGCCACATCAGGGTGTTGTTGATCACCCCCTCGCGCCTCAGGAACCCGATCCAGGCGTAGACCCTCAGCAGGAACGAGGTCCAGAAGGGCAGCACCACCAGCAGCAGCAGGAACGAGCGGCGCGGCTCGGGCGAGCGGGCGATGTAATAGGCGATCGGATAGCCCAGCAGCAGCGCGAAAACCGTCGAGATGGCGGCGATCTTGATCGAGGACAGATAGGCGTTGCGATAGAGCGCGTCGCCCAGGATGAACCAGTAATTCTGCAGGCTGGCGATGATCTCGACATTGCCCTGCGCGTCGGTTTCCCACAGCGGCGAATAGGGCGGCCGGGCGATCATCGTCTCGGAAAGCGAGATGCGGCCCAGCACGAAGAACGGCACCAGGAAGAAGATCCCCAGCCACAGCAGCGGCACGGCGATCACCATCCAGCGGTCCGACCAGCCCATGAACCGGCTCAGAAGGAAATAAAGCAGACCGGCGCCGATCAGGGCCGAGAGCAGCAGGGCGCTGGTCGCATTGAGCGTCAGGAAGCTGACCGCCACCGCCCCGCCCAGACCCGCCAGCCCCAGGGCCAGCATCCGCAGCGGCAGGCCAGCGCGGCGCGGTGCGTCCGCCCCGCTCATTCGGTCAGCACCCGGAAATCCGCCGGCTCGAAGCTGACGTGGACATGCTCGTCCCAGGAGATCGGATTGTCGCGGCGCCCCTCGTTGGCCTGGGTCACCCGGACCAGCCGGCCATTGGCCAGCTTCACCATGTAGGACGACATATGCCCGACATAACCCATGTCCTGCACCACGCCCGGCACGCAATTGACCGATTCCGGCGGCCGCTCGCGGGTCAGCCAGGCGCGTTCGGGGCGCATGGCCAGCCAGATCGTCTGGCCCTGGGTCAGGCCCGCCACCGGCGGGGCGACGACCGGGCCCAGATCCTCGGTTTCCACGCGCATCAGGTCGGGCGCGGCGGGGCCGACGCGGCCCTCGAACAGGTTCACCGAGCCGATGAAATCGGCGACGAAGCGGGATTTCGGCGTCTCGTAGATCTCGCGCGGCTCGCCCACCTGCTCGATCACGCCCTCGGTCATGACGCCGATCCGGGTGGCGAGCGTCATCGCCTCGTCCTGATCATGGGTCACGACGATGAAGGTCACGCCCAGCGTCTCCTGGATGCGGATCAGCTCGAACTGGGTTTCCTCGCGCAGTTTCTTGTCCAGCGCGCCCAGCGGCTCGTCCAGCAGCAGAACCTTGGGCTGCTTCGCCAGCGCCCGGGCCAGCGCCACCCGCTGCCGCTGGCCGCCCGACAGCTGATGCGGCTTGCGCCTTGCGAATTTCTCCAGCTTCACCAGCTTGAGCATCTCGGCGGCGTGGGCATAGGCCTCGGTCTTGGATTTCCCTTCGCGCAGAAGCCCGTAGGCCACGTTCTTCTCGACCGACATATGCGGGAAAAGCGCGTAGGACTGAAACATCATGTTGGTGGGGCGGCGGTCCGGGGGCGTGCCCGCCAGATCCACGCCGTCGATCAGGATCTTGCCCTCGGTCGGCGTCTCGAAACCCGCCAGCATCCGCAGGAGCGTGGACTTGCCGCAGCCCGAGCCGCCCAGCAGGCAGAACAATTCGCCGCGGTAGATATCCAGCGAGACATCGTTCACGGCGGTGAAATCGCCGAACCGTTTCGTCACATTCTGGATCGAGATGAAGGGCTTGGCGGCGGGGTCGCGCCAGGGCCGGGTGTTCGCGGCAATCGCCGGGTTGCTGGTCATCGAAACACCTTTTGCAAAAGGCCTGGGCAGAAAGGACGCCCCGCCCGCAGGGGATGCGGGCGGGGCAAGGGGCTTACTGGCCGGTCCGCACGCGGGTCCAGAGCCGCGTGATCATCCGGTCGGTCCGGCTGTCATGCGGGCGCAGGGTCCAGAAATTGGCCTGCGTCTCGGCCGGGGGATAGATCGTCGGATCGCTCAGCACCGCCTCGTCGATGAACTCGTTCGAGGCCGCGACCGCGTTCGGATACTGGATGTAGTTGGTGTTCGCCGCCGCCACATGGGCGTCGATCATGAAGTTGATGAAGGCATGCGCGGCTTCGGGGTTCGGCGCATCCGAGGGGATCGCCATCATGTCGAACCACAGGTTCGCGCCTTCTTTCGGGATCGCATAGGCGATCTCGATGCCGTTGCCGGCCTCTTCGGCGCGGGCCGCGGCCTGCAGGATGTCGCCCGACCAGCCGACCGCCACGCAGATCTCGCCATTGGCGAGGTCCGAGATGTACTGCGACGAGTGGAAATAGCGCAGCGAGGGGCGGATGGTCTCCAGCATCGCCACGGCCTGCTCCAGATCCGCCTCGTCGGTCGAGAGCGGATCAAGGCCGAGGTAACGCAGCGCGGGCGGCAGGATCTCGGTGTGGTCATCGAGGAAGGCGATGCCGCAATCGGCGAATTTCGCGGCAATCTCCGGGTCGAAGACCATCGCCCAGCTGTCGACCACGTAATCGTCGCCCATCCGCTCGCGCACGGCCTCGACATTGTAGCCGATGCCGGTGGTACCCCACATGTAGACGACGGCGTGCTCGTTGCCCTCGTCGAAGGCCGAGGCCAGCTCCATCAGGCGCGGGTCGAGGTTCGACCAGTTCGGGATCAGGTCGCGGTTCAGCGGCTGGTAGACGCCCGCGGAAATCTGACGTTGCAGGTAGTTGCCGGTCGGCACTACCACGTCGAAGCCCGAGGACCCGGCCAGCATCCGCGCTTCGAGCGTGTCGTTCGAATCGTAGACGTCATAGTTGACGGTGATGCCGGTCTGTTCGGTGAACGCGGCGAGGTTTTCCTCGGCGATGTAATCCGACCAGTTGTAGACATTGACCACGTTCTGGGCCTGGGCAAGGCCGCCGGTCGCGGCCGTGGCGACCAGCAAGGTCGTGCTCAGCAGTTTGCGCATGCGCTTTCACTCTCCGTTGGGCCCCTTTCGGGGGTACTTTGGCTGGACTCTGAAGGTCCTTGACCAAAACTCTGCGAAAATATGATCAAAACCTCAAGCAAGGATTGTGCATCGTGCGGGGGTATCGGGCCTTTCCCTGCCCCCGCCGAGAGCGAAAGTGCTCAAAGTCTAGCCAGCGCCCAAGGATGCGGCAAGCATCTCTCTGCGCAGGCGAACGCCGGTGTCCGATTCGGTGAGGGCGACATCCGCCATGCTCAGAATTTCGCCTTTCCGCCGGTCGTTCAGCATCCTGACCCTGTGGGCAAGTCCGATGGGCAGCAGCGCCTTCGCCGCCGAGATCGCCGCCGGGCAGGCCTTGCCCCAGACGGTATAGCCGCCCTCGCCGTCCAGCATCTCGCCCGCCTTGAGGTCGCGCTTGGCCACCGCCACCGCATCGCCCCGCCATTCGCGGCTTTGCCCCGTCGCCTCGCCCCTCAGCGCGGCGGAGAGCACGCTCACCGACAGTTCCATGCCGATCAGGTGGAAGGGTTTGTACATCGAGGCATATTGCCCGGTCGAATCGGTCGGCAGCCCGTATTGCCGGAAACAGCCCGCCGCATAATCGTTCTGCGCCTTCAGGACGACATAGACGCCCCAGCGCAGATCGCGGAACACCGGCCGCCCGTCGCGTTCCAGCGACGAGACGACCTCGACCATACCGTCGCGGTCCAGCTGCCCGCCGACCTCCCGGGGCCGCAGCACCTGCGCCAGGTCATCGACGCCGCAGGGCGGGAAGGCCAGCCCCTCCTCGGGCACGTCAAGCCCGCAGGCATTGGCGATGGCCGACATCTCGATGGCCGATTTGGTGCCGTCGAGGAACGAGTTGAACATCTGCGGGTTCATCCCCGCCTCGGCCGCCTGTTCCGCCGTCAGCCCGTAATGCGGCCAGACGCCATCGGGCGTCACCGAATGATAGAGCGGCAGGAACTTGGTCCCCTTGCCCGCCGCCGCGACCTCGAAGCCGGTCGCGCGGGCCCAGTCGACCATCTCGGCCACCAGCGCGGGCTGATCGCCGTAAGCCATGGAATAGACCAGCCCCGCCGCCCGCGCCTGAGCGGCCAGCACCGGGCCCGCCAACACGTCGGCCTCGACATTGACCATCACCACATGCTTGCCCGCATCGAGCGCGGCGCGGGCGTGGTTCAGCCCGGCCTCGGGCGCGCCGGTCGCCTCGATCACCACCTCGACCGGGGTGCGTGCCACCTCGCGACCGTCCTCCAGGAACGTCGTGGCCGCGATCCGCTCGGCACTCCAGCCCACTGCACGGCAGGCGGCGCGCGCACGCTCAGGGTTCAGATCGGCGATATGAGTGACGGAAAGCCCCGCAATATGCGGCACCTGCGCCAGGAACATCGAGCCGAATTTCCCCGCGCCGATCAGGGCGACGCTGACGGGGCGGCCCGCCTCGGCGCGGGCACGGGCCAGGGCGGCAAGGTTCATGCGGGGCTCCTTTCGGTCTGGGGTCGCAACAGGATCAGGGCGATCAGGCTCAGGATCGCGGGCAGCGCAAAGACCATGCCCGGCAGTTCGATGATCGCCCCGGCCCCGGTGAAGGCGGCGAAGACCTGGGTATAGACGAAAGGCGCGACGATCATGCCCATGGCGTGCAGCGAGGCCAGCGCCCCCTGCAATTCGCCCTGCTGGCTGGCCTCGACCCGGTCCGACATCTCGGCCCTGAGCGCGGGGTTGATGAGCCCGGACAAGGACGAGATCGGGATCAGCACCAGCGCCAGCATGCCGTTCTCCACCACCGTGAGGAAGGAGAAGGACACCAGCGCCGCCGCCGCCCCCAGCACCATGGCGCCGCCCCGGCCCAGCCAGCGGATCGCGCCGCGCATCAGCACCCCCTGCACCAGCACCATTCCCAGCCCGTAATAGGCCAGCGACAGCCCGACCTGCCCCGCGCTCCAGCCAAAGCGCGCGGTCGAGAAATAGGCCCAGATGACCGGGTACACCGTGAAGGCGAATTCGAAGGCGAAATAGACGGTCAGGAACCGGCCCAGCCCCGGCAGACGGCCGATATTCTTGAAGGCGCCGAAGGGGTTGGCCCGGCGCCAGTCGAACGGGCGGCGGTTCTCGGGCTTGAGCGATTCGCGCATGACGATGGCGCCGAAGATCAGGTTCAGCGCGGCGACCACGGCCGCCGCGAGAAAGGGCGCCCGGGTGCCGTATTCGCCCAGCATGCCGCCCACCGCCGGGCCCAGGATGAACCCCGCCCCGAAGGCCGCACCGATCAGGCCGAAGCGCTGCGCCTTCTGCTGCGGGGTGGAGATGTCGGCGATATAGGCGCTGGCCGTGCCATAGGTGGCCGAGGTCACGCCATTGACCAGCCGGGCGAGGAAGATCAGCCAGATGCTACCCGCCAGCGCCAGCACCAGATAATCCGCCGCCAGCATGCCCAGCGACAGAAGCAGCACCGCCTTGCGCCCGTAACGGTCGGACAGGTTGCCGATCACCGGGCCGAACAGGAATTGCATCACCGCGAAACCGCCGGTCAGCAGCCCGCCCCAGAGTGCGGCATGCGACAGATCCTCGCCCGTCACCTCACGGATCAGGTCGGGCATGACAGGCATGATCAGCCCATAGCCGATGGCGTCGAGCATCAGCGTGATCAGGATGAAGACGACGGGCAGCGATTGGCGCATGGGTCAGCCGGTCTGGGGGCGTCGGGGCGGGCTCAGGCCGCCAGATGCCCGGTTTCGTGGATGAAGGCGGTCAGCGCCTCGGCGTAATCGGCCGGTTTGTCGACGCAGGGCAGATGGCCCGCGCCCCGGATCAGATGAAAGCGCGATCCCGGCACCAGATCGGCGGTTTCGCGCACCAGATCGGGCGGGGTCGAGCCATCCTCGCTGCCGGCAATGGCGAGGACGGGCAATCTGAGGCCGCTGGTCGGCGTGTAGAAATCGGTCCCGGCGATGGCATGGGCGCAGCCGATATAGCCGTGACGCGGGGTGCGGGTGACCATGTGACGCCAGGCCCGGGCCTCGTCCGTCTGGCGGAAGGCCTTGGGAAACCAACGCTCCAGCGTCGCCTCGGCGATGGCTTCCAGCCCCTTCTCCTCGATCAGGGCGATGCGCTGGCGCCAGATCTCGGCCGTGCCGATCTTGGACGCGGTGTTGGACAGGACCAGCGCGCGCACCAGATCCAGCCGCTTGACCGCCAGCCCCTGCGCCACCAGCCCGCCGATGGACAGACCCACGACCAGCGCGTCGCGCATGCCGACATGCTCCATCAGCCGCTCGGCATCGCGCACCAACGTCCCCATCGGATAGGGCGGGTTCGGCGCATCCGAGAGCCCGTGTCCGCGCAGCGAATAGCGCAGCACCCGCAGCCCCCGGGGCAAGAGCGGCAGGATCTTGTCCCAGAGCCTCAGGTCCGTCCCCAGCGCATGAATCAGCACCAGCGGCGGCCCCTCGGGATCGCCATGCAGCTGGTAGTTCAGGCGTATGTCGCCCAGATCGGCCATCAGCATGCGCCACCCTCCCCTGTTCCGGGCTCAATGTCGCACTTTTGGCGCCCGCGGCAAGCGGCCTTGAATCTCCGGGGCAGAGTTGCGATCTGAGACGCCGGAGGTACCCGATGACCCAAGCCAATCCGGTGATGGATTTTCTCCTCACCCGCCGCTCGAAACCCGCCGCCGCCCTGACCGCTCCCGCGCCCGAGGGCGCGGCGCTGGAACAGCTCCTGACCGCCGCCGCCCGGGTGCCCGACCATGGCGCGCTGGTGCCCTGGCGCTTCCTGGTGCTCGAAGCCCCCGCCCGCCAGCGCCTCGCCGGGCTGGTGCGCGAGCGCGGTCCGCTTCTCGGCGTCGATCCCGTCAAGGTCGAGAAATCAGCCAGCCTGTGGGAGAAATCGCCGCTGGTCTTGGCGGTGATCGCTTCGCCCGTGCCCTCGGAAAAGGCGCCCGAGCTGGAGCAGATCCTCTCGGCCGGGGCGGTCTGCGCGGCGCTGGTCAATGCGGCGCTGGCCTCGGGCTGGGGCGCGGCCTGGATCACCGGCTGGGCGGCTTTCGACCGCGAGTTCATGACCCGGGGCCTGGACCTTTCCCCGCAGGAACAGGTGGCGGGCTTCGTCCATCTCGGCAGCTGCGAAACGGCGGTGAGCGACCGGCCGCGGCCTGACCTCGCCGCGATCGTCACCCGGGTCTCGGCATGATCCTCGGCGCGATCTTCGCGGCCCTTGGCCAATTCGGCGACCCGCGGTTCCGCCGCGTGGTCTGGCTGGGGCTCGCCCTGTCGGTGGCGCTGCTTTTCGGGCTCTACTGGCTGCTGGTTCTGGCGATCCAGCTGCTGGTGCCCGACAGCGTCGGCATTCCCTGGGTCGGCCCGGTCGGCGGGCTCGACACGGCGCTGACGCTGGCCTCGATCCCGGTCATGCTGGTGCTCAGCATCTTCCTGATGGTGCCCGTCGCCTCCGCGTTCAGCGGCTTTTTCCTCGACGAGGTCGCGGATGCCGTCGAGGCCGAGCATTACCCCCAGCTGCCCCCGGCCGACCGCGCGGGCTTCTGGGATTCGCTCAAGGACGCGCTGCGCTACACCGGGCTTTTCATCCTGCTGAACCTGATCGGGCTGATCATCGTCGTCTTCACCGCGGGGCTTGGCTTCGTGGTGTTCTGGGCGATCAACGGCTACCTGCTGGCGCGGGAATATTTCACCACCGTGGCGCTGCGCCGCATGGGCCCGGCCGAGGCCGCGCGGATGCGCCAGGCCAATATGGGCACGCTCTGGATTGCCGGGGTGCTGTTTGCCATCCCGCTCAGCGTGCCGGTGCTGAACCTCTTCGTGCCGGTGTTCGGGGTGGCGGCCTTCACCCACCTCTTCCACCGCATCGCGATGCACTGAAAGAAAAGGGCGCCCTTACGGGGCGCCCATCCAGCGGTGCAGGACGTCGACGTCCTCGATGGTGATCCAGCCCGAGACGATGATCGCCACCACCACGACCCAGATCAGCGTCCCGGCAATGGTGGTCACCAGCATCTTGCGGCCGATCCTGGGGTCATGCGGCGCCGATTCCGGCGTGCCGGCAACGATCTGCCCCGCCTCGCCCTGGGTGGTCAGCCGCAGGGGCAGGACGACCAGCAGCGTCAGGAACCAGATGAAGGCGTAGAGGACGAAGGCGGAAAAAAGCGGGATCATCAGACCTGTTCCAGTTCGATCAGGCAGCCGTTGAAATCCTTGGGATGCAGGAAGAGCACGGGCTTGCCATGGGCGCCGATCTTCGGCTCGCCGCTTCCCAGCACCCGCGCGCCCTCGGCCTTCAGCTTGTCCCGGGCGGCGAGGATGTCGTCCACCTCGAAACACATGTGATGGATCCCGCCCGAGGGGTTCTTGTCCAGAAAGCCCTGGATCGGGCTGTTCTCGCCCAGGGGATAGAGCAGCTCCACCTTGGTGTTCGGCAGGGTGATGAAGACCACGGTCACCCCATGGTCGGGCTCGTCCTGCGGCGGGCCGACCTCGGCCCCCAGCGTCATGCGGTACTGGGCCGCGGCGGCCTCGAGGTCCGGCACGGCGATGGCGACATGGTTCAGGCGTCCGATCATGGTCTCTTCCTCTGCGGTGTCGCTGCCTGAATATAGGCCGCGGCGCGGAAAGCAAGCGACGCGAGGCCGCAGTTTAACCGGGCGTGAACCATTGGCTGCCAGGATCGGGGTCTCAATCGGAGGTGCCCATGCCCATCGCGCCCTGTGCGGCAGAACAGCCGCGTCCCCTGCCCGCCCGTGCCGCCGCCGCGGGTTTCGCCATGCCGCCGCGCACGCTGCTGATGGTCGAGGACAGCCGCCTTGCCGCCGAAGCGGTGCGGCTGATCTGCCGCAACGCCGGAATCCGGCTGCGCCGCGCCGAATCGCTGGCCTCGGCCACGCTGCATCTGCGGGTCTACCGGCCGGATATCGTGCTCGTGGACCTCGGCCTGCCGGACGGATCGGGGCTCGAACTGATCGCCGCCCTCGCCCCCTCGCCCCTGCGGCCGCAGCGTCTGGTGGCGATCAGCGGCGATGCGGGGCTTGAGGGGGAAGCGATGACCGTGGGCGCCGACGCCTTCCTCGCCAAACCCGTCAGCCTCGCGCGCCATCTGGCGGTGCTGATCGGCGAGCCCCTGGGCGACGGCCTGCCGGACTGGCCCCCCCGGGCCGAGGTCCTGCGCGAACGCTACGCGGGCGGCGACCCGATGGCGCTGCGCGACGATCTGCGCCGCGCGACCGAGCTTCTGCAGGGCAACGCGGGCACGGGGCAGCAGCGCTATGCGGCGCAATTCCTCGCCTCGATCGGCCAGACCCTGCGCGACCCCTCGCTCACCGACCTCGCCGAACGCGCCGTGCGGCTGGGCGATTACGGTAGCCTCGCCGCCCTGGTCCGCGCCCGCGCCGCGGTGATCCCGACGATCTGACCTGAGGCGCAAGATCGGCGCCGTCGCCTCGCATGACCTGTCGCCATTGCCGGCGGCATTGCCCGAGGTCATGCCCCGCGCAGGCGCGGCACCGCGGTGTCAGGCGGCAGGCGGCAGGCGGCAGGCGGGTCAGTTGCTTCAACCCTGTCGGTGAGGGCACCCTGCATTCCAACCTCTTTCCGACGGAGGAACCGGTCCGGGCGAAATGCGACGACCCGCTGCGGCGGATAACCAAGACGGTGCACGACCTGGCGGTCAGCCTTGGCACCCCGGTCACCGGGAGCCCAATCTCCGGCGGTGGTGAAGCGGGTGGTGTTGGTGACTGCGAGCCTCCCGCGCAGCGTCGATCCGATACCTGTGATGCACTCACTCAAGACGAGGCTGGAAGCGGTCGGCACCCCGAACCCGCGGGGTGCTGAAAGGCGGAGGGGTTTCGCCCTCGTTGCCCGCGCCTTCGGCACGAGCGCCTTGGGCGACCAGCGCCGCCGCGTTCCGCGGCGCCGAAGAAGGGGGGCAGTCTGCCCCCCTTTTGGCCTGCGGCCAATTCACCCCCCGAGGATATTTGAGGAACAAAGATGAAGGTTAAGAGAGCCCTGATCTTGATCTTTGTTCTCTAAATATCCTCGGGGGTTTCTCAAGGGGGTGGAAAACCCCCTTGAGCGGGAGGTGCGGGGGGCTGGCCCCCCGCTTCCCCCCGGTCTCGGGCGGCGGCACAATCGCTCCCCTGTCACCCCGTCCGCTGCTAATCCGCCAACGCCCGGCGGCGGTCGTTGCGGCGGACTTCGGCGCGGGCCAGCGCTCGGCCGGCTTCGGTGAGCGACAGCCGCTCGCCCTCGCGCCGGATCACCCCGCGGTCGAGGGCGGCGGCGACCACCGCCTGTGCGTGGGCCGGGCGCCAGCCCAGATGCCCGACCAGCGCGGCGGGGCCGGATTCCTCGGCTTCCTCCGCCGTCCCTTCATGCGCAGAGAGATGGGCGATCAGCACCGCGACCAGCCCCTCTTCGCGCAGGGCCCGGCGCCGGACCCAGGCCGCCACCACGCCCGACCGGGGCGAGGCCACCAGCGCCAGCAGCAGCCCCAGCCCGGTGGCCAGCGCCATGCCGCCGCCGAGCGACACGTCCGCCCGGAACGCCGCCGCATAGCCGATCCCCACCGCCGCCAGCCCCGACAGCAGCGCCACCGAAAGCATGCCGCCGACCGAGGCCGCGACCAGGCGCCCGGTCACCGCCGGCACGATCAGGAAGGCCAGGAACAGCACCACGCCCACGGCGTCGAAGGCCGCGACAGCCGTCGCCGCGGTCAGCGCGAGCAGCAGGAATCCCATGGCGCCCGGCTTCAACCCCAGGGCCGAGGCCAGGCCCGGATCGAAGGCGGCGATCTTCCATTCCTTCCAGAACAGCGCCACCACCGCCACGTTCACCGCCCCCACCGCCGCCAGCGTCACCCCCGCCACCGGCCAGTCGATCCCGGCAATCGTCACCGTGTTCAGCCAGACGAAGCCGATCTCGCCCAGCAGCACCGTGTCGATATCCAGATGCAGGTTGCGGGCGTTGAGGTTGATCAGCAGCACCCCCAGCGCGAACATCGCCGGAAAGACGATCCCGGTCGCCGCATCCTGACCCAGCAGCTTGCTGCGCGCCAGCGCCTGCGCGCCGAAGACCGCGCCGACGCCCGCCAGCACCGCCCCCGCGACCGGCAGCACCCCGGCCCGCGCTCCGGTCAGCATCCAGGCCAGCACGATGCCCAGCACGATGGCATGGCTGATCGCGTCGCCCGACATCGACTCGCCCCGAAGCACCAGGAAGGTGCCCAGAAGCGCGCCCGAGATCGCCACCAGCGCCCCGGTACCCAGGATCATCAGCGCCACCGCGTCAAGCATCGGGGGCCTCCAGCCGCTGGCGTCCGGCCTCGGTCAGCTCCCAGCGGCGGGCGCCGGGTTCGGGCGGCAGCGAGGCGGGGCGGACATAGCCCTCGCGCTGCAGCCGGGCCAGAACCGGCCCGGCATCGGTGCCGAGATAGGCGTCGAGCATCGCCTGATCGCCCGCATAGCCCGGGTTGGCGTGATCCGATTCCAGCCCCCCCAGCGCCGCCAGAACCTGCCGGCCGCGCAGGGATTTCCGCGCCTGCGCCTGTCGGGTCCGGCGGGCGAGGATCCCGCGTTCGGGGGCCAGCAGCAGGGACAGCGCCGCCAGAGCCACGGCGGCCAGCACCATGACCGGCCCGGTCGCCACTCCCTGCCCGATGGCCGAGATCACCGCCCCCCCGGTCCCGGCCAATGCGCCGAAAAGCGCCGCCAGCCAGACCATCGGCGCCAGACCCCGCACCCATTGCCGGGCGGCGACGGCGGGGGCGATCAGCAAGGCCACCATCAGCACCACCCCGGCCAGCGTCAGCCCCAGCACGATGGTCACGGCGATAAGGAGCGTGAGCAGGACCTCCAGCCGCGCCACCGGCAGGCCCTGGGCGCGGGCACCCTCGGGGTCGAAGGCCAGGAACTGGAATTCCTTCCAGAAGAGCGCCAGCACGACCAGTACCCCGCCGCCGACCAGCGCCATCGGCAGAAGGTCCGCCCGCAGGACCGAGGCCGCCTGCCCGAAGAGGAACACGGTCAGGCCCGCCGAGCCGCCCCGGGTCTGCGCCAGCGTCAGCAACACGACGCCCGCCGCGAAGAAAAGGCTCAGCACCACCCCCAGCGCCGCATCGGGCTTGACCCCCGCCCCGCGCCGCAGCGCCTGGACTGAGAGCCCGGCCAGCGCGCCCGCGATCAGCGCCCCGGCAAGAATCGCGAAGAACCCGCGCCCGCCGGAGATCAGGAAGGCCGCCACCACGCCGGGCAGCGAGGCATGGGCGATCACGTCGCCCAGCAGGCTCTGCCCCCGCAGCACCAGGAACGAGCCCAGCACCCCGGCCAGCGCGCCGATCATCGCCGCCGCCAGCGCCACCGTGATCAGCGTCGGGCTAAGCATCGTCCGACAGCCTCAGCGTGCCGATCAGCGCCAGTTGCCCGCCGTAAGCGGCGCGCAGATTGTCTTCCGTATAGACCTCGGCCACCGGGCCCTGGGCGATGATCCGCTGATTCAGCATCACCAGCCAGTCGAAATAGCGCGCCACGGTCTGCAGATCGTGATGGACCACGACCACCGTGCGCCCGGCGTCGCGCTGCGCCTTCAGCAGCGAGACGATGGCGGCTTCGGTTACCGCATCGACACCCGCCATCGGTTCGTCCAGAAACAAGAGGTCCGCCTCCTGCACCAGCGCCCGGGCGATGAAGACCCGCTGCTGCTGGCCGCCCGACAGCTGGCTGATCGGGCGCGCGGCGTAATCCTGCATGCCGACCTGTTCCAGCGCTGCCTGGGCCTTGGCCTTCTCGGCCCGGCCCGGGCGGCGCAGCCAGCCCAGCTTGCCGTAAAGCCCCATCAGCACCACGTCGCGCACCGTCGCCGGGAAATCCCAGTCGACCGACTGGCGCTGCGGCACATAGGCGATGCGGCGCCTTGCCTGGGCGACCGGCTGGCCGAAGACCCGGACATGGCCCGCGACCGGCGGCACCAGCCCGAGGATCGCCTTGATCAGCGTGGATTTTCCGGCGCCATTCGGCCCGACCACCGCCGCCATCACCCCGGGCGGGATATCGAGGTCGATGTCCCACAGCACCGGCCGCTCGCGATAGCTGACGGTCAGATCCTCGACATGGCAGGCGATATGCGGTTCATGCAGCGTGTTCATGAATCCGTAGCCTAGGCTACACTTTTTGCAAAGGGAAGCCCCTTTCAGCCCGCCATCTGTTTCAGCACCTGCCCGGCCAGCTGCAGATCCGCCTCGGTGCAGGCGAAACTGCCGACCGAGAAGCGGACGACGATCCGGCCCTGGGTGCGGCCCTGCGTGACATAGATGCGGCCGTCCTCGTTCACCCGGTTCACGTAGTCGATCATCGCCGCGTCATCGGCCCCTTTCAGCGCAAAGGTGAAGAGCGACAGCACCGGCTCGGTGACGATCTCGAACCGCGGATCGGCGCGCAGGGTCTCGGCCAGGGCCTGCGACCAGCGGGTGTGATCGCGGATCACCGCGCGCAGGCCTTCCAGCCCATAAGCGCGCAGCACGAACCAGAGTTTCAGCGCCCGGAAGCGCCGGCCCAGCGGCACCGACCATTCGGAATAATTGATGAACCCATCCTTGCCATGGGTCTTCAGATATTCGGGCTGGATGGCGAGGGTCTTCACCAGCGGCTCGGGGTCCTTCAGGTAATGGGCCGAGAAATCGAACTGCACGCCCATCCATTTATGCGGATTCAGCACCAGCGAATCCGCCGCCTCGATCCCCTCCCACAGGCTGCGGAACTCGGGGCAGATCATCGCAGCCCCCGCCCAGGCGGCATCGACATGGGAGTAGAGCCCCTCGTCCCGGGCCACGGCCAGCACCTCGGTCAGCCTGTCGCAGGCGCCGGTGCCGGTGCCGCCGATGCAGGCCACGACGCCGGCGGGCAGGTATCCCGCCGCGCGGTCGGCGGCGATCTGCGCCTTCAGCGCCGCCGGATCCATGGCGCGCAGCGGCCCCTGCGTCGGGATCCGCACCAGATTCTCGGCGCCGATCCCCGCCACCCAGATCGCCCGGTCGACCGAGGTATGAACCTCGTCCGAGGCATAGATCCTGAGCCGCTGCTGTCCCGGCAGGCCCTGCCGGTTCCCCGCCCAGTCCAGCGCGCGTTCGCGCATCACCAGCACGGCGGCCAGCGTCGCCGACGACGCGCTGTCCTGGATCACCCCGTGGAACCCCTCGGGCAGACCCAGCCCCTGCCGCAGCCAGTCCAGCATCAGCGTCTCGACCTCGGTCCCGGCGGGCGAGGTCTGCCAGAGCATGCATTGCTGCGCCAGGATCGAGGCGGCGAAATCAGCCAGCATCGAGGCGGGCGTGGCATTGGCCGGGAAATAGGCAAAGAACCGCGGGTGTTGCCAATGGGTCAGGCCGGGCACGACCTTTTCGTCCAGCTCGGCCAACACGCCCTCCAGCCCCTGCCCCTGCTCCGGCGGCGCCTTGGGAAAGCGCGCGGCGACGGCGCCCGGGGTCAGCGGCGCGCGCACCGGCCGGTCGGGCAGCGAGCGGTGATAGGCCGCGCCCCATTCGGCGATCTCGGCGCCGAGGCGGGTGAATTCCTCCCAATCGAGGCGGGGCGTTTCGGTCATGGTCAATCCTCCCGGGTCACCGCCGGACCAAATCAGATAGTAGTGAACAAAGCAATCATTCAGCGCTGCGATGGCGCTGCACCGCCAGCCCGCGCCACATCAGTTCGGCGACCGGTTCGGGCGTGATCAGCCGCAGGTCGGGGCCCGGTTCGGCCGCCGGCGCATAGCCCTGAAACGACCAGCGCCACCAGCCCTCGCCGCCCCGCAGCAGGATCTCGCCGCCCGCCTGCACCATGGCCCCGGGCGGCACGTCCCCCGCGCGCACCGGCACCAGCCGCCGCGCGCCCTCCTGCCAGCGCGCGGCCTGCAGGCGCCGGTCGATGGCGGCGACACCGGTCTCGCCGAAATGCTTTTGCCACAAAGCCTCGAAGGCCCTGAACGCCGGGCGGCGGCACTCGGCGCAGGGCCGGTGGCCCGCGGCATAGGCGGTGGCCTCGTCCAGAAAGAACAGCTCGGTGTAGCGCCCCGGCACCAGAAGCGTCCGTTTGCGCGGCGGAAAGTCGGTCACGCAGCAGAGCCAGCGCGTGCCCTGATGATGGCGCCGGATCACGCCCCCGGCATCATGCATGCAGCCGCGATTGCCGAACCAGGCGCCGCGTTCGGGGGTCGCGTGCAGGTCTCCCAGCGGATCGACGCGGTTCTGATGCGGCATCGGCTCAGGGCTCCGTGATCGGCACAAGTGACCCCTTGCGGAATGCGCGGAAATGTCGCTGGGTGGCAGCGTTCGACTCGCGCGGGGTTTCCCGATGATGGCGCAGATCATGCGTCTTGTCCCCCTTCTGCTTCTGGTGCTGATGCTCTCGGCGCCGGGCCGGAGCCCCCTGGCGCCGGTCGACGGGGCGATCTTGCCGCCGGTCACCGCCTTCGCGCCGACGCCCGAACCCCAGCACCCCCAGCCGCTGCCGCCGCCGCTTGCCGCCCTTGCCCCGCCGCCGCTGCGGCTGCAGGCGCCGCAGACGGCGCGCCGCCGCGGCCCCTCCCCGCATCCCAAGGCCCCCGGGCCGCGGCCGCTTCACCGGCCCGCCCAGCCCCGCGCGCCCCCGCATTCCGTCCCGCAAACCCGTGATCCCATCATCACCCTTGCGAGGACATCATGTTCAAATACCCGACTCTCACGGTCTTCATCATCCTGATGCTGGCCTTCATGGCCTATGCCGTGGCCACGATGATCGTGCACCCGGGCTGAGGCGCGGCGGGGGCCATATGCCCCTGCCCGCCAGCCCTCTCTCACCCGGCCTGCTCCGCTCCGCGCCCAGGGCGCCGGATGGGCGTATTCGCGCCCGCCGGAGCAGCGCCAGTTTCCCCTTCCAAGAGGTTTCCATGTTCAAGACAACCAGCCGGGCGATCTTTGCGATCCTGCTCGCCGTCTCGCTCCTCAACTCCGTCGCGGCCATGTTCACCGCGCATTTCTGAGGCGCCGGGCCCCTAAAGGTGGGGTTTCACCCCACCCCTTAGCCCCAGACCCGCTGCCGCAATCCCGGCAGACGGTCCCGCAACACCGCGATCCGCGCCGCCACCTCGGCGCGGATCGGCCCTTCGCGCGGGGGATCGGCCAGTGTCTGTGACCAGGCCGCAGGCGGGTTGCGCCCCGCCGATCGCCCCGGCCAGACCAGCCCCTCCAGCACCGCCCGCGCCGCGCCCTCCAGCCGCTCCGGTGCCTCCTGACCGGTCAGCGCGCCCCAGAC
Organism: Pararhodobacter sp.; assembly: GCF_034676075.1. Taxonomy (GTDB): domain Bacteria; phylum Pseudomonadota; class Alphaproteobacteria; order Rhodobacterales; family Rhodobacteraceae; genus Pararhodobacter. The sequence goes on along the minus strand of NZ_JAUCCQ010000030.1, from coordinate 19,323 downwards.
CCGGGTCCAGCACCGCGCCACCGACCAGGGATTGTAGCCGCCGCCGGCCGTCACGATGAGCCGGTCGGTCTGCGCCCGGATTGCCAGAACCGCCGCCACATGCGCGTTGTTGGACAGCGCCAGCCGCGACAGCGGGTCTTCCTCGACCGCATCGGCGCCGCATTGCACGATCACTGCCTCGGGCGCGAAAGCCTCCAGCGCGGGCAGGATCACCCGGTCGCGGACCGCCGCCATCTCGGTATCGTTGAAGCCCCGCGGCACCGGCAGGTTCAGATGCGTGCCGCCACCCTCGTCGCCGAGGGCGCCGGTCCGGGGCCAGCGGTCCTCCTCATGGCCCGAGATCAGAAGGACCTCGCGATCCCCCTCAAAGGCCGCTGCCACGCCGTCGCAATGATGCGCGTCGATATCGACATAGGCCAGCCGCCGCAGCCCCAGCCGCCTGAGGTGCAAAAGCGCCAGCACCGGATCGTTGAGATAGCAAAACCCGCCCGCCCGGTCGGCGAAGGCGTGATGCGTGCCCGCGCCCGGCACCATGACCACGCCGCCCGCGCGCACCATCTCGGCCGCCAGCAGCGCGCCCCCGGCGCTGGTCGCCGGGCGGCGGAACATCAGGCCGTGGACCGGGTTCGCGAGCGTGCCAAGCCCGTGCCGCTCGCGCACCGCGTCCGACACCGCGCCCTCGGCCTCGGCGGCCAGCAGCGCCGCGACATACTCGGGGGTGTGAAAACTGGTCAACGCCGCGGGCCGGGCCCGGGGCGAGGTGACATAGGCGCCGCCCGGCAACCAACCCAGCGCCCGCGCCAGATCCGTCACGGTCGAGACCCGCGGGATCGCCAGCGGGTGCCGGGGGCCGAAGGGGCTGGCCCGGTAGATCTCGGAGCCGATGAAGCGCGGGGCGCTCAGCGCGGCAGCAGGGGTTCGATCAGATCGGTGATCCGCGCGCTGGTCGGCCGGGTGGTCGAGCCCCAGAAGCCCAGAAACTCGCCCTCCGGCCCGATCAGCGCCTTGTTGAAATTCCACGTCGGTTCGACCCCGTGTTGCTCGGCCAGCCAGCGGTAGAAGGGATGCGCCTCGGGGCCCCGGACCGGGGTGATGCGGGTCAGCGGCACCTCGACGCCCAGCTCGACCCGGCAATATTGCGCGACGGCGGCGTCATCGTCCAGTTCCTGCCGGAAATCGTCCGACGGCACGGCCAGCACCACCAGCCCGCGCGCGGCATAGCGGTCATGGAGCGCCTGAAGATCGGCGTATTGCGGCGTGAACCCGCACAGTGACGCGGTGTTGACCACCAGCACCGGCTGCCCGCGCCAATCGTCAAGGTCATAGGTCGCGCCGTCGATGGCGGTGAAGGTGAAAGCCCGCACCGGCAAGGCCAGCATCAGCAGCAACGCGACACCCAGTAAGCGCATCCGACCCTCCCATGGACGCCGGAACGCGCCCTGGTCGGAGGGTAGAGCCCGCCGCCCCTCCGGCAAGCGCTGCCGTGTCAGGAAAAGAAAATCTCTGCCGGGGTGAAACTTCGCCCTAAGGGCACTCGTATCTTCCCCCATACCCCACCAACAGGAGGTCCCATGACCCGTTCCATCCGCCTTGCCGCCGCCCTCGCCCTCATCGCCGCCCCCGCGCTGGCTGAAAGCCACGGGGCGCATATGTCGCCGATGGTCGAGGCCTCGAACCAGAGCGTCGCCAATGGCATCGTCAGCGCCAGCCGGGTCGTCGCGCCCGCCAATGGCTGGCTGGTCGTCCACCGCACCGATGCCGAGATGCGCCCCGGCCCGGTGGTCGGCTATGCGCCGATCCGCGAAGGCGAAACCGCCGACGTCGCCGCCATCCTGACCGAGGCGGTCGCCCCCGGCGACATGCTGATGCTCATGGTCCATGGCGAGGAAGGCGGCACCATGACCGGCGTCTTCGAATACACGCTGGGCGCCACCGAGGACGGCCCCTATCGCATGGACGGCAATCTGGTGATGCAGGTCATCACCGCCGAATAAGCCGTCGCCATCGCGTCACTCCTGCCCCGGGCCACGCCATGGTCCGGGGTTTTTTCACAGCGGCGCCAGATCGCGCCGGAATGCCGCCTCGCCCGGGGGCGTGAAGCGCACGATCCGGGAGTCGCCCTGCCGCGTCACCCAGCCCAACTCCTCGATCCGCGCCAGCAGCGCCCGGCCCAGCGAGCCCGCCAGATGCGTGCGCCGTTCGGACCAGTCGAGGCAGGCGCGGCACAGCGGCGCCCGGCCCCGCGACAGCCCTGCCACGTCGATGCCGAACGCCGCCATCGCCGCCGCACCCTCGGGGGTCAGGCTGACAGTATCGCCCTCGGCCCGGATCAGGGCGCGGGCGGCGAGGCTGTCGTACAGCCGTGTGCCCAGATCGCCCGCCAGATGGTTGTAGCAGACCCGGGCCTTCCGCAGCGCCGCATCGCGCGGCCCGGGGCGGGTGCGCAGATGGCCGGTGCCGGCGGCCAGCCCCATCAGCCCCTCCAGCACGCGCGCCACCTCGTCGCCCGCCAGCGTCACGTATTTGTGCCGCCCCTGGCGGCGCTGGCGGATCAGGCCCCCGGCCTCGAGCCGCGCCAGATGCGAACTGGCGGTGGGCGCGGCGATCCCGGCCTCGGCGGCCAGTTCGCTCGCCGTCAGCGCCTTGCCCGCCATCAGCGCGCTCAGCATGTTGGCCCGGGCGGGGTCGCCGATCAGCGCGGCGAGGCGGGCAATGTCAGGTCCGTCTTTCATACTTCGATGCTAGCCGAAGCATTCGCAGCCAACAAGCGGCTATGAAGCCCGGGTCATGAAAGGAAATCCCATGCTGACCTGCATCATCCGCTACCAGATCGACCCGACCCGCAAGACCGCCTTCGAGGAATATGCCCGCAACTGGAACGCGGCGATCCCGCGGGCGGGCGCCGATCTCATCGGCTATTTCGCCCCGCATGAGGGCTCCGCCACGCAGGCCTATGGCCTCTACACCATCGAGAGCCTTGCCGCCTACGAGGCCTATCGCGCCCGTCTGTCCGAAGATCCGCTGGGCCGCGAGAATTACCTCTTCGCGCAACGCGAACGGTTCATCCTGCGCGAGGACCGGACCTTTCTGAAGCGCGTGACGGGCCTCCCCGGCGTCTGATCGCCGTCCCTCCAAGCAGGCCCCCGTTGCCGTAGGATGGGCAATATTGCCCATCCTACCCCGACCCGTCAGCCCGCCACCGCGCTGCCGCCGTCGTGGAACAGGTCGGCATGGCGCATGCCGCCCAGCCCGATGGTCTCGAAAGCGTCGCGGCCCGCGTCCGGCAGCACGCCGATCCGCTCCAGCGCGTCGTTGATCGCCGCCATCCCCTCGCGCGCGGGCATGGTCCGTTCCAGCCCGTGATAGACCGTCGCCCGTTGCGACCCCTGCCCGCCGGAAGACGAGCTCTGGATCAGCGCGAACCGGTCGAAGCCCAGTTCCGCCGCGATGCGCAGGGTCAGGGGGCAATCGGCCAGCAGGTCCGAGAGGCGGCGGTAATCCGGGCCTTGCGCCCCGTCCTCCTCCGCCTCCAGCGGCACGATGACGAAGGCACCCGCCTCGACCAGCGTCAGCCCCAGCCGCCGCGCGGCCGCCACCTTGCCCGGCCCGCGCGCGACGATGGCGGAGAGTTCATGGCCCATGGCGGGGCTCCCATCCGTTGCTGCTGACGCAATGCTGCGCCGCAGCGCCGAGCCGGTCAAGCCCTCCGGTCGGGGATGGTCCCGAAACGGCCCCGGATCCCGCGCCAGTGCCGCGGAATTAACCATAGCCCGGGCGCCGTTCAGCCCCCGGTTGCGGGCTCGGTGGTGTATTCGGCCTCGGACACCGGCTCCATCCAGGTCACGGCCGAGCCATTCACCACTTCATGCACGGCGATATGGGTCATGCCGTTCCCCGGCGCCGCGCCGTGCCAGTGCTTTTCGCCCGGGGCGAACCAGACCACGTCGCCCGGCCGGATCGCCTCGACCGGGCCGCCCTCGCGCTGCACCCGACCGACGCCCTGCGTCACGATCAGCATCTGCCCGGCGGGGTGGCTGTGCCAGGCGGTGCGCGCGCCCGGCTCGAAGGTCACCGCGGCCGAGCTGATCCGCCCGGTCAGTTCCGAGGCGATCAGCGGGTCGAGCCGCACGTGGCCGGTGAAATAGGCGGCATTGCCCTCGGCCGAGGGGGTGGTTCCGGCGCGAATGATCTGCATGGCGGGCTCCTGTCTTGGTCCCGGGGCAAGCTAACCCGCCCCCCGCCGCGTTCAAGCGCCGGGTCCGGTCTGACCCGGGGGCGTATCCCGCCCCACCCGCACCGGCTGGTCGAACGCGCCGCGGAACGGCAAAAGCAGCAGCACGCCGAGACCGAGGAACGCGGCATTCTCCAGATCGACGCGATCGGCCAGCGCGATCCCCGCCCCGGCCAGCATCAGGAGAAGCGTGGCGACGAAGGCGCTGCGCAGGCGCCGCACCAGCCCGAAGGACAGCGCCACCAGCCCGACACCGGCCAGCGCCGAGGCCAGCGCGCCGCCCTCGATCAGGATCATCGCCGCCAGATCGCCCCCGGCAAGCGCGTCGCTGCGCATCCCCGGCACCAGCGAGATCAGGCCCAGATAGATGCCATAGCCGCAGGCCACCGCCGCCACCAGCGACGGCGCCAGCCCGTGCAGCGCCGCCAGCACCGGCTGCATCGGCTCGGGCGCGCGGGGCAGCAGGCGGCGGGCGAAGCGGCTGATGGCCCGGGCCTCGGTCAATGCCACGACCAGGAACCCCAGCGCGAAGGGCACAAGGTAATAGATCAGCCGGAAGAGAAGCAGCGCCGCCGCCGCCTCGCTCACCGGGACGGCGGCGGGCATGACGCCCAGCACCACGGTCTCGAAGACGCCGACGCCGCCGGGCACATGGCTGAGCACGCCGATCATGATGGCGGCGGAATAGACGGCGAGGAAGGTGGCGAAATCGGGCTTGCCCGCGGGCAGCAGGATCCACAGCGCAAAGGACGCCGCGGCGATGTCGATCAGCGTGACCACCGCCTGCCCCAGCAGGTCGCGCGGCGGCGGCATGTGCATGGTCACGCGGAACAGGTGCAGGTTGCTCTGCCGGATCGAGACGGTCAGGATCACCGCCAGCGTGCCGACCAGCGCCGCCGCGGCGATCAGCCGGATGGTCCCCGTCCCGTAGGGCAGATAGCCGGCGATGGCATGGGGATGGATGGCCAGCGCCCCCAGGCCCACCAGCGTCAGGCCGGTGCCGAGCGCCATGGCGACATAGGCCGAGACCGCCGCCACCTCCATCGCGCTCAGGCCCACCGCCGAATAGAGCCGGTAGCGCACCGCGCCGCCCGAAATGGCGCTGACCCCGATGGTATTGCCGAAGGCGAAGGCCAGGAAGCCCCCCAGCGCCACCACGCCGCCCGGCAGCTCCCGCCGGATGAAGCGCAGCCCGAACCAGTCGTAGCAGACCAGCGCCGCATAGGCGGCGGCCGTCGCCCCGAAGGCCAGCGCCAGCGACGAGACGGGCATCGCCCGGACCTGCGCCATGATGTCGCCGGGGTGGACCGGGCGCAGCAGATGCACCAGCGCATAGATCCCCATCGCGAAGAGGGCGCCGGCCAGCAGGATCGGGCCATAGCGCTTCAGCGCGGAAAGGAAGGGTCGTGACACGGGGCGCAGGCTCCTTGCTGCCGCCAGGGGGCGGTCCGGCTCGGCTGGGGGTTCGATACGCCAAGTCGGCGGGGCGGCAAATCGCTTTCTGACCGCCGCGTGGCCCCCCGGGCGAAATTGTCGCGATCCGGCCGGGACCGTCGTGCGGATCACGCCCACCCCAGCCCGCACTCCCTGCCCCGGCAGAACCTTGAACGGCCAGCAAAATCACGCCGCGGCGCGTGTTTTCGTCGTTGCCCGAAGCGCAGGCGCCGTGCCAAGGTCCGGGCAATTCACGGTGACGGCACGAGGTGCGAGTATGGACGATTTCCTCACGGCGGGCGATGCCTCGGTCTATTCCGGACCCGGTGGCGTGGCCGACAAGCTGGACCGCGCGCGCACCGAGCTTCTGGACCTCTCGGCCCGCAACCGGCTGCTCAACATGCCCAAATCGGGCAAGGCCGCGAAGACGATCGAGGTGGTGGACGAGATCAGCGCCGAGATCTTCCGCCTGCTGATCACCGAATCGAAGGCCTTCACCTTTCTGCCCGGCACGCCGTCGCGCAAGGCGGCCTCGCCCGACGATCCGCCGATCGAGGGCGACGATCCCGAGGAAGAGAGCGACATCATCCAGGAACTTGCCCTGCCCGAGGATGACGCGCTGGACGAACGCGGCATCGCCGGGCGCCATTCGGACACCAAGTTCCAGACCCGCTTCACCCCCGAAGGCCTGCAAAAGCGGCTGCTCGACCTCTATTACGACGCCAAGACGCTGGAGGATGAACAGGGCGTCAACGTGCTTTACCTGACGCTCGGCGCGCTGCGCTGGGTCGATCCCACCGATAAGAAGAACATCCGCCGCGCGCCCCTCCTGCTGCTGCCCGTCTCGCTTGAGCGCGGCTCGGCCGGCGAGCGCTTCCGCCTGCGCGCCCGGCCCGAGGATTTCGCGACCAACCTCTCGCTCGAGACCTTCCTCGACCGGCTGCACGGCATCCGCCTGCCCGAGATCGACACCGAAGGCTTCGACCCCAAGGCCTATTTCGACATCGTGGCCCAGGCCATCGAGGGCAAGGAAGGCTGGGGCGTCGAGCCCGATGTCATCCTGCTCGGCTTCTTCTCCTTCGCGAAATTCATGATGTATCGCGACCTCGACCCGGCCAATTGGCCGGAGGGGGCCTCGATCACCGACAGGCCGCTGCTGAAGAGCCTCCTTGCCGACGGGTTCGAGGCGGGCGAGGCGCTTTATCCCGACAATATCTCCATCGATCCGATCATCGCCCCCGCCGACCTGCACCACATCCTCGACAGCGACAGCTCGCAGAGCCTGGCGGTGCACGAGGTCCGGCGCGGGCGCAATCTGGTGATCCAGGGCCCGCCCGGCACCGGCAAGAGCCAGACCATCGCCAATCTGATCGCCGCCGCCATCGCCGATGGCCGGACCGTGCTGTTCGTGGCCGAGAAGATGGCGGCGCTGGAGGTGGTGAAGCGCCGCCTTGACGCCAGCGGCGTCGGCGCGGCCTGTCTGGAACTCCACAGCCACAAGGCCAACAAGAAGGCGGTGCTCGAGGAAATCCGCCGCACCTGGGAGAATGGCGCGCCGCGCACCGGCGATATCGGCTCGCTCAACGCCCGGCTGGGTGATCTGCGCGAAGAGCTGAACGGCCATGCCGCGCGCATGCATGCGGTGCACCAGCCCTCGGGGCTCACGCCCTATCAGGTGCAGGGCCAGCTGGTGCGCCTGCGCGCCGCGGGCGAGGAGCCGAACGACATCGCCCTCGACGCGCCCGAAAGCTGGACGGCCGAGGCCTTTGCCGAGCGGCATGCGGTGCTGCGGGAACTGGCCGAGCGGGTCGAGGAGATCGGCACCCCCGCCGCGCATCTGTGGCACGGAGTACGGATCACCGGCATCACGCCGATGGAGGGCGAGCGCCTCGCCAAACGGCTGGGCGCCGCCGCTGCCGAAAGCGCCGCGCTGGACGAGGCCGCGGCGGGGCTCGCCGCCCTCCTCGGCACCGCCCCGCCCGAAACCCGCGCCGCCGCCGACCCGCTGATCGCGACCGCGCGGCGCATCACCGCCGCCCCGCTGTCGCCCGCAGCGCTCGCGACCCCGGCCTGGCACGACGATCCCGCGCAGATGCTGGAGATCGTCGCGGCGGGCGAAAGGCTTGCCGCGGCCCGGGAAAACCTTGCGGGCCGCGTCACCGCCGAGGCCTGGCAGGTCGGGACCGGGCCGGATCACCAGACCCTTTCCGCCCTGCCCGCCGCCACCAATGCCGCGGATTTCGCCGCCATCGCCGAGCTGGCCGACGCCCTGCCCGACGCGCTCGACGCCGGGCTGAGCCTCGCCGCGCTGCTGGGCGAAGACGCGCCCCGGACTGTGGACGCGCTCGCGACGCTCACCGAGGCCGCCACGGCCGTCGTCGCCGCCCCGCCTCTTGCCGCGCAGGCCCTCGCCGCTCCGGTCTGGGACGACCTGCCCGGCGCCCCCGCCGATCTGGTCGCGGCCCTCGACCGGCTGCACAGCGCGAAAGCGGCGCTCGACGGCAAGCTCACCGAATCCGCCTGGGAGGCCGATCTCGGCCCGAGCCGCGCGACGCTGGCCTCGCATGGCTCCGGCCTCTTCCGCTTTCTCAGCGGCGAGTGGCGGCGGGCCAACCGGCTGGTGCGCACCTATCTCTGCCAGCCCGATCAACCGCTGACCCAGACGCTCGCCCAGCTCGACCAGCTGCAAAAGGGCCGCGCCGCCCGGGCCGAGGTGCAGCGCGACGATTCCCTGGGGCGCGAGGCTTTCGGCGCCCCCTGGCGCGGCGAACGTTCGGACCTTGCCACGCTGTCGGCGGCCGTCACCTGGGCGCAGGGCCTCGGCCAGAACGGGCGCCTCGTGCGCCGGATCATCGCCCGCGAGCCCGATCCTGCGGCGCTTGCCCGCCTGCTGCCGCGCCTCGCCGCCGCGCCCCGCCTGCGCGAGCTCGACCGCCGCCTAGGCGCGCTGCTGGGCCCCGCCGCGCCCGACATGACCGCGCCCGAACGCGCCCGCCTCGCCGCCGCCCTGACCGCCAGCGAGGCCGCGACCCGGGCGCTGCTGACCCCGCCACCGCCGACCCTGGGCGAGCGGCTGGAGCGGCTGGCGACGCTCGACGAAGGCCGGATCGCCGCGCAACAGATCGCCGGGGCCGATGCCCTTGCCGCCGCCGGTTTCGGCGCCCTCTGGCAGGGCGAGGCCTCGGACTGGCCCCGCCTGCGCGCGGCGGGCAACTGGGTTCGGGCCAATGCCGATATCCTGCCCCTCGCCGCAGCCATCGCCGACCGCGACCGGCTTGACACGCTGGCCGACAGCATCGAAAGCCGCTGGCCCGGCCTCGTCTCGGACACCGGGGCGATTGCCGCCGACCTCGACCTCGATCTCGCTGCCCGCTTCGGCGCCCCGCTGGACAGCGTGCTGTCGCATCGCCTGACCGGCACCCTGCAGGACTGGAGCCGGGGCGGTGAAAGCCTGTTCCGCTGGACCGCCTATCGCGACCGGGCCGAGCGGGGCCGCGCCCTGGGCTGCGCCCAACTCGTCGACCGCCTGACCGACGGCGGCCTCTCGCCCGCCCGCGTCATCCCCGCCTTCGAGATGGCCTATTACGAGGCGCTGCACGATGCGCTGATCCGGCGCGAGCCGGAACTCGGGCGCTTCGACGGCTCGCTCCATTCCCGCAAGGTTGCGGAATTCGCCGATCTCGACCAGCGCCGCATCCGCGTCTCGGCCGATGAGACGGTCAAGGCGCATTACAGCCGCGTCCCCCCGCGCGAGGGCAGCGCCATCGGCCCCCTCGGCACGCTGCGCAACGAGCTGCAGAAAAAGCGCGGCCACATGCCGATCCGCAAGCTGATCGAACGCGCCGCGCCCGCGTTGCAGGCGCTGAAGCCCGTGTTCATGATGAGCCCCCTGTCGGTGGCGCAATTCCTGCCCGCCGGGCTGATCGACTTCGACCTTCTGGTGATGGACGAGGCCAGCCAGATCCAGCCGGTCGATGCGCTGGGCGCTGTGGCCCGCGCCCGGCAGGTGGTGGTGGTCGGCGATCCGCGCCAGCTGCCGCCCACCGCCTTCTTCTCGCGCCTGACCAGCGGCGGCAGCGATGACGACGATGACGGCGCCAGCGTCAGCGACATTGAAAGCATCCTCGGCCTTTTCACCGCGCGGGGCCTGCCCATGGCCATGCTGCGCTGGCATTACCGGTCCCGCCACCAGTCGCTGATCGCTGTCAGCAATCGGCAATTCTATGAAAACAAGCTCTTCGTCGTGCCCAGCCCCTATACCGCCGAAGCCGGGATGGGCCTGCGTTTCCACCATATCCCGAACGGGATCTTCGACACCGGCGGCAAGCGCTGCAACATGGTCGAGGCGAAGATCGTCGCCCGGGCCATCATCGCCCATGCGCTCGAAACGCCCGAGCTGTCGCTGGGCGTCGCCACCTTCTCGGTCGCGCAGCGCCGGGCGATCCTGGACGAGCTGGAACTCCTGCGCCGTGCCCGGCCCGAGACTGAAGGCTTCTTCCACGCGCATGCCGCTGAGCCGTTCTTCGTCAAGAACCTCGAAAACGTGCAGGGCGACGAGCGCGACGTGATCTTCATTTCCGTGGGTTACGGTCCCAGCGTCCCGGGCGGCCGGGTGCCGATGCGCTTCGGCCCCCTTGGCTCGGACGGGGGCGAGCGGCGGCTCAACGTGCTGATCAGCCGCGCCAAGCAGCGCTGCGAGGTCTTCGCCTCGATGACCGACGAGGATATCGAGCCCGATTTCGCCCAGACCCGCAAAGGCGTCTTCGCCTTCCGCCTGTTCCTGCAATTCGCCCGCACCGGCCATCTGACCATGGCCGAGGCCACGGGCCGCGACCATGACAGCGTGTTCGAGGAACAGGTCGCCAATGCCCTGCAGTCCCGGGGCTACCGGGTTCACCGGCAGGTCGGTCTGGCCGGGTTCTTCATCGACCTTGCGGTGTCCGACCCTGAACGGCCGGGGAAATACCTGCTCGGCATCGAATGCGACGGCGTGGCCTATCACGAGTCTCTCTCGGCCCGGGACCGCGACCGCCTGCGCCAATCGGTGCTGGAAAGCCACGGATGGCACATCCACCGCCTGTGGAGCGCCGACTGGTTCCAGCGCCCGCAGCAGGAACTGGACCGCATCGTCGCCGCCATCGAGGCCGCCCGTCTCGAGGACGAGGCCCGCCCGGCCGGCACCGGCAGTGCCGGGCTGCGCATCACCACGCAGGACGTCGGCGACTGGACGCTCTATGACATCGAGCCCGCGACCGGCGCGGAAACCGCCGAGCCCGAGGGCGCCGTCAGGCCCTATGTCGAGGCCAGCGTCCAGCGCCCCGCCCATGTGCAGGGTGAGTTGCACGAGGCACCGCGCGGCATTCTGACCGATCTGGCGGAACAGATCGTCACCGTCGAGGGGCCCGTGCACCTCGATGAGGTGGTGATCCGCATCCGCCAGGCCTGGGGTCTGGCCCGGGCGGGCGGGCGCATCCGCGACGCCGTTGCCGCCGGGGTCGATCTGGCGCTGCGCAAGGGCAGCCTCCGGCGCGACGGCGATTTCCTGACCGTCGAGGGGCGCCTGCCCGATCTGCGCGACCGTGCCGCCGTGCAATCGACCAGCCTGCGCAAGCCCGAGATGCTGCCGCTGGACGAGATCGCCGCCGGGGCCGTGCTGCTGGTCCGCCAGAATTTCGGCGCCGAGCCCGACCAGCTGGTCACCGAACTGGCCCGCGCCCTGGGGTTCAAGGCGACCGGCGAGACGCTGCGCCTGCGGCTCCTTGCCGGGATCGACCTCGCGCGGGGCGACGGACGGCTGGTCGAGCAGAACGGCCTCCTGCAGGCCGCCCCCTGACCGCGGCCTCAGCCCCCGGCAAGCGAGGACCGCTCAATGATCACCGGCCGGTGGCTGCTGGAAGTCTCGGCGCTGTCCGTCACCCCTGGCAGCGCCACGAACGCCGCCCGCGACCGGGCGAAGACCTCGCGCCGGATGTCGTACCAGAAACTCGGCGGGTCAAAGGTGCCCCCGGCGACGCCGGTCAGGCCCGGGAAGACCTCGGGCATCCAGAAGACCGTGGTGCCGCAGACCGGGCAGAAGCGCTGGCAGAAGGCCCGGTCGGATTCGGTGCGGAAGACGTAGTCGGTCAGCTGGCCTGACAGCAGCTCGACCGCGTCGTCCCGGAAATAGACCGACACGCCGAAGGCCGAACCGGTGCGCAGCTGGCAATAGCGGCAATGGCAGATCGCCGCCTTTTCGGGCATCCCCCGTGTCCGGTAGCGCACCGCGCCACAGGCGCATCCCCCTTCGTGAAGCTCGACCATCCGTCCCTCCCTGTTGGCCGCACGCTGCCCTGCCGCCGCGACCGGGGCAAGCCCTTGCCTGCGCCCGGCCGCCCGCTTAGCCTCACGCCGCAGGACAAAGGGACCGCATGTCGGACGCCGTCAAATCCATCCGCGCGCTGGCCCGCGGGCTCGAGGTGCTGCAGTTGCTGCAAGCGCGGGGTTCGGCCACGCTGCACGCCCTCCACCGGGAGACCGGGCTGCCCAAGGCCACGCTTCTGCGTATCCTCCGGACGCTGCGCGAGGGGGGCATGGTCTGGCAGCGGATGGCGGACGACGCCTATCTGCCCAGCTATTCGCTGGTGGAACTGGCCGGGCGCATGAACCGCGAATTCGCGCTGGTCGAGGTTGCTTCGCCGATCCTCGAACAATTGTCGGCCCGGATCAAATGGCCCTCGGTGCTGGCCGTGCCCCGCCTCACGCATATGGAAGTGATCGAGACCAACGCGTCCCGCGCCTATTTCGACCAGATTCCGTTGGGACCGGTGGGCTTTCGCGTCAGCATGCTGCGCTCGGCCTCGGGGCGGGCCTTCCTGACCTTCTGCGAGTCCCCGGTGCGCGAGGCGATCCTCGACAGCCTGCGCCGCTCGGACCATCCCGGCGACCGGGGTGCCCGTGACCCGGCCTATCTGGAGCGGCTGCTGGGCGAGACGGGGCAGCAGGGCTATGGCCTGCGCGACCCCGATTTCGGCGGCGATTTCGACCGGGGACGGGCCGAGATCGACGACGGGCGCGAGTCGCTCGCCGTGCCGATCCGCGCGGGCGAGCATGTGCTGGGCACGCTGAACATCACCTGGGCCCGCCGGGTCCATGGCCGCGAGAAGGGTGCGGCGCTCTTCTCCGGCCCGGTGGCCGAGGCCGCGGCGGAGGTCGGGGCGAAGCTGGTGGCGCAGGTTTAGGTTTCACCTGATGAAATCTCGCGCGGTGCCGGATTGCCCGGGCGGGGCCAGCGACGGCACTCTCCCCCCAACTCGGGAGGACATCATGGCAGAGCTGACGCGCGCCGATATCGACGAGATCCTGAAGCTGGTGGACGGCTCGGATTTCGATGAACTGAAACTGGAAATGGGCGATCTGAAGCTGGAATTGCGCCGCCGCGGGGCCTCGGCCCCGGCAGCGGCAGCGGCTCCGGCCCCTGTCCCCACGCCGGTGGCCAAGCCCGCCGAAGCCGTCGCCGCCCCGGTCGTGGCCTCGGGCGGCGGGTCCGAGATCCCGGCGCCGCTGCTCGGCACCTTCTGGCACGCCCCCCGCCCCGGGGCCGCCCCCTTCGTGCAGCCCGGCGACGTGGTGCAGGCCGACACGATCATCGGCATCATCGAGGTGATGAAACTGATGAACTCGGTCCCCGCAGGCATCGCCGGCACGGTGCTGGAAGTCACCGCGCCGAACGGCGAGCTGGTCGAACACGGCCAGACGCTGATCCGCATCCAGCCGGCCTGAGCCCATGCCGACAATCAAGCGCCTCTTCATCGCCAACCGCGGCGAGATCGCCGTGCGCATCATCCGCACCGCCCGCGCGCTGGGCATCGAGACGGTGCTGGGCGTGTCGAAAGCCGACCGCGACTCGCTGGGCGCCCGCCTCGCCACCCGCGCCGTGGTGCTGGGCCCGGCGCCGTCCAAGGAAAGCTACCTGCGGGTCGGCACGATCGTCGAGGCCGCCAAGGGCACCGGCTGCGACGCGATCCATCCGGGCTATGGTTTTCTGTCGGAAAACCGCGACCTAGCGCAGGCCTGCGCCGAGGAAGGGCTGATCTTCATCGGCCCCAGCCCCGACAACCTGTCCGCCGTGGGCGACAAGCTGACCGCCCGCACCCATGCTCTGGCGGCGGGCGTGCCGGTCGTCCCGGGCGGCACGGTCGAGACGCCTGAAGACGCAAGCGCGCTGGCCGAGACCATCGGCTTCCCCCTGCTGATCAAGGCGGTGGCGGGTGGCGGCGGCAAGGGCATGAAGCGCGTGGACGACGCGGCCGCCCTGCCCGCCCAGCTGGATCTGGCCATGGCCGAGGCCGAAGCGGCCTTCGGCGATGCCCGCGTCTATCTCGAACGCTTCGTCACCGTCGGCCGCCATGTCGAGGTTCAGATCCTCAGCGACGGCACCGCGGTCCTGCACGCGGGCGAGCGCGATTGCTCGGTCCAGCGGCGCTATCAGAAAGTGGTCGAGGAGGCCCCCGCCCCCGACCTGCCCGACGCCCTGCGCCAGGGCCTGCTGGAGGCCGCCGTCAGATACGCCCGCCACATCGGCTACCGCTCGCTGGGGACGGTGGAATTCCTGGTCGATGTCCCCCGCGGCGAATTCTACTTCCTGGAGATGAACGCCCGCGTGCAGGTCGAACATCCGGTGACCGAGGCGATCACCGGCCTCGACCTCATCGCGCTGCAGATCGCCATCGCCGAAGGCCGGCCCCTGCCCTTCACCCAGGACGACATCCGCCTGAGCGGCCATGCCGTCGAATGCCGCCTGAATGCCGAGGATCCGGCGCGCGACTTCATGCCCTCGCCCGGGCGGGTGACACAGGCCTGGTTCCCGCCGGTGCCGGGGCTCAGGGTCGATACGCACATGCAGCCCGGGGCGATGATCCCGCCCTATTACGATTCCATGGTGGCGAAGCTGATCACCTGGGGCGAGACGCGCGACGAGGCCATCGCCCGCATGCTGACCGCCCTTGATGTCTGCGTGCTGGAGGGGGTCACCACCAACGCCCCCCTGCACCGCGCGATCCTGTCGGACCCTGCCTTCCGCGCGGGCGGCGTCGACACCAATTTCCTCGGCGCACTGCTGCCGACACTGGGAGGCCGCTCATGACCATCGAGATCGTCGACACCACGCTAAGGGACGGCAACCAATCGAACTGGGGCGCGACCGGGCTCCACACCGGGATGATGCTGCAGATCGCCCCGGTGATGGAGCGGGTGGGCTTCCACGCCATCGACTTCCTCGCCTCGACCCATATGGGCGTGGCGGTGCGCTTCAAGAAGGAAGACCCCTGGGAACGCCTGCGCCTGATGCGCGAGGCCTGCCCGACGACGCCGCTGCAATTCCTGACCACCGGCATGCGCTTCATCTCGTGGGAGATCGCCTCCGACGAGCTGATGGAATTCGCCTTCCGCCTGCTGGTGAAGAACGGCATCGACCGTTTCGCCATCATGGACCCGATGAACAACACCCCCGCCATGCTGCGGATGGCGGGGCTCACGCGCCGGGCGGGCGGCAGCGCGATTGTCGCAGCGCTGACCTTCACCCTGTCGCCGCTGCACGACGACGCCCATTTCGCCGAAGCCGCACGCACGCTGACCGCCTCGGGCCAGTTCGACCGGCTCTATCTGAAGGACCCCGGCGGGCTGGTCACGCCCGAGCGTGCCCGGACCCTGATCCCGGCGCTGAAGGCGGTGATGGGCAGCGTGCCGCTCGAATTCCACTCGCACACGACCATCGGCCTCGCGCCCTTCAGCTATCTGGAGGCCGCACCCCTGGGCGCCACGACGCTGCACACCTCGGCTTTGGGCGCGGCGAATGGCACCGGCCAGCCCTGGACCGGCGCGGTCGTGTCGAACCTGCGCGACCTCGGCCTCAGCGTCGATGTGGATGACGAGGCGCTCGCCGCCTACGACACCTATATCGCGGCGCTGGTGCAGGCCGAGGGGCTGGTCCACGGCGCGCCCGGCGAATTCGACCGCGCCTATTTCCGCCACCAGATGCCCGGCGGTATGATGGGAACCATGAAGCGCCAGCTGGCCGAGATCCGGCGGCTGGACCTGCTGCCCAAGGTGCTGGATGAGGTCGAACAGGTCCGCGCCGAGCTCGGCTATCCGATCATGGTCACGCCCTTTTCGCAGGTCGTCGGCACCATGGCCCTGATGAATGTCATGCAGGGCGAGCGCTACAAAACCATCCCCGATGAGGTCACGCGCTACGTTCTGGGCCGCTTCGGCCAGCCCACCATGCCGATGGACGCCGCGGTCGAGGCCCGGATCCGCGACACCAAACGCGCCCGCGAACTGGAGGACGAGGCGCATATGGCCTCGCTCGACGACCTCCGCGCCCGCATCGGTCGCGGCTACAGCGACGAGGAATTTCTCTTGCGCGCGGTGATGCCCTCGGATCAGGTCGACGCCATGCGCGCCGCCGGTCCCGCCCGGCGTGGCTATGATCCGAAGACCCGGCCGGTGATGGCGCTGATGCAGGAACTGACCGCCCGCAAGGGCCTCACCTCGATCCGGATCGAGAAGCCGGGCCTGAAACTGGAACTGAACGGAGGGCGCTGATGCATCCGCACAACATCAAGGCCGTGGTCTTCGACATCGACGGCACGCTGGCGATGCTGGACAAGGAAACCGGCCGCTACACCGCGCTCCCCGGCGCGGTCGAGGCGCTGGCCGAGTGCCGGGCGCGCGGCCTGCCGGTCGTGGCCTATACCAACGGCACCTTCTTTCCGCCCGCGCATTACTACCCGATCCTGGCCGAGGCCGGGCTCAGGCTGGACCCCGGCCATATCCTCACCCCCGCCGCCGTCGCAGCCCGCGCGTTGAAGGCGATGGGCTACAGCCGGATCATGGTGATGGGGGCCGAGGGCACCACGGTCCCGGTCGAGGAAGCCGGCATCGAGGTCATCGCCCCCACGAAACACGCGCCCAAGGTCGACGCGGTGCTTCTGGGCTGGTGCAAGGATTTCAACGCCGAACAGGTGGAAGCCGTGGTGCAGGCTGTCTGGGACGGCGCCAGGCCCTTCGCGGGCTCGGTCGCGCCCTATTTCGCCGGGGCGGGCGGCAAGCGGCTTCTGGGCATCTCGGGCGCCATCGCCGCGGCGCTGACCAATGCCACGGGCGTGCCCGTCACCGTCTTCGGCAAGCCCGAACCGGCGGGTCTGGAGATCGTCAGCGCCCTGACAGGCGCCCGGCCCGAGGAGATGGTCATCGTCGGCGACGACCCGAAACTCGAAATCCGCATGGGCCGCAAGGCAGGCGCGCTCTGCGTCGGCGTGACCACGGGCGTCGTCGATGCCGCGGGCTTCGCCAGCCAGCCCGAGGAGATCCGCGCGCAGATCGTGCTGCCCTCGCTCGACGGGTTCGCCGCCCGCATCCTGACGCCCTGAGGGACCCGATCATGACCATCAGCACGATCTTCTCGGTCGCGGGCAAGACCGCGCTGGTGACCGGCGCCGCCGCGGGCCTCGGCCGCGCCATGGCCGAGGCACTGGCCGAGAACGGCGCCCGCGTCGTCCTCTTCGACCGCGAGGCCTGGGATCTGGCCGCCACCGCCGCGGAGATGACCGCAGCCGGGATGCAGGTGCTGGCGATGCCCGGCGACGTCACCGACCGCGCCCAGGTCGAGAGCGCCGTGGCGCAGGCCGTCGCCCGGTTCGGCGGGCTCGACATCTGCGTCGCCAATGCCGGGATCTCCGACCCGAACGGCGCCCGGCTGCATGAGATGAGCGAAGACCACTGGCGCCGGACGCTGGAGGTGAACCTCACCGGCCTTTTCCACACCAACCGCGCGGCGCTGTCCGCCATGGTGCCGCAGGGCCGCGGCAAGATCGTCAACGTCGCCTCGATGTGGGGCCATGTCGCGCCCGCGGGCCTCTTCCCGCGCCCGGCCTATGCCGCGAGCAAGGGCGCGGTGGTCAACCTGACCCGCGAACTGGCGCTGGAATACGCCACATCCGGCATTCAGGTGAATGCGCTCTGCCCGGGCTTCTTCCGCACCAAGGGCCGCCCCCGGAGCGAAGAGGACGCCCGCCGCATGGCCGAATACACGCCGATGAAACGCCTGGCCGAGGCGTCGGAGATCAAGGGCAGCCTGCTCTACCTCGCCTCCTCGGCCTCGGATTTCGTGACCGGGGCCAGCCTCATCATCGATGGCGGCGTGACGGCAGGCTGAACGCCTGCCGCCAATGCTTGCCCCAAGGGCAACGGCCAAGGCTTGCACGGCCCGGCCCCGGGGTCTATCAGGCGCCAACCCCGCCAGATCCGAAGGATTGCCGATGATCCCCCGCTATTCCCGCCCCGAGATGGTCGCCCTCTGGTCGCCCGAGACCAAGTTCAAGATCTGGTACGAGATCGAGGCGCACGCCTGCGACGCGCAGGCCGCCCTGGGGGTGATCCCGAAGGAAAACGCCGAGGCCGTCTGGAAAGCCAAGAACGTCGATTTCGACGTGGCCCGCATCGACGAGATCGAGGCCGTCACCAAGCATGACGTCATCGCCTTCCTGACCCATCTGGCCGAGCATGTCGGCTCCGACGAGGCGCGTTTCGTGCATCAGGGCATGACCTCGTCCGACGTGCTGGACACCTGCCTCAACGTGCAGCTGGTGCGCGCGGCGGATCTTCTGGAAGCCGGGGTCCAGCGGGTGCTGGCCGCGCTGAAGACCCGGGCAATGGAGCATAAATACACCGTGCGCGTCGGCCGCTCGCACGGGATCCACGCCGAGCCCACGACCATGGGCCTGACCTTCGCCCGCTTCTATGCCGAATTCGACCGCAACCTCGCCCGGCTGCGCGCGGCGCGGGAGGAAGTGGCGACCGGCGCCATCTCGGGCGCGGTCGGGACGTTTGCCAACATCGACCCGGCGGTGGAAGAGCATGTCTGCGCCAAGATGGGCCTGAAGCCGGAACCGATCTCGACCCAGGTGATCCCGCGCGACCGCCACGCGATGTTCTTCGCCACGCTGGGCGTCATCGCCTCCTCGATCGAGAACGTCGCCATCGAAATCCGCCACATGCAGCGCACCGAAGTGCTGGAAGGCGCGGAATTCTTCTCGATGGGCCAGAAGGGCTCGTCGGCCATGCCGCACAAGAAGAACCCGGTGCTGACCGAGAACCTCACCGGCCTCGCGCGCCTGGTGCGCATGACCGTCGTCCCGGCGATGGAGAATGTGGCGCTCTGGCACGAGCGCGACATCTCGCATTCCTCGGTCGAGCGCGGCATCGGCCCCGACGCCACCGTGACGCTGGATTTCGCGCTGCACCGGCTGGCGGGTGTCGTGGAGAAGATGCTGGTCTTCCCGCAGAACATGCTCGACAACATGAACAAATTCCCCGGGCTGGTCATGTCGCAGCGCGTGCTGCTGGCGCTGACCCAGGCCGGTGTCTCGCGCGAGGACGCCTATGTCATGGTCCAGCGCAACGCGCTCAAGGTCTGGGAAGACAGGGTGGATTTCCAGGAACAGCTGCTGGCCGACAAGGATGTGGTGGCGGCTTTGGGCGTCGACGGGATCAAGTCCAAGTTCGACATGGAGTACCACACCAAGCACGTCGACACGATCTTCCGGCGGGTGTTCGGCTGACGCAGAATGGGGGGGGGGGGGGGGGGGGGGGGGGGGGGGGGGGGGGGGGGGGGGGGGGGG
>NZ_JAUCCQ010000029.1:0-39466 GCF_034676075.1 Pararhodobacter sp. | reverse complement strand
GGCTGATCCGCGAGACGCTCTGATAGCGGCTGTTCGTCTCGCCCTGACGGCGCAGGGCCTGTTGCAGGCGTCCGACGTTGCGCGCTCGTTCGTCCAGCAGCCGCCCCATCATCAGGCTGGGGATTACGATCAGCCCGGCCCCCATCAGCAGCCAGAGCCGAAGTGTCCAGAGATTGGGCGGCGACGGATGCCAGCCGCCGCGCGGAATGGCCGAGATCTGCCAGCTGCCGAAGGGCAGGGAGATCGGCATCTGCACCGGATCCTGATCGAGGACACTGGCGTCGCCGAAGAAAACCGGCCCGCGCGGCCCGCTCGCATCCGCGCCGCGCAGGGCGACGCTGATCGTCAGGTCCTCATCGACGAGCCCGGTTGCGGCGTAGAAGCGGTCGGCGTCGATCACCGCCGAGACCAGCCCCCAGAACCGGCCCTGGTCGGTGCCGTCCGGGATGAAGACGGGGAAACGGCTGACGAAGCCCACGCCCCCCTGCACCAGGTTCACCGGGCCCGCCAGAACCAGCTCGCCGCTGTCTCGAGCGCGTATGGCGGCCTCGCGCTGTGTGGGATTCGCCATGTAATCCAAGCCAATGGCAGAGGCGTTCCCCTCCAGCGGATGGATGTAGCGGATCACCATGTCGGGCGCGGCCGCGAGGTTGCGGATCAGCGAATCGCGGTCCGCCAGCGCTGAGGACAACTCGGTGAACCGCTCGGCATCCATGTCCGGCTCGGTGGTGAGCGTCGCGATCAGCCCGCGGACGAGCTGGATATTCGACGACAAGGTGCCTTCGATATGCGCGCGCAGCACGCTGGTCGTCGCGAAGACTTCCTGCCGCATGGCTTGTTGATGCACCGCACGGTTCTGCGACTCGGCCGAGGTCCAAAGCAGAAAGACGACAACGATCGAAATCGCCGCGGGCAGATAGGTTATTCGAACGACGCGGCGCATCCGAAGCTTCCAAGCTGGCGGCTACTTGATTTCATTGGCAACCCGCGCCCTTCTTCGATCGTGTTTCCGGCGGCGTCGGTGCGGTCGGATAGGCTCGGCATCGTCTGCCAAGCGGCCCTGCGCAATCCCACCATGTTTACCAGTAACCCCTGGGCCTCTTTACTAAGGCAAAGCGGTGGACGGGTCGACATATTCCCTGTCGTCGGTGCGGGCTCGGGCGATTCATGAGGCAGATTGCTCGTGACCGTTGCAGTTAAGACATCGCGAAAAGGTGTCGAAGCCAGACGAAGGTGCCTGTCTCGTTCCCGTCGGGTTCTACGAGGCCCCCTCGCGCTCGCGGCGGGGCGGATGGCCGAAGCGGGTGCGGAAGGCTTCCGAGAAATGCGCCTGACTGGCGAAACCGGCCATCAGTGCGATCTCGCCCATTCTGAGGGACGAACGGCGCACCAGATCGCGCGCCACGTCCAGCCGCAGGTTGCGATAGACCTCGGCCACCGGGGCGCCCAGGCTCTCGGTGAAATGGCGCTGCAACTGGCGGGGCGAGAGGGCCACCAGCGCGGCGATCTGGCCCACGTCCAGCGGGTCGGCGACATGGGTCTCCATCAGTTCCAGCGCCGCCCGGACCGGACCGGGCAGGGCGGCATGGCCCGGGCCGCCGCGTCCCTGCTGCGGGGCATCGGCGGGGCGCATCTCGGTCTGGATGAACCAATCGGCGATGCGCCGGGCGAAGCGGCTGCCGTGGTCGCGCGCGATGATCGCCAGCATCATGTCGAGGGGCGCGGTGCCCCCCGCGCAGGTGTAGCGGTCGCGGTCGATGACAAAGAGGCGTTGCTCCATCAGCGCGCGCGGCGCTTCGGCCCGCATCGCCTCCATATGGTGCCAGTGGATGGTGAAGCGCCGCCCATCCAGGAGCCCCGCCCGCCACAGGATCGCCGCCCCGCCCGAGATCCCGCCAAGCGCCACGCCGGTCCGGTCCACGCGCTTGAGCCAGTCGAAAAGCCGCGCGTCGCGCGGTGACAGCGGATCGCCCCCGGCCACGGCAAAGACCATGTCCAGACCGGCGGGATCGGCGGGCAGGGCCTCGGCCTCGAACCAGCTGCCGAGCGAGGCGCGGACTGGCCCGGGATCCGGGGCGAAGATACGGATATCATAGAGGTTTTCACCAGACAGGTGATTGGCCGCGCGCAAGGGTTCCATCGCCGCGGCGGTGGACATCAGGGCGAATCCGTCGATCAGGACGAAGGCGATGCGCTTGACACTCATGATGGCAGGATTTCGGAAAAGAATGGCCGGATCAAGGAAGAAATACCCCGTCCGAAGCCCTAGTCTGACCCCATGCAGACGGTGCCAACCAAGGAGTCGCGCCGATGAGATTTTCCGGTTTCCGGGTATTTGCCGAGGCTCTGACCGGCCACAAGGGGTGGAAGCCCCTGTGGCGCGATCCCGATCCGCAGGCCGAGTATGACGTGGTGATCGTTGGCGGCGGCGGGCATGGGCTCGCCACCGCGTTCTACCTGGCCGAGGTCTATGGCATCCGCAAGGTGGCGGTGCTGGAGAAGGGCTGGCTGGGGTCCGGCAACATCGGGCGGAACACGACGATCATCCGCTCGAACTACCTGCTGCCCGGCAACCAGCCCTTCTACGAATTCTCGATGAAGCTGTGGGAGAATCTGGAGCAGTCGATCAATTTCAACGCCATGGTCAGCCAGCGCGGCATCCTGAACCTCTATCATTCGGACGCGCAGCGCGACGCCTACCGTCGGCGCGGCAACGCCATGCATCTGACCGGGGCAGGGGCGGAATTGCTGGACCAGGCGGGGGTGCGCAAGATGTATCCCTGGCTCAATTTCGACAACGCCCGCTTCCCGATCAAGGGCGGCCTGCTGCAACGCCGGGCCGGGACCGCGCGCCATGACGGGGTGGCCTGGGGCTATGCCCGCGCCGCCGATCTGCGCGGCGTCGACATCATCCAGAATTGCGAGGTCACCGGCCTGAAGATCGAGAACGGCCGCATCCTGGGGGTGGAGACCAGCCGCGGCTCCATCCGTGCAAAGAAGGTCGGCGTGGCGGTCGCGGGCTCGACCTCGCGCGTGATGGCGCAGGCAGGGCTGCGCATGCCGATCGAGAGCCATGTCCTGCAGGCCTTCGTCTCGGAAGGGCTGAAACCGGCGATTGACGGGGTCATCACCTTCGGCGCCGGGCATTTCTACGTCAGCCAGTCGGACAAGGGCGGTCTCGTCTTTGGCGGCGATATCGACGGCTACAATTCCTATGCCCAACGCGGCAACCTGCCGGTGGTCGAGGATGTGATCGAGGGCGGCATGGCCCTGATGCCCCGGATCGGGCGCGCGCGTCTGCTGCGCAGCTGGGGCGGGGTCATGGACATGTCGATGGACGGCTCGCCGATTATCGACCGGACGCCGGTGGACGGGCTCTATCTGAACGCGGGCTGGTGCTATGGCGGGTTCAAGGCGACGCCTGCCTCGGGCTATGCCTTCGCCCATCTGCTGGCCACCGATACCCCGCACGAGACGGCCACCGCCTACCGGCTGGACCGGTTCGCGAAGGGCCGCGTGATTGATGAAAAGGGCGTCGGCGCCCAACCCAACCTGCATTGAGGGCGCTGCCATGCTGATCCCGCACCCCCTTCTCGGCCTGCGCGACGCGCAGGAATTCACCTATCTCGGCGACGCGCGGCTGATCGACCGTCCGACCAGCGGCAATGAGGCGGAACTGGCCGAGTATGTCTATCTGCGCGACAACCCGGCCGGGGTTCACCGCGAGCTGTGGTTCCACGAACAGGGCGACCGGTCCTGGCTGGTGGTGACGCGCAACACGCTGACGCACGAAATTCTGGGCGCGGAACTGGCCCGCGACGTGTCTCTGGCGCGCAAGGGAGCGACGGCATGAACCGGCTTTCCGGCGGGATGATCGACCGCAACCAGACGATCCACTTCACCTTCAACGGCAAGCGCTATCAGGGGCACCCCGGCGATACGCTGGCCTCGGCGCTTCTGGCCAATGGTGTGCAGCTGGTCGGACGCAGTTTCAAATATCACCGGCCGCGCGGCATCGTCGCGGCGGGGTCCGAGGAACCCAACGCCCTGGTCACGTTGCGCGAGGGCGCGCGGGCCGAGCCCAATACCCGCGCCACCATGGCCGAGCTTTACGACGGCCTCGTCGCCCGCTCGCAGAACCATGTGGGGCCGCTGAACTTCGACCTGCTGGCGGTGAACGACCTGCTGTCGCCCTTCTTCGCGGCGGGGTTCTATTACAAGACCTTCATGTGGCCGCGCGCCTTCTGGGAAAAGCTCTATGAACCGGCGATCCGCCGGGCGGCGGGGCTGGGCGAGTTGTCCGAACTGCCCGATCCCGACGCCTATGACCGCGGCTATCTGCACGCCGACCTCTTGGTGATCGGCGCCGGTCCCGCGGGTCTGGCGGCGGCGCTGGCCGCGGGTCGGGCGGGCGCCAAGGTGATCCTGGCGGACGAGGATTTCCGTCTGGGCGGGCGGCTGCTGGCGGAAAGCGACCTGCTGGACGGCGCGCCGGCGACCGAGTGGATCGAGGCGGTGAAGGCCGAACTGGAAAGCCTGCCGAATGTCCGGATCCTGACCCGCACCGTCATCTTCGGGGTCTATGACCACGGGATCTATGGTGCGGTCGAGCGGGTTTCGGATCACCTGCCCACGCCCGGCGGCGCGGTGCGCCAGACCCTTTGGCGGATCGTGGCCAAGCGCGCGGTGCTGGCGGCAGGCGCGACCGAGCGGCACATCCCCTTCGCCGACAATGACCGTCCGGGCATCATGCTGGCAGGCGCCATGCGCGCTTATGCCAACCGCTGGGCGACCGGCCCGGGGACCTCGGCGCCCGTGGCGATCTTCACCAACAACGACGATGGTCACCGCACCGCGCTGGACCTGATGGCCAGGGGTGTGCCGGTCGCTGCGGTGATCGACGCCCGCCGCGGGGTCGAGCGTCAGGGCGACTACCGCCTGTTGCCCGAGGCCGAGGTGGTGGGCACCCAGGGGCGGCTGGGCCTGCATTCGATCACCGTACGGACCTCGCGCGGTAGCGATACGTTGCAAGTGGGCGCGCTGGGGGTTGCCGGCGGGTGGAACCCGAACGTGCATCTCGCCTCGCACCATCGCGGGCGGCCGGTCTGGGACGAGCGGAGTCTGGCCTTCGTACCGGGGCAGGGCGGTCCGGGCGGATTGATCCCCGCGGGCGCCTGCGGCGGAAAGGGCAGCACGGCCGAGGCGCTGGCCGATGGCCTGCGCGCCGCGACCGAGGCGCTGGCGGAGCTGGGCCTCACGGCGCCCGCGCTGCCCCTGCCGCAAGCCGAGGCGCGCCAGGACAACACCGCGCCGATCTGGCATGTGCCGGGCAAGCGCCGCGCCTGGGTCGATTTCCAGAACGACGTGACCGTCAAGGACATTGCCCTCGCGCATAAGGAGAACATGCGCCCGGTCGAGCATCTGAAGCGCTGGACCACGTTGGGCATGGCCACCGATCAGGGCAAGACCGCCAATGTCACCGCGCTGGCGGTGATGGCGGAACTGACCGGCAAGACCATCCCGCAGACCGGCACCACCATCTTCCGCCCGCCCTATACCGGCGTCTCGATGGGCGTGCTGGGCGGCGGCGATACCGGCGCGCATTTCCGCCCCCGTCGCCTGACGCCGACCCACCACTGGGCCAAGGCGAACGGCGCCACCTTCGTCGAGGTCGGCCCCTGGATGCGCGCGCAGTATTTCGTCCGCCCGGGCGAAACCCACTGGCGCCATTCCGTCGACCGTGAGGTTCTGGCGGTCCGCGCGGGCGTGGGTCTGTGCGATGTGACGACGCTGGGCAAGGTCGATGTGCAGGGGGCCGATGCGACGCTCTTCCTCGACCGGCTCTATGCCAATGCGATGGCGAGCCTGAAGGTCGGCATGGTGCGCTATGGCCTCATGCTGCGCGAGGATGGCTCGGCCTATGACGACGGCACCTGTGCCCGTCTGGCCGAGGATCATTACGTTGTGACCACGACGACCGCCAATGCCGGGCCGGTGTACCGGAACATGGAATTCGCCCGGCAATGCCTCTGGCCCGAGCTGGATGTGCAGCTGATTTCCACCACCGACGCCTGGGCGCAGATCGCCGTGGCGGGGCCGAAGTCGCGGGAACTCCTGTCCCGGCTGGTCGACGGTTTCGACCTGTCGAACGAAGCGTTTCCTTTCATGGCTTGCGCGCCGCTGACCATCTGCGGCGGGCTCCGCGCGCGGCTTTTCCGTATCTCGTTCTCGGGGGAACTGGCCTATGAGCTGGCGGTGCCCGCGCGCTATGGCCATGCGCTGATGGCCCGGCTGATGGAGGCGGGTGCCGACCTCGGCGCCACGCCCTACGGGACCGAGGCGCTGGGGGTGCTCAGGATCGAGAAGGGTCATGCCGCCGGGGCGGAACTCAATGGCCAGACCACCGGCCAGATGATCGGTCTGGGCAAGATGGTCTCGTCGAAGAAGGATGCGATCGGCAACATCATGTCCCGGCGCGAGGGGCTGGCGGCGGAAAAGCGCCTGCTCGTCGGGCTGCAACCCGTCAATGCGACGGATACCGTCGTGCCGGGCTCGCATCTGTTCGCTCAGGGCGCGCCACGCGATCTGGCCCATGATCAGGGCTGGATCACCTCGGCCGCCTATTCGCCGCATGTCGGCTCCTCCATCGGGCTGGCGTTTCTGGAAGATGGTGCCAACCGGATGGGCGAGGTGATCGCCGCCGCCAACCCGTTGCAGGGCAGCGAGGTCGCGGTCCGCGTCGTCCCCAGCCATTTCGTCGATCCCGAAGGAGGGCGCCTGCGTGCCTGATCTGTCCCCCCTCTGCGCCCTGGGCGCCGCCACGCCGCGCCGCGTGACCCATGGTGCGCTGACCCTGACCGAGACGCCGGAGTGCGGCCTGGCCTCGCTGGCGCTCCGCCGCGACACCCCGCCGCCCGCGCTGGACCTGCCGGGGCCGGGCCGCTGGCAGGCCGCCGATGGCCTGACGCTTATCTGGACCGGCCCCGGGCAATGGCTGGTGGAGTTGCCCGGTGCGGCCGAGACGGATGTCGCGGCAACGCTGGTGAAGAAGGTGCCCGGCGCCTCGATCACCGAACAGACCGACGGCTGGGTGCTAATCGAGATCGCCTCCTCGGCCGGTGCCGCGCCCATCGAGCGCTTCCTCGAACGCGCGGCGAACATCGACCAGGCGCGGTTCGGCCCGGGCAGCGCCACGCGCAGCCCGATCGAGCATCTGGGAACCTATGTCCTGCGCCGGGCCGAGGATCGGCTGGGGATCTGGGGCATGCGCTCGGCGGCGGAAAGCCTGTGGCACGCGCTGGACACGATCGCCGGACGACTGGACAGTCGCGGCTGAGCCCTTCGAGTCCCGGCACGCACAGGGCCGCTTCCTGACCGGAGGCGGCCCGTTTTTCGATCTGGCACCTGGGTGGATTTTTCCATCCGGTCCAATTGGTACACCCCCTCCCTACGTCAGGCCGAACCTTCCGGACTGCCCGGAGCGGCCAACCGCGCGTTGCGGCCATGGAGGCGCGACTCACCCGATGCCCTGCCGCAGCGGCTGAGTTTGTCCCGCTGACTTGTCCTTATTTTGCTGGATATCGGGCTTGAACGCATATTTCTTCAGCACCTTTTCCGATCCTTGCCGGAATCCCCGGGAAAGCGCACTGCGGGCACCCCTTCGTAAGAAAAATAATTGACCCACGGTGATCGTGAGGCCTGAGTGAAAGGGTCCAGTGAGCCAATTCCCGGAATTGGTGCAGACCAAAAACCCGACACGCTGGATGACATGCCGTCTTTTGGAGACAGGGAGCCACACGTGGAAACGGACATCTCAACCTTGGCCGAAGCGGTCGCCCAGTTGCAGGCGAGCGCGGCCGCAACCAACACGATCTTTGCCGAAACCTATTACTTCCTCTCGATCCCGCTCATGGTGCTGATCCATGCCGGGTTCCTGGCCTATGAAATGGGCGCCTCGCGGTCGAAGAACGCGCTGGCCTCGGGGATCAAGAACATCCTCGCCTTTGCGATGATCGTGCCCTTCTTCTATTTCATCGGCTGGTGGGTCTATTGGGCGTTCCCCACGGGCCTTACCGGGTCCGAGGGCGCGATGGGCATCTCGGGCTTCGGCTATGCGACCGACATCGCGGCGCCCTGGTCGGCCTTCATGGGGCCGAACCTCGATGACAAATCCTCGGGGGTGTTCTTCGGCGCCTTCGTCCTCTTTGCCGCGACCACCGCCTCGATCCTGTCGGGTGCTCTGATCGAGCGGATCCGCCTGACCGGCTTTGTGGTCCTCGCCATCGTGCTGGGCGCCTTCATCTGGATCCTGGCCGCCGCCTGGGGCTGGCATGCGGACGGCTGGCTGGTCACCGAATGGGGCTACCACGATTTCGGCGCCGCGGGGGTCGTGCACATGATCGCGGGCTTCTTCACGCTGGGCGTCTTGCTGAACCTCGGGCCGCGCGTGGGCAAGTTCAACCCGGACGGCTCGGCCAACCAGATCGCCGGGCATTCCATGCCGATGACGCTGATCGGGCTCATGCTGATCATCGCCGGTTTCTGGGGCTTCCTGATGGCCTGCGTCATCGTCCCGGGCGAGGCCTGGAGCTGGTCCACCACCATGGGCGCCACGATCTACGGGACGCCGATGACGCTGTCGGGCATGACCTTCAACACGATCATGGGCTTTGCAGGCGGCATCATCGGCGCCTGGATGGTGACGCGCGATCCCTTCTGGATGATGTCCGGCGCGCTTGGCGGGATCATCTCCTGCGCGGCGGGGCTTGATGTCTGGTATCCGCCCATGGCCTTCGCCATCGGCTTTATCGGCGCCTCGGCCATGCCCTTCGTCGCCTCGTTCCTCGAACGGCGGGGGATCGACGACGCGGTCGGCGCCTTTGCGGTGCACGGGTTCCTCGGCATGTGGGGCCTCCTGGCCGTCGGTATCGCCGCGCAGGGCTATCCGGCGCTGGCGGGCGAGGATGTCGCGACCACCTCGTTCCTGGGTCAGCTGGTTGGCGCGGTGACGATGGGCCTTTTGGGCTTCGTCCCGGGCTATGTGGTGTCGCTGATCCTGAAGGTCACCGGCCAACTCCGGGTCCCGCCCGAGGTCGAGATCCTGGGCCTCGATGCCGTCAAGGTTCCGTCGCGGGCCTATCCCGAGGGGATCAACGCCTCGGTCAGCCCGGCGGAATAAGGCAACCGGACCGGCGGGAACCTCTGCCGGTCCCCCAAGCAACAGGAAAGGAAACCCCCTATGGAAGCGCCTTTTGAAGCCAATACCTGGGACGGGATCACCGGGGCCATCTTCACCGGCTACGGCAGTGTCGAGGGCGTCTGGCTGGGTCTGTGCCTGGCCGCCATCGTCGCCGCCGTGATTCTTGGCTGGCGGCACGAGAAACACGCCTATGAGGCGGTGAAGAAGAAGGTCTGATCCGTCATTGCGGTCATGGACACGACAGGGGCGGGGGACAAACCGCCCCTTTTCGCTTGGATGCGCGCGGTCGATTGGTTCATATGGACTTTACATTGCGGCCATATGACCTATCTTGAGCCCAAAGGAGAGCCAAGATGCCCGTTGCCGCCAGAATCCGCCAGCCTGTCCAGGTGAACGCCATCGCGCTCAAGGCCTATGCGCGGATCGTCGATGCCTGGGCGCTGAGCCTGAAAGAGGCCGCGGCGCTGGCCGACATGTCCGAAAGCACCTGGAAACGCGCCCGCAAGCCAGATTTTACCGGGGAACTGACCAAGGATCAGCTGCTGCGGCTCAGCGCTGTCATCGGCATCTACAAATCGCTGGAGCTCTATTTCTCCGAGCCGCTGGCGCGGGGCTGGTTCTCCCGGCCGAATACCGGCCCGCTGTTCGGCGGCCTGCGCCCGGTCGATACCGCCATCGAGGGGGGCTTGCCGCAGATCCTGGCCATCCGCACCTATCTCGACGCGCTCAGGGGCGGTGCATGAGGCAGACCGGGATTTCCGACCGCGGTCTCGTTCGCCTCTTGCCCGCCACCTACCACAAACCGCCCGCGCTGCGCGGTCTGGTCGACAGCGACGACGAGTTGGCCATCCTGGCCGAGATCGAGGGGATGACCAGCGGGCGCCTGTTGGCCGAACGCGGCCGCAACCCGCATCTCGACCCGCGCGAACTGGCCTGGCAGCGCCGCAGCCGCGACTTGCGGCTTTACGGCGACAGTCACATCAACGCGGCCTTCACCTATACAAGGGCGGGCGGCAACCGCTTCAACACCGACGCGCGCGGCGCCTGGTATTGCGCCTGGGACGTGATGGTCTCGGTCTCCGAGGTCGCCTGGCACCGCACGCGCGAGCTGGGCTTCACCGGCTGCTATGAGGACAGCGCCCGCTATGTCGAATTGCTGGCCGATTTCATCGGTGTGTTCGACGACCTCACCGATGAGCCCGAGCATCCGGCGCTGCACCCCGATCCCGAGATCGGCTACCCCGAGGGTCAGGCCCTGGCGCAGCACCTGCAGCGCGGGGGCTCACGGGGGCTGATCTATCCCTCGGTCCGGGCCCCCGGACCAGGAGGGAACTGCCTGGTCTGCTTCGAGCCCCGCGCGATCCAGAGTGTGCGACCCGGGGCTTCGTGGGATCTGGTCTGGCAGGGCAGCCCGGACTACTCGATCCTCGCGGTGGGATGAGACGGCCGGATCGGGCTGAGGCCCCGCGACGCGAGGGCTGCGGGCCGACGACAGCCATGGCTGCAGCCGCCGGGCCCGCGGGGGAGGTGTGGCGACGACCGTCTTCCCTCCGTGCCCTCAGCCCTGACGACGAAGCCTTGCTTCCGTCGTCGACCGGCAGGTCTGGCCGGTGATGATCGCCAGCGCGTCGGTCGAGAAGACACTCGTCACCGCGATCTCGACCGGGCTCAGGATGCGCGCCGTCATCGTCACCCGGGCGTTGGCGCCCATGGCACCGCCGGTGTTCAGCACCTCGGTGCTCCAGACACCGCCGCCCTGGTCGATCCAGGGGCCGGCAGCGGGATTGTCGGCGGTGAGCGGCGCCATCGAGAAGGGCCGGGGCCAGGTGATGGCGCGACGCTCGGTCCGGCCGATGCCGATATCACCGCCGATGGCTGCCGCCACCTGATCGGGGCATCCCGACAGGCTGTGCCCGGTGATCGTCATCGCCCAGTCGCCGTTGCGGGGCAGCCCCGTCTCGGCCTCGGGAAAGACCTGGGGATCGCAAAGACCGTCGCCGCCATAGACCAGATCCACGGCATGGCCGCTCTCCGCGCTCCAATAGAGCCGGTCCCCGGTGCTGACCAGGATGGGAGCGTCGATGCCCGGAGGCGGCGTAACGTCCGTTTGGGTCGCCAGCGTCGCCAACGAATGCGCCGATTGATAGCAGTGACAGCCCTCACCCTGTCGGCAGGTCGCGACGATCAGCCCATCGGCATCGGTTCGGGTCACACCACTGGTGATCCGCGGCAGATCCTGTGCCGCTATCGGCAGGGGCAAGAGCGCGATGCAGGCAATCGCCAAGGCGAGGCGGGGAAAGATAAGGTGTGTCATCAGGTTACTCCGTGGTCAGGCCGGGCAGGAGACGCTCGAGCAGGGCCTCGGGGCTCAACCCTTCGGGCAGCTCGACGGGGACAAGGCCGCGGCCGGGCGCGGGCGTCGCTGATTGCCTCCCCGGGTCTTTGGCGGGCTGCGATGCTGCCGGAGCCGTGGCGCGATCGACAAGCCGCAGCGACATCGACAGGGGCACGGCGGCCGCAGCGGCGTGCGGCGGGCTGTCGTGGAAGAGGCAGAGCGCCCCGGCGTCCGTCTGCATGCAGGGGCCGTTGCTGACCAGCCATTGATGCGGGTTGAGGTGCAGGCTCGCGTTATCCGGGCCGAAGAAATGGACCCGTGGCGCGTCGAGCGGATGCGCCCCGCCGGTTGCGCCGACCCAGGCAGGCGCGGTGAGTGACCAGCCCTGTTCCAGCGTCACCGCCAGCCCGTCGATCACCAGCGCGCAGGTCGGTTCGGTGCAGCGATGGGCGATCGCAAAGCGGTCGCTGTCGTTTGGCGTCCCGGGTCCGAAGGCCGCGTCGCGCCAGAGTGGCAGATCCAGCGGCGCGTCCTCTGGCCAATAGGCCACCGGCAATTCCTCGGCGCCGGCAAAGAGGGTGCCGACGAAGCCCGCGCCCTGCGGCGACAAGGCCAGACGCAGGGGCTCGGGCGTGATGCGCGGCTGCGCGAACTCGATGAAGAGATCGCCGAATTCCACGACCACCGACAGCAGCTCTCCCGGTATCGCGTCGGGTCCCATGCCGCGACGGGGGGTCACGCTGCCGATGTAATCCTGCCGTTCATCGTTGAGCCGCAGCGTCAGATGCGCCATGTCCATCGGCGCTTCGTCGATGTCGCGCGGGGGAATCGCCCAGACGATCCATCCGCCGACCAGTGCGCCGTCCGACGCCTCGTCCACCATTGTCAGGGTCACGTCATTGGCTTGGCCCGGAAAGATCGTCACCTCGGCCGAATAGACCACCTCGCCCGGCGCCCGGGCGCTGATGCGCCAGCGACCCGGTTCGAACAGGCCCGAGACGACGCGGCCGGTCTCCGTCGGTGCCCAGGCCTCGGGCGCCATGTCCGGGTCGAGGGGGATGCCGTCCCAGCTGACCGGGCTGTCGGGCACGCCCGCGGGCAGGCGGAAGGTGGCCGGTATTGCGGCGATGGCGTCCTGATCGGCGTCGCCCTGGGTTGCGGCAAAAGCCGCAGCGGCGAGGTCGGAGGCGCTGGTCAGGTCTTCATCCGCGAAGGGAATGCCGACGCCGAAGCGCCGCGAGAAGAGGATCTCGGTCCGTCCCCGGTTCAGATAACGTATTTCATAGTCGCCGGGTTGGTCGGGCACTGTCAGGCGGATGGTGCCGTTCTTGTGCAGTGCATAGCCCCAGTCGCCGATCTGGGCGTTGGGCGGATCCCCGGGGCGGGCGATGACGATGCGTTCCTCGACCCGTTCGGGGCCGCGGAAGGTGAAGACCACCCGCGCGCCCGGCTCGACCGAGCCGATGGCCTCGAAGCCCAGATGCGGCGCCACGACCTCGACCGCCTGGCGGGCGATGATCCCGGCGCGGGCGGTCACCAGCACGAGGTCATACATCCCCGGCTCGGTCGGCGCGGTGCGGGTCACGGGGTTGTTGGGTGCGGCGCCGGTCCCGCCGATCGTCTGGTAGCTGATCGCGGCCGTCATGTCGGTGCCGCCCTGCGGGACGAAGCCGATGTAATCGACAAACGTGGCCTCGCCGTTCCAGCGGATGCGGTAGGCGAACCCGGCCTCGGCCCGGTCGCCCAGATCGAAGGCCGCGGCGGGTTCGGGTTCCGGCGTGGGCGGCGGGGCGGGTGGCGCTGGCTCGGCGGCGCTGACTTGTTGCAGGGCCGCGGCCAGTTCGGCGCCGGAATTGGTGTCGAACATCATTCCGCCGGTCTGTTCGGTGATGCACGACAGCCCCTCCAGCTCGGCCCGGCTGAGACCGAACCCCACCACATGGGCGCGAATCTCGATCCCCTCGGCGGCGAGGCTCGCGGCCAGCGCGCAGGGGTCGCCCTCGCAAGTCTCGAGCCCGTCGGTGACGAGGATGATGTCGGCCGCTTCGGCCGTGGGCGGGATCTGAGCGCGGGCCAGCGCCAGGCTGTCGGTCAGGGGCGTCATGCCGCGCGGCATCAGCCCGCGCAACCGCCGCTCCAGCGCATCGGGCGAGCCCTGACCCATCGGCGCCACGACCTCGATGTCGCGGCAATCGCCCCGCCGGTTGTGGCCATAGGCGATCACCGACAGCGGCACAGCGCCGTCGCGGCTGGCGAAATACTCGCCCATCACGTCCCGGGCAACCTCGATCCGGCTCAGGTCGCCCTCCACCCGGTTCCACATCGAGCCCGAGGCGTCGAAGACGAGGACCGAAACCCGCTCGGCCAGGGCTGGATGGGCAAGGCTTGCGGCGAGGGCGAGCCCGGTCAGCAGGCGCAGGGGGCGGATCATCGGGAAAGTCCTTTCGTCAGGGCGAGGGCCGCCGTCAGATGCTGGTCCAGGGCCAGCAGGTCCGAGGCGAAGTGCGGGATCAGGGTATCGGCGTCGAGCGACTGCCAGACGGGCGGCGGGTCGAAGGCGCCGTCGAAAAGCGCAAGCGGGGTCAGCACGGTCACCCGGCCCGGGCGCAGGATCACGAAGGGGCGCAGACCGGTGCCCGGCGGGACTTCTCGGGTGCAGGTCGGGTCGGCGCGGGTCACGGCCTCCAGCGCCGCGAAAGCCGCGCGGGCTTGCGCGCCAAGGGACGCCGCATCGCCAAATACGTGATAACGCGCGTCGAAATCGGCGTCTCCCGTGGCGATCTGCGGCGGTCTTGGGGACAGCGCCGCCGCACGCAGGGCACGGGCGGCATCGGTGGGGATCACGAGGGTCGGTGTGCCGTCATGGTCGTCGCCCGCCGTCAGCTCGACAGCGACGAGGCAAAGCCCGCCCCCGACCTCGGCCTCGCGGTTGTTTGCGTTGCCGATATAGAGGCCGATGCGGGCGACCCGGGCGTGATAGCCCTCCCGCTCGCCGGTCAGGCACTCGTCCACGGTGACGTTGTGGAAAGGGCGGGCAAGGCGCCAGCCCTCGAGCTTTGCTGGGGTGAAAAGCGCCGCGCGCGCATCGGGGGGAACCGAGGTGAGGCCGGTCAGCTCGGGCGCCAGCGCCCCGACGATGGCGTGTTTGGTCGCCGTGCGCGGGCTGCCCTGGACCCGGCCCATCAGCAAGAGGAGCGCGAAAGCCGCGCCGCCGAGCATCAGCGCCAGGCCGAGAGGCAATCCGCCCATGCTCCAGCCAAGCACCAAACCGGCGAGGGCGGCCAGACCGGCCGCGAGCCGCAGCTCGCGCTCGGTCCGGGCGACCCACGCCTGCCGGTCGGCGTTCAACCGTGCGAGCACCGGGGCAAGGCGGGCGCGAAGGGATGGCAGCTGCGCCTCCGGCAGCGCGGGTTCCAGCGGCCGTGGCCATCCCTGCGAGCCGAATTGCCGCCCGCGCCGATGCGGCCCGCCGAGACGGGCGAGCAGGCCCAGGACCGGCGCCGCCGGGGGAGAGGAGGGCGGTGCCGTCATCCAAGGGCCTGACGGCCGATCCCCGTCCGGAAGCCCGGGGCGCGCGCCGGGTTCGGCGCATTGTCGATCGAAGTCATAGGCATCTGGAGCCATCCCTTGCTGACGACCGGACGCTAGCCACGGCGGGTGCGCCTGTCTTGGGCAGGGCGGAAGGAACGCGGGTTCGGCGGCAGGAGGATGCGGTTGCACGCCGGTTCTGGCGCGGATGTGATCGCGGGGAGACCCCGGTTCAGCCGGTCGTGTGTCGGATCGCGGCCAGCATCGCCTCGGCCCGGGTCTCGCGCGGGGTCTGGCCGAAGCGGCGTCGGTAGCTGAGGTTGAACCACGACAGGTCCGAGAAGCCCGCCGCCCCGGCGATGTCCGAAATCGCCCGGTCCGCGGCCTCGGGCACTGAAAGGAGGGCGTGGGCCAGTCGCAGCCGCTCGTCCAGCACATGAGCGCGAAAGCTCGACTTTTCTTCGGCGAACATCATCCGCAGGTAGCGCGTCGAGATCCCGTGCCGCGCGGCGACCAGAGCCGGCGAGAGGTCGTGCTGCGCCAGAAGCGCGGCGATATCGTCCTTGATCAGCCGCAGCCGCGCGGCCATCGTGCCGGGCAGCGGCCCCGGATCGCGGGCGCCGAAGGCCGAGACGGCGAGATCGTGCAGATGGCGCGACGACAGCGCGATCTGCTCAGGCGTCAGCGCGTCCAGCTCCGCAAAGAGCGCCTCGCCGTAGCGCTGCAAGAGCCGCCATTCCGGCGTCATGTCGAGGCGCTGGCGCAGGTGGTCGTTGATCCCGCGCAGACCCCGGACCAACGTGCGGGGCAGCGAGATGTAAAAAGCCTCGGTCCCGTCGGCGAGAAAGCGCGAGGTTCCGGCGATTTCGTTGGGGTCGACATAGAGGTGTCCGGGCTCGCAGATCACCTCGCTGCCGCCCTGCTGTTTCATCACAAAGGCGCCGTGGCGCAGGAAGTGGATCATCACATTGTCCGAACCGCCTGCCGCCAGCTCCGCCGTCCGCTCGGCCCGGCAAGGCGAATGGCGGCCCCAGGCAAGCGTGGCCTCGGGCATCAGGCCGACCGCGGTGGCCGAGCTGAAACTCTCGGGGTCGTCGGGGGTGAATTCCAGCCGGCAGAGCGGCGCCACCGTGGCCTGAAAAGCCGAGACACGGGCACGGGTACACAGATCGGAGGTCGAAACCGAAATAATCGTCATGGTTGAAAGAGTATGGGGGAAATCACCCGTCTGTCCAGCATGCGCGCCGTTGCCGCTCGGGGGAGCAACCTGGCTCAGGCAGAGGCCGGCAGAGTGGCCCGAATGACAAGGCCGGTCGGGCTGGCGTTCAGCGCTTCGATGCGGCCGCCGTGGAACGACACCGCCGTTGCGGCGATGGCCAGACCCAGGCCCATGCCCTGGCCGGTCATGGCATTCGCGCCCCGGACGAAGGGCTGGAACAGGGACGACAGTTCCGCTTCGGCAACGCCGGGACCGGAATCCCTGACCTCGACGACAAGTGACCGTTCGGTCGCGTGGCACCAGACGGCAATCGTGCCGTGATCGGGCGAGTAGGCCAGCGCGTTGCGGACGACATTCTCGAAGGCGCGGTGCAGCATTTCGGCGTGCCCGTTCATCGGCAGGCTGTCCGGGCCGTCATAGGCCACACGGATCCCGCGTTGTTCGCCTTCGAAGGTCGCGTCCGAGAGGATCGGCTCCAGGATATCCGCGAGATCCAAGGCTTCGACCTCGGGCTCGGTCTGATAGGCCTCGAAACGCGCCAGGGTCAGGATCCCGTCAACCAGTTGGTCGAGCCGCGTGATATCGGTTTCCATCTTCTGCTGCATCTCGGGCAGCCGTTCGGGCCGCAGTTCCAGCAGGGCGACCGCTGCCCT
The DNA here is from genome assembly GCF_034676075.1 of Pararhodobacter sp. Lineage (GTDB taxonomy): Bacteria > Pseudomonadota > Alphaproteobacteria > Rhodobacterales > Rhodobacteraceae > Pararhodobacter. The sequence continues at coordinate 22,532 of NZ_JAUCCQ010000029.1, read as the reverse complement.
CAATCGTGCCAGCGGCGACCTGATTTCGTGCGAGACGTCGTGAAACAGGCGCTGACGGCTTTCCGTCAGCTCCTGCAGGCGTTCGGCGGCATGATCGAACGAGGCGGCGAGCCGGGCGACCTCGCCCGTGCCTGTCTGCAGCCGGTCCCTGATCCGGGTGTTCAGCTGCCCTTCCGACAGCTGCTGCAGGGCACTGCTGACGGTGCGCAGCGGGCGGGTCAGCCATTGCGACAGCGCGATCGCCCCCAGGGCGCTGACCGCGGCCCCGACCAGAAGCGGCAGCAGAAAGGGGACCGCATCGACGGCCGCGTTGCTGTTGTTGGCAAAGGCGACCTCGATGCAGGCCTCGGCGGTGTCGCCGGCACAGGCGTCCAGGAAGCGGACCGCCAGATCCGGGTGCTGCGCGGCGACCCGCTGCCAATGGCTTTGCGCGGCAGCGACGGAGTCGGTCTGCGCCAGGAAGACCAGATCCCGTTGCATCAGCTCCCGGTCCATGCGCCGCATGGCGCCCTCGGGCGCGCTCATGTCGAGCCCCGAAACCAGGCCGACAAACAGCAGCATGGTCAGCAGCAGGCTTCCCCAGATGTAGCCGAAGACGCGCAGCAGCATGGCTTACTCCGGGATCAGCTGATAGCCGACGCCGCGCACGTTCAGGATGGGCGAACGGCCATCGTCGAAATTGCCGAGTTTGCGCCTGATCGCCGAGACATGGACATCGACCGCCCGGTCATAGGGGGCCAGCGGGCGCCCGAGACCCAGCTGCGACAGCTCGGCGCGGCTGACGGGGCGGCCGATCCGCTGCGCCAGCACTTCCAGCAGGTTGAACTCCATCCCGGTCAGCGAGACGGCTTCACCTTGCCACCGCGCCAGCCTGCGCATCGTGTCGAGTGCCAGGGCACCGGCGGAAAGGTCGGGCTGGGCCTCGTTCCGCAAGGCGCCCGCGCGGCGCAGGATCGCCCGGATGCGGGCCGCCAGTTCGCCCGGCGAGCAGGGCTTGGCCATGTAATCGTCGGCGCCGAGATCGAGGCCATGGATCCTGTCCTTCTCGTTGCCGCGCGCGGTCAGCATCAGGACCGGGATCGGGCTTTCGCTGCGGATCCGGCGCAGCACGTCCAGCCCGTCGACCTTGGGCATCATGATGTCCAGCACGACGATCTCGGCCTTGGTATCGACGATGCGGCCCAGCACGCGCTCGCCGTCATGGGCCACGGCGACGTCGAAACCCTCGACCTCGAGGTAATCCTTCAGCAGGGCGGTCAGCTCTCGGTCGTCGTCGATCATCAGGACCGATGTCATCGCGTTCTCTCCCCGGAATCGAACCTCAGAATACCCGGCCCGGCGGTGATATTGCGGGGTCTTTCGATTCTTTACCCAAACTTAACACACCTTTACATCAGGCTCTGACAGAACGGGATCACGCCCAAGACCGGAGTTGTGGATGAAATCCGTTGTGTCCCTCGTGGTCGCGCTGGCCCTTGCCGGGTGCAGCGTGCCGCTGATCCAGCCCGACCCCTCGCAGGAGGTGGCGGGCCGCTTCGCGTCGGGCCTGCCGTCGGGGACCGAGCCTCTGGACATGGATTGGTGGTCGCGCACGGGCGACGCGCAGCTGACCGAGCTTCTGTCGCTGGCGATGACGCAGAGCCCGGACCTGCGCAGCGCCGCGGCGCAAGTTCTGGCCGCCCGAGCCGCCGCGGGGCAGAGCGCGGCGGGCCAGTTCCCGACGCTGACCGGGCAGGCCTCGTCCACCCGCAGCCATGACGGGGGCGGGGCAACGACACAGACCGATACCGCCTATCTGAGCGCCAGCTGGGAGATCGACCTCTTCGCCGCCGCCGCCCGATCCGCCGAGGCCTCGCGCCTGCGCGCCCGGTCCGAGGATTTCACCTATGCCGGGGCCTATGTGTCGCTGGCGGGCGAGGTAGCCGATACCTATGTCCGATACCGCGCCTGCCGCCTGGTCGAGGGCGTCTACCGCCAGGCCCTGGCCTCGCAACGCGAGACGCTGGAAGCCACGCTCAGCCTGTCCGGTGCGGGGCTCAGGGCCGGGTCGGATCTGTCGCTGGCGCGGGCCAATGTCGCCAGTTCCCAGATTTCGCTGCAGACCCAGCGCGCCGATTGCCGGGTGCTGGCGCAGACCCTCGCCACGGTGGTCGGCGTGGGTCAGGACCGGATCGACGCGATCCTGTCCCACGGCGGCGGGTTGCCCGCGTCGCGTCCGTTCCGCGTGGCCGAGGTTCCGGCCGAGATGCTGCGCCAGCGTCCCGACGTGGTCGCGGCCGAACTGGATTTCGCCGCCTCGCTGCGGGATCTGGATGCGGCGCAGGCGGATTTGTGGCCCTCGCTCAGCCTGTCGGGAAACATCACCCTGTCCGATCCCGCCAGCTGGAGCTTCGGCCCGGCCCTGTCGCTGCCGATCTTCGATGCGGGACGGCGCCGGGCGGCCGTGCGGGGCGCCAATGCGGATGCGCTGGTCGCCGCGGAACGCTATCGCGCCAGCGTCCTGTCCGCCGTGGCCGAGGCCGAGGGTGCGCTGACCCGCCTCAACGCCGCGGCGGCCAATCTGGGCAGCGCGGGCACGCTGGTCGATGAATACACCGCCTATTTCCAGGCGGTGGACAGCGACTGGCAGGCCGGGGGTGTGTCGCTCCTGGACCGCGAGGAGGCCCGCCGCCAGATGCAGAGCGCCCAGATCACCCGGATCACGCAGCGCGAGACCCTGCTTCGGCAGTGGATCGCCCTCTACAAGGCGATGGGGGGCGGCTGGAGCCGTCCCGCGGCGCCGCAGCATCCTTCGTGAAAGACCCGCGATGTCCAAGAAATCGAAACTGAGCCTGCTGGGACTGGCTCTGGTTGCCGCGCTGGCCCTTGGGGGCTTTGTCCTGCTGCCCCGTCCTGGGGTGCCGAGCGATGACCCGGGGGCCGAGCCCGTCGCATCGGCGGTGACCGCGCGCGCCGCGGCCTCGGCCCTGACGGTGCAGGTCGCGCGGCCCGAGGTTCTGAACTGGCCCGTCGAGATCCGCGCCAGTGGCTGGATCGAGCCCTGGCAGGAAGTCGTGATCGCCACCGAGATCGGCGGCCTCAGGATCGAGGCCGTGCATGCCGAGGTGGGCGATCAGGTCGCCGCGGGCGATGTGCTGGTCGAACTGTCGCAGGCCAGCACGCTGAACCAGATCCGCCAGCTGGAGGCGCAGATGCAATCCGCGCAGGCGGTGCTGGACCAGGCGCAGGCGAACGCCGACCGGGCCCGCACCCTGACCGGCGGCGGCGCGCTCTCACAGCAGCAGGTGGCGGAATACCTGTCCACCGAAGCGCAGGCGCAGGCCAGCTTCAACCAGGTCGAGGCGCAATTGGCCGCGGCACGGCTGGATCTGGACAATACCCGGGTGCTGGCGGTCAGCGACGGCACGATCACCAGCCGCAGCGCGGCGCTGGGGGGCGTGGTGGCGCAGGGCGAGGAGCTCTTTCGCCTGATCCGCGACAACCGGGTCGAATGGCGCGCCGAGGTGCCGCTGATCCAGCTGGCAGGGGTCGAGCCGGGGCTCGAGGTCTCCATCCCGGCGCCCGATGGCGAGGCGGTGACCGGCCATGTCCGCCGCATCGCGCCGACCGCGTCGGAGGTGAACGGCCGGGTCATCGTCTATGTCGATCTGGACGAAGCCGCGCAATCGCTGCCGCTGCGGACCGGCATGCTGGTCAGCGGCGCCCTGCGCATCGCGCGGACCGAGGCCGTCACCGTCCCCGAAACGGCGATCGTCATGCGGGACGGCTTTTCCTATGTCTTCACGCTGGACGAAACCACGCCGACCACCGTGACCCGCCGCCGGATCGACACCGGCCGGCGGCGCGACGCGCGGGTCGAGATCACCGGCGATTTCCCGGCTGATCTGAGGGTGGTGCAGCAGGGCGGTGCCTTCCTCGCCGACGGGTCGGTGGTGCGCGTCGTCGGGGATGACGCGGCCCGGCAGGAGGTGGGCGAATGAACTTCTCGGCCTGGGCGATCCGCAATCCGGTTCCGCCGATCCTTGCCTTCGTGCTGCTGACGATCACCGGCCTCATGGCCTTCAACCGGCTGGAGGTGCAGAACTTCCCGGACATGACCTTGCCGACGATCTCCATCTCGGCATCGCTGGACGGGGCCGCCGCGGCGCAGCTGGAAAGCGAGGTCGCGCGCAAGATCGAGGACCGGCTGACCGGCCTCGACATGCTGGATTCCGTCACCACGACGATCACCGATGGGTCGGTGTCGATCTCGGTGTCGTTCCAGGTCGGCAAGGATGTCCAGGTCGCGCTGGACGAGGTGCAATCGGCCGTGGATCAGGCGCGTTCGGACCTGCCGTCCGAGATGGCCGAGCCCACGGTGTCGAACAGCAACATCGGCGCCGCGCCTCTGGTGACCTTTGTCCTCAGTTCCGAACGGCTCGACGATACCGAACTCAGCTGGTTCATCGACAACGATTTCGAGCGCGCGATGATGGCGGTCGAGGGGGTCGGACAGGTGGGCCGCCTCGGCGGGGTCGACCGCGAGATCCATGTCGAACTCAACCCCGCGCTGCTAGCCGGGCTTGGGCTGACGGCCTCGGACGTGAACGCGCGGCTGGAGGAGGTGCAGCGAGATCTTTCCGGCGGTGAGGCGGAAGTGGGCGCCGCCTCGCAATCCGTGCGCCTGCTGGCGGCGGCGGGCGATGTCGAGGATCTGCGCGCTTTGCCGATCCCGCTGCCCAACGGCGCCTGGGTGCGGCTGGACGAGCTGGGGCGCATCACCGACACGCATGCGGACATCAGCTCGCTTGCCTATCTTGACGGCCAGCCGGTGATCGCCGCGCAGATCAAGCGGCTGAGCGGCTATTCCGACCTCGCCGTGGTCGAAGCCGTCCGCGAAGCGGTGGCCGAGTTCGCCGCCGAACATCCCGAGGTCACCATCACCGAGGCCTATAACACCATCCTGCCGACCGAGCAGAACTATCAGGCCTCGATGGACATGCTCTATGAGGGGGGGATCATCGCGGTGATCGTGGTGTTCCTGTTCCTGCTGGACTGGCGCGCGACCTTCCTGGCCGCCATTGCCCTGCCGCTGAGCGTGATTCCGACCTTTCTGGTGATGGATTACCTCGGCTATTCACTCAACACCGTCACGCTGCTTGCCCTGTCGCTGGTGGTCGGCATCCTCGTCGATGACGCCATCGTCGAGGTCGAGAACATCGAGCGACACATGCACATGGGCAAGAACGCCTATGATTCCTCGATCGAGGCCGCGGACGAGATCGGTCTGGCCGTGATCGCCACGACGATGACCCTGATCGCGGTCTTCCTGCCCACAGCCTTCATGGGCGGTATCGTCGGGATCATCTTCAAGCAGTTCGGCATCACCGCCTCGGTCGCCGTGTTCTGTTCGCTGCTGGTCGCCCGTCTGGTGACGCCGATGATGGCGGCCTACATGATGAAGACCAAGGCGCGGGCCGAGAAGGGCGACGGCGTGCTGATGCGGGGCTACCTTGCCGTTGCGCGGACCGTCTTGAAGCGGCGCTGGGTCGCGGTGCTGGGGGTGATCGCCTTCATGGGCATCACGCTGGGCATGCTGACCCAGCTTGCGACCGGGTTCTTTCCGGCCTCGGATGACAGCCAGGCGCAGGTGTCGGTAACCACCGCGCCCGGCACGACCATCGACCAGACCGACGCCATTGCCCGCGCCGTCGCCGCCGCGATCCGCCCGGTCGAGCATGTGACCGGGGTGTTCCAGACCACCGGCACCGCCTCGACCGGGGCGGGGCCGGGCGGCGGGGGGACGACCAGTTCCGTGACCTCGGCCACGCTGGTGGCGAGCCTGACCAACATCGACGATCGCGAGGTCAGCCAGACCGAGATCGAAGCGTCGATCCGTGCGGCCGTGGCCCCGGTGCCGGGCGCGCGAATCGAGGTCGGCTCGGGCGGCAACGGGACGGAACTGCAACTGACCCTGGCGGGCGACGATTCCGCCTTGCTCGAACAGGCTGCCGCCGCGCTCGAAGACGAGATCCGGGCGCAGATCCCGGGTATCGGCACCGTGACCACCTCGGCCGCGCTGCAATCGCCCGAGGTGATCATCGTGCCGGATCTGGAACGCGCGGCCTCGTTCGGGGTGACCTCGCGGGCGATTTCCGATGCCGTGCGGATTGCCACCGCGGGGGCCTATGATTCCGCTCTGTCGCAGCTGAACCTCTCGGAAAGGCAGGTTCCGATCCGGGTACTGCTCGATGGCAGCGTGCGCAGCTCGCTGGACGAGATCCGCCTGATCCCGGTGGCTGGCAATTCCGGCACCGTCACGCTCGGCTCGATCGCCGAGGTGCGTCTGGGCTCGTCTCCCTCGCAGATCAACCGGCTGGACCGGTCGCGCAACGTGACCGTCACGGTCGAGCTGAACGGCCGCAACCTGTCCGAGGTCAATGCCGAGGTGCAGGCGCTCGACGCTTATCGCAGCCTGCCCGCGGGCGTGCGTTTCGTCGAGCAGGGTGACCTGAAGCGGCAATCCGAGCTGTTCTCCAGCTTCGGCTCGGCCATGGCGATCGGGATCTTCTGCGTCTATGCGGTGCTGGTCCTGCTGTTCCACGACTTCCTGCAACCGCTGACCATCCTCACGGCCCTGCCGCTGGCGCTGGGGGGCGCGCTGTTTCCCCTCGTCATCACCGGCACCAGCTTCTCGATGCCGGCCGTGATCGGGTTGCTCTTGCTGATGGGGATCGTGACCAAGAACTCCATCCTGCTGGTCGATTACGCCATCGAGGCCCGACGACGCGGCATGGCCCGGTTCGAGGCGCTGATCGACGCCTGCCACAAGCGCGCGCGGCCCATCATCATGACGACAATCGCCATGTCCGCGGGCATGGCCCCGGCGGCCTTCAGCCTGGTCGAGGGCGATCCCAGTTTCCGACAGCCGATGGCGACGGTGGTGATCGGTGGGCTGCTGACCTCGACCGTCCTCAGCCTGGTGGTGATCCCGGTGGTCTATACCTTCATCGATGACCTTGAACGTCTGGTCGGTCGCCTGTTTCGTCGTGCTGCCCCGCATGGGGCCACCGAGGAGCCGACCCCCTGAACCCCGACCCGCGGGCCGGGTGGCGCTCAGCCATCCGGCGTCAGACCAGCGCCCGCTTGTCGATCTGATTGATCAAAGCAAGCAGCCGGACCTTCGAGACGGGCTTGGACAGAACCTGATCCATATCCGCCTCGAGGTACTGCTGGAATTGCTCCGGCATGGCATTGGCTGTCACCGCGACGATGCGGCTGGGGGATCGACCCGTCTCGCGTTCGATGCGGCGGATCGCCTGGGTGGCTTCCAGGCCGTCCATGCCGGGCATCTGGATATCCATCAGGATCACGTCGAAAAGTTCCGTCCGGGCCAGGTCGATGGCCTCGGGCCCGCTGGCGACCGAGTGCAGGATGCAGGGCGTCGCGGACAGGAACTTCTCCAGGATCAGGCGATTTGTCCGGTTGTCGTCGACCACCATGATCCGCAGCGGCGCCCCCTGCGCCGAGGCGGCAACTGCGGTCGCCGCGGCGGGCGGTACGACGGATTCGGCGGCAGGGGAGGGGGGCAGCGACAGGGGGGCGCCCTCAGGCGCCTCGGGATCTGCTGGCACCAGTGGCAGGCGCATCTCGAAGGTTTCGCCCTCCTCGATCTCGGGGCCGAGGTCGAGAGAGCCACCCATCAACGCGCAGAGATGGCGCGAGATCGCCAGCCCCAGCCCGGTGCCGCCGAACTTGCGACTGTCACCGGCATCGGCCTGATGAAAGGGCAGAAAGATGGTCTGACGCGCCTTGGTCGGCACGCCGGGCCCGGTATCGGTGACCCGCACCACAAGCCATCTGCCAGTGTCGCTGGGGGCGGCATCCAGAGTGACCGACCCCGCATCCGTGAACTTGATCGCGTTCGAGATCAGGTTGTGCAAGACCTGCCGGATGCGGTGCTCGTCGCCCATGATCCGCTCCGGCAGATCCGGGTGGATCGTCGCCGTCAGCGCCAGACCCTTTTCGCGCGCCCGGGCCGAGAACAGCATCTGCGCGGATTCGATGGTATCGCGGATGGCAAAGGCCCGGCTCTCGAGCGCCATCTGGCCCGCTTCCACCTTCGACAGATCGAGCACATCACCAATCGTCGACAGCAGCACCTGCCCGGAATCGTCGATGACTTGCAGATAGTCGCGCTGTTCCGGCGACAGATCGGTCTCGCCCAGCAGCGAGGCCATGCCGAGGATACCGTTGAGGGGGGTGCGGATCTCGTGGCTGACGTTTGCCAGAAAGCGCGACTTGGCCTGATTGGCATCCTCGGCCCTGGCCAGCGCCTCACGCAGCGTCTCGGCGGTGCGTTCCCGTTCGGTGATGTCGATCAGCGACACCGTCCAGCCAAGCAGGGCATTGGGTCCGGGAATGGGGCTGTCGATGGGCCGGATCCGCGGATCAAAGACCTTCTGGCCCAGGCGCAGGGTATCGACCGGCACCGGGACCCGCGCGCGCACGATCTCGTCCAGCAGGCGCCCGATCTGGCCGAGGTGGGACAGGCTTTCGCCGGGGCGGGGCAGGGCCTCGGAAAAGAGCGCCTGCGCCGCGGGATTGGCGCTGGCCAGGCGACCCTTGGCGTCCACGACAAAGACCGGATCCCCGGTGTCCGAGAACATCAGCTCGCGCCCCAGTGTCGCGGTGTCCATGATCGTGTTGTTGAACACCATCCAGCTCAGCGCGATCAGCGCCAGCGCGAACGCAAAGGGTGTCGGATCGAAACCGAAGATGGTCAGGCCATAAAGGACATAGCCCATGTTCGCCAGCAAGGGCGCGATGGTGATGATCGCCAGCACCGACAGAAAGGGCCGGATGACCGATTTGCCCTTTGCCATCGCCACGCCCAGCACGCCGAGCGCCGAGGAGACGAAGACATAGAGCACCGCGGCAACGATGTAGAACAGCGGTCCGTGGTCGTAGCGGACGAAAGTATAGCCGCCCTCGGTGACCATCTGGTTGTCGGTGCCGTAGAGAAGATGGGTCTGCGCATTGCTCAGCGCGACCAGCGTGACGATGCCCGGCAGCCCGACAAGCGCAAGGAGCCGCTGCCAGCGCCACAGCGGCGGTTGGTTCATCGTGTAGTCAAAGATGAACAGCGACCAGGCGATCGGCAGAAGCGTGATGGCAGGCCAGGCCGCCAGCGACCAGATCAGCTTGCAGTCTTCCTGCCGCCCGACCAGTTCGAAATAGACTGCAAAAAGCCACCACAGCATTGCCGAAAGCGTGAGGCTGAAGGCCGTCTTGCCGGCAAAGCGGTTGTTGCGCAGGACAGCGGCCAGGATCAGAGCGCAGGAGAACCACAGACCAAGCGCGGCGGCGGAGGCGGTCGAGTGCTCCAGATCGCTGAAACAGCTCATGCTTTCGATCGCAGAAGCAGAGCATGCTCAGGGCGACGCGACGGGAACCGGCAAGGACTTGGGGTCACGATCGGGCACGAAGCAAGGGTAACGATCATCATGGTGCAGGTCTTCGGGCGGGCGGGACGGTTACGAGCGGCAGCCCCCACGCCACCCCCGTCGCCGCTCGAACACGCTGCGGAGGGTTGCGACCGTGGTTACTGGGGACATGACTGATTAATCCTTAAGGTTGTGTCCAGAATGTGGCAATATCCAAACTGACGCATCGGGCCCTCCTGGCGGGTGGCTTGACGCGAAGGTTGATCAAACTGTCCCCGTCGCGGGGCCGGGTTGCACAATTCTGCCGCTGATCGGGCTTTCCCTGTCTTTCGGCACCTTTGTCCCGCGGCACCCCTGGTATCTGCCTGTCGATGGCCCGCGCGCCGGAAGCCGCGGGCTACGGCCCAGGATCGGGACCGTCTTGCAGCCCAGCCAGGACGGCCTGTTGCAACGAGGCTGGCGTGGCACGAAGCGCCTGAACTGTTTTGCGCTCCGCACGTTCGGACAGTTAGTTTCGTCTGTCGGTACGTTATTCCGTTGACTTGACCCCACCGCCTCGACTCGCCTAGTCTCGCGGCCGACACGGGGGAGGGCGATGATGGTGGAATGGCTGGATGAACTGATCTTGACGCATCCGGCGACGGATCCGGCCCTTGTCGAGTCCGATGGCCGCTGCCTGACCTACGGCGCGCTCAGGGAGGCGGTGGAGGAGGCGGTGAAGGCGCTGCGCACCATCGGTGCGGGGCCGGGCGACCGGATCATGCTGGTGGCCGAGAACAGCGCCGCCGTCGCCATCATCGCGCTGGCCGCGGCCCGGATGCGCGCCTGGTTCGTGCCGGTCAATGCGCGGCTGACGGCTTCGGAACTGGCGGCGCTGCGCACGCATGCCGAGCCCCGTGTGACCCTCTACACCACAGCCTCGCCCACTGCCCGGGCCCATGCCGAGGAAGGCCTTGCGCAAACTGGCGGGCCGCTGGGCTTGCTGGGACTTGCCTCCAGCCTGGCGCCGTCGCGGCCCGAGCCGGTCGCCGATAGCCCCGCCGATCAGGTCGCGGCGCTGGTCTATACCTCGGGGACGACGGGCCAGCCCAAAGGCGTGATGCTGAGCCATCAGGCGCTGCTCTGGAACGCCCGCATCGCCGCCGAGATGCGCTCTCTTGGCCCGCGGGACCAGCTGCTGCTGGCGATTCCCGCGACGCATATCATGGCGCTGGCGACCGGGCTTCTGGCCGGGTTGCAGGCAGGTGCTTCGGTCCGGTTGATGGCGCGGTTCAGCGTCGAGGGGCTGCTGGAGGGGTTGGCGCAGGGGGCAAGCGTGCTCTCCGTGGTGCCGCAGGTCTACCGCCAGCTTCTGGCCCGGCTGGAGGGCACAGCGCTGAACGCCCCGCGCCTGCGGCAGCTGGGCTGTGGCGGCGCGCCGCTCGATCCGGCCCTGAAGGCCCGGGTCGAGGCGGTCTTCGGCCTGCCCCTGCACAACGGCTATGGCATGACCGAGGCCGGGCCCGGCATCGCCTCGACCACACAGGGGCCGCGGCGCGCGGATGGCTCGGTCGGCCATCCCTTCCCGGGGTTGGAGGTGCGGCTGGATCGTGTCGATGCCGTGGGGGTGGGCGAGTTGCTGGTCCGGGGGCCGGGGGTGATGCGGGGCTATTACCGCGCGCCAGACCTGACGGCCGAGGCGATGACCGACGACGGCTTCCTGCGCACCGGCGATCTGGTGCGGCAGGAGGAAGATGGCGCGCTGCATCTGGTCGGCCGGGCGAAGGAGCTGATCATCCGGTCCGGGTTCAACGTCTATCCGGTCGAGGTGGAATCGGTGCTGCTGGCCTGCCCGGGCGTCCTGCAGGCCGCCGTGACCGGCCGTCCGGTGGCTGACAATGAGGAGGTTCTGGCCTTCGTCACCCTCGCGCCGGGCACCGGGGCGGCGTCGGTCAGCGACTGGCTCAGCGCCCGCCTTGCGCCTTACAAGCGGCCGCAGCATCTGGTGGTGGTCGAGGCGATGCCGATGACCGCGGCCGGAAAGATCCGCAAGGCGGAGCTGGTGGCGGCGCTTTCGGGTTAGCGCGCCTTCACCACCTTGAACGAGCCGCTGGCCTGCGCCACCAAAGCGCCGGTCTCGTCGCGCACCTCGCCTTCCGAGAAATAGATCGACCGCCCGCCGCCCACGCGCCGCCCCTCGGCGATCAGCCGCCGCCCCTTCGGCTGGCCGACGAAATTGACCGTCAAGGTCAGCGTCACGGCCGGGCGAAAGGCGTCAGGACTGCCCGCCCAGCAGCCCGCCGCGCCCAGGGCGCTGTCCAGCAGCGTCGCATAGACACCGCCGTGCGGGATGCCCAGCCGGTTCAGATGCTGCGCCTCGGCGTCGAGTTCGAAGCGCGCGATGCCCTCGGCGAAATGCACCCGCTCGATCCCCAGCGCGCTGAGGAAGCCGCCACGGGCCGCGGGCTGTGCCTGCCCCTCACTCATCCGCTTCGGGCCTCAGCGACAGGGCCCGGGCCGCGCGTAGCAGACGGGGGGCGTAGTGGCTCAGCAGATCCTCGGGCGGGTTGAGAAAGCCGAAGCCGCCGACGTTGATCGCATAGAGCGAGCGGCCCTGCATCGGCTGGACCGGCGCGGCCACGCCGTTGATTTCCTTGCGCCATTCGCCGAACGAGGTGCAAAACCCCCAGCGCGCGAAATCCTCGCGGGCGCGGCTCAGGCCCTGGGCCAGCCGGGCGCGATCCTCGGCGCTGTCGGTGGCCCGCTGCGCCTCGTCCAGAAGCGAAAGCTGCTCGTCCTCGGGCAGGCCCATCAGGATCGCCCGGCCGATCGAGGAATGGAAAAGCGGCACCTGCGCGCCAAGGTGAAAGACCATCGACACCGAATTCGGAAAACGATGCGTGGCGAGATAGACCACCGACTGGCCATAGCGCTCGCCCAGGGCGGCGGCGACGTTCACGTTCTCGCCTTTGCAGACCTCGGCCAGTTCCAGCGCCGCGCGTTCCTTCAGCTCCATGCCGGACAGGACGCCATAGCCCAGGGTCAGCACCCCCGGACCCAGGCGGTATTCGCCGCTGGGTTCGGATTGCACCAGATAGCCCAGCTTGCACAGCGTATAGGTCAGCCGGGTGACCGTCGCCTTGGGCAGGCCCGCGCGTTGCGCGAGGGTGTTGTTGGACAGATGCACCTCGTTCGGGCGGAAGGCGCGCAGCAGCGACAGGCCCCGCGCCAGCGCGGTGACGAATTTCGGATCGCTGCCCTCGTCGAGGGGACTGTCGCCCTCGGCCGTCTGCTCGGCGTCTTGCTGCATGGGACCCCCTGCCTTCGCGCGTTTTCAGAATAAAGTTCCGCCAATCGGAACACAAGCGCCCCCGGGGCCTCAGCCATGGAAGCGCAGCTCTAACTGGTCCCGGCCGACCCAATCCTGACAATGCTGGCAGCGGTAGCGGCCGCGCAGGATCGCGCCGCAGGCATGGATCCGCGGGTCGGGTGGCGGCTGGCCGTCGTTGCACCAGCGGTCCCCCCAATCGGCAATCGCCAGCAGCAGGGGAAAGAACCCCTCGGCGCGGGGCAGCAGGTGATAGACCAGCCGACGGCCCTGCACCTCCTCGCGCACCAGGTTCAGCGCCTTCAGCTTGTCCAGCCGGTCGCGCACCACCGGCGCCCCCAGCGCCAGTTCCTGGGTGATGGCCAGCGGATGCCGCGGCCCCTGGAACAGCAGGAACAGGATTTCGTTGCAGGGCAGGTCGCCGACCAGCGAGGCGGCCACCATCCCCCCCGATTGCGAGGAGGCGGCGGTGAAACTGGCGTCGTTGCGGCGCGCGAGCCGCGGGCGGGGCTCGGTCTCGACCTGCTCGGGCTGGCTGCGCTGGATGGTGACGCTGGCGGATTGGGCGGGCTCGCCGCAGGCGGTACAGCAATAATCGGCCTCCAGCAGATGGCCGCAGCGCTTGTGCACGATATCGAAGGGCAGCACGTCCTCGACGCCCGGATTGGCGCGGTGCCAGAGCCAGATCGCATACATGGCATCGGCCAGATCGAAGGTCTTGGCGGTGGGCGCGTATTCCGGGGCGGCCTGCGTGCCGCCCGATTGCGGCGCGGGGAAGCGGCGGTAGAGCATCTGCTCGTGACACAGCGCCGTCAGCCGCAGCGACAGGGTCTGCTTGGGGATGTTCAGCGCCCGCTGGAAGGCGCTGAAGCGGCGGGTGCCGTTGAAGGCCTCTTTCAGGATCAGCATGGTCCAGGGGTCGGCGAGAATCCGCAAAGCCCGCCGCAACGAGGTCGCAGGCGGGCCTTCCGGCAGGGCAGGGGCGTCAGGCATCGGGTCGGGCATCAGTCCAGGCATGCGGGCAGTTTCCTTGCGCGACCCAAGCATGCCCGCTCCCCTCTGTCCATCGGGGCGGCTTTCCCTCACGCGGCCCAGATATCCGCGCCATCCACCCAGGTGGTGTGGAAACCGATCGAGATGCGGCGCGGGATCTTCACCTTGGCGATGGGTCTGGTGATATCCTCGGCGTCGAAGATCAGGCAGGCCGAGGACCAGTCGTTGGTATCGGTGATGAAGCTGACCGGATAGGCCCGCCCCTCGGCCCCGTCGCGCCCGCTGCCCTGCGCCGGGGCGACCGGCGCCTCTGAGCCATAGACCCCGTCGCCGTAATCGTAGCGCTGGGTCGCGCCCGTCTCCAGATCATAGCGCAGGAGCCCGTTGAAGGTCTGGCAGCGCCCTTCCAGCGAGCCCTCCTGCGGCATGGGGATGATCTGGTTGAAGGAATAGCGCGTCTTGCGGCCCATGAAATGCGCGTTGACGGTCGGGAATTCGGTGTTGCGGTCGTCGATCGGCCCCTCGCGCGTCTCGCCGGTCTGGGTGTTGAACGACCAGCGGTAGAGGATATGCGAGCGCCGCCGATAGGCCATCATCGAGGCCAGGTGATGGTCGGCCGGATCCTTGACCGGCATCGGGTCTTCCTGCCGGCAGCCGATCATGTGGACCCAGGGGCCTTCCTCCCAGGCGTTGGCGATATGCAGGATGTAGCAGGGCAGGGCCTCGAACCACTGGACCTTCTGCGAGCGGCCGAAACGGTCGATCAGCCCGAAACGCGCGGGCTGGTCGCGGTGGAAACCCATCACCCGGCGCTTGTGTTTCTTCAGCAGGTCGACGTCATGATAGAAGGGCAGGTCGTGCAGGATGGCGTAGTTCTCGGTCAATCCCATGTCATGGGGCGAACGGGGGCCGGCCAGGTCGATGTCGATGTCGAAGACCAGATTGCCGCTCGCATCCGCCATGCCATAGGACATGTAGGGCGGCTCGTCCTGGTAGTTGAAGAAGAAGAGTTCCTTGGAGAAGGGATCGGTCTTGGAATGCGCCGATACCGAATGGTGCAGCTTGCCGCCCAGCGTCTCGCGCCCGGTGGTTTCCAGGGTCAGCGGATCGACCGTATAGGGGTCGCCCGCCATGTACCACAGCGACAAGAGGCTGCCGTTGTAGAAGATGACATCGGTGTTCGAGACATCCTTGATCGGCGAGCCGGGCAGGCGGAAATCATAGGGCCCGGCCAGCCCCGGCCAGATCGCCCGGCCTGCCATCTCCTCGACCAGAAAAGCGCCTGACCGCAGATAGCGCTGGCGGAAACTGGCCTTGCCGTCCCGGAAATAGATCGCCCTGAGCTGCGCGTCGCCGTCGTAATAATGGTACTTGGAATTGACAGGCTCGAAGCGCTGCGACGGGCCGTTCATCACATAGGCGCCGCACAGATCCGCCGGGATCTCGCCCTCGACCTCCAGATCCTCGGCCTCGTATTCGATATCCGTGGGAGCAAAGCCACCGTGCAGATAGGGGTGGTCGTAGTGCCAGATCCAGTCCGGCGCATCGGGGGGCGGGGTGCCGTCCGGGGCATGCAGGCGGACATTCGCCCGCGTCACCGCCAGCGGCGTTTCGTCGTCGTTGTGATGCGGGGCGAGGGACATGGCGGCCTCCATTTGCGTTTATCTAGACCATATGTCGCGATCCGGGGCGTAAAGTCAAGTGAAACGGCCTGTTGCGCCCCTGAGTCCCGGGCGGCACAGCGGTGGGCTCTTGAGAATTAACGGAAATTGGAGATCAACGCGTTCCATCAAGCAAAACATCATTCTGAAAAATAGAGTTTTGCCTTGACGGCTTCGCGAATCAAGGTCTAGGAATAGGTATAAAGAGGGGGGAGCCATCATGACGACGCTGGTCTGCCTGCCGGGTCTGCTGTGCGAGCCCGAGGTATTCGACCCGCTGCGTGCGGTGCTTGAGACGCAGGGCGCGGCGGTCGATATGCGGGTTCTGGCCCTGCCCGAGGGCGAGGATTTCGACGCGCTGGCCCGGTCGCTGGCGGTGCAGATTCCCGACGGCGCTGTCCTGCTGGGCATGTCGATGGGCAGCTACCTGGCGCTGCGCATCGCGCTGACCCATCCGGGCAAGCTGGCCGGTCTGGTGCTGATCGGCACCAATGCCGCCGCCGACACGCCGGATGCCGCCGCCATGCGCGGCAAGGTCGCCCGCTGGGCCGCGCGCGAGGGGATGGAGGCGCTGGCCGCCAGCCTCGCCGATACGCTCGTCTCGCCCGCCCGCCGCTCGGATCCGGCGCTGCGCGCGCGGATGATCCGCATGGCACTGGCACAGGGCGTGGCGCGTTTCACCGCCCATCAGAAGGCGCTGGCCGCACGCCCCGATCAGCGCGGGGATCTGGGTAGGCTGACCTGCCCGCTGCTCGTTCTGTGCGGCAGCGAGGACGGGGTGACCCCGCTCGAGGCCGGGCGCGCACTGGCCGAGGCGGTGCCCGAGGGCCGCTGCATCGCGCTGCCCGCCACCGGGCATATGGCGGTGCTGGAGGCGCCGCAGATGGTGGCCGGCCATGTGACCGATTTCCTGACCCGGATTGCGACGAACACGAAGGAAGACGCCCGATGACGCTGAAAGACCGGCTGGCAGCCCTGCGGTTGCCCGCCTTCGCCGCGCCGATGTTCCTGGTCTCTGGCCCCGATCTGGTGGTGGCCTGCTGCAAGGCGGGCATTGTCGGAAGCTTTCCCGCGCCGAACCTGCGGACCAGCGCCGAGCTGGGCGACTGGATGGCGGAGATCGGCGCGCGGCTGACCGAGGCGGATGCGCCCTGGGCCCTGAACCTTGTCACCCATTCCACCTCGCCGCGCCTGCCGGGCGATCTGGAGCGGGTGGCGATCCATCAGCCGCCCATCGTCATCACCGCGCTCGGCAGCCCCAAGCCGGTGCTGTCGACGGTGCATGGCTATGGCGGGATCGTCTTTGCCGATGTCGTCTCGGTCGCGCTGGCGAAAAAGGCGGTCGAGGCCGGGGCCGACGGTCTGGTGCTGGTCTGTTCGGGTGCCGGTGGGCATACGGGCGAGCTGAGCCCGCTGGTCTTTGTCGAGCGGGTGCGCCAGTTCTTCGACGGGCCGATTGCGCTGGCGGGGGCGATCAACACCGGCGAGGCGATCCTGGCGGCGCAGGTCCTGGGCGCGGATTTCGGCTATATCGGCACCGCCTTTCTGGCGGCCGAGGAAAACCTCGCCAGCCCCGAATATCGTCAGATGTGCGTGACCTCGGACGCGACCGACCTGCTGGTCACCCGCGCCTTCACCGGCGCCCGGGCCTCGATGCTGAAGCCGTCGATGGTGGCCAAGGGGCTGGACCCGGCGGATCTGGAATTCAAGGTCGCCAAGTTCAATTTCACCGGCCGCCAGAACGAGGCCGTCAAGCCATGGTCCGGGATCTGGGGCGCGGGACAGGGGGTCGGCAAGATCGAGCGGGTCGAGCCCGCCACCGCCATTGTCGACCGGCTGGCCCGCGAATACGAGGCTGCCAAGGCCCGCGCCCGGAGGCTCTGCGCATGAGCCTGTTCCCGCCCGAGGATTACGCCCGCTTCCGCGCCGAGGGGCATTGGGCCGACATCACCCTGCCGCAGATGTTCGCGGCCACCGTTGCCCGCGTTCCCGACCGGCTGGCGCTGGTCGACGCCCCGAACCGCGAAACACTGTTCGAGGGGGCGCCGAAGCGGCTGACCTACGCCCAGATGGAGGCCGAGGTCGCGCGCTATGCTGCCCATCTGCAAGCGCAGGGTCTGGGGCCGGGGGCGCTGGTCGCGACGCAATTGCCCAATATCGCCGAGACCTTGCTGCTCTATCTGGCGATCAGCCGGATCGGCGCGGTGCTGAGCCCGGTGTCGATGGCCTATCGCGCCGCGGAACTGACCGACCTGAGCCGGGTCGCCGGGTTCGATGCCTTCATCTCCATCGGCCATTTCAAGGGTCAGCCCTTTGACCCCGACCGGCTGAAGGCGCTGCCGGACAATGTGCTGCGTCTCGGCATCGGCTCGGGCCTGCCCGAGGGCATGACGTCGCTCGACGGCCCGGCGCCCGTGCCGCTGACCGCGGTGGAGGTCGACGCTGACGCGCCTTTCGCCGTCTTCTGGACCTCGGGCACCGAGGGCGTGCCCAAGGCGGTGCCGAAGACGCACAACAACCTCAAGGCCTCGTCGCTGGGGGCCTGGCGGCTGCTGGACCTGCCCGACGGCGCCAATATCCTTGCCCCCTTTCCCTTCGTGAACGCGGCGGCGGTGGGCGGCTTGATGATGTGCTGGATGCGCACCGCCGGCGCCCTCTTTCTGCACCATCCCTTCGACGTTCAGGTCTTCCTGCGCCAGCTGAAGGCCGAGGACATCGCCTATACGATGGTGGCGCCCACCCTGCTGACCTATCTGCGCGATCAGGCGGGCGATCCCGATCTGCGCGCCGCGCTGCACCGGCTGATGGCGCTCGGCACCGGCTCGGCGCCGCCGGACCCGGAGGTCTTCGTCTTCTTCGAGCAGCATTTCGCCATCCCGGTGGTGAATTTCTTCGGCTCGAACGAGGGGGCGCAGATGTGCTCGGCCGCCAGCCGCGTGCCCGACCCGCGCGAGCGCGCCCGCTTCTTCCCCCGTGACGGGGACGAGGCCTGGGACGCCACCAGCCGCACCGCCAACGGCGGCACCTTCCGGCTGGTGGATCCCGTAAGCGGCGCGCCGGTGACGGAACCCGGGGGGCTGGGCGAGATGCAGCTGCGCGGCCCGGCGATGATGCCCGGCTATTTCTCGCGCGGGGGCTATGACCGGACGAAATTCACCGCGGACGGCTATTTCCCTTCGGGCGACCTGTTCCAGATCTCGGAGTGTGGCGGGCTGATCCGCTTTCACGCCCGCGCCCGCGAATTGATCGTGCGGGGCGGCATGAAGATCTCGCCCGTGGAACTCGACAACGCCCTGTCGGCCCTGCCCGGGGTGCGCGAGGTGGCCACGGCCGCCTATGCCGACAGCCAGATGGGCGAGAAGGTCTGCCTTTTCGCCGTGATGGAACCCGGCCGCAGCCTGACGCTGGGCGAAGTCGCGGCCTTCTGCAACGCCGCGGGGCTGGCCAAGTTCAAATGGCCCGAGAGGCTGGAACTGACCGACGCCCTGCCGCGCACGCCCCTTGCCAAACTGGACCGAAAGGCGCTGGCCCGCTGGCTGGCGGAACACGGAGAAGCCCATGCCTGAGCCCGTCTATATCCTCGGAGGCGCGCAAAGCGACTTCGCCCGCAACTGGTCGCGCGAGGGGCTGGGCATCGACGCGATGATGCGCGAGGTGTTGTTCGAGGGGCTGGAGAACACCCGGCTGGAACCGCGCGACCTGCAAGCGGTGCATGTCGGCAATTTCGTGGCCGAGCTGTTCTGCGGGCAGGGGCAATTGGGCGGCATGATCGCCTCGCTGCATCCCGATCTTTCCGGCATCCCGACCCAGCGGCACGAGGCCGCCTGCGCCTCGGGCTCGATGGCGATGCTGGCGGCGGCGGCCGAGATAGAGGCCGGGCGCTATGATCTGGTGGCCGTGCTGGGCGTCGAGTACATGCGCAACGTGCCGGGCCAGCGGGCGGCGGAACATCTGGGCGCCGCGGCCTGGGCCGGACGCGAATGGCAGGACGCGACCTATGTCTGGCCCGCCGCCTTCGCCGATCTGATCGAGGCCTATTCCGAGAAATTCGGCCGCGTCGATTACGCCCATCTGGGTGAGATTGCGCGGATCAACTACGCCAACGGCAAGCGCAACCCCTATGCCCAGACCCGCAAATGGGACTTCACCGACCGGTCCTTCACCGAGGATGACGTGGCCAATCCGGTGATCGAGGGCCGCGTCCGGCGCAACGATTGCGGGCAGGTCACGGATGGCGCGGCGGTGGTGTTCCTCGCCTCGGCCTCCCGGGCAGCGCAATACGCGGAGGAACGCGGCCTGACGCTTGCGGATCTGGCCAAGATCGACGGCTGGGGCCACCGCACCGCGCCGATGATGCTGTCGGAAAAGCTGACGGAAAGCCGCAACGACCGCTTCGTGCTGCCGCATGTGAACAAGGCGATCCGCGAGAGTTTCGCCCGTGCCGGCATCGACAGCCCGTTCCAGCTGGACGCCATCGAAACCCATGATTGCTTTGCCATGACCGAATACGCGGCCATCGACAGTTTCGAGATCACCGCCCCCGGCGAAAGCTGGAAGGCCGTCGAGGAGGGGGTGATCGCACCCGGCGGACGGTTGCCGATCAACCCCTCGGGCGGGCTCATCGGTCTGGGCCATCCGGTCGGCGCAACCGGCGTGCGGATGATGCTCGACGGCTACAAGCAAGTGACCGGACGCGCCGGGGATTGTCAGGTCGAAGGCGCCGAACGCGTCGGCCTGCTGAACATCGGCGGTTCCACCACCACCATCGCCGCCTTCGTCGTGGGGCGCGGCTGAGACGACCCGACCGGGCCCAAGACCCGGCCCTTTCTTCAAGATCCTGGGAGGAGATCACCATGAAGACGACACTCACCGGCCTTGCCGCCGGACTGGCCCTGACCCTTGCCACCGGGGCTTCGGCCCGCGAACTGGCCTTCGCGGTCTTCGTGCCTGCGGCCTCGCCGACGGTGCAGCATGTCTACCAGCCCTGGGTGGACTGGTTCAACGAACAGGCGGCCGCCGATGACGTGCAGATCACGCTCTATGCGGGTGGCACGCTGGGCCGCAACCCGCTGGCGCAGGCGCAGATGGTGGCGGATGGTGTGGCCGATATCGGCCTGACCGTGCCCAGCTATACGCCGGGCGTCTATCCCGATTTCGACGTCTTCGAACTGCCAGGCTTTGCCCGCAACACCGCCGAGGGCTCGCAGGCGGCGCTGGAACTCTATCAGGAGGGCGCGCTGAGGGGGTATGAGGATTACTACGTCGTCGCCATGTATACCTCGGGCGCCTACATGCTGCATTCGCGCGAACCCATCGCCAGCGTGGCGGATATCGAGGGTCAGCGTTTCCGCGTTGCGGGCCAGATCCAGACGCAGGTGATCGAGGCGCTGGGGGGTGTGCCGCATTCGATGGGCGCGGGCGAGATGGCCGAGGCCATCGACCGCGGGCTGATCGACGGGGCGATGACCGATGCCTCGGTCGCGCGCACTTTCCGGGTGGCCGATGTGGCGCATAACCACTACGAAAGCAGCCTCGGCGTTCTGGTCTTTTCGATCCTGATGAACCGCAGCGTCTATGACAGCCTGCCCGAGCACGTCCACGAACTGCTCGCGCAATCGGGCCAGTTCATCGTCGACCGGCAGGTCGAAAGCTACGCTCCCGCCATCGAGGCCAATATCGCCGCCTGGACCGAAAGCCCCGATGCGACGCTGGTCGTCCCCTCGGCCGAGGACGAGGCCGAAATCGCGCGCCGTGTGCAGCCGGTGATCGACCGTGTCGCGGCTTCGGCCAGCGAGGGCCTGATCGAGGCCTATATCGCCAAGCTCGAAGACATCCGCGCCCGCTGAGGCCTGCCGCCGCCGGGCCCCGCGACGGGCCCGGCGCTTTCCCTGGCCAGACTGGAGCCCGCCCGTGAACCGTCTCGAGAGGCCCTTCCTCATCGTGTCGCGCGCCGCCGCCATCCTCGGCGTGCTGTTTCTGCTGTTCGTGGCGGCCCTGTCGGTCGCCGATATCCTGACGCGCGAGGTCACCGGCCGACCGATCCGCGGCGCCTATGACCTGTCGGAACTGATGACCATCATTGTCATCGCCGCCTGTTTCCCCGCCGGTCTGCTGGAGCGGCGCCAGATCAAGGTGGCCTTTCTGGGCGCGCTTCTGCCCAAGGGCGCGAACCGGGCGCTGGAAGTCTTCGGCGCACTGTGCACCGGGGCCATGTTCCTGGCCATTGCCTGGTATGTCACCCTGCACGCGCAGCGCGTCACCGCTTCCGAGGAATACACCATGATCCTGCATTGGCCGGTGGCCCCCTGGTGGTGGGTCGCGGCCGCCTGTTTCTGGATCTGCATCCCCGCCCAGACCTTCGTCCTCGTGGCCGAGATCCTCGGCCATGAGGCCACCGACCATCCCGCAGACGGCGAGGCCTGACATGGAGCCCTATCTCATCGGCCTGCTCGGCATGGGCGTGATGTTCGCGCTGATCGTGCTGCATGTGCCCATCGGCGTGGCCATGGGCATCGCCGGCGTCGCCACTTTCGGGCTGATCCGCGGCGATATCGGCCCGGCGCTGACCCTGTTCGGCACCGAGACGGTCAGCAAGGTCTCAAGCGCCGAACTGGCGGTGATCCCGCTCTTCCTGCTCATGGGCAGTTTCGCCACGGTCGGGGGGCTGTCGGCCGACCTTTACCGCATCGCCTATGCGCTGATTGGCCATATCCGCGGCGGGCTGGCCGTCGCCACCATCGGTGGCTGCGCGGGGTTCGGGGCGATCTGCGGATCCTCCGTCGCCACCGCCACGACGATGACCCGCATCGCCCTGCCGGAAATGATGAAGCGGAACTATTCCGAGCGCCTCGCCACCGGCTCCATCGCAGCGGGCGGCACGCTGGGCATGCTGATCCCGCCCTCGATCATTCTGGTCCTCTACGGCGTCTTGACCGAGCAGTTCGTGAAGACGCTGTTCGTGGCCGCCCTGCTGCCGGGGCTTCTGGCCGTGGCGCTGCACATCGTCACCATCATGATCCTGGTGCGGTTGAAGCCCGAACTGGCCTCGACCGGCGACAAACAGCCCTGGATCGAGACGCTGCGCGCGCTGAAGGACGGCTGGACCGCGGTCCTGCTGATGGCGGCGGTCTCGGGCGGGATCTATGC
>NZ_JAUCCQ010000028.1:0-41185 GCF_034676075.1 Pararhodobacter sp. | reverse complement strand
GATCTGGCGACGGTGACGGGGCTTTACTGACCCTTCAACAGCCCGCGCGGCATCGGAGTGGTCCCGGTCTTGTACGCGGTCCAATCCTCGATATCGGGGTAGAAATGCCGCCGCCAGGCGCGGACCTTCGGGTTCATGATCCGCCGCCAGAGGGGCGGGATCGCCGCAGCGGCCACCATCGTCGGATAGCCCAGCGGCAATTGCGGCGCCTCGGCCTCTGCATAGGTCTGCAGCAGGGGATAGCGGCGGTCGGGTTTGTAATGATGGTCGGAATGGCGTTGCAGATTGATCAGCAGCCAGTTCGAGGCCCGGTGCGAGGCGTTCCAGCTGTGGTGCGGCCGGACGGGTTCATAACGACCGTCGCCCAGATGGCGGCGGGTCAGGCCGTAATGCTCGATGTAATTGGTCAGTTCCAGCAGCGTGATGGCGGTCAGCGCCTGAAAGAGGAACAGCAGAAGCCCCAGCCAGCCGCCCGCCAGAACGGCGGCGACCAGCGCCAGCGCTTGCAACACCGCATAGCGCCAGAATGGATTGGCCGGGTCGAAAGGTCCCTTGCCGGCGCGGGCCAGCATCGCCACCTCGCTCCGCCAGGCCGAACCCGGGCAGCCGCGCAGCACCCGCAGGAAATAGCGCCAGAACCCCTCGTTGTAGCGGGCGGTGACGTGATCGGCGGGGGTGCCGACCCAGAGGTGATGGACCCGCAGATGCTCGGACCGGAAATGCGAATAGAGCGTGGTGGCCAGCAACAGGTCGCCCAGCCAGCGCTCGACCCGGGTTTTCTGATGCATCAACTCGTGGGCATAGGTGATGCCGATACCGCCGGTGACCACGCCCAGTGCATGGAACAGGATCAGGATTTCCCACCAGGCGAGCGTCCCGCGTTGGGTGACGTACCAGATCAGCCCGTAGATCAGGAACGCCTGCACCGGGAACCAGATCAGCGTGATGGCGCGATACCAGCGCAACTCCTGCACCGGGGTCTCGGTATCGGGATTGGCGGTGTTGAGTCCGGTCACGGCATCCAGCAGCGTGAAGAGCCCGAAGGTATAGAGCGGCACCAGCGCCACCATCCAGCCGCCATAAACCGCGCCCGCCCAGACCAGCGGCACGAAGCCGAGCGAGGCCCAGAAGGGCAGGGCCTGGATGACGGAACCGAGGGGGCGGGCTGTGGACATGGGGGCCTCCGATCCCCCGAGTCTACGCCCCGGGGCGCGGGCCGAAAAGATCGCTTGATGCCGCGGACGCGTGGTCATGCACCTTGCGCATCACCGTGGGCAGGTCGCCGGGGTCGAAGCCGGGGCGGAAATCGCCGATCTGCGGATTGGCGCCCAGCGGCACATGCGCCATCAGGACGGTCAGCTCCAGGTGGAAATGGGTAAAGGTGTGCTTCACCACGCCGGGCAGTTCGTTCCAGTCGGCGGCCAGCGGCGGGCGCGGCGCGGGGGCCTCGCCCCAGTCGCTGCCGGGCCAGCCGGGCATGCCGCCCAGCAGGCCCTTGGGCGGCCGGGTCTCCAGCAGCGGCGCGCCGTCGGCCCGGATCGCGACATAGGCAAAGCCACGCCGGGTGGGTTTCGGCGCCTTGGCGGTCTTCATCGGCAGATCGGCGGCGATGCCCTGATGGGCGGCGGCGCAGAACCCTTCCAGCGGGCATTCCGCGCAGCGCGGGTTGCGGGGCGTGCAGATCGTCGCCCCCAGATCCATCATCGCCTGCGCGAAATCGCCGGGCCGTTCCTGCGGCGTGAGCCGCGCCGCCAGCTTCGCCAGTTGCGGCTTGGCGCGGGGCAGGGGTTCCGTCACCGCGAAAAGCCGGGCGACCACACGCTCGACATTGCCGTCGACCACGGTCTCCGCCCGGTCGAAGGCGATGGCCGCGACCGAGGCGGCGGTATAGGCGCCGATCCCCGGCAGGGCGCGCAAGCCGTCCAGCGTATCGGGGAAACCGCCCCGCGCTGCCACCGCCCTTGCACAGGCGATGAGGTTCCGGGCGCGGGCGTAATAGCCAAGCCCGGCCCATTCGCCC
Source organism: Pararhodobacter sp. (assembly GCF_034676075.1). Classification (GTDB taxonomy): domain Bacteria; phylum Pseudomonadota; class Alphaproteobacteria; order Rhodobacterales; family Rhodobacteraceae; genus Pararhodobacter. The sequence continues at coordinate 39,165 of NZ_JAUCCQ010000028.1, read as the reverse complement.
ATGACCTCGGCATCCTCGGCCGCGGCCAGCGCCTGTACATCGGGCCAGCGGGTCGTGAAGCGGTGGAAATAGCCCTTCACCGTCGCCACTGTGGTCTGTTGCAGCATCACCTCGGACAGCCAGACGCGATAGGGATCGGGGATCTCGCCCGCCGCGCGCTCGGCGGGACCGACGCGCCAGGGCAGCACCCGGGCAGCGGAATCGTACCAGCGCAGAAGCGCCGGGGCGACGGCCGCGCTCTCGATTCCGTCACGCATTCTTGACGCTCCCTTCGCTGGACCCTCTGGCCAAGGTCTGCGAACTCACTAAGATATTCGCGACCGACAGGAAAGCCGCCCGCCGCATGAGCAAACCCGCCGACAGATCCGGCCCCCGGGGTCCCCGCCGTATGCGGGGGTTCGAGGCTGCGGCGGGGCTGTTGCGCGATCCGATCCGCAAGGCGGGGGAAACCCGCGGCTTCGCCGTGACCCGCCTGCTGACCCATTGGCCGGAAGTGGCCGGGCCGGACCTGGCGCCGCTCTGCCGTCCGGTCAATGTCAGCTACGCCAAACAGGGGCTGGGCGCGACGCTGACGCTGCTGACCTCGGGCGCGGCGGCGCCCTTGGTGCAGATGCAGGCCGACAAGCTGCGCGAACGGGTCAACGCGATCTACGGCTATGCCGCGATCGCCCGGATCCGCGTGACCCAGACCTCGGCCCGCGGCACGATGGCGGGTCTGGCCGAGGCCCAGCGCCCCTTCGACGGGCCGAATATCACCCGCCCCTCGGCCCAGGCGCTGGCCCGCGCGCAGGGCGTGCTGGACGGGCTGACCGAGGGGGTGGCCGACAGCGGGCTGAAAAGCGCGCTCGAGCGGCTCGCCACCCAAGTTCTCTTGCGACAGGACCGGCTCGGGGCAAAGGGCCCTGCCGGCGACAGAAAGGAAGATCCATGAACCGACGCTCGCTTCTCCTCTCCGGGGGCGCCGCCGTGGTCGCCGCCGGCGCCTATGCCGGTTACAACAGCCTGACCGGTGGCCGCGCGCCCTCGCTCTCGCAGACGCTGCTGCCGAACGCCGCTCAGGCGCAGACCAGCGAAGGCGCGGTCGATACCTCGCGGGTGATCGACCTGGTGATGGGCAATCCCGACGCCGAGGTGACGATCATCGAATTCGCCTCCTACACCTGCCCGCATTGCGCGAACTTCCACGCCAATGTCTGGCCGACGCTTAAATCCGAGTACATCGACACCGGCAAGGTGCGCTTCGAATACCGCGAGGTCTATTTCGACGCCTATGGCCTCTGGGCGGCGCTGGTCGCCCGCTGCGGCGGCGAGATGCGCTATTTCGGCATTTCGGACATGCTCTATGACGAGCAGAACCAATGGGCCCGCGGTGCCGATGGCAACGCCGTGGCCGACAACCTGCGCCGCATCGGCCGCCGCGCCGGGATGTCCGACGACGAGCTGAACCAATGCCTGACCGACCGCGACCTCGCCACGGCGATGATGCAGGTCTATCAGGAGGGGATGACCGAATACGGCATCCAGGGCACGCCCAGCTTCGTGATCAACGGCACGACCTATTCCAACATGAGCATGGACGAGTTCCGCGCGATCCTCGATCCGCTGCTGAGCTGATGTCCGCCAAGCCGCTCGCGGGGCTGCGGGTCGTCGAACTGGCCCGCATCCTCGCCGGTCCCTGGGCCGGGCAGACGCTCGCCGACCTCGGGGCCGAGGTGATCAAGGTCGAGGCGCCCGAAGGCGACGACACCCGCCAATGGGGCCCGCCCTTCATCGACCGCGACGGAACCCCCGTCGCGGCCTACTTCCATTCCGCCAACCGCGGCAAACGCTCGGTCACCGCCGATTTTCGCACGCCCGAGGGGCAGGCGACGGTCAAGGCGCTCCTGGCCGATGCCGATATCCTGATCGAGAATTTCAAGGTCGGCGGTCTGGCAAAATACGGGCTGGATTATGCGAGCCTGAAGGCCCAGTTCCCGCGGCTGATCTATTGCTCGATCACTGGTTTCGGGCAGGACGGCCCCTATGCCCATCGCGCGGGCTACGATTACATCATCCAGGGCATGTCCGGCCTGATGTCGATCACCGGCCCGGCCGAGGGCGAGCCGCATCGCGTGGGCGTGGCGGTGACGGATCTTTTCACCGGGATCTATGCCTCGACGGCGATCCTGGCGGCGGTGGTGGAACGCGAACGCACCGGGCAGGGCGCGCATATCGACATGGCGCTCTTGGATTGCGCGGTCTCGGTCATGGCCAATCAGGCGATGAACTACCTCGCCTCGGGCCAGCCGCCGGGGCGGACCGGGAACTGGCATCCGAATCTGGTGCCCTATCAGGTGTTCGAGGTCGCGGACGGCCATATCATCATCGCCACCGGCAATGATGGCCAGTACCAGCGGCTCTGCCGGGTGCTGGGGCTGGAGGGGCTGATCACCGACCCGGCCTATCTGAAGAACGCCGACCGGGTGGCCAACCGCGCCGCTTTGGTGGCGCTGCTGTCCGAGAAGACCCGCGACTGGAGCAAGGCGGATCTTCTGGCCGCCTGCGAGGCGCAGGGCATCCCGGCCGGGCCGATCAACACGATGGACGAGGTCTTCGCCGATCCGCAGGTCGCGGCGCGGGGGATGAAGCTGTCGCTGGGCCCGCATGAAGGGGTACGCTCGCCCTTCGTGATCGACGGCGAGCGGTGCAGCGCGCCCGGTCCGGCGCCGGTGCTGGGCGAGGCGGACGGGAAATTGGGGGGCTAGCCCCCCAAACCCCCCAGGATATTTGCAGAACAAAGATGACCAGAGCGCGCTCCCCGCGTAGGGAGCGCGTTAACCTTGATAGAGGGTAAATTGCGCTTCTTTGCGCTCTAAATATCCCGGGGGTCCGGGGGCTGGCCCCCCGGTCCGACAGAACCCACAGGCGCGGGGTCAGCCCCAGGGGCCGGGGTTCTGCCGGGACACCGGGCGCGCCGATTGGCGGGGCGCGGGGCGGGTGCCCTGTTCGCGGGCCATGGCTTCCAGCGCGGCGATGCGGTTCTCGGTCGCCGGGTGGGTCGAGAAGAGCTTGTCGCGGGCATGGGCGTGCAGCGGGTTGATGATGAACAGATGCGCCGACGCCGGGTTGCGTTCCGCCGCGTCGTTGTCGATCCGGCTGGCATAGCCCTGGATCTTGCGCAGCGCATCGGCCAGCCACAGCGGGTTGCCGACGATCTGGGCGCCGATCCGGTCGGCCTCGTATTCCCGCGACCGCGAGATCGCCATCTGCACCAGCGCCGCGGCCAGGGGCGCGAGGATCATCATTGCGATCATGGCGATGGCATTGGCCCTCTCGCGGTTGCCGCCGAAGAACATGGCGAAGTTCGCCAGCATCGAGATGGCGCCCGCGAAAGTGGCGGTGATGGTCATCGTCAGCGTGTCGTAATTCTTGATATGCGCCAGTTCGTGGGCGACGACCGCCGCCACTTCTTCGCGGCTCATGCGCTCCATCAGCCCGCGCGACACTGCCACCGCGGCGTTATCCGGGTTGCGGCCGGTGGCGAAGGCGTTCGGCTGGTCGCTTTCGATCACATAGACCTTCGGCGTCGGCAGGCCGGCGTTGCGCGACAGGTCCATGACGATCTGCTGCAGTTCGGGCGCGGTATGGGCATCGACCGGCCGCGCGTTATGCATGCGCAGCACCATCGAATCCGAATTCCAGTAGCTGAAGGCATTCATGCCCGCCGCCACCACCAGCGCGATCAGCGCGCCGGTGCCCCCGCCAAGGAGATAGCCCATGCCGAGGAACAGGGCGGTCATTGCCGCCATCAGGATCCCGGTCTTGACGTAGCCCATCATCGCCTCCGTTCTTACGGTTTCCGATATGGGGTGTGCCGGGCGCGCTGCAAGATCAGATCAGCCCTTCGCCCTTGTAGAGCGCCAGCACATTCGCGCGGGGCCGGGCGCCGATATGGCCGATGACCTCGGCGGCGGCGATGTTGCCCATGCGGCCGCAGGTCTCCATCGAATGGCCGGTGACCAGACCATAGAGGAACCCCGCCGCGAACTGGTCGCCCGCGCCCGTGGCATCGACCGGAACCACGGTGCGCACCGGGGCGGTGACGCGGTGGCCGTTCTGGATCAGCACCACCGGATCGCCCGAGCGGGTGCAGACGACGATGCCGCAATCCTCGGCCGCCTGGGCCAGCGCCTCATCGAGGTCGTTGGCCTGGTAGAGCGAGGTCCATTCCTTTTCGTTGCCGATGACGTAATCCATCTCGTTCGCCACGAGACGACGAAAGTCGTCGCGGTGGCGGTCGACGCAGAAGGGGTCCGACAGGGCGATGCCGACGCGGCCGCCGCCCTTGTGGCAGGCGCGGGCGGCTTTCAGGAAGGCCTCTTTCCCCTTGTCCTTGTCGAAGAGATAGCCCTCCAGGAACACCGCCTCGCTGTCGGCCATCACCGCCTCATCGACGTCATCGGGGCCGACTTCGGCCGAGATGCCGAGATAGGTGTTCATCGAGCGCTCGCCGTCGGGCGTAACGAAGATCATCGAGCGCGAGGTCGGCAGTTCGCCCCCCGCCACCGGCGGGTTGACGAAGGCGGTGCCGGTGCGTTCGGTGTCCTGGGCGAAGAACCGGCCCAGGCTGTCGTCGCGCACCCGGCCGACCAGTGCCGTTTTCAGCCCCAGCGCGCCGACGCCCGCGATCGTGTTGCAGACCGAGCCGCCCGCGGCCTCCTGCCGGTCGCGCATGGCGCCGAACAGGGTCTCGGCGCGCTCGCGCTCGATCAGCTGCATGATGCCCTTGTGGATCCCCATATGGTCGAGGAAATGGTCGTCCACGGTGGAAATCACGTCGACGATGGCATTGCCGATGCCGGCAACCTGGTACTTCTTCACAGGGTTTTCTCCTCAAAGGGGCAGAGGTCGCGGATCAGGCAGGCGGGGCAATTGGGTTTTCGCGCCTTGCAGACATAGCGGCCGTGCAGGATCAGCCAATGATGGGCGTGTTGCTGGAATTCGGCGGGGATGTTGTCCTCGATGGCGCGTTCCACCGTCTCGACATCCTTGCCCGGGCAGATGCCGGTCCGGTTGCCGATGCGGAAGATATGCGTGTCGACCGCCTGCGCCGGGACGCCCCACCACATGTTGAGGACCACATTCGCGGTCTTGCGCCCGACGCCGGGCAAGGATTGCAGCGCCGCGCGGGACGAGGGCACCTCGCCACCGTAGTGATCGACCAGGATCTGCGAGAGCCTGATGACGTTCTTCGCCTTGTTGCGATACAGGCCGATGGTCTTGATATGCTCGATCAGCCCGTCCTCGCCCAAAGCCAGCATCTTTTCCGGCGTATCGGCAATGGGGAACAGGGCCTTGGTCGCCCGGTTCACACCCACATCGGTGGCTTGCGCCGAAAGCGCCACGGCCACCAGCAGGGTGAAGGCGTTGGTGTGGTCGAGTTCGCCCTTGGGTTCGGCCTCTGCCGCCTGGAAGCGGCGGAAGATCTCTTTCAGGGTGAGGTAATCGAGTTGCGCGGCCATGTCGGTTCCTTGCCCCGGCCGGGGCCGTGGCGCAAGGGCCTAGTCGTCACGCCGCCGGAGCAAACGCCCGATCAGGAAGGACGTGCGCGGCGTGTAGACATAGGGCGTACGGGCGGGGGGCGTGCGGCCGACCTGCATGCGGTAAAGCCCGAAGACAATCAGCAGCACGTGCGCCAGCGCGATGAAGATGAACATCGAGGCGGGGCCAAAGCCCGAGATCAGCGCCGAGGCGATCACCGGCGAGGCGATGGCGCCCACCGCATAGAGGAACATCTGCGCGGCGCTGAGTTCGACCCGCTCGTGCTGCTCGGCGAAGTCATGGGCATGCGCGGTCGAGATGGAATAGATCGGGAAGGTGGTGAAGCCGAAGAAGGCGGCGGCCAGGAAGATCGTCACCACATTGCCCTGCGCCCCGGCGATCATCGCCACGCAGCCCAGGATCGAGGCCACGGATATGCCGATCAGCACCAGCCTTCGGTCGTATTTGTCGGCGATCCATCCGACCGGGAATTGCGCCAGCGCGCCGCCGACGACATAGGCGGACAGGAAGAGGGCGATGCGATCGGCCTCCAACCCCACGGCGATGCCGTAGAGCGGGCCGACCATGCGGAAGGCGGCGCCGGTGATGCCCGACACGACGACGCCCACGGCGCCCAGCGGCGATTTGCTCCAGGCGAGTTTCGGCCTCAGGCGCGGGGCGGCCCCGGCCGAGGGGGCCTCGGACCGGGTCAGCAGCAGCGGGAAGATCGCGAAACACATGAAAAGCGCCAGCAGGTTGTAGCTGACGTAAGCCGCGGGCGGCAGGAAGGCGATCAGCACCTGCGCGCCGAGGTTGCCGGAGACATCGACCATTCGGTAGACGCCCATCGCCCGGCCGCGCGTCTCGTTCGTGACCTTGGATTGCAGCCATGCCTCGATGATCGTGTAGCACCCGGCGACGGCGAGGCCCGAGAGCATGCGCATCCCGGCCCAGGCCCAGGGGTCGAGCCACATCATATGGGCGAGGATCCCGGTGGTGCCCGCGGCGGTGAAGGCGGCGAAGGCGCGGGCATGGCCGACCTCGCCCATCAGCCGCGGCGCCCACCAGCAGCCGACGAAGAAGCCGAGGAAATGCGCCGAGCCCATGGTGCCGATCTGCTCGGTCGTGAAGCCCAGCGCGGTGCCGGACAGCGCATCCAGCGGCACGACACCGCCCAGCCCCAGCTGCAGGAAGAAGACCGAGACGAAAAGCGCGGCGAAGGAAATCAGCAGGGTCATGCGCGTCGGTCCAGGCGGTCTGTTGGCGCTACCTTGGCGCGGGGCAGGGCCTGCGTCCAGAGGCTTTGACTTGACCGGGGCCCGGCGCGTAGCGTCGGGGCCATGAGCATGCCCGGTCACAACCTGCCGCCCGATCCGCTCGATGCCGCCGCCGGGATCGAGGTGACGGCGGATTTCGAGCGGTTCCGCCAGCGTGACGACATCTTCACCCGGGCGTTCTGGGATTCCTCGGTGCGCTCGAAACAGACGGATGCGTTCTTCGGCAGCTACCGGATCGACGCCACACCGCGAAAGGGCGAGGGCTTCCAGCAGAAGGATTTCGCGCTGAGGAACGCGGCCTGGCTGGTCAGCGACATCATCTCGAACCGATCCGCGGCCGAGGGGGTGCGCGAGGGGTTTCAGGCGCCGATCCGCCCCGATACGCCGGTGGCGCCGGTTCAGGTGCCGGTCGAGGACCCGCAGGCGATGGCGACCGAAATCAAGCGGGTGGCAAAGTTCTTCGGCGCGGACCTGTGCGGAATCACGGCGATGGACCCGCGCTGGATCTATGCCTCGCAGGTCGATACCCGCGATTTTTCCGAGGCGCCGGTGGACTTGCCGCCCGGCCTGGGCAATGTCATCGTGCTGGGCCACCAGATGGATGCGCCGCTGGTGCAGACCTATCCCTCGGCCCTGGCGGGGGCGGCCACAGGGCGGGAATACAGCCACGAGGCGGCCATCGTCATGCAGCTGGCGGCCTTCATCCGCAACATGGGCTATCGGGCTGTCGCCTCGATGAACGATACCGGGCTGGTCATTCCCTTCGCGGTGAAGGCGGGGCTGGGGGAATACGCGCGCAACCAGCTGGTCATCACGGCCGAGTTCGGGCCACGCCTGCGGTTCTCCAAGATCTTCACCGACCTGCCCTTGACCCATGACGCGCCGAAACCGCTGGGCGTGAAGGCGGTCTGCGATATCTGCACCCGCTGCGCCGAGGCCTGCCCCGTCAAGGCGCTGCCCTTCGGCGCGCCCGAGGCCGGCGGGACCAACCGAAGCGCCATCAAGGGCGTGGTCAAATGGACCTCGGACGCCGAGAAATGCTTTGGCTATTGGGCGAAACTGGCCTCCGATTGCGCGATCTGCCTGCGCGTCTGCCCGTTCAACCGGGACTTCGGCAGGCTGAGGAACCGGCTCTGGCTGAAACTGGCGCTGTCGCGGTTCCGGCGGCTGGCCTTGTGGCTCGACGACCGATCCGGCCGGGCCAAGCGGCTGAAGCCGCGCGACTGGTGGGCGGGCTGAAAGCGCAGGTTCCGGGTCGAAGCCCGCGCGCCCGGGGAGTAGATTGGTCCCAAAGGGCGTATTTGAAGCAGAATGAAGGGGCGGGCGATGGACGGGGATCAGGACGAGCGGGCCTATCATTACGGGGTCATCGGCCGGGCGATTGCCGAGATCGACGCGGCGGGCGAACGGGTCTCGCTGGAAGAGCTGGCCGGGCGGCTGGGGATGAGTCCGGCGCATTTCCAGCGGGTCTTCACGCAATGGGTCGGCGTCTCGCCAAAGCGCTATCAGCAATATCTGGCGCTGGGCCATGCGCGGCGGCTTCTGGCCGAGCGCTTCACCGTGCTGGAGGCGGCGCATGCCAGCGGGCTGTCGGGGCCGGGGAGGCTGCACGATCTGTTCCTGCGCTGGAAGGCAATGACGCCCGGCGATTACGCCAAGGGCGGGGCGGGGCTGACCATCCATTGGGGCTGGTTCGACAGCCCCTTCGGTCCGGCGCTGGTCATGGGGACCGAGAAGGGGCTCTGCGGCATGGGTTTCGCCGCCGAGATGGGGGCGGAGGCGGCTTTTGCCGATCTGACCGGGCGCTGGCCGAAGGCGCGGTTCGTCGAGGATCCGATGCGGCTGAAGCCCTGGGTCGACAGCGCCTTTGGCACGACGGGCGGGCTGAGCGAGACGCCGCTCTACCTGATCGGCGCGCCCTTCCAGATCAAGGTCTGGGAGGCGCTGCTGACCATCCCCTCGGGCCAGGTCACTACCTATTCCGAGATCGCCCGGGCCATCGGCCAGCCGACCGCCAACCGGGCGGTGGGGGCGGCGGTCGGGCGCAACCCGATCTCCTGGCTGATCCCCTGCCACCGGGCGCTGGCCAAATCGGGTGCCCTGACCGGCTATCACTGGGGTCTGCCGCTCAAACGCGCCATGCTGGCCTGGGAGGCGGCGCGCGACGAGGCGGCCTGAGCCGCCGATGCCGCTGGCGGCAACCCGCCGATCAAGCAATCTTGACGCGAGCGGCATGCTGCGGGCTCTGTCGCCCGGAAACGCCTTTCGCTAGGGTTTCTGCAAAACCATTCCGAAGGAGTATTTCCATGATGGCATCCAAGGCGTTCGCGGCCCTCGCCGCGCTCTCGCTCACCGCAGCCTGCACCACCTCGACGGGCGAGATGAACCGCACCCAGACCGGCGCCATGACCGGCGCGCTGGCGGGCGGTCTGCTGGGTCTGGCCACCGGCCAGGGCAACCGCACCCCCGAGGTGCTGGTCGGCGCGGGCCTCGGTGCCATCGCGGGCGGTGCCATCGGCGCGCATATGGACCGGCAGGCGGCGGAACTGCGCGCGCAGCTCGGCTCGAACGCCACGGTGGTCAACACCGGGCAGGAAATCACCGTGACCATGGCGCAGGACATCCTGTTCGCCACCGACAGCTATTCGGTCCGCCCGGATCTGGCGCAGATGCTGCGCAGCGTGGCGCAGAACATCAATTCGTATCCGATGAGCATCGTCTATGTGACGGGGCATACCGACTCGACCGGGTCGGAATCCTACAACCAGCAGCTGTCGATGCGCCGCGCCGATGCGGTCGCCGGCGTGCTGATCGGCGCGGGCGTGCCGGGCAACCGGGTGCAGGCGCGCGGCATGGGCGAATCGCAGCCCATCGCCTCGAACGACACCGCGTCGGGCCGGGCGCAGAACCGCCGCGTGGTCATCACCATCCGTCCCAGCTGATCGCCGGGACATCGCGACAGGGGCCGGGCCATGCGCCCGGCCCCTTTTCGTTGATAGCCCATTGCTTGACGCCGGCTGCGGTCATATCTCTTGACCAATCGAGGGAGAGTCATGCCGTTTCAACCGGTTCATCAGGAAAGGCTGTCGCAGGGGGTGGTTCGCCAGATCGAGCTTCTGATCCTGCGCGGCCTGTTGCGTCCGGGCGAGCGTCTGCCGGCCGAGCGCGAGCTGGCCGAACGGATGGGCGTGAGCCGTCCCTCCCTGCGCGAGGCGATCGCCGATCTGCAGGCGCGGGGGCTGGTGGTCAGCCGGGCGGGCTCGGGCGTGTTCGTGGCCGACATGCTGGGATCGGCCTTTTCCGGCGCGCTGACCCAGCTTTTCGCCAGCCATGACGAGGCGGTCTTCGACTATGTGAGCTTCCGCCGCGATCTGGAGGGCATGGCCGCCGACCGCGCCGCGCGCTTCGGGTCCGAGACCGACCTCAAGGTCATCGACACGGTGTTTCGCAAGATGGAAGCGGCGCATCAGAAGCGCAACCCGGCCGACGAGGCCGAACTGGACGCCGAATTCCACCTGGCGATCATCGAGGCCAGCCACAACATCATCATGCTGCACATGATGCGGGCCATGTTCGACCTGTTGAAGGCGGGGGTCTTCTACAACCGGCAGCAGATGTTCCGGCAGCGCACGACGCGCGATCTGTTGCTGGAACAGCACCGGGCGATCAACGTTTCCATTCAGATGCGCGATCCCGTCGCCGCACGGGCTGCGGCCGAGCATCATATGAGTTATGTGGAACAAACGCTGAGCGACCTGCGCAAGGCGGATCGCAACGAGGATGTCGCGCGGCTCAGATATCAGCACGAGCTGGCGCGGGACTGAAAGGACAGAAGATGGCAGATTACAGCAAATCGGGCGGGCGCAGCGGCGCCGGCAAACAGCCCCGCAACAAGACGGTCGTCGAACATCCCAAGGGCAAGCTGGGCGGCGCCCCGGACAAGGCGGAACTGCTGGCGCGGATGAAGAAAGCCGCCGAGAAGAACGCCGACAAGGACGCCTGAGCCCCGGCTGCGGGCGATCCGGCCCGGCGGTTCCCGATCCCGACAGCCGAAACCGGCGCCGCAGCCCGGCGCCGGTTTTCGCCTGTCCGGCGGTTGGGCGCCGATCGCCGCCGGTTGCGGGTCTTGGCCCTTGACCGCCAGGCACAAGCGCTAGATCAAGGTAAAAAAAAGCCCCCGGCCGAAGCCGGGGGGTAAAGTGGCGTCCCATCTGGCGACAGGACGCTGGCGGTAAACAAATGCGCGTCAGTCGCGGCCGATCTCGGACCGGATCTGCTGACGCAGGATGTCGATGGGGATCAGCTGGCCATCCCGCTTGAATTGCCAGTAGGTCCAGCCGTTGCACGAGGGCGCGCCTTCGAGCGCGGCCCCGACCTGGTGGATCGAGCCCCGGTGCGCTTCGGACACCAGCGAGCCGTCGGCCCGCACCTTCGCCGGCTTTCCGCGCGGCGAGAGCAGAACCTCACCCGGTCTCAGCAACCCGCGTTCCACGAGCTGGCCGAAGGGCACGCGCGGTTCGGCGCGTTTCGAGGATGTCGTTTCCAGCGCCGAGGCATCGAGGGGCCGCACCCGCGCCAGACGCGCCGTGGCGGCCTTGCGGTAGTTCTCCTCGCGCTCGATGCCGATGAAATGGCGGCCCAGCATCTTGGCCACGGCGCCGGTCGTGCCGGTGCCGAAGAACGGGTCCAGCACCACGTCGCCGGGGTTGGTGGAGCCGATCAGCACCCGGTGCAGCAGGCTTTCGGGCTTCTGCGTCGGATGCGCCTTGTCGCCGTTCTCGTCCTTCAGACGCTCGTGCCCGGTGCAGATCGGCAGCACCCAGTCCGAGCGCATCTGGATGCCCTCGTTCAGGGCCTTCAGCGCCTCGTAGTTGAAGGTGTATTTGGATGCCTCGGCCTTCGAGGCCCAGATCATCGTCTCATGGGCGTTGGTCAGCCGCTTGCCCTTGAAGTTGGGCATCGGGTTGGACTTTCGCCAGATGACGTCGTTCAGCACCCAGAAACCCGCATCCTGCAGGGCCGCACCGACCCGGAAGATGTTGTGATAGCTGCCGATCACCCAGATCGCGCCATCGGGTTTCAGCAGGCGCCGGGCCGCTTTCAGCCAGGCGCGGGTAAAGGCGTCATAGGCGGCGAAACTGGCGAACTGATCCCAGTGGTCCGTCACGGCATCGACGGCGGAATTGTCCGGCCGATGCAGGGCGCCCTTCAGCTGAAGGTTATACGGCGGGTCTGCAAAGATCAGATCAACGCTGCCCTCGGGCAGGCTGTTCATGATCTCGATGCAATCGCCCGCAAGAATTTGGTCGAGCGGTAGCTTTTCAGCCACCGGCGCCCGGGTCTTCGTTGTCATCACTGCCTCATCTGGGCGCCATCTTTTTTTGCAGCGCTCCGTTATGGGCCAAGATGATTCAAGACGGGCGTCCCGTCAATTCCTTTTTGAATCAGGTGTTTATTTTGCGTTCTTAACACAACATCTTGCGGACGGGGCCGAAGCTCCGGCGATGATGTGGGGTGACCCCCTGTTGCTCAAGTGCAACGCGGTGTTGGGCCGAGGGGTAGCCCATGTTTTTTTCCCAACCATATCCAGGGTTTGCGAGCGCAAGTTCACGCATGATCGCATCGCGTTCGACCTTGGCCAGGATCGAGGCCGCGGCGATGGACAGGCTGATCGCGTCCCCCTTCACCACGGTCTGCGCCGGGATCTCCAGCCCCTTGGGCAGGCGGTTGCCGTCGATGAGCGCGTGCTGGGCGGCGGGGCTCAGCGCAGCCAGCGCCCGGCGCATGGCGAGGTGGCTGGCCTCGAGGATGTTGAGCGCGTCGATTTCCTCGACACTGGCATGGGCCACGGCGAAGGCCAGGGCGCTGGCGCGGATCTCCAGCGCCAGACGCTCGCGGGCGCGTTCGGTCAGGCGCTTGCTGTCGTCGATGCCCTGGGGCAGGTGGGCGGGGTCCAGGATCACCGCAGCGGCGGTGACGGGGCCCGCCAGCGGGCCGCGGCCCACCTCGTCAACACCGGCCACCAGCGGCAGGCCAAGGGCGGTTTCCAGCGACAGGTCGGGGCGGGGGCGTGGGTTTGTCATGCGCCGTTGAACCATGCGCGGCGAGGCTGGGCAACAGCAAGGGCGGGTCTTGCGACCCGCCCCGCCCCGGCCCGAAGACCGGGGGTTTGGCATGCCCGTTTACACATTGACCGGCGCCGGCACCGACCCACTCGTTACTGTTCTCACCATTGCGGGCAATCGTTACGAAACGCTTACATTGGACCGATGATCTGCAAATGTTCTGCAGGTTACCGGAAGCCCTCCTGCCGCAGGCACTGGCCGGTATAGATGCGCTGACCGTCGGTCGAGCGGACCTGGCAATGGCCGGGCAGGTTGTAGAAGCCCGCGTTCTCCAGGCAGTTCGCCCAATAGCCATCGACCCGGCTGCCGTTCATGCGGAAATGCATGCTGCACTGGTCGGGCAGGCGGGCGATGGGGCGCTGCTGCCAGCCCGGGCCACCGCTATAGGGCGGACGACGGTCGGGGTAGCGCCCGCCATAGGGAGGACGGCGGTCGTTGTCCCAGCGGTCGTCCCAGCGCGGCGGCTGGCTCCAGCCACCCCCGGAATACCGGCTGTAACCGGCGTCATAGAGGCATTCGGCGATATAGCCGGTGCGGGTGCGGCCGTTGTTGACGCGGAATTCGTAGCGGCAGTTGCGCGGCAGGTTGTCGTAGCCCGCGCGGTTCAGACAGCGGGCGTTGTAGGAATCGATGTTGCGCCCGTTCACGCGGATCGTTTCCAAACACTGGCCGGGCAGCGTCCAGCGGCCGGTGTAGGCGGGCGTGCTGTTGTCGTCGATGGCATTGACGATGGCGCCGATGACGATGGCCCCGGCAAGGAAGCGCAGGATGTCCTCGGCATTGTCGGCCTGGGCCGGACGGGGGGCGGCGCTGACACCGGCGAAGGCCACGGCGGCAGCGGCGGCGAGCATCGTCGCCCGACGCGGCAGCAGCCCGGCCGCAAAGCGGCGGAGGGGATTGGTAACTGTCATGACCTGACCTTTCAGGGATGCGGGTTGACGGGTCGGCAAGGGCCCAGCCACGAAGGGACTCAGAGAGGCCTTACCGGCATGGCTTCACGCTGCGCGTACCGGTCGTGACAGGCAATATCGCGGGTCGGTTATCCGATAACGCCTGTCTCGTCCGAGGGTTCCATCGCCCCGATATTGCATAGCGCAGGGGGTCGGCGCATCTTTGCCGAAGATCCCGCCATTCCCCCGAAGGACCCCGACATGCGCATGAAACTGCCGATTCTCTCCCTGGCCCTGCTGGTAACGCTGGCCCTTCCCGCCCAGGCTGCCTGCTTTGCGGAATACCGCGCATCGCGTCAGAACCCGGTGCAATTGGCCTATGGGGTCGCCCAGATCCCCGGAAACAGCTGCAGCGCGCAGGCCGCCTCGCAATATCTTCAATCCCGCCTGTCGTCGTCCGGCTGGACCTTGCAGAATATTGTGTCCACAGTGACCAGCAACTCTGCGCCAGCAAACTCGGGCTATACCGGTGGACACTACCTCTCTTACTGAGAATTCCCTCACCCGCGGCGGGTCCCGGGCGATTCAGCTCGGTCTGGCGGCCATCGTCCTCATCCTGGCGGCGGCCGCCATTCTGCTGTTCCTGAACCTGCCGGACACCAACGAGTTCAACGCCCGCGTCCTGCAGATATTTGCCGAGAATTCCGACCTGACCGGGCAGGCGGAGCTGCGGCTGCTCGAAATCCTGGCGCAGTCGGGCACCACCTTCACCGAGGTGCTGGTCAGCTACCGCGGCGTGATCTTCGTGCTGATCGTCTTCGCCAGCCTGCTCTTGATCACCTCGCTGGTGTTGGTGCTGGCGCTGATCGCCCTCAACCGCAAGCTGGCCGTGGTGCAGAAGACCGGGATCCAGGTGTCCTCGCTGGTGATCAGCCGGTCCGAGCGCAAGGTCTATATCAACGATCTGGAATTCAACCTGACCGAAGCCGCGGTCGAGGCGCTGGCGGTGCTGGCCGAGGCGCGGATGGATGACGAGATGCTGACCGGCACCTCGCTGGAAGCGGTGATCACCGGACGCCGCGAGTCGGATTGCGAGGAAGCGGCGGGCGCCACCCGCATCAAGCGGCTGCGCGATTCGCTGGGCAACCAGATCGTCAGCGAGCTTCTGGTGCGCAACATTCCCCGACAGGGCTACATGCTGGCCGTCGAGAAGGACGTGATCCGCATGATCTGACCGCGACGCGGTCCCCCGGAAAAGACCGTCCCG
The DNA here is from genome assembly GCF_034676075.1 of Pararhodobacter sp. Lineage (GTDB taxonomy): Bacteria > Pseudomonadota > Alphaproteobacteria > Rhodobacterales > Rhodobacteraceae > Pararhodobacter. The sequence continues at coordinate 24,086 of NZ_JAUCCQ010000028.1, read as the reverse complement.
CCCCCCGAGGGAAGGGGCGGGACGGGGGCCGTGCCGGTCGTTTTGCGGGGCTATTCGGCAGCGTTCAGCATCGCCGCTTGCCCGGCCAGGCCTTCCAGGTGGTCGGCAATCGCGCTGGCGATGGCCCGCTTGTTCTCGATCGGGGTGACGCCATGCGGATAGACCATCAACGCGCGCTGGTCGGTGCCGCGGGTATCCTCGCCCCGCGTGGCGACGACAACGCCCGCGCGGTCGAGCCGCTTGGCGGCGACGCGGACCAGTTCCTCCTCGCTGACGCCTTCGAGGTATTTGAAGGCGACGGTGTGCATGTCGGGATCGGCGGCCATGGCCATGTCGATGACCTTCTCGGTCGGCTCCAGTTCCAGCATCAGGCTGGACTGGCCCGAGGCGATCTTGCCCTGCACCGCCTGTTTCGGCCGGTAATCGGCGACGCCTGCCGAAAAGACCCCGGCCCAGACCCCGGCCTTGACCCGCTCGACCACCGTGTCGCGGTATTCGTCATAGGTGCGGGTCACGGTGATCGGCATCGGCGTCTTCGGCCGCCAGGCGCCATCGCCGAGGATCAGCTCGGCCTCGGCCCCGCGCCAGGTCAGTTCCTCGGCCACCTGCGCGCCCAGACGCCCGCGGAAGCGGTTGACGATGCGCCGCACACCGTCAATCGGCACCGGGGTGGGGCCCGCCGTGACCATGATCCGCCGCCCGCGCAGCCGCGACTGGCTGAGCGCCCGGCCGACCGCGATGCAGAGGAACTCGGTATCGGGCAGGTTGTGCTTGCCATAGGCGTCGCGCGGCGCGATCAGATGCACGCCCTGCGCGGCCAGACGGCGGGCATTGTCCACCAGCTGCGCGTTATGCATCGTGCCGTGCATGGTCGGCGCGACCAGAACCTGCGCGCGGCCCTGTTCCATCCGTCCCAAAGCCGAGATCAGCGTCGAGGTGACGACCGAATCGCCGATGCCATGCGCCATCTTGGCGATGGTCGAATGGGTGGCGGGGGCCAGCAGATAGGCGTCGAAGGGCTGCGAATCGCTCAGATGCTCGGCCCGCCAGGTCAGGCCGGTCACCACCGGACCCAGCGTCGCCCATTCCAGCGCCTCACGCGCGACGTAGCGCAGCGCGTCCTCGCTGGCGAAGGCCACGACCTCGGCCCCGTGGCGGCGCAGGCCGCGCGCGACTTCCGGGGTCTTCATCGCCGCGATGCCGCCGGTGACGAGCAGCGCGATGCGCTTGCCCGCCAGCCGGTCCGAGGCGCGCGGCACGTCGTGGTCGCCCATGCTCGACGGCGTGGGCGCCCGGAAGTCCCAGTCGTAAAGGCTCATGCACGCACCTCGTCATCCTGCGCGCTGGTCTGGGCCGTCTGGTCGAGGCCCGGACGCCATTTCAGATGCGCCCCGCGGGCACGGTCTACGCGGGTGTTCAGCGCCTCGAAATGACGGGTCAGGAAGCGGCTGCGCTTGCCCATCTCCTCGGCGATTGAGGGCACGACCGTGATGTCGAAGAGGTCGAGGTGCTGGATCTCCATCGACGGGATGTAGGGGCTGCCCTCGGTCAGGACCGGCTCTTCGCGCGGCGCCATCCAGGGGAACATCTCCAGGAAGATGCGGTAGCTGGCGTAATCGTAGGAGGCATCCGCCCCGTGCCAGCGCCCGCCCAGCTTCACCGCGCCGAAGTAATGGCGCACGGTCGGGCGTTGCAGGGCCAGCCAGCCGGTCGGCATCAGCTTGCCCAACACACTGGTGGAAATCGGAATTTCGGCGAAACCGGCCTCGAGCCCCGCGGCCCGCATCAGCGCGACCTGCAGGTTGGTCTTGGTGGTGCACATGCCGACGCCGCGCACCAGCGTGTCCGAGGCGCGCTCCTGCCAGGCGCCGAAGCGGTAGGGCATGGCGTGGACGAACTTCAGGATCGCCTCGGCGGTGCTGGCGGGGGTGGCGCGGCGCAGACGGGCGGCCTGACGGCGGATCTCGGGGTGTTCGTGGTTACACAGCGTCTCGGGGTCGGGCAGGTGGTCGGGGGGGGTCGCGGCCAGTTCGGCGGCATCGGCGCCGATCAGCGCCTTGGCGATGATGCGGTGCTGCTCGCGGCTGGCGTTCTGGCTGTCCAGCGACCAGACGCGGGCCGGCATGTCGACCGCCAGAAGGTCGTTCTGGTCGGCGCCGAAATGGTTGCCGGGCCCGTACCAGCCCCGCGCACCGGCCAGACGACCGTCGAGCACGACATTGAGCGGCGCATCGCCGGTCATTTCCAGATGGGCGCCGGGGGCAAGGTGACGGACGCGGCCACGGGCGAAGATCTCATCCTCGAAGCCGTCCAGATAAAGGCCGAGAGTTGAGTCCCTGAACAGCGAGAGCAATTCAGGGTTGAACTTTTCGGCAGCGAGATTTGGCATGAGAACCCCCAAAGGTTAGCTTTGCAGCAGATCGATACGACCCGTACTGGTCAGGGCAGCGAAAAATACGGTCGAACACACGTGAAGAATAACCCCGCAATGCACGCAGAAGAAGAGTTTTGTTTCCGCCGGGGCTACAAATCCAAATGTGTGCAAACCTTTGCCACACTTTTGCCATGGTGTCGGGACGCAGGGTTCCCCGACGTCGCTTTTTCCCAACCGGTCGAAAAACGGTTGAATCGCAGGAGGGTTGCAGCAATTCTGGATTGACGCGTCCGGAGGACCGGCACCGGCGGCCAACGCCGGGTCAGGGGCGACGCGGGTCTGGGAGGACCATCCATGGATGTGCTGCAACTGCTGTTAAGCGGTCTCGCGAACGGCTGCGTATACGGTCTCGTCGCCTTGGGATTCGTGCTGATCTACAAGGCGACCGAGGCCGTGAACTTCGCCCAGGGCGATCTGATGATGCTGGGCGCCTTCGTCATGGTGGGCCTGGTCAACCCGCAATACATGGGCCTGAACTTCTGGCTGGCCGTGCCCTTGGCGCTGTTGATCATGGGGGCGCTGGGCTATCTGCTGGACATCGCCATCCTGCGCTTCATGTTCGGGCAGAGCCAGACGGCGGTGGTGATCCTGACCATCGCGCTGGGCTTCGTGATTCGCTTCGTCGCGGGGGTCATCTGGGGGCACGAGCCGCAGAACCTGCATTCGCCCCTGGCGCTGGGCGACGTGCGGATGGGTGGCGTGGTGCTGTCGATGGCCGATATCGCGGTGATCATCGTCACGCTCGCCATGACGCTGGGCCTGTGGCAATTCTTCCAGCGCACCAAGCTGGGCCTGGCCATGCAGGCCGCCAGCCAGAATCAGATGGCGGCCTATTACATGGGCATCCCGGTCAAACGGGTGCAGGGCGCGGTCTGGGCGCTGGCGGGTGTCGTCGCCTGTGTGGCGGGGATCCTCTATGCGTCCAAGGGGACGCTGGCCATCTCGGCCGGGTTCATCGGCATCAAGGCCTTCGCCGCGGCGGTGATCGGCGGATTCGGCTCGCTGCCCGGCGCGCTGATGGGCGGCCTGATCGTCGGCATCATCGAACCTTTCGCCGCGCGCTATTTCCCTGCCGGTTATTCGCAGATCGCGCCCTATGCGCTGCTCATCCTGGTTCTGGTGTTCCGCCCGCACGGGCTGTTCGCGCAGGTCCGCGTGAAGAAGGTCTGAGCGGATGCGGTTTCATTTCAAGACCAGTTACGACCACGACATCCGCCTGTTCCCCGATTGGTGGAACTTCTCGCTCTACGCGGCGCTCCTGCTGGTGCTGCTGGCCCTGCCCTGGGTGATCGACAGCTTCTATCTGGGCGAGATGACCAACGTGCTGATCTGGGCGGTGGCGGGGCTGGGGCTGATGCTGCTGACCGGGCAGACCGGGCAGGTGAGTCTGGGCCACTCCGCCTTCATGGCGATGGGGGCCTATTCCTGCGTCAACTTCATGGAGCTGGGGCTGCCGTTCCTCGCGGCCTTCCTGCTGGCCGGGGTGTTCACCGGCATCATCGGCGGGATCATCGCCATCCCGGCGCTCAGGCTGCATGGCGTCTATCTGGCGATCTTCACCCTGGCGCTGTCGATCCTGATGGACGACCTGATCGTCATCCTGTCCCCCTGGACCGGCGGCGTGAACGGCTATTTCGCGCCCGAGATCTGGATCTTCGGCATCGAGATCAACCGCTGGGCCGCGCCCGAGACCTGGTATTACCTCGCGCTGGGCACGGCGCTGATGGTGACCTTCTTCTACCGAAACCTGCTGCGCTCGCCGCTGGGCCGCTCCTTCGCCGCCGTCCGCGATTCCGAGATTTCGGCCCAGGCGATGGGGGTGGACGTCGCCCGCACCAAGACGCTGGCCTTCGGGTTGAGCTGCGCCTTTGCCGGGCTGGGGGGCGCGCTGATGGGCCTTTTCGCCGGGGCCTTCAACAATGAGACGTTCAACTTCCTGATCTCGATCCAGCTGCTGATGGCGATCATCATCGGCGGCCTGGGCTTCATCCACGGTGCCTTCCTCGGCGCGATCGTCATCGCCTTCCTGCCGCAACTCCTGTCCATCGTTACCGATCAGCTGGGCTCCACCTCGATCCCCGGGCTGGAGACGGGCGTCTTCGGCATGATCCTGATCGCCTTCATCCTGTTCGAGCCGATGGGGCTTTACGGTCGCTGGCTGAAGATCCGCACCTGGCTGCAGCTCTTCCCCTTCGCCCGCCGCGACATGTTCCGCCGCCAGAAATCCTATCTGAAGACGGAGCGCCTGAGATGAGCCTGCTCTCCCTCGATGGCGTGACGCTCAAGTTCGGCGGCGTGACGGCGGTCAACAACCTCAGCATGGCGGTGGAGGAGGGGCAGGTCTTTGCCCTGGTCGGGCCGAACGGCGCCGGGAAATCCACCGTTTTCAACATGATTTCGCGTTTCTATCGGCCGGTGTCGGGGTCGATCACCTTCGACGGGCACAACCTGCTGAACCACAAGGCGCATGAGATCGCCAATTTCGGCATCGCCCGGACCTTCCAGAACATCGAACTCTTCGAGATGGCGACGGTGTTGCAGAACCTGCTGGTCGGGCGGCACCGGCACCGGCGCAGCACGCTGGTCGAGCAGATGCTGTTCACCGGCCGCATCCGGCAGGAGGAACGCGAGCATCGCCACGCGGTCGAGGAGGTGATCGACTTTCTGGACCTGCAGCCTTACCGCGACACGCGCATCGCCGGCCTGCCCTATGGCGTCCGCAAGGTGGTGGAGCTGGCCCGCGCGCTATCCACCAAGCCCCGGCTCTTGCTGCTGGACGAGCCCGCCTCGGGCCTCTCGGTCGAGGAAACGCAGGACATGCGCTGGTGGATCGACGACATCCGCCGCCAGATGGGTATCACCGTGCTGATGGTCGAGCATGACATGGGGCTGGTCAGCAAGGTCTGCGACCGGGTGCTGGCGCTGGCCGATGGCGCCAAGCTGGCCGAGGGCACGCCCGCCGAGGTGCAGGCGCATCCGGCGGTGATCGAGGCCTATCTCGGGACCTCGGCCATCTCGAAAACCGCGAACGCGGCGGGGGTGCGGGTATGAGCGCGCTGCTGGAGGTGCGGAACCTCGAAACCTTCTACGGCCCGATCATGGCGATCCGGGGCGTCAGCCTTGAGGTTCACAAGGGTCAGGTCGTCACCGTGCTGGGCGCCAATGGTGCGGGCAAGACGACGCTCCTGAAGACGATTTCCGGCATCATGGACCCCGAGAAGGGCCAGATCCTGTTCGAAGGCGAGGAAATCCAGGGCCGCGAGCCGCATCAGGTGGTGCGCCGCGGCATCGTGCAGGTGCCCGAGGGGCGCGAGGTCTTCCCGCTGCTGACGGTCGAGGAAAACCTCGCGCTCGGCGCCTATACCCGCCACGACAAGGCCGAGATCGCCCGCGACCGGGACATGGTGTTCAGCTATTTCCCGATCCTCGCCGAACGCCGGGGGCAGGAGGCGGGCACCATGTCCGGCGGGCAACAGCAGATGCTGGCCATCGGCCGGGGGCTGATGCTGCGCCCGAAGATCATGCTGCTGGACGAGCCCAGCCTCGGCCTGTCGCCGCTTCTCACGCAGGAGATCTTCACCATCCTGCGGCGCCTCAACCAGGACGAGGGCGTGACGATGATGCTGGTCGAACAGAACGCCGCCGTGGCGCTGGATCTGGCCGATCAGGGCTATGTGATGGAGCTGGGCCGCATCGTCATGTCGGACACCGCCGAGAAGCTCGCGGCCTCCGAGGATATCCGCAGTTTCTATCTGGGCCACGCCAACGAAGGCGCGCGGGGCGAGCGGCGCTGGAAAAAGAGGAAGACCTGGCGATGAGCACGCTTCCCCAGACGGTTATCAAGGGCGTCCGCGTCAACGCCCAGCCGGGCCAGCGCCCGGTGCATATCGACGGCCACACCACCATTCCCGCCCTGCTGCGCGCCCGCTGCCAGGAGAACGGCAGCGCCACCGCGCACCGGGCCAAGGAGCTGGGCATCTGGCAGGCCTATTCCTGGGCCGATTACCTGGACCGCGTCCGCGAGATCGCGCTCGGCATGCGGGCGCTCGGGTTGCAGAAGGGGCAGGTGATCTCGATCCTGTCCGAGGACCGGCTGGAATGGATCCAGTGCGACATGGCCGCGCAATGCCTGGGGGCGATTTCCTCGGGCGTCTACACCACCGATTCGCCGTCGCAGCTGGCCTATCTGGTCAATGACAGCGACACCCAGATCCTGTTCGTCGAGAATGACGAACAGCTCGACAAGTTTCTGGCGGTCGAGGGGCAAATGCCGGGCCTCAAGCAGGTCGTGATCTTCGACAAGGTCGGCCTGCACGACTTCCAGCATGAGAAATGCCTGTTCCTCAGCGATCTGGTCGAGCGGGGCAGGGGTGGCTCGGCCGCCGAATTCGATGCCGCCATCGACGCGGTGCAGCCGGGCGATACGGCGGTGCTGATCTATACCTCGGGCACCACGGGCAACCCCAAGGGGGTGATGCTGACGCAGGAAAACATCATGGCCGGGATGGAGGTCAGCCTCTACAACCTGCCCTTCACCAAGGGCGCGGAACAGCTCTGCTTCCTGCCGCTCTGCCATATCCTCGAACGCATCGTCTCGCTCTACACGCCGCTCATCGTCTCTTCGACGGTGAATTTCGCCGAAAGCCCGGAGACGGTCTTCGACAACCTGCGGGAAATCTCGCCGCATGGCTTCGTGGCCGTGCCGCGGGTCTGGGAAAAGATCTATTCCCGCGTGTTGCTGATGGCGCAGGAAAGCACGCTGATCGGGCGCTGGGCCTTCGCCCAGGCGCTGAAGGCGGGGCGGGCACGGGCGGAATGCCTGCTGGACGACCGGCCGGTGCCCGCGGGCGTGGCGCTGCGCTACCGGATCTGGGATTTCCTGGTGCTGGCCAATCTGCGCCGCATGCTGGGGATGGACCGCATCATCCACGGCCTGACCGGCGCCGCGCCGATCTCGCCCGATCTTCTGCGCTGGTATTTCGCCATCGGCGTCCCGGTCTACGAGGGCTGGGGCATGTCCGAAACCTCGGGCATCGGCACGATCAACCTGCCGGGGGCCAACAAGGTCGGCTCCATCGGCCAGACCTGCGCCGGGATCGAGACGCGGATCGCCCCGGATGGCGAGATCCAGGTGAAGGGGCTCAACGTCTTCACCGGCTATCTGAACAAGCCCGACAAGACCGCCGAGGCCTTTACCGAGGACGGCTGGATGCGCACCGGCGACGTCGGCCGCATCGACAACCAGGGCTTCGTCACCATCACCGGCCGGATGAAGGACATCATCATCACCGCGGGCGGCAAGAACATCACCCCGGCCGAGATCGAGAGCCGGTTGAAGTTCAGCCATTACATCTCAGATGCGGTGATCATCGGCGACCGCCGCAAGTATCTGACCTGCCTGATCATGATCGATCAGGAAAACGTCGAAAAATACGCCCAGGACCACAAGGTGCCGTTCAGCGACTTCCGCTCGCTGTGCCGCGCCGAGCCGGTGCTGGACCTGATCCGCCGCGAGGTGGAGGAGGTGAACAAGGAGTTCGCGCGCGTCGAGCAGATCAAGGATTTCCGCCTGATCGACGTGCTTCTGACGGCCGAGGATGAGGAGCTTACGGCCACGATGAAGCTGAAACGCGCAACCGTCGAGCAGCGGCACAAGGCGCTGATCGACGCCATGTATTGACGATCGCAAAGGGGCCCCGCGGGGGTCCGAAAGGGGAGGAAGACATGACGACGACCAAGATGCTTCTGACGGCGGCCGCCTTCACGGCGCTGGCTGCCGGCGCCGGTGCGCAGACGCGCGGCGTCACCGATACTGAGATCCTGATCGGCGGCGCGCATGACCTGTCGGGCGTGTTCGCGGCGGTCTCGACGCCCGCGGTGAACGGCGCCAACCTCTATATCGACATGGTGAACGAAAACGGCGGCGTGCATGGCCGCATGATCCGCTACATCGTCGAGGATCACGGCTATCAGCTGCCCCGCGCCACCCAGGCCTACAACAAACTGATCGAGCGGGACGGCGTCTTCGCCATGCTCTTGAACCTGGGCACGCCGCATAATCTGGCGCATTACCCGCTGATGGAACGCCGGGGTGTGCCGAACCTGAACCCGCTGACCGCGGCCCGGGCGATCCTGCCCGACCCGCCCGGCATGAACTTCACCGGCTTCTCCAGCTATTACGATCAGATCCAGGCCGGGGTCGAATATCTGCACAACACCACCGGCGCCACGACCGTCTGCGCGATGTACCTGCCGACCGATTTCGGCGAGGAGATCGCGCTGGCCTCGCATGAGGCGGCCGAGCGGCTGGGCCTGACCTTCGGCGAAGAGACCACCCACCGCCCCGACGAGGAAGATTTCGTCGGCGCCGTCAGCCGTCTGCGCGACGCGGGCTGCCAGATCGTCACCCAGGCGCTGGGCGTGCGGCAGGGGATCACCGTGGTCGGCACCGCCAAGCGGCTGGGCTGGACCGACGTGAGCTTCCTCACCTCCTCGGCCGGGTTCCTGGAGCCGGTGGCCATGGTGCCGGGCGGCGTGACCGACGGGCTCTATGCCTCGGCCGGGTGGCAGGACCTGCGGGCCCGCGCCGATGAAGAGGCCCCGGCCGCCTTCATCGCCGCCTATGAAGCGCGCTATGGCCAGCCGGCCTCGGGCTTTGCCATGCTGGGCTACACGGCCGCCGAACAGATGGTGATGGCGCTGGAAGCCGCCGGACCGGACCTGACGACCGAGGGCTTCGTCGCGGCGATGGAAGCGCTCGATTACGACGATCCGCTGCTGGGCACGCATATCAACTTCGGCACCGGCCATCAGGGCGCCAACAACATCTTCATCAGCCAGGTCGGCGAAGGGCATTGGAACACGCTGGCCGAGATCGACGGCGACACGATGCAGGAAGTGCCGATGGAGTGATCCGTCAGCCGGACAAAAGGAAAGGGGCCGCGGTGGCGGCCCCTTTTTTCGTTGATAAGCGGTGCGTGCGAGCACGCACCCTACGGCGTCATTCCGCCGGCATCGCCTGGGCCTCGTGGGCCAGCGGGTGCGGCAGGTGGACCAGCATTTCCTTCGGGCATACCTGGAGGAAATTCGCCTTCTCCACATCCCAGCGGCGCAGGATCTCGGCGCCCTTGGCGCTTTCGGTCTCGGCCACGTGCTGTTCGAGCAGCGACTTCAGCTGATCTTCCCAATGCGCCACCGTCACCGGGCAGGTGACCAGCGATTCCATGTTGATCAGGTTCTCGGCCGCGCCTTCGGGGTCATAGACATAGGCCATGCCGCCGGTCATCCCGGCGCCGAAGTTGGCGCCGATCGAGCCGAGGATCACGGCGACCCCGCCGGTCATGTACTCGCACCCGTTCGAGCCGCAGCCCTCGACCACCACCGAGGCGCCGGAGTTGCGCACGGCGAAGCGCTCGCCCGCGCGACCGGCGGCGAAGAGTTTGCCGTCGGTGGCGCCATAAAGGACCGTGTTGCCGATGATCGTGTTCTCGGAGGCTTTCAGCGGCGAGGACATGCGCGGACGCACCACGATCAGCCCGCCCGACAGCCCCTTGCCCACGTAATCGTTGGCATCGCCGAAGACTTCCAGCTTCAGCCCGCGCACCGCGAAGGCGCCCAGCGACTGACCGGCCGAGCCCGCCAGCTTGACCGTCAGGTGATCGGGCTGCAGCGCATTGCGCATTCCGAACTTCTTGACGATGTGGCTGGCGGCGCGGGTGCCGACCGTGCGGTGCGTGTTGCGCACCGCATAGCTCAGCTGCATCTTCTCGCCTTCCTCGAAGAAGCGGGCGGCGTCGCGGATGATTTCGCTGTCCAGGGTGTCCGGCACGGCGTTGCGCGGCTTGTCGCGGTCGTAGCGGATCGAGCGCGCGCCATCGACGGTGATCAGCAGCGGGTTGAGGTCAAGGTCATCGAGATGCGCCGACCCGCGGCTGACCTGCGCCAGCAGATCCGCCCGGCCGATGATCTCGTCAATCGACCGCGCGCCCAGCGAGGCGAGGATTTCCCGCACTTCCGAGGCGTAGAAGGTGATCAGGTTCACCACCTTGTCGGCGTTGCCGGTGAACTTGGCGCGCAGTTCCGGGTTCTGGGTGCAGACGCCCACCGGGCAGGTGTTCGACTGGCACTGACGCACCATGATGCAGCCCATGGCGATCAGCGCCGCGGTGCCGATGCCGAATTCCTCGGCCCCCAGCATCGCCGCCATGACGATGTCGCGCCCGGTGCGCAGACCGCCGTCGGTGCGCAGCGTCACCCGGTCGCGCAGGTTGTTCATGGCGAGGACCTGATGCGCCTCGGTCAGGCCCATCTCCCACGGCAGGCCCGCGTATTTGATCGAGGTGCCCGGGCTGGCGCCGGTGCCGCCGTTGTGGCCCGAGATCAGGATCACGTCGGCCTTGGCTTTCGCCACACCGGCGGCAATCGTGCCGACGCCCGAGGAGGCCACCAGCTTGACCGTCACCTTGGCCCGCGGGTTGATCTGCTTGAGGTCGTAGATCAGCTGCGCGAGGTCTTCGATCGAATAGATGTCGTGGTGCGGCGGGGGCGAGATCAGCGTCACGCCCTTGGTGGAATGCCGCAGCCGCGCGATCAGCTCGGTCACTTTCATGCCGGGCAGCTGGCCACCCTCGCCGGGCTTGGCGCCCTGCGCGACCTTGATCTCCAGTTCTTCGCACTGGTTCAGGTATTCGGCGGTGACGCCGAACCGGCCCGAGGCCACCTGCTTGATCTTGGCCGACGGATTGTCGCCGTTGGGCTCGGGGAAGAAATGTGCCGGATCCTCGCCGCCCTCACCGCTGTCCGACTTGGCGCCGATCCGGTTCATGGCGACGTTAAGGGTCTTGTGCGCCTCAGGGCTCAGCGCGCCCAGCGACATGCCCGGGGTGACGAAGCGCTTGCGGATCGAGGTGATGGATTCCACCTCCTCGATGGGCAGCGGACGGCCCAGCGGCTTGAAGTCCAGCAGGTCGCGCAGATGGATCGGCGGGTTCGCCTGCAGCGCCGCGGTATACTTGCGCCACAGGTCATAGGAGGCGCGCTCGCAGGCGTTTTGCAGCAGGTGCATCGTCTGGGCTTCCCAGGCGTGCTTCTCGCCCGAGCGGCGCGCCTTGTAGAAGCCGCCGACCGGCAGCGGGCCGACCGGGGCCTTCCAGCCCTTGTCGTGCACTTCCTCGACCTTCATCTGGATGCCGTGCAGACCGATGCCCGAGATACGGCTGTGCATGCCGGGGAAATACTCGGCGACCATGGCGCGGGAAAGGCCCACGGCCTCGAAGTTCAGCCCGCCGCGATAGGACGAGATGATCGAGATCCCCATCTTCGACATGATCTTCAGCAGGCCCGCGTCGATGGCGTCGCGGTAGCGGCGCATCGCGTCGACCAGCGAGCCCTCGATCAGGCCGCGGCTGATGCGGTCGGCGATGGTGTCCTGCGCCAGATAGGGGTTCACCGTGGTCGCGCCGCAGCCGATCAGCACCGCGAAGTAATGCGGGTCGATGCATTCGGCGGCCCGGACATTGATCGAGGTGAAGGTCCGCAGCCCCTTGCGGGTCAGCCAGGAATGCACGGCGCTGGTGGCCAGGATCATCGGCATGGCGACCCGGCCGGGGTCCTGCTTCTCATCGGTCAGCACGATGTGCGAATTGCCCGAGCGCACGGCATCCTCGGCCTCGGCGCGGATCCGCTCCAGCCCCTGACGCAGCGCGTCCTCGCCTGCGCCATCCTCGAAGGTGCAGTCGATCATCGCCACGCCGTCGCCGAACTGGCGGACCATGACCTTGAATTCCTCGTTGGCGATGAACGGGGATTCGAGCACCAGGATCTCGGTCTGCGCGCTGCTTTCGTCCAGCACGTTCTTGAGGTTGCCGAAGCGGGTCTTCAGCGACATCACCCGGCTTTCGCGCAGGCTGTCGATCGGCGGGTTGGTCACCTGGCTGAAGTTCTGGCGGAAGAAATGGCTCAGCGGGCGGTAGACCTTGCTGAGGACCGCGGCGGGCGTGTCATCGCCCATCGAGGCGATCATTTCCTTGCCGTCCTCGGCCATCGGCGTCAGGACCTGCTCGACCTCTTCCATCGAATAGCCGGCAGCGATCTGGCGGCGGCGCAGCGATTCGCCGTCGAACATCGGCAGTTCCGGCACATCGGCCAGCAGCTTGTTCAGCTCGACGATCTTGTCGGTCCATTCGCCGAAGGGCTGGCTGGCGGCCAGACGGTCCTTGAGCGCCACGTCGCGGTAGAGTTTGCCCTCTTTCATGTCGACGGCAATCATCTGGCCCGGGCCGAGGGCGCCTTTTTCGCGCACGGTCATCTCGTCGACCGGCACCATCCCGGTTTCCGAGCCCGCGATCAGCATGCCGTCGCCGGTCACCACATAGCGCATCGGACGCAGGCCGTTGCGGTCGAGGCCGCCGCAGACCCAGCGGCCATCGGTCATGGCCAGCGCCGCCGGGCCGTCCCAGGGCTCCATCACCGAGTTGCAATAGGAATACATATCCTGCCAGGCCTGCGGCAGCTCGACCGTGGCCTTGGACCAGGCTTCGGGCACCAGCATGGTCTTGGCCATCGGCGCCGAACGGCCCGAGCGCACCAGAACCTCGAACACCGCGTCCAGCGCGCCCGAATCCGAGGTGCCCGCCGGGATGATCGGCTTGATATCCTCGGCCATCTCGCCGAAGGCGGACGAGGCCATGCGGATTTCGTGCGACCGCATCCAGTTGACGTTGCCCTTCAGCGTGTTGATCTCGCCGTTATGGGCGAGCATGCGGAACGGCTGGGCCAGCCACCATTGCGGGAAGGTGTTGGTCGAATAGCGCTGGTGATAGATCGCGAAGGACGAGATGAAACGCTCGTCCATCAGGTCGGGGTAGAAGACGGCGACCTGCTCGGCCAGCATCATCCCCTTGTAGATCACCGAGCGGCAGGACAGCGAACACAGATACAGGCCCTGGATCTGCTGCGCGGCGGCGGCCTTCTCGATCCGGCGGCGGATGACATAGAGCTCGCGCTCGAAGGTCTCTTCGTCCGTGCCTTTGGTGTTCTTGATCAGGATCTGCTCGATCTCGGGGCGGGTGGCGTTGGCCTTCTCGCCCAGAACCGAGGTATCGACCGGCACGTGGCGCCAGCCATAGATGTAATAGCCCATCCGCAGCACTTCGGCCTCGACGATGGTGCGGCAGCGCTCCTGCGCGCCGAAATCGGTGCGCGGCAGAAAGACCTGGCCCACGGCGATCAGCGCGTCGAGGTCGGGCTCGTGACCCGTGCGGCGCACCTGGTCGTGGAAGAAGGGGACCGGGATCTGCACATGGATGCCCGCGCCGTCGCCGGTCTTGCCGTCGGCATCGACCGCGCCCCGGTGCCAGACCGCTTTCAGCGCGTTGATGCCGTTGACGACGACCTGCCGCGAGGGCTTGCCGTTGATCGAGACGACGAGGCCGACGCCGCAGGAGGCATGCTCGTCATCGGTCTTGTACAGACCGTTGGCATCCATCCACTGACGCTTGGCTTCTTCGGCCGCGACCCAGTTTTCATCATAGACGGTCATGGCAGTCTCCTTCTCACTCGCTGGCAAGCTGGCTGAATCGGTCGATGCAGTCCTGCCGGGTCAACAGGGTTCGCCCCTCACCCGCGTAGCTGTAGCTGTCGGGTTTGTGGTCGATGTAGATCTCGTTGGACAGGGTCAGCCCGTTCGCATCGTCGAACAGGCCAATGGGAATCTCGGTATCGCCCGCCCATTCGCTGTCGGCGGTAACCCGGAAATAAAGGTTCGAGCCGCAGTCGCGGCACCAAGCGCGCATCGCCCAGGAACTGGTCTGGCGGGTGGCGATATGCTCCTCGCCGGTCCAGCGAATGTTGCCGGTGGGCACGGTCATCCCCAGCAGCGCCGAGCCGGTCCAGCGGCGGCACATCTCGCAATGGCAGGCGCCGAATTCGCGCTTGGTGAGGTCGGCCTCGAAGCGCACGGCGCCGCAGAGGCAGCCACCAGTTCTGGTCTCGATCATGCGTGATCCTCCGCCAAGGGCAGGGCGCTCAGCATCGGCCCGCAATTGTGCCGCGGCTGGGTCGAGGCAAAGCCCGGATCGCCGGGATAGAGGAATTCCGCCGGCGAGCTGTCGGTGGTGTCTTCCTGATCGCCCGAGCGCCAGGTGCGGATCCCCGAAAAGAACCGCCGATGCGTGGCCGAGACGTATTCGCGGCCGGTCGTCGTGCTGATGAGCAGGCCGGCCGCATCGTAATACTGCGTCTCGAACTCGGTCCGCAGCAATTCCTCGCCGTCGATCACCGCGGTCTCGCCGGTCAGGCGGTCAAAGCCGGTGACGCGGATCTGCTCGCCATCGCGGATCTCGTCGAAATCCCAGTCGTCATAGCCGGTTTCCAGCAGCGTCGTGACCGAGGATTCGTCGCGGGCCGGGAAGATCGTTCGCGACAGGCTGCCGTCCGGCAGTCCGCGGCTTTCGACCCATTGGGCCTCGTCATTGATCAGGCCGAGGTAGAAGGCGCCCGCCTCGTCGAAATCCATGCGCCACAGGTCGCCCGGCGAATCCGCGCAGGTGTAATGGTGCGAGACGGTACAGGAGCGGCTTTGCACCGCCAGATAGGCCGTGCAGTTCGACGGCGGGACGAAATCCTCGGCCCGCGCGGCGCTGGCGGCCACCAGCACGGCCATACCCAGCCCGGCCGCGGCAAGGCCGCGACGGGTCAGGGCAGGGCGCGCAGGGTGCCGCGCCTGGATCATTCCGCAGCCACCGCCGCGGGCTGGGCCAGATAGGACAGGATCGACTCGGCCGCTTCGCGCCCGTCGCGGATCGCCCAGACCACCAGCGAGGCGCCGCGCACGATATCGCCCACGGCATAGACGCCGGGCAGGCTGGTCGCATGCGTGGCATGGTCGCAGCGAATCGTGCCCCAGCGCGTCACGGTCAGTTCCGGCACACCCCAGAGGGTCGGCAGGGCCTCGGGCTCGAAACCCAGCGCCTTGATGACCAGATCGGCGGGTTCCAGATAATCGGCGCCCTCGATCAGTTCCGGCGAGCGGCGGCCCGAGGCGTCGGGCGTGCCCAGACGCATCTTCTGCACCACGACGCCGGACACGCTGTCCTCGCCCTCGAACCCGGCGGGGGCGGTCAGCCAGACGAAATCGACGCCCTCTTCTTCGGCGTTCTGCACCTCGCGCTGCGAGCCGGGCATGTTGTCGCGGTCGCGCCGGTAGAGCAACTTGACCGAGGTCGCGCCCTGACGCACGGCGGTCCGCACGCAATCCATGGCGGTGTCACCGCCGCCGATGACGACGACGCGCTTGCCCTCGGCGTTCAGCAGGCCCGAGTCGAAATTCGGCACCTCGTCGCCAAAGCTCTTGCGGTTCGAGGCGGTCAGATAGTCCAGCGCCTTGACGATGCCGCCCAGTTCCGCGCCCGGACCTTCCAGGTCGCGCGACTTGTAGACGCCGGTGGCGATCAGCACCGCGTCATGCTTGCCGCGGATCGCGTCGAAGCTGATGTCCTGGCCGACGGTGCAGTTCAGCACGAATTGCACGCCCGCCGCTTCCAGCTGTTCGATCCGGCGCATGACGACCGGCTTTTCCAGCTTGAAGCCGGGGATACCATAGGTCAGCAGGCCGCCCGCGCGGTCATAGCGGTCATAGACGGTGACCTGGATGCCGGCGCGGCGCAGGTTGTCCGCCGCGGCCAGACCGCCCGGACCCGCGCCGATGATGGCGACCGACTGGTCACGTTCGACCATCGGCTTGCCGGGCTGGACCCAGCCGTTTTCCCAGGCGGTATCGGTGATGTATTTCTCGACCGCGCCGATGGTGACGGTGCCGTGGCCCGATTGCTCGATGACGCAATTGCCTTCGCAGAGCCGGTCCTGCGGGCAGATGCGGCCGCAGATTTCGGGGAAGGTGTTGGTCGCCTGGCTCAGCTCATAGGCTTCCTGCAGCCGGCCGGTCGCGGTCAGCATCAGCCAGTCGGGGATGTTGTTGTGCAGCGGGCAATGCGTCTGGCAATAGGGCACGCCGCATTGGCTGCAGCGGCTTGCCTGCTCCTCGGCCTTCTCGGCGGCGAATTCGCGGTAGATCTCGGCGAAGTCCTCGCGCCGCTCGTCGGCCGCCCGCTTGCTGGGCATCTGCTTCGACTTGGTGACGAACTGAAGCATGCGCTGTGTTGCCATGGCTGGGCCTCCCGAAATGTCGCGCTGGCATACTCCGAACCGCGCCGCAATAAAAGTCAGTATGAGTTACCTATATCCAACTTATTTTCCTCGCAAGTGGTCGAATCTGGAGGGTGTTGCATGAAAATATGTCAGCATGACTTACCTACCATTTGTCACTTCCGCTTTTCATAAAACGGCGTAAGGTGCCGCCGACTCCAGTCTGGATGGCCTTCATGCCCCTTTATCACATCTTTATTCTCGCGTTAATTCAAGGCATTACCGAGTTCTTGCCGATCTCCAGCTCGGCCCATCTCATCCTGTTTCCGCAGCTCACCGGGCTGCAGGATCAGGGGGTTGCGCTGGATGTGAGCGTCCATGTGGGGACGCTGCTGGCGGTGATGCTCTACTTCCGGCAGGATGTCGCTCAGGTCTGGCGCGGGCTGCCGGACTTGGCGCGCGGGCGGCTTGATTCGCCGGGCGCGCGGATGGCCTTCCTGCTGATCGTGGCGACGATTCCCGTCATCCTGCTGGGGCTGGTGCTGAAGGTGACCGGGTTGGTCGACAGCATGCGCTCGATGGCGGTGATCGGCTGGACCATGCTGGGCTTCGGCGTGGTGCTCTATGCCGCCGACAAGATGGGCAGCGAACAGCGCCGGGCCGAAAGCTGGACGCTGCGCGACGCGGTGGTGCTGGGCCTGTGGCAGGCGGTGGCGCTGATCCCCGGCACCTCGCGGTCGGGTGCCACCATCACCGGCGCGCGCTTCTTGGGGTTCGAGCGGCACGACGCGGCGCGGCTGAGCATGCTGATGTCGATCCCGACGATCATGGCTTCGGGCGTGCTGACGGCGCTGGATCTGGTCGAGACGGCCAATGCCCGCGCCGCGCTGGACGGGCTGATCGGCGCCACGATCTCGTTCGTGGCGGCGCTGATCGCGCTGAAGCTGATGATGCGGTTTCTGGCCGCCGTCAGCTTCACCCCCTATGTGATCTACCGGATCGTGCTGGGGGTGGTGCTGTTGTGGATGGCCTATGCCTGAGGCCGGACAGGGGGCGCGGGCTTATTCCTGCCCGCGCAGCCCGCTCGCCGATTCCTTGATCGCCTCGTACTGACCGGCCGGGCGGAAGCGCCACAGATAGGTCGGCAGGATCAGGTCCATCGGCGTCGGCCGGATGCCCAGATCGGCCAGACCTTTGGCGCCCGGCGTGACGACGCGGTCCTGGCCCAGGTCGCGGATCTGGTCGCGGGTCAGCACGCGGTTGGTGAACAGGCCCCCGGTCAGGAATTGCGCCGTGCCAAACAGGGCCGCGGTGACGCTGGCCAGCCAGTTCGGCAGGTTCACGATGATGCGGTGACGGCGGATCATGTCCAGCATCATCGCCATCAGCGCGCGGAAGCTCATCGCCTCGGGGCCGCCCAGTTCATAGACACCGGCCGGCGCCTCGCCCATCGCGCCCTTGACGGCGGCTTCGGCCACGTCGTCGACATAGACCGGCTGGAACAGCGTCTTGCCGCCGGCGATCGGCAGCAGCGGCGAGAAGCGCGTCATCCCGGCGAAGCGGTTGAAGAAATTGTCCTCGGGGCCAAAGATGATCGAGGGCCGCAGGATCACCGCGCCCGGGAAGGCGGCCAGAACCGCGGCTTCGCCCTCGGCCTTGGTACGGGAATAATCGCTCTCGGCTTCGGCATCGGCACCGATGGCCGACAGATGCACCAGCTGCTTCACGCCTTCCTCGGCGGCGAGGCGGGCGACGGTGCCGGCGCCCTTGGCCTGCACCGCGTCGAAGGTGTTCTTGCCCGATTCCAGCAAGATGCCCGCGCAGTTCACCACCGCATCGGCGCCGCGGATCACGGCGCGAATCGAGGCCTCGTCACGGATGTTGCAGAGCACGGGCTCGACCTGACCGACAAAGCCGTAGGTGCGGACATAGAGCCGCTCGTTCGGGCGCCGCGTCGCGACGCGAACCCGCCAGCCGGCCTGTGCCATGCGCCGCGCGACATAGCGCCCGACAAAGCCCGAACCGCCCAGGATCGTGACCAGTTTCGTCATCTCGCCCTCCGCGCCTTTATAGACTTGATGCTCAATACCGCCGCCCCCCCTTGCGGACAAGTCCAAAGCGGTCCGCGCCGCCGCCTGTCGCTGCGTTGCGGCGAGAGGGGCGCGGGAAATTTCTTGCCGGAGCCGCGGATTTTTTCGTGGCCCCCGTTGACACTCCCACGGCCCCCGGATAATCCACCGCTCACGCAATCAGCCCAGATGGCGGAATTGGTAGACGCGCAGGTTTCAGGTACCTGTACCGCAAGGTGTGGAGGTTCGAGTCCTCTTCTGGGCACCAAGCGTCCTCGTAAGCCCCGCAAGGTTCTGCCTTGCGGGGTTTCGCTTTTCCGGGCCTCTGCCGCGCTGAACAAGAGGCTGGAAACAACAGGCTGGCGTCGCCCGGCTTTATTCGGCACCCTGCCATCTAAAAGCAGGAGTTGCCCGCATGACCGATATCACCCTCACCGCCGCTGACGGCTTCGAACTGGGCGCCTGGCTGGCCGAGCCTGCGGGCGCGCCCCGGGGCGGCATTGTCGTCGTGCAGGAGATCTTCGGCGTCAACAGCCATATCCGCTCGATCTGCGACCGGCTGGCCGAGGCGGGTTACCGGGCCGTTGCCCCGGCGGTCTTCGACCGGATCGAGCCCGATTTCCAGACCGGCTATACCCCCGACGAGGTGGCGCGTGCCCGCGGCATGATCCCGCTCTTCGACATGGGCAAATGCCTGCTCGACGTGGCGGCGGCGCGGGACCATCTGGCGGGGGCGGGCAAGACCGGGATCGTCGGCTTCTGCCTGGGCGGCTCGGTCGCCTATGCGGCGGCGTCTCAGCTGGAAGGCTTCGCGGGCGCCAGCAGCTTCTACGGCGGGATGGTCAACAAGCTGATCGCCCAGCCGCCGCGCTGCCCGGTGCAATTCCACTACGGGGCCGAGGATACTGGCATCCCGCCCGAGAATTACGAGGCGGTGCGCGCCGCCGTGCCCGGGGCCGAGTTCCACGTCTACGAGGGCGCGGGCCACGGCTTCAACTGCGACCAGCGGGCCAGTTATGACGCGCCCTCGGCAGCGCTGGCCTGGCAGCGGACGCTGGATTTCTTCGGCCGCACGCTGGGCTGACGGGGCGGGGCGGGAACCGAAGTTGACGATCGGCGTCAGCGGTTCGGTTTCGGCGTCGCAGGCCGCGTGATTTGTGTCGCCGGCGTTGTGTCGGGGTCTTATGCCGCGTCGCAGAATCCCTCAGGATCGACCGACGCCAGCCCCTCCCTTCAGGAAGCCCCGCCATGATTCCTTACGTTCTGACCGTCCGCTGCGCCTCGCGCCGCGGGATTGTTGCCGCAATCTCGGGCTATCTGGCCGAGGCGGGATGCAACATCACCGACGCCGCCCAGTACGACGATCTGGAGAGCGGCAAGTTCTTCACCCGAATCAGCTTCGCCGCCGAGACCGGGGCCACCATCGAGGCCCTGCGCGCGGGCTTCGCCCCGGTGGCCGAGGCTTTCGACATGGATTGGGGGATCCATGACACCAGCGGCCGCATGAAGGTGCTGCTGATGGTGTCGAACTTCGGTCATTGCCTGAACGACCTGCTCTATCGCTGGCGGATCGGTGCCCTGCCGGTGGAGCTGGTCGGCGTGGTGTCGAACCACATGACCTATCAGAAGGTGGTGGTGAACCATGACCTGCCCTTCTGGCACATCAACGTCACCAAGGAGAACAAGCCCGTGGCCGAGGCCCGGCTGTTGGAGGTGGTCGAGGGTTCGGGCGCCGAATTGATCGTGCTGGCGCGCTACATGCAGGTGTTGTCCGATGCGCTCTGCACCAAGATGTCGGGGCGGATCATCAACATCCACCATTCCTTCCTGCCCAGCTTCAAGGGCGCGAACCCCTACAAGCAGGCCTATCAGCGCGGCGTCAAACTGATCGGCGCCACGGCGCATTACGTCACCGCCGATCTGGACGAGGGTCCGATCATCGAACAGGACACGGTGCGCGTGACCCATGCGCAGAACCCGGCCGATTACGTCTCGCTCGGCCGCGATGTCGAGGCGCAGGTGCTGGCGCGGGCGGTCCATGCCCATGCCCAGCATCGCGTCTTCCAGAACGGCCATCGCACCGTGGTCTTCCCGGCCTCGCCCGGGGCCTATGCCTCGGACCGGATGGGCTGAACCCGCCGCCAGCCAGGGGCCCGGGGGCGCGCAGAATTGACGTGGCCCGCCCCCGGGACTAGATGGGTTCGCATTCCCGGCGAAAGACCTTCCTCATGGCGAATTTCCTCTACCAGAACGATCTGCCCGACGGTCTGGACCTCGGCCCGGTGGTGGCCATTGACTGCGAGACGATGGGCCTGAACCCGCATCGCGACCGGTTGTGCCTGGTGCAGCTGTCGGGCGGCGACGGCAATGCGCATCTGGTGCAGATCAGTCAGGAGCAAACCGAGGCGCCGAACCTGACCCGTCTGCTGGCCGATCCCAAGGTGCTGAAGCTCTTCCATTTCGGGCGCTTCGACATCGCGGTGATGGAGCATCGCTTCGGCGTTCTGGCCGCGCCGGTCTGGTGCACGAAGATCGCCTCCAAGCTGGTGCGGACCTATACCGACCGGCACGGGCTGAAATACCTGCTCTCGGAATTGCTGAACGTCGACATTTCCAAGATGCAGCAATCCAGCGACTGGGGCGCGGTCGAAATCACCCAGGCGCAGAAGGATTACGCGGCCTCGGACGTCCTTTACCTGCACCGGCTGAAAGAGGTGCTGGAGGGCATGCTGGCGCGTGAGGGCCGGACCGAGATGGCGCAGGCCTGTTTCGACTTCCTGCCGATGCGCGCCAAGCTCGACCTTGGCGGCTGGCCCGAGGTGGATATCTTCGCGCACTGACATGGCATTGGCGGAACCCGGACAGCGCAGGGCAGGCTACAGCAGGACCGTCGGGATCCTGAAAGTCCTGCTGCCGCTGACCGCGCTGACCCTGCTGTCGCTGGTCTTCCTGCTGGCCCGCACGGTCGATCCCACGCAGGCCATCACCAATGCCGAGATCGACGTCGAGGACCGCGCCCGCGATCCGCGCCTGTCGGGCGCCCGTTTCGCCGGTGTGACCGAGGATGGCGCGGCGCTGACCATCGTCGCCGAGACCGCGCGTTCCGACCCCGGCGCGACCATGCGGCTCGAGGTGACGGGGCTGGATCTGCAGCTCGAAGGCCGCGACGGCGAGACGATGCATGCCCAGGCGCAGGACGGGATCATCGACCGCGGCCGGGGCAGTTTCGAGCTGGCCGGCGGGCTGGAAGTCGCGGTGAGCCCTGGCTACCGGCTGGCGACCGAGCGGCTGGACGGGCTGCTAGATTCGACCCGCGTGCGCGCCCCGGGCGCTGTCGAAGGGGCCGCACCCGCAGGCACAATCCAGGCCGGAAACATGGAGATGCGGGCCGATTCCACCGATGGCGCCGGTTATGTGCTTGTTTTCGGGGGCGGTGTGCGGTTGAACTATCTGCCAGAAAGCCAAGGGGCCCCCTGATGCCGCGTCTTTTCCTCCGACTGCTTGCGGTGCTGATGCTTGCCGCTCTTCCCGCCTCGGCGCAGGAGGGGGTGCAGATCAGCTTCGGCCAGTCGCTCAGGCTGGACGGCTCGGCGCTGGAGGTGACGGCGGATCAGCTGAGTGTCGACCAGACCTCGGGCGCCACCGAATTCTCCGGCAACGTGCTGGCGGTGCAGGGTGAGATGCGGATCTCGGCCGGGTTGCTCAGGCTGGAATATGCCGCGGGCGCGCGCGAAGGGCAGCAGCGGATCAGCCGTCTGGTCGCCTCGGGCGGGGTGACCATGGCGACGCCCAGCGAAGCGCTGGAATCGCGCGAGGCGGTCTATTCCCTCGATACGCAATCGCTGGAAATGACCGGGGCGGTGATGCTGGTGCAGGGGACGAACCTGTTGTCGGGCGAACGGTTCGTGGCCGATCTCAGGGCCGGGACCGGCCGGATGATCGGCCGGGTCCGGACCATCATCCGCATGGAATGACGCCACCGATGGATGAACCCGACGCCCGGCCCGACGGATTGCGCATCCGTGGCCTGAAGAAAAGCTACAAGCGCCGCCCGATCCTGCGCGGCATCGACCTGGATCTGCACCGGGGTGAGGTCGTGGCGCTGCTGGGCCCGAACGGATCCGGCAAGACCACCTGCTTTTATTGCGTGGCGGGGCTGGTGCCGGTGGATGGCGGCCATGTCTCGATCGACGGGCTGGATGTGACGGGCTGGCCGATGTATCGCCGCGCCCGGCTCGGCATCGGCTATCTGCCGCAGGAGATGTCGATCTTTCGCGGCCTTTCCGTCGAGGACAACATCAAGGCGATCCTGGAGATCGCCGTGCCCGACCGCGCCACCCGCGCCGCAAGGCTGGAAGAGCTGCTGCACGAATTCCGCATCGAGAAGCTGCGCAAGTCGCCCGCCCTGGCGCTGTCCGGCGGCGAGCGGCGGCGGGCCGAGATCGCGCGTTGTCTGGCCTCGAACCCGTCCTTCGTGCTGCTGGACGAACCCTTCGCCGGGGTCGATCCCATCGCGGTGGGCGATATCCGCGGGCTGGTGGGCGATCTGACGGCGCGCGGCATCGGCGTGCTGATTACCGATCACAACGTGCGCGAGACCCTTGAGATCGTCGACCGCGCCTATATCCTTCATGATGGAACCGTGCTGATGAGCGGCACGCCGGACGAGGTTGTGGGCAATGCGGATGTGCGCCGGGTCTATCTGGGCGACTCGTTCCGCTAGAGACGGGGCCGCTGAAGACGGGGGAGGTGCCCGATGGCGCTGAACCCTCGGCTTGAGCTGCGCCAGCAGCAGCGGCTGGCGCTGACCCCGGATGTTCGGCTCAGGCTCAACATGCTGCGCATGGGGCCGGGCGAGCTGGCCGACGAACTGGCCCGCGAGGCTGCGCGCAATCCCTTCCTGTTGCTCGACCGTCCGGCGTCCCGCCCCTCGGCCCCGTTCGAGGGGCTGGACATCGACGCGCAGGCGCGGTCCGCGCCGTTTCAGGAAGACCTGCGCCTGCAGATCGAGCGGATGGACCTGCCGCGCGGGATCGCTGCGCTGGCGCTGTTCCTCATTGCCGAACTGGGGCCGGACGGGTTTCTGGACACCGATCTTGAGGTGCTGGCCGAGGAGCAGGGCATCGACCCGGAGCGGCTGGAACAGGCGCTGGCCGCGCTGCATCGCTGCGATCCGCCCGGGATCGGCGCGCGCAACGTCACCGAATGCCTGCTGCTGCAACTGGTGGACAAGGGGCTGGGCCGGGATGAAGCGGCGGCGACCCTGCGCCTGCTGCCGCTCTTTGCCCGGCGCGATTGGGGGCGGATCGGGCGCGAGCTGGGGCTCGACCCCGCCGGGGCCGAGGCCCGGGCGGCGTTGCTCAAGGGTCTGACCCCGCGCCCGGCTCTGCCCGCCGCCGAGCCCGAGGTCGAGGCCGCGCCGCTGCTGCCCGACCTGCGGC
>NZ_JAUCCQ010000027.1:0-42618 GCF_034676075.1 Pararhodobacter sp. | reverse complement strand
CGTTCCTGCTTGCCGCGACCGGCGGGACGGGGCGGCTGGCAATAGACGCAGACCACCTCATGCGCCTGATGCAGCGCCTCCAGCACCGGCACGGAAAACTCCGGCGTGCCCATGAAAATGACCTTCATCGTCGCCTCCCGTAGGATGGGCTGTCAGCCCATCTTCCTTGCCTTGCGCAGCAGCATGTCGCGCTTCACCTTGCCCAGCCGGTCGAAATACATCCGGCCGTTCAGGTGGTCGATCTGATGCTGCGCGCTCGTCGCCCAGAGGCCGACGAAGTCCTTCTCCTCGACCTCCCCCGCCTCGTTCAGGAACCGCACCGTCACCGCCCGCGGCCGCTCGATCAGGGCCGAGACCCCGGGCAGGTTGGGCGAGGCTTCCTCGTGCGGGCGCAGCTGCACCGAGGCGTGCAGCACCTCGGGATTGGCCATCCGCACCGCCTGACCGCGCCCCTCGGACGCATCGACCACCGCCAGCCGCAGCATCACCCCGATCTGCGGCGCGGCGAGGCCCACGCCCGGCATCGCCTCCATCGTGTCGATCATGTCGGTCCAGATCGCGCGGATCTCGTCGGTGATCGCTTCCACCGGCGGGGCCGGGGTGCGCAGGCGGGCGTCGGGCCAGGGCAGGCAACGGCGGATCATGCGGGGGCTCCCATCGCGGCAAGGGCGGGCGAGGCTTGGGTGCGGCTTTCTTCATCCATCAGGTCGATGCAGAGGCGGCCGTTCAGGTGGTCGAGTTCGTGCTGGGCAGCGACGGCCTCAAACCCGGTCAGGCGCTCGGTCCGCTCCTGCCCGTCGAGGTCGCTGTAGCGCAGCACGATCCAGTCGGGGCGCGAGACCAGCGCCGGGATGCCGGGGATCGAGAGACAGCCTTCGGTATTCTCGGCCAGCGTTTCCGAGGCCTCCAGAATGACCGGATTGATGCAGACCCGGGGGCTGGGCTCGCCCTCTTTCCAGGTCACGTCCATGACGAACAGCCTGAGCGGCACCGCCACCTGCGGCCCGGCAAGGCCCCGGCCGGGCGCGGCATACATGGTTTCCAGCATGTCGGCGGCCAGTTGACGGAGGGTCGCGTCAATCGCCGTCACCGGCGTGCAGGGCCGGCGCAGCATCGGGTCGGGGAACAGGACAATGGGCAGGATGGACATGGCGCCCGGTTACCACCCGTCGCTGCCCTCGTCCATCGCCCAGGCGGGCGGGACGGGCTGGCCATCGCGATAGGGCTCACCGCCCAGCGGCGGCACGATCAGGCCCGAGGCAATCGAGGCCATCACCCGCGGCATCGGCGGCACCCGGCCCAGGGGCGCGACGATCCGGTCGCGAAACCAGGCCACGGCGCGGCTGTCGGACTGGTATTGCGGCGTGAGGAACCGGCTGGCGGTCTGGAACACCGCGACATGGCCGCGGCGGATCTTGGCATAGAGGGCGGGGGCGTCCCCGGGCCCGGCCTGATCCAGCGCCCTTGCCAGCGCCAGCGCGTCCAGCAGCGCCATGTTCGCCCCCTGCCCCAGCTGCGGGCTGGCGCGGTGGAAGGCGTCGCCCAGATGCACGATGCCGTCGCCATAGGGGCGGTAGAGCGTGCCATGGGCGTAGCGGGCGAAGACCATCTGCGCCGGGTCCTCGATCTGGGCGAGGAAGGGCGAGAGCTGCGGCCAGATCGACAGGATCTCGGTCTTCCAGGGGATCAGTCCCTGGCGCTGCCAATCCTCGTATTCGGCGCCCTTCAAGGACCAGAAGAAGGCGGCGAGGGGTTGGGGGTCGTCCGGCATCCGGCCGATGGGCAACACGCCGACCATCCGGTGCGCGGCGACATAGCGCTGGGTGAGGCGGTCGTCGGGCAGATCGGTTTCCGGCCAGCGCAGCGTGGTCCAGAGGGCACCATAGGGCAGAACCCGGGATTTCAGCGGGGTCAGCGGCGAATGCGCGCCCAGTGCATCGACGATCAGGTCGAAGGGGCCAAGGCGGCGGCCATCGGCGAGGGTAAGGAACTGGCCCTCGCGCCCCGTCACCTCGGCCGAGGGCAGGACCGTGACGCCCAGCGAGACGAGCCGTTGGTGCAGGACGTGAAACAGGCTGGCGCGGTGCATGCCGAGGCCCATCAGCCCCGCCCCCGCCCGGTCATACCGCACGTTCAGTGTGCCCGCGCCGGTCCGGGCCTCGACCCCGTGCAGAACCCGCACCGGAGCGCCCAGCGCGCGGGCCGCGGCGCCGCAACCCAGCCAGGACAGCACCCGCTGGCCCACCGGCTGCAACACCAGCCCCGATCCCACCGGGCGCGGCGCCTCGAACCTGTCGCAGATGGAGACCCGATGGCCCGCCAGCGTCAGGGCGATTCCGGCGGCCAGCCCGCCCATGCCCGCGCCGGCGATGCCGATCCTGAGCCCGCCGGATTCCGGGCCCATCGCCTCAGCCCCGCGCGCGTTCGCGTTTGAACTTTTCCATCCGGCGGGTGATCAGCTGGCGCTTGATCGGGCCGAGGTAATCAATGAACAGCTTGCCGTTCAGATGGTCGAATTCGTGCTGGGCACAGGTCGCCCAGAGATCGTCGAATTCTTCCTCGTGCCGCCGGTTGTCGAGGCCGGTCCAGGCCATCCGCACCCGGGCCGGGCGCGTCACCTCGGCGAATTGCTCGGGGATCGACAGGCAGCCTTCCTCATAGGTGCTGCGATCCTCCGAGGTCCAGGTGACCTCGGGGTTGATCAGCACCATCGGCTTGGCGGCCTCGTCCTGACCCTTGACGCAATCCATGACAAAGAGGCGTTGCATCACGCCGACCTGCGGCGCGGCCAGGCCGATGCCCGGCGCGTCATACATGGTTTGCAGCATGTCCTCGGCCAGCTTGCCCAATTCGGGCGTCACCCCCTCGACAGGGGCGCAGACCTTCTTCAGGCGCGGATCGGGATGCAGAAGGATGTGTTTCAGCGTCATGCGCCTGATGTAGGCGATCCCGTTGCGCCGCGCAACGGGACGGCGGGGCCGGGCAGTTTCACTCTTGCGCCCGTCGCCCCAGCGGGCATTCTGCTGCACAGGTTCAGGAGATTGGCATGAATTTCGACGAGATCATCGACCGCCGCGGCACCCATTCGGCCAAATGGGACATGATGGAATCCCTCTATGGGGTTTCGCCCGACGAGGGGATTTCGATGTGGGTGGCGGATATGGACTTCCGCCCGCCCGCCTGCGTGACCGCCGAATTGCAGGCGATGGTCGATCACGGGGTGTTCGGATATTTCGGCGATGATGCGGCCTACAAGGCCTCGATCGACTGGTGGATGCGCACGCGCCACGGCTGGACGGTCGATCCCGACTGGATCTTCACCACCCACGGGCTGGTCAACGGCACGGCGCTGTGCGTGCATACCTGGACCAAGCCCGGTGAGGGCGTGGTGCTGTTCACCCCGGTCTACCACGCCTTCGCGCGGATCATCAAAGCCGCGGGGCGGACGGTCACCGAATGCCCGCTGGCGCTGGTCGATGGCCGCTACGAGATGGATTTCGAGGATGCGGCGTCGCGCCTGACCGGGAACGAGAAGCTGGTCGTCATCTCGTCGCCCCACAACCCCGGTGGCCGCTGCTGGACCGAGGCCGAGCTGCGCGCGCTGGGCGAATTCTGCAAGGCGCATGACCTGATCCTCGTCTCGGACGAGATCCATTGCGACCTGCTGTTCCCCGGCCAGACGCATGTCCCCGCCATCAAGGCCCTGCCCGACATGCTGGACCGGCTGGTGATGATGACCGCGCCGACCAAGACCTTCAACATCGCCGGCGCGCACAACGGCAATGTCATCATCCCCGATGCGACGCTGCGCGCTGCCTTCGGTGCGACGGTGCTGGGCCTCGGCATCTCGCCCAGCTCCTTCGGCCTGAACATGGAGACCGCCGCCTATTCGCCCGAGGGCGCCGAATGGGTCGATGCACTGATGGTCTATCTGGACGGCAACCGCCGGATCTTCGATGCGGGCGTGAACGCGATTCCGGGCGTGCGGTCGATGGATCTGGAATCGACCTATCTGGCATGGGTCGATTTCTCGGGCACCGGGATGGAAACCGACGAGGTTATCCGCCGCATCCAGCAGGACGCCAAGCTGGCGGTCAACCATGGGGCGACGTTCGGCCTGGGCGGCGACAGCTACATGCGCTTCAACCTCGCCACGCCGCGGGTGCGGATCGAGGAGGCGGTAAAACGCCTGCAGAAGGCCTTTGCCGATCTGCAATAGGCGGCAGGACATGACAAAGGGGGCCGCGAGGCCCCTTCTTCTTTCGGATATTCCCGAAAGAGCCCTCAGATCGGGCTGGCCAGGAAGCCGCCATGCTCGGGCCGGTCGTCGGCGTAATCGCGGACCGGCGCGGAATGGACCACGGTCTCGCGCTTGAATTCATAGCTGCGCTCACCGTCCTGATCCTCGACCCCGATGACCAGCGCCTGAAGGATATGGCGCGGCCCGTTGTAGATGTCGACGAAACCGCGCAGCACCGGCACGCGGCCGGATTCCACTACAAAGCCGGTCTCGGACAGGCGCAGGATCGGATAGGCGGCGTCGCCCATGTGCACGCTCAGCCGCGAGCTTTTGCGCTGGGCGCGCGTCTGGGCGGCCTGCAGGCCACGGCGGATGTCTTCCGGCAGAAATTCGAACATGGGCGCCTCCCGATTCCCGTGGCATCATGGTTCACGGCGATCATGACGAAAACAAGTTAGCCATTTGTCGCGACCGCGTTTTTTTCCCCAGCCTGCGCAAACGCACAACGCCTGCGCGGGGTTCCCGGGGCGGCTTTTCTTGACCCCAAGGCCCCAGGCCTCAGGTTAAGGGCAAAGGAGTTTCTCATGGGACGATTGATCGACGGCACCTGGCACGACCAATGGTATGATACCAAATCCACCGGCGGCGCCTTCAAGCGCAGCGAGGCGAGCTGGCGCAACTGGGTGACGGCGGACGGCTCGGCGGGGCCCTCGGGCGAGGGCGGCTTCAAGGCCGAGAGCGGGCGCTACCACCTCTATGTCTCCTATGCCTGCCCCTGGGCGCATCGCACGCTGATCTTCCGTGTTCTCAAGGGCTTGGAGGAGCATATCGACGTCTCGGCCGTGCATCCCGACATGCTGGAACAGGGGTGGGAATTCCGCACCGACTTTCCCGGCGCGACCGGCGACCGGCTGCATGGCGCCCGGGCGATGCACGAGGTCTATACCCGCGCCGATCCCAAGATGACCGGCCGCGTGACGGTGCCCGTCCTGTGGGACAAGGAGCGCGAGACGATCGTGTCGAACGAATCGTCCGAGATCATCCGCATGTTCAATTCGGCTTTTGACGAAATAACCGGGAACGATCTGGACCTGTGGCCGAAAGACCTGCGCGCGGCGCTGGAGCCGGTCAATGCGCGGATCTATGACACGGTGAACAATGGCGTCTACAAGGCCGGGTTCGCCACCACGCAAGCGGCCTATGACGAGGCGGTCGTCCCCCTCTTCGACTCGCTCGACTGGCTGGAGGACCGGCTCACCACCTCGCGCTATCTGATGGGCGCGCGGATGACCGAGGGCGACTGGCGGCTGTTCACCACGCTCCTGCGGTTCGACGCGGTCTATCACGGCCACTTCAAGTGCAACCGGCGCAAGCTGATCGAATACCCGAACCTCTGGGCCTATACCCGCGACCTTTATCAGGTGCCGGGCGTCGCCGGGACGGTCTTCATGGACCACATCACGCGGCACTACCACTACAGCCACGACACCATCAATCCGCACCGGATCGTTCCCATCGGGCCCCGGCCGGACTTTGGCCAGCCGCATGGCCGCGCGGCGCTGAGCGCCTGAGGACAACCCGGTACTCCCTTTTCAGGACCCGGATGCCGTCATCGGATCGGCATCCGGCCGCCGATGCATGAACTTTCCGTGGCTGACGCCGGGAATCCCGGGACTGGCGCCTTGACGACGCCACAATCAAACACAACTAATAGGCGAGTAACCATTTCGCACATGAATCACCCTATAGGCGAGTAACCTGGGAATGTGCGTGTAACGGGTGTGTTTTTGCCAGTGCCAGACTGTTGACCGAGGCAAGCAGAACCGTAGAGACCGCCGTTGTCCATGCATTTCATCAACCGCCCCGCCGCTGCTGTCTGGACGATTGCCCCCAAGATGGGCATCGACCTGAGCACCGCGATCAAGACCGAGGCGCTGACCCCTCAGGGCCTGTCGGATATGCTGAGCAATTGCGCGCTGTGCTGGCACAGCCGGAAATGCTCGCGCTGGGAGCGTGAGCTGTCCGGCAAGGATGCTGCCACCGAGGCGCCGTCCTTCTGCGCCAGCCGCGAGAGGCTGAATGCCCTCGCCGCCGGCGCCAAGGCTGACCTGACGCCTTAAGCGTCCAGGTTTTCCACGTTCAGCGCGTTGCGCTGGATGAACTCGCGGCGGGGTTCCACCACGTCGCCCATCAGCTTGGAGAAGATGTCATCCGCCTCGGCGACATCTTCGATGCGCACCTGCAGCAGCGTGCGCGCCTCGGGGTCCAGCGTGGTTTCCCACAGCTGTTCGGGGTTCATCTCGCCCAGACCCTTGTAGCGCTGCAGCGACAGCCCGCGCTCGCCCTCTTCCAGCATCGCCCGAAGCAGATCCATCGGCCCGTGGATGGTCTGGAACCGCTCACGCCGCACCAGTTTCGACGGATCGGTGTAGACATCGCGCCGCTGCTGCGAGACCTGCGCCAGGCGCCGCGCCTCACCGGACCGCAGGACGGCGCCGTCCAGCGTGCGGATCTCCTCGACCCCGCGCAGGATGCGCGACAGCTTGATCCCGTGGTCCTGGGTGATGCGGCCGGTCCAGCCGCGCTCGTATTCCTTGGCCACCATGTCCAGCCGCTGGGCGACGGTATTGGCCACCAGCTGCAGGTCGGCATCGGCCTTGCCCGGATCGAAGGCCCCGGCGATGGCGGCCTGTTCCAGGATGTTGCGCGGGTAATGCGTCGGGAAGGCATCGAGCACGCGCTTGAAGCTGCGCGACGCCTCCACCACGCGGTGAAGGTCGGCCCCGGCGATCTCTTCGCCATTGCTGAGCTTCAGCACGGCGCCCTCAATCCCCTGCTGGATCAGGTAATCCTCCAGCGCGGGCTGGTCCTTGAGATAGACCTCGGACTTGCCGCGCGCCACTTTGAACAGCGGCGGCTGGGCGATGTAGAGGTAGCCGCCCTCGATCAGCGCCGGCATCTGCCGGAAGAAGAAGGTCAGCAGCAGCGTACGGATATGGGCGCCGTCGACGTCGGCGTCGGTCATGATGACGATCTTGTGGTAGCGCAGCTTCGAGATGTCGAATTCGTCGCGGCCGATGCCGGTGCCCATGGCGGTGATCAGCGTGCCGATCTCCTGGCTGGACAGCATCCGGTCGAAGCGCGCGCGTTCCACGTTCAGGATTTTGCCGCGCAAGGGCAGCACGGCCTGATTGTGGCGCGAGCGTCCCTGCTTGGCCGAACCGCCGGCCGAGTCACCCTCGACCAGGAAGAGTTCGGATTTCGCCGGATCGCGTTCCTGGCAATCGGCCAGTTTCCCGGGCAGCGAGGCCACATCCAGCGCCGTCTTGCGCCGCGTCAGGTCACGCGCCTTGCGGGCGGCCTCACGGGCCAGCGCCGCCTCGACGATCTTGCCGACGATCTGGCGGGCCGGGCCGGGGTTCTCCTCGAACCATTCGCTGAGCTTTTCGTTGACCAGGTTCTCGACCGCCGGGCGCACCTCGGAGCTGACCAGCTTGTCCTTGGTCTGCGAGCTGAACTTGGGGTCGGGCACCTTGACCGAGAGCACGCAGGTCAGCCCCTCGCGCGCGTCATCGCCAGTGAAGGCGATTTTCTCTTTCTTGGCGATCCCGCTTTCCTGGGCGTATTTGGTGATCGTCCGGGTCAGCGCACCCCGGAAGCCCGCCATATGGGTGCCGCCGTCGCGCTGGGGGATGTTGTTGGTGAAGGGCAGCACGTTCTCGTGGTAGCTGTCGTTCCACCACATCGCCACTTCGACGCCGATCCCGTCCTTCTCGCCGGAAATGAAGATCGGCTCCGGCATGACCGGGTTCTTCGACCGGTCGAGGTAGCGCACGAATTCCCGCACGCCGCCCTCATAAAGGAATTCGGTCTTCAGGGGCTCGGCAGGGCGCTCGTCCTCGATGATGATATGGACGCCCGAGTTCAGAAACGCGAGTTCGCGCAGCCGGTTCTCCAGCGTCTTGAAGACGTACTCGAGGTTCGAGAAGGTGCCGTCCGGGCGGTTGGTCTTGGACGAGGCCATGAAGCGCACTTCGGTGCCCTTCTGGCCGGGTTCGGCCGGGCCTTCCTCGCGCAGGTGGATCTTGGTGTCGCCGTTTTCGAACCGGGCGTACCATTCCTTGCCGCCGCGCCAGATGCGCAGTTCCAGCCAGTCGGACAGCGCGTTCACCACCGAGACGCCGACCCCATGCAGACCGCCCGAGACCTTGTAGCTGTTCTGGTCGAACTTACCCCCGGCGTGCAGCTGGGTCATGATGACCTCGGCCGCCGAGACGCCCTCTTCCTGGTGGATGTCGGTCGGAATCCCGCGCCCGTTATCGCGCACCGAGACGCTGCTGTCGGCGTGAATCTTGACGGAAACCGAGGTGGCGTGACCGGCCAGCGCCTCGTCGATGCCGTTGTCCACCACCTCGTACACCATGTGGTGCAGGCCCGAGCCGTCGTCGGTGTCCCCGATATACATGCCCGGGCGCTTGCGCACCGCGTCCAAGCCCTTGAGGACCTTGATGGAATCCGCGCCGTATTCCTCGCGCGGGGCGGGTTGAGCCGTCATGCCGTCCGTCCGTGATTGTTCCCCTGTGCTGATAGCGGATTCCCCGGGGGATGTCACGCTCCGGCCACAATATTTGGGGTTTTAGCGGGGGGTGTCCGCCTAGCGCCTGTCCAGCGCCGCAGTGGCGATGACCGCGCCGGCCGGATCGGTCCAGGTGACGCGCAGCCCGCCCTTGGCGTCGGTGTTCAGCCGGATGCCCGATTGGTCGATGCACAGGTCAAAGCCCGCGGCCAGATGTTCGACCCCGGTGACCTGATCGGCGCGGTGCTCGGTGAACTCCCACCAGGCGGCGCAGCCGATGTCGGGGAAGTCGACCACGGCGCCGTCGGCGTGCAGATGCAGGCGGATGTCCCAGACCTCGCCCCCGACCTGCTGCCCCTCCCCCGACCAATCGCCAGACAGGCTGGCGGCAAGGCTCTGGCCCCAGGCGGGCGCGGCGGCAAGGGACAGGATCAGGGCAAGGATACGCATGGGAACCTCCGGCGGAACGGGGTCACCCTCGGCCCGGAAGGGGCGCTGCGTCAAGGGGTTAGACGCGCCACAGGCGAACGGGCGGCTTCGGTGCGCGGGTCAGGATGCCCTTGGCCTCAAGATCCAGCTGAACGCATTTCATCCACCAGCCGACCTTCTCGCCGCCGGGAAACAGATCCTCGGGCAGATGCGGGACCATGGCCTTCTGCGCCTCGGCCGGGGTCATGCCGGGGGCGGCATCGGGCAGAACCGCCATCAGCGCCGCCCGCGCGGCTTCGTATTTGGCGCGGTCCACACGGGTGGTGCGGTCGGGGCTGGTGACGTTCTGCACCTCGATCTTGTCGCTCATCGCGGTTCCTCCAGCGGGGGCATCGGGGCCATCTTGAAGAAGCGAAAGCCGGTGCCGGCCCAGGCGCCCAGCAATTTCATCATGAATCCGAGGGATTGCCGCCGCGCCCCCGGGATGCCGTCATCGGGAACGCTGCCCGGCGGCGCATCTATCAGCATGGTGCGCATCTGCACCGGCGGCGGCGGATCGAAGCGCGCGGCATAGAGGCTCAGCCAATGCCCGCCGGGAAATTCCAGATACATCGGCGCGTTGCAGCAGCTCGCGACGGCCCGGCGGCTGCCCTTGGCGCTGAGCTTGTGCTCGCGCAGCCCCTCCGCGCCGCGGGTCACCGCCGCCCGGTCTTTGCGCCACAGCACGTAGGGCGTGCCCCCGTTTGCGTCCGTTACCGGCAGGGCCCCGGGCAGCGCCGCCAGCTGCCCGGCCGCCGTCCGACACGAGGTGCAATGACAGGTGGCGGCAAGGATCGGCGGACCGGTCAGGTCCAGCGCGGTCTGGCCGCAGGGGCAGGTGATGCGGGTCATGTCTCGCCTTTCCTGAACAGCAATTCGACGTAGCGCTTCAGGTGATCCAGCGCCTCCTGCCCGGCCTCCACCCCGCCACCGGCCTTGGCCAGCACGAAGGCGCCCTGCAGCACCGCCTGGGTGTGACGGGCGAGGCTGGCGGCGCTGGGTTCGCTGATGCCGTGCTGGGCCATGGCCAGGGCGATATCGGCCTCCAGCGTCGCGGCATGGCCGAAGATCGCCTCACCGCAGGCGCGGGCGATGTCGGGATGGGTCTGGTGAACCTCTTCGGCCATGGTCCCGACAAGGCAGGTCCATTGCCAGGTCTCGCCGCCGATCAGCAGGCGGCGGAAATCGAGATAGGCCAGCACGCGGTCCAGCGGATCAGTAGGCGCGTGATAGGGGGCCCCGGCGAAAAGCGCGCCGGTGGAACTGCCCCAGAATTCGGCCGCGGCGATCCCCAGCGCTTCCTTGCTGGCGAAGTGATGGAAGAAGGCGCCCTTGGTCACCCCGGCGGCCGCGCAAAGCTCGTCCACACTGGTCGCGGCGAAGCCCTTGGCGCGGATCACGTCGCGCGCCGCCTCCAGCAGGCGCTGGCGGGCGCTGCCGCGTTCGGGGGTCTGCTTGGTCGGCCTTGGCATGAGGGACCGTACCATTCGGTCGGTATTATCACAAGCCCGCATGGCAAAGGGGCCCCGAAGGGCCCCATGCATCGAACGGATGCCGGTCTGACCGGCCCCGGGTCACTCGGCCGCGTGGCGCATCGCCATCATGTCGAAGAGGAATTCTTCCAGCTCTTCGCGCAGGTCGTCGCGGGCCAGGCCGAAGGCGACGGTCGCCTGCAGGAACCCGGCTTTCGAGCCGCAATCGTAGCGCTGGCCCTGGAAGCGGTAGCCGAAGACGTTGTTCTTGGTCTCGATCTGCTTGGCGATCGCGTCGGTCAGCTGGATCTCGCCACCGGCGCCGGTCTGTTTCTTGTCCAGCTCCAGCATCACTTCGGGCGACAGGATGTAACGGCCGATCACCGCCATGTTCGAGGGCTGGGTGCCGCGGGCGGGCTTCTCGACCATGCCGCGCACCGGCATCACCGAACCGACCGAGGCGGGCACGTCGAGCACGCCATAGGACGAGGCCTTGTCATCGGGCACTTCCATCGCCGCGACCATGTTGCCGCCGGTTTCGGCGTAGGCCTCGACCATCTGCTTGAGGCAGGGCTTCTCGGCGGCGATCACGTCATCGGGCAGCAGCACGGCGAAGGGCTCGTTGCCGATCAGGTGACGGGCGCACCACACGGCGTGGCCAAGGCCCAGCGCCTGGTTCTGACGGACATAGGCGATCGAGCCCGAGTCCATGCAGGTCTGATTGTAGATCTCCAGCAAGTCGGTCTTGTTCTTCGCCTTGAGCGACATCTCCAGTTCCGGAGCGCGGTCGAAGTAATCCTCCAGCGCCGATTTCCCGCGCGAGGTCACGAAGATGAATTCGGTGATCCCGGCTTCGCGCGCTTCGTCGATCGCGTATTGGATCAGCGGGCGGTCGACCAGCGTCAGCACCTCTTTCGGAACGGCCTTGGTGGCCGGGAGGAAACGCGTGCCCAGGCCGGCAACGGGGAAAACGGCTTTCGTGACTTTATTGCGCATCGGAGGGTCCACCTTGCTGTCGATGACTGACGGTCTATTTCGTCCACAAGGGGGTTAATGAATGTTAATCGAGGCGCGATTGTGTCGTGAAATCGAGGTTTTGTTGATGTTTTGGGGAAATCCCGGGGGCAAATGCCGCATTGCAGCGTCCTGACCCCGGGCAAGCACCGGATCGGGGCCCGGGCGACTCAGCGCAGGGTGACGCCGGGCGCCAGGACCAGGAAGAAGGGATTCTCGTAGCCCGGCTTGCCATAGGTCAGCGGGCTGTGGTCGTCAAAGCGCAGCACCTGTCCGCCCGCGCCCAGGACCACGGCATGACCGGCCGCCGTATCCCATTCCATCGTCCGGCCGAGGCGCGGATAGAAATCCGCCTCGCCCGTCGCCACCAGACAGAATTTCAGCGACGAGCCCGCGCTTTTCGCGTCCTTCACCGCATAGCGGTTGATGTAGGCATCCGTCGCCGCATCCCGATGCGATTTCGAGGCCACGACCAGCAGCGCGTCATTGTCCGGCTGCGACACGTGGATCGTGTCCAGCCTGCCCGCGGCATCGCCGAAGGGGCCCCGTTCCTCGACCGAGGAGCCGTCGGCGCGGGTGTAGAAAAGCCGCTCCTTGGCCGGGGCATAGACAACGCCCCGCACCGGCACGCCGTTTTCCACCAGCGCGATGTTGACGGTGAAATCGCCGCGGCGCTGGACGAATTCCTTGGTGCCGTCCAGGGGATCGACGATGATGAACCGATCGGCCCGGATCGAATGGCTGTCCGAGAGTTCCTCGGTCACCACCGGGATGTCGGGAAAGACCTTGGCCAGCTCGGCGCGGATCAGCGCATCCGCGGCCTCGTCCGCCTCGGTCACCGGCGAATTGTCGGATTTGGCGCGGGCTTCGAAATCCGGGCGGGCATAGACCTGCATGATCACCGCACCGGCCTGAAGCGCGATGCGCCGGAAGGCGGTTTCGACAAGGCCTTGGAAAGCGTCGGTCATCGTGAGGGTCCTTCGGGGCGGTGAGTTGAATGAATACGGGTTTCGCCTTATCCTTGCCCCGGCCCGGAAGGCAAGGTTCGGCGCCGGACGGCAGGCCAGCGGCAGGGAATCGCGCGGATGCTCAATAACCGCAGACAGGAAGCGTGGGTCGCCTCGGCCTTCACGATTCTCGAGCTGATCTATCATTCCGGCGTCCGCTCGGTCCGCAATTCGCATGGCAATGCGCTGATCGGGTTGCTGCTGAACATCGCCCAGACCCTGATGCTGGTCGGCGTCTTCTACGCCATGTACCTGTTCGGCGGCTGGCGCCCCACCGGGATCCGGGGCGATTTCATGCTCTATCTGATGACCGGCGTCTTCCTCTACATGTGCCACGTCAAGGCCATCGGCGCGGTTTTCGGGGCCGAGGGTCCGACCTCGGCGATGATGAAGCACGCGCCGATGAACACGATCGTCGCCATCGGCGCCGCCGCGCTGGGCGAGCTTTACATGCAGATCCTGTCGGTGGCGGTGGTGCTGTTCCTCTATCACGCCGCCTGGCAGCCGCTGGTCGTCCACGATCCGCTGGGCTGCATCCTGATGATGCTGCTGGCCTGGTTTTCGGGCGTGGCGGTCGGCACGATCTTTCTGGCCGCCAAACCCTGGGCGCCGAAACTGGTCGCCCTGATCCAGCAGATCTATACCCGGGTGAACATGTTCGCCTCGGGCAAGATGTTCGTGGCGAATGCGCTGCCCGGGATCATGCTGCCCTATTTCGCCTGGAACCCTCTGTTTCACATCATCGACCAGGCGCGCGGTTTCGCCTTTCTCAATTACAACCCGCATTACACCAGCCTGATCTACCCGGTCGCCATCACCGCCGCTTGCCTGCTGTTCGGGCTGATGGCGGAATTCTACACGCGCCGCCGGGCCTCGCTCAGCTGGGGCGCCAAGAGCTGACCCGCGGCACCTGACAAATCGGTGTTCGCATCCCCGGGCGGGAATTTCCGTGCTAGGATCGGGACCGGCACCTCCTTTTGCCGCCCGCTTTTTTGACACGAGGTCTTTTCATGCTCCGCCTTGCCGCCCTGCTTCTCGCTCTGGCTTTCGCCCAGACTGCCGCCGCCCAGGATTTCCCGGCCCTGTTCCGGGTGGTCAACGTCTCGGCCGGGGACGTTCTGAACATCCGCGCCGAACCCAATGCCCGGGCCGCCATCGTCGGCCGGTTCGAGCGTACGCAGGTCGGGATCGAGGTCGTGGGCCTGTCCGAGGACCGCCGCTGGGGTCTGGTGCGGATCGACGAGGGGATCGGCTGGACCTCGATGCGCTATCTGCAGGCCGAGCGCACCGACAGCTGGCGCGACGGTCAGCAGACCCTGACCTGCCTGGGGACCGAGCCCTTCTGGACCTTCCGCTTCTTCCTGCCCGACAATCGCGCCGAATACATCGCCCCCGATACCTCGTTCGAGGTTCGCTCCGATGCGCCCCACCTGCCCGGCACGCAGTTTCCGCCCACGTTGACCCTGCCGTTCCAGGGCGCGCGCGAAGGCTTCGCCGTGATCCGCAACAGCGTCTGTTCGGACGGGATGAGCGACCGGCTCTATGGGCTTGAGGGCCAGATCTATTGGCGCGGTCAGGCGCAGGGCCTGTCGGGCTGCTGCATGCTGGGGCACTGAGCTTGCAATAAAGGCAGCCGCTGGGCATAGATGCATCTGTTAACAAACAGGTGCCCATGCCCAGCCTTTATATCGACGCCGACGCCTGCCCCGTGCGCGAGGAATCCCTGCGTGTGGCGCTGAGGCACAAGGTGCCGGTGGTGATCGTCTCGAACGGCGGGATCCGACCGGTCGATCACCCGCTGGTGCGGATGGTCTATGTCGATCAGGGCGCCGACGAGGCCGACAAATGGATCGCCGCCGCCTGCGTGCCGGGTGATGTGGCGATCACCGCCGACATCCCCCTGGCCGCGCGCTGCATCGATGCCGGGGCCGAGGTGATCAAACCCGACGGGACGGTGCTGACCGCCGCCAGCATCGGTCAGGCGCTGGCGATGCGCGACCTTGCCGCCGATCTGCGCTCGGCCGATCCGTTCCGGCAGGGCTCGGGCAAGGCCTTCGGACCACGGGACCGGTCGCGCTTCACCCAGGCGCTGGAACGCCTGCTGGCCCGCGCGCGATGAGGGCCGTGCTGTCGATCCCGACACAGGGCGCGCTCTGCGCCATCGGGGCATCGGTGGCCTTCACCCTCAACGACATGTCGGTCAAGGCGCTGTCAGGCGGCTATCCGCTGCACGAGGTCATCCTGATCCGCTCGCTGGTGGCGCTGGCCGTGCTGCTGGCGGTGATCGTGCCGCTGTCGGGGGGCTATGCGCTGTTGCGCACCCGGCAGCCGGGGAAACACCTGATCCGCGGCGCCTTCGTGGTCTTTTCCAACATGTGCTTCTTCGTGGCGCTGGCGGCGATGCCGATTGCCGATGCCACGGCGATCTTCTTCGTCAGCCCGCTGGTCATCGCGCTGTTCTCGGTCATTTTCCTGGGCGAGACGGTCGGGCCCCGGCGCTGGACGGCGATTGCCGCGGGATTGCTGGGCGTGGTGGTGGTGATCCGGCCGGGGTCGGAGTCGTTCTCGCTGGTGGCGCTGCTGCCGCTTCTGGCGGCAACGGGCTATGCGGGATTGCAGATCATGACCCGCAGCCTGGGTATCGGTGAGCGGGCGCCGACCATGGCCTTCTATATCCAGATCACCTTTCTGCTGTTCAGTGTGATTTTCGGCCTGACGTTCGGATCGGGCCGCTGGGCGGGCGAAGGCGAGGGGGCAGCGCTGGAATTCCTGCTGCGCGCCTGGATCTGGCCGCGTCCCGAGGATCTGCCGTTCTTCCTGCTGGCGGGGCTGGGAACCGCTTTGGGCGGCCTGTTGATTTCACAAGCCTACCGGCTTTGCGAGGCGGCGCTGGTCGCGCCTTTGGAATACGCCGCCATGCCGATGGCAATCTTCTGGGGGTTGCTGGTCTTTGGCGAATGGCCCGATCCGGTGGCCTGGATCGGCATTAGCCTGATCCTGGGCGCGGGCATTTACATGATCTGGCGTGAAACCCGTAACTCAACCTTTTGATGTATTGCGTTTTGCAATTGACGCACCGCGGAAAAAGGTGCAAATCAGCCTCACTTGATTCAAACTCCGTGAGGACAGAAGCGAATGATCGAACTCGAAAGCCTTTCGCTTAAAGAGTTGAAGCAGTTGCAAAAGGACGTCGACGCCGCGATTACCGAATTCAAGGATCGTGAACGCCGCAAAGCCCTGGCCGAAGTCGAGGCCTTTGCCCGCGAACGTGGCCTGACCGCCGCCGATCTGACCGAGCTTTCCTCGAAACGCACGCGGAAATCCGCCGCCCCGAAATACGCCAATCCGGCGGATCCGTCGCAGACCTGGACCGGCCGTGGCCGTCGCCCGCGTTGGGTCGAGGCGGCATTCGCCGAGGGCAAGACCCTGGACGACATGGCGATCTGAGACCCCGTTGCGGCGCCGTTTCCGTTTTGGCGACGGCGATGCAATACGATCTTCGGAAAGTCGAATTTCAACTCTGAGGAATTCGACGGCAATCAGGAATTGAAACGGCGGCCTCGCGGCCGCCGTTTTTCAACTTCGGGGTTTAGTCAGCCCCAGGTCGGATGAAACTTTCCACCGGGCGAAAGCGTGAAGATTTCGCAACCGTCGGATGTGACACCCACCGAATGCTCGAATTGCGCCGACAGCGACTTGTCGCGGGTCACCGCCGTCCATTCGTCGGCCAGCACCTTGGTTTCGGGACGGCCGAGATTGACCATCGGCTCGATGGTGAAGAACATGCCTTCCTCCAGCACCGCCTCGCGGCCCGGGCGGCCGTAGTGCAGTACATTCGGCGGCGCATGGAACACCCGGCCCAGACCGTGGCCGCAGAAATCGCGCACCACGGACATGCGCTGCGCCTCGACATAGCTCTGGATCGCGTAACCGATGTCGCCGAAGGTGTTGCCGGGTTTCACCGCCTCGATCCCCAGCATCAGCGCGTCATGCGTCACCTGGATCAGGCGTTCCGCCTTGCGGCCCAGTTCGCCCGCCACATACATGCGCGAGGTATCGCCGAACCAGCCGTCGACGATCACCGTCACGTCGATGTTCAGGATATCGCCGTTCTTCAGCAGCTTGTCGCCGGGAATGCCGTGGCAGACCACATGGTTGACGCTGATACAGCTGGCATGCTGATAGCCGCGATAGCCGATGGTCGCGGATTTGGCGCCATGGGCGTTGACCATCTCCTCGATCAGGCGGTCGATCTCGCCGGTGGTCTGGCCGGGAAAGACATGCGGGGCGATGTCGTCCAGGATCTGCGCCGCGACCTGCCCGGCCTTCAGCATCCCGGCAAAATCCGCCGGTTCATGGATACGGATCCCCTCGCGGGTGACGGTACCTTTCTTGTCGTACACGGGCTGACCTCTTTGTTTCACGCCGTAAATAGGCGCGAATCGCCTGTTTGGCCAGCCCGCCGCGCCGCGAGGCCCCGGCAGAGCGCGGCCTTGCTGCAACATGGGGCCGCCGATTGGCAGCGAAAGCGCCTTGCCCGCCCTTTTCACCTTCCCCGAAGGCCGACCCTGCGTCACTCTCGGCGCCATAGCCAGCCAGAACAGATCGAGGTCGCCCCCGTGCCGTATGTCAGTCGCCGCCTGTTCCCCGCCACGCTCGCTCTGGCCGCGGGCCTTGGGCTCGGCAGCGCCGCCCAGGCTCAGGGTTTCGACATCGAAACCGGGCTTGAGGCCATCGACAATCCGGCAACCCTGATCGAGGGGCTGCACCGCCTCTATATCGGCCGGCGGATCAGCCCGACGTTCAGCGTCGGCGGCTCGGTCTATTCGGCGGCGCTGGGCGATGCGGGCGGGGCGTTCTTCTGGGGCTTCGAGGGCGTGGCCCGGGTGCCGCTGAGCGAGCGTTTCGGCCTCTCGTTCGCGGGTTTCATCGGCGGCGGCGGCGGGGCCTCGCAGGTGGTCGGCGACGGGCTGATGCTGCGCGCCGCGGCCTCGCTCGACTACCGGCTCACGGCAGCGTGGGAGCTTCAGGCCAGCGCCTCATGGATCCGCATCGACGGCGCCCCCATTGACGGACCGGCCTATGGCCTGGGCCTGCGCTACCGGATCGGCGGCGGCGGAACGCCGGGTGCGGGCGTGCCCGAATTCGACGCCATCGGCGCGGTCGTCACGCAGATGGTCTCGCCCAGCGGCACGCTGAACCGCTCGGCCGGGGCGCAGGACGATCTCAGCATCGCCGGGGCGCGGGTGTTCTTCGACCTCGGCCCCAGCACGCAGTTCACCTTCGGCAGCGCCGGTGCCGCGCGCGGCGCACAGGGTTACATGGAAATCACCGGCGGCCTGCGTCAGCGGGTCTCGGTCGGGCGGCTGTCGTTCTTCGCCGAGGGCTCGGCCGGCTTCGCGGGCGGCGGGCTGGTCGATACCGGCGCGGGCCTCATCCTGCGCGGGTCGCTGGGCGTGGCGGTGCCGGTCACGCGCACCCTCGATGTCGAACTGGCCGCGGTCGCCACCGGCGCCGTCAACGGCGAGTATCGCTCGGCCGGGCTGTCGCTGGGGCTGACGCATCACCTGAACCGGCAGGGACCGGGCGGGGCCGGGCAGCGCTGGGCCTATACCGGCGGGATCGAGATCCAGCGCACCGGCCCGGGCTATTTCGTCGCCCCGGGCAACACCGCCGCCTACACGGCGATGCAATATTCGAGCTTCGACTATTTCGTCGGCCAGCGGCTTTACGTCACCGGCACCGCCGCCACGGCGGTGGGCGGCGGCGTGGCCGGTTTCGCGGTCGGCATGTTCGGGCTGGGTTACGAGATTCCGATCGGCGAGCGCTGGCATCTGTCGATCGAGGGCCAGCTGGGCGCGGCGGGCGGCGGCGGGGTCAACACCGCGGGCGGTCTGGTCGCGGGCCTGCGCGCCGAGGTCGATTACCGCGTCGGCCAGAACTGGCGACTGGCGGCCGGTCTGGGGCAGCTTCGCGCCGTCAGCTCGGGCGGCTTCTCGCCGCTGACGCTGACGCTGGGTGTGAAGATCCCCTTCGTCACCCATCGCTGAGCCCCGCCAAAGGCACATTGGAAAGCCCGTGGAACGGCGCTAACGTCCGCTCAGAAGAGAGAGGACACCATGGGCAACCCCACCGCCGCCATGCTCGTCATCGGGGACGAGATCCTGTCGGGCCGCACCCGCGACTCCAACACCAACCATCTGGCCACGCAATTGACCGGCCGCGGCATCCGCCTGTGCGAGGCCCGCGTGGTGGCCGACGATCACGCCGCCATCGTCGCCGCGCTGAACGCGCTGCGCGGGGCCTATGACCACGTCTTCACCTCGGGCGGGATCGGGCCGACGCATGACGACATCACCGCCGATGCGGTGGCGGCGGCCTTTGGCGTCGGCATCGACGTGCGGGACGACGCGCA
Organism: Pararhodobacter sp.; assembly: GCF_034676075.1. GTDB lineage: Bacteria > Pseudomonadota > Alphaproteobacteria > Rhodobacterales > Rhodobacteraceae > Pararhodobacter. The sequence continues at coordinate 23,426 of NZ_JAUCCQ010000027.1, read as the reverse complement.
TGAGATCCTCAAGGCGCATTACCAGCGCACCGGGCTGGAGCTGAACGCGATGCGGCTCAGGATGGCGCGGATTCCTGCGGGCGCCACGCTGATCGACAACCCGATCTCCGCCGCGCCCGGGTTCACGCTGGGCAATGTCCATGTGATGGCCGGGGTTCCGGCGATCTTCGAGGCGATGGTGGCCAGCGTCCTGCCCGGGCTGACCGGCGGCGACCCTCTGCTGAGCCAGATGATCGACGTGCCGCGCGGCGAGGGCGAGATCGCCCAGGCGCTGAAGGATCTGGCCGGGAAATATCCGGCGCTCAGTTTCGGCTCCTATCCCTATCAGCGCAACGGCGCCTATGGCACGCAGCTGGTGGTGCGGGGCACCGATGCCGGGCTGCTGGCCGCGGCGATGGTGGAACTGGCGTCGCTGGCGGGGGCGGCATGACCGGGACGGACGCGCTTTTCGACGCGCTCGAGGCCTCGTGGCCCCCGGCCGCCAGCCAGACCCGCGGCCCCTATCGGCTGCGCGACGGGGCGGGCGGTGGCAAGCGGGTCAGCGCGGCGCTGCTGGAAGGCCCGTTCGACGAGGCCGCACTGGATGCACTGGACGCGCCGCTCTTCCAGCTGCGCCCGGGGCAGGAGGATCTGGACCGCGCGCTCGAGGCTCGCGGCTACCGGATCATCGACCCGACCGTGCTGATGGAAGCCCCGGTCGAGGCGCTGGCTGCCAAGCCCAAGGCGGTGTCGCTGCCGACGATCTGGCCGCCTCTGGCGATCCAGCGGCGGATCTGGGCCGAGGGACATGTCGGCCCCGAGCGGCTTGCGGTGATGGCCCGCGCGGTCGATCCGAAGATGAGCTTCATCGCCCGGATCCGCGACAAGCCGGCAGGCGTCGGCTTCCTCGCCATCCATCGGGGCATCGCCATGGTCCATGCGGTGCATGTCGAACCCGCCTTCCGCCGTCAGGGCGTCGGCGCGGGGATGATGCGCGGCATGGCCTGGTGGGCGCAGCAGAACGGTGCGCATACACTGGCGCTGGCCGTGACCGAGGCGAATGCCGGAGCGCGCGCGCTTTACCTTGGCCTCGGCATGACCGAGACATCCGCCTATCACTACCGGGAGAGAGTATCATGAGTAAGCCCGTCACCGCCCTGAACCTGCCGCCCGTCGATCCGCTGCCCGAAGCGACCCAGCGCTATTTCGACATCTGTCAGGAAAAGCTGGGGATGATCCCCAATGTGCTGCAGGCCTATACCTTCGACATCAACAAGCTGAACGCCTTCACGGTCATGTACAACGACCTGATGCTGGGCGAGTCCGGCCTGTCGAAGCTGGAGCGCGAGATGATTGCGGTGGTGGTGAGTTCCATCAACCGCTGCTGGTATTGCCAGGTCGCCCATGGTGCCGCCGTCCGCGCGCTGGGCAGCCCGGCGCTGGGCGAGGCGATGGTGATGAACTGGCGGTTCGCGCATCTCGATGCGCGGCAGACCGCCATGCTGACTTTCGTCGAGAAGATCACCAAGACCAGCTCCGAGGTGGTCGAAGCCGACCGCCAGGCGCTGCGCGACGCGGGCTTCAGCGACCGCGATATCTTCGATATCGCCGCGGTGGCCGGGTTCTATGCCATGTCGAACCGTGTCGCATCAGCGATCGGCATGGAACCCAACGCGGAATATCATGCGCAGGCCCGTTGAATTGGCCTTGACGCTCACGGGTTCTTGAACAGGTTAAGCGGGCTCACACCCGCTTGACCCGAGGGACCCGATGTCGACCGCCCGTAGCGCCCCGCTGTTCACGCCCGTCCTGATCGGCGGCTCGATCGTCATCCTTATCGGCTTTGCGATCCGCGCCTCGTTCGGCGTGTTCCAGATCCCGATTGCCGAGGAATTCGGCTGGCCGCGGGCCGATTTCTCGCTGGCCATCGCCATCCAGAACCTCGCCTGGGGCATCGGCCAGCCGATGTTCAGCGCCGTGGCCGAACGCTTCGGCGACCGCAAGGCGATCATCCTCGGCGCGCTGTTCTACTCTGTGGGTCTGCTGCTGACCGCCTTCGCCATGACGCCGGGCACCATGCAGCTGCTTGAGATCCTGGTGGGCTTCGGCGTGGCGGGCACCGGCTTTGGCGTGATCCTGGCCGTCGTCGGCCGCGCCGCCTCGGACGAGAACCGCTCGCTGGCTCTGGGCGTCGCCACCGCGGCGGGCTCGGCGGGGCAGGTGATCGGCGCGCCGATTGCCGAGGTGCTGCTGAGCTATTACCCGTGGCAGACCGTGTTCATCATCTTCGCCGTCGCCATCCTGGCCGTGCTGCTGGTGCTGCCGATGATGCGCTCGCCCGCCATGGCGACCAAGGCCGAGCTGCAGCAATCGCTGGGTCAGGCGCTGACGCAGGCCTTCAAGGACCCGTCCTTCTCGCTGATCTTCCTGGGCTTTTTCTCCTGCGGCTATCAGCTCGCCTTCATCACCGCCCACTTCCCGGCGATGGTGACCGAGATGTGCGGCGCCATCGCACCGGACAGTTTCCTGGCCGGGATCGGCATCACCACCACCTCGGCGCTGGGGGCGCTGGCCATCGCCGTGATCGGGCTTGCCAATATCGGCGGCACGCTGCTGGCGGCCTGGGCCGGCAAGCGCTGGACCAAGAAATACCTGCTGGCCGGGATCTATCTGGCGCGGACCGTGGTTGCGGGCCTCTTCATCGCGCTGCCGATCACGCCCGGTTCGGTGCTGATCTTTTCGCTGCTGATGGGCGCGCTGTGGCTGGCGACGGTGCCGCTGACCTCGGGTCTGGTCGCGCATATCTATGGTCTGCGCTATATGGGCACGCTCTATGGTTTCGTCTTCCTCAGCCACCAGATCGGCGGCTTCCTGGGCGTCTGGCTGGGCGGCGCGCTTTATGACGTGTATGGCGATTACACGCTGGTCTGGTGGGTCGGCGTCGGCGTCGGGGCCTTCTCGGCCATCGTGCATCTGCCGATCCGCGAACGCCCGCTGAACGCGATCCCGGCATGAGGGCCCCGATGAGAATTGTCTTCGATCTGGACGGCACGCTGATCGACAGCGCCGCCGACATCCACCACGCCGCCTCGGCCACCGTCCGGGCCGAGGGCCTGCCCGAGGTGACGCTGGCCCAGACCCGCAGCTTCGTCGGCAACGGCGCGCGGGTCTTCGTCGAACGGCTGGAGCGCGCCGTGGCGGGTTCCAACATCCCCGAGCGGACCGAGCGCATGCGCGCCGTCTTCGCCGAGGAATACCGCAAGGCGCATGACCTGACGCAGGTTTATCCGGGCGTGGAGGATGCGCTGGCCGCGCTGAAGGCGCAAGGCTGGCGGATCGGGCTGTGCACCAACAAGCCGATGGTGCCGACCCGCGCCGTGCTGAAGCATTTCGGCTGGGAGGACCTGTTCGAAACGGTCTTCGCCGGTGACAGCCTGACCCGGATGAAGCCCGAACCCGAACCGCTGGAAGCCGCGCTGGAAGAGCTGGGCGAGGGGCTGTGCCTGTTCGTCGGCGACAGCGAGGTCGATGCGGCGACGGCCCAGGCCGCGGGCGTGCCCTTCGCGCTTTATACCGAGGGCTACCGCAAGAACCCCATCGAGGCCCTGCCGCATACCGAGGCCTTCAGCGACTGGGCCGAGCTGCCCGCCATCGCCGCGCGGATCGCAAGGTAGCGCCCAGGGGTGGGATGAAATCCCACCCTACGGGGGTCACTCCACCCCGGCGATGGTCCGCAAGTCGGTCATCCGCCGGGCGAAGACCTGCTCGAAGGCATTGGCCCGGGCGAAATCCACCGCCCGGCGCGAGGCCTCGATGATCGCCACCCGGTCGCGGTCCAGCGCCGCGATCTGGCGCACCAGCCCCTGCACGCTGCCCCGGCGCACCACCCAGCCCGCGCCCGATTCCGCCTGCATCCGCCGCCACATCCGGTTGCCATAGCCCAGAATCGGCAGGCCGCAGCCCAAGGCCTCGACATAGGCGCTTTGCGGCGAGGACAGGCTGAGGGGCGCGACGAACAGATCGGCCGCGCGGCGCAGATGCGGCACCAGCACCGGATCGAAGGCCCCCGGCGCGGCCAGCGAGACGCAATCGCCCAGACCCAGCCCGCTGATCCCGTTCTGGATGCGCGACGCCAGCGGGCCGGTGCCGAACATCTCCAGCCGGAAGGGAATGCCGCGCTGGCGCAGCAGGAAGGCCATCGGCAAGAGATCCTCGACCCCCGACATCGCATCCGCCTGGCCGAACCAGGCCAGCCGCAGCGGCTCGCCCCGGTGCAGATGCGCGGCGCGCTCGGATTGTTCGGCCGGGCGGGCGATCATCGGCGTGCGCATCCGGTTGTCGAGGTAGCGCAGCGAGCGGGGATTGAGCCGGTGGTAGCGGTCATGCGCCGGATAGCCGTCGCAATGCACCGCATCCGCGGCCCTGAGGGCGGCCTTGAGCCCGCCCTCGCGCCGGAGGTTCCACCAGGTCCCGCCCAGCTTGCGCCGGATCGAGGGGCTGGCAGCCAGCGCATGGGCGATGCGCCCGCCCAGCGGCTCCTCGATCGTGTAGACCAGCTTACCCAGCCGCCCCTCCATCGCCTTGGGCAGATGCAGGTAGTTCATGTCATCGGCGGCGACATAGACCAGCGTCGCGCTGTCCAGCAGCAGCTCGGGCACCGGGGCGCCCGGGTCCAGCACGATCAGGTCGAAGCCCAGTTGCGCCACCGAATAGCGCATCGGCGCGTCGATATGGTGGGGGCCGCGGCGCATGACGCAGCGCACCGCCCCGGGCCAGAGTTGGCAGTGCAGTTTCATGCCCTCGACGAATTTCACGTCGAGGACGACTTCGCCCCCCGGCAATTCGACGACCGGGGCGGGCGAGAGCATGACCAGCGATGCCATACCGGCGCGTCTATCCCTTTGTTCCTGCGTTGGAGAAAAGGCTGGAATGTCGGGAAAAGTCCATCCTAAATTGGCCCTTGGCCGCCGAAGGGACCCGATCGCCATGCCATTTTCGCCGCTCCGCGCCCTCGGTCGCGCGTTGATCCTGCTTCTGGCCCTGGCGCTGCCCGCCGCAGCCCAGATCGACACCGCCCCGCGCGAGGGGCGCCGGGCGCTGGGCCTGAACCTGGCCGAGGTCGCGGGCTGGTCCACCGAATTGCCCTTCATCGACGTCATGCACAGCGCCAGCCGCTGGACCGGCCACACCGGCGAGGGCTGGGGCGGCATGGACGAACCGGCGCTCTTCGCGGCGGGCGCGCTGGACGCCGACGGCTGGGTCGTGGCCTTCCCGCGCGGGCTGCGCCGTATCTCGACCTTCGTGCTGAACGAATTGCCGGCCGGGATGACCTCGGCCGCCGGCACCTGGCACGCCAGCTGGGAGGGCAGCGCCAACCTCGGCTTCGACGGCGCGGCGCGGAATGTGCGCTATGGCGACAACAGCGCGACCTTCGACTTCACGCCGGGGCAGGGGGGCGTCCTGATCCAGTTCAACCGCGGCACCCTGCGCAACCTGCGGATCGTGCATGAGCGCAACCTCGACCGCGCCGCGCAGGGCGAGGTCTTCAACCCCGATTGGCTGGCGCTTGTGGGGGATATGGAAATCCTGCGCTTCATGGACTGGATGCTGACCAACCACTCGACGCTGAGCCAGTGGCAGGACCGCCCGCAGGTCGGCGATTATTCCTGGTCGCGGCGGGGCGTGCCGCTGGAAATCCTGTTGCGCCTCGCCAACGAAACCGGCGCCGAGCCCTGGTTCACCCTGCCGCATCTGGCCGACGACGAATACGTCCGCCAGTTCGCGCTGGCGGTGCGGGACGGGCTGAGGCCCGACCTGCGCGGCTGGTTCGAATTCTCGAACGAGATCTGGAACTGGCAATTCGATCAGGCGCATTGGGCCGACCAGACCGGACGCAGCCATTGGAACGTCGATTCCGCCTGGGTCCAGTACGGCGCCGTCCGCGCGGCCGAGGTGATGCGGCTGATCGACGAGGTCTATCAGGGGGACGAGGCGCGGCGCGTGCGGGTGCTGGGCCTTTTCACCGCCTGGCTGGGGCTGGAAAGCGTGATGCTGGACGCCCCCGATTTCATGGCCGAGGACCCCGCCCACCACCGCCCGCCGCGCGACTTCTTCGATGCCCTCGCCGTCACCGGCTATTTCAGCGGCGAACTGCAGGCGGAATCGAAATCCGATCTGGTGCGGCGCTGGCTGGTGGACAGCCGCGCGGCGGCGGAAACCGAGGGGCGGGCGCAGGGTCTGAGCGCCCGGGCGCTGCGCGATTACGTCGAGGCGCATCGCTTCGACCGGGCCATCGACTGGGCGGCGCAGGAATTGCGGGACGGCTCCCTCTCGGGCAGCGCCGAGAATTCGGTGCGCGACCTTCTGGACCGGACGCTGGCCCATCACGCGCGGGTCGCGGCCGAGCACGGCATGGCGCTGGTCATGTACGAAGGCGGCACGCATGTGGTGACCCATCCCCGCGACCATCAGGACGAGGAACGGATCGCCTTCTTCGAGGCGCTGAATTATTCGCCGCAGATGGGCGACCTCTACCGCGAGCTGATCCGCGGCTGGCAGGCGCTGACGCCCGCGCCCTTCGTCGCCTTCAACGATGTCTCGCGGCCCAGCGTCTGGGGCTCCTGGGGCCATCTGCGCCACCTCGACGATTCCACCCCGCGCTGGGACGCGCTGATGGAGGCCTCGGCACCGTGAGCCTGTCCATCGTCATCCCCGCCTGCAACGAGGGCGCCTATATCGACGCCTGCCTCGGCGCGCTGCTGGCGTCGTCGGGGCCCGAGGGCACGCAGGTCATCGTGGCCGCCAATGGCTGCACCGACGACACCGTGGCCCGGGCGCTGGCCCATGCGACGGCTTTCGCGGCACGACGCTGGCAATTGCTGGTCATGGACCTGCCGGCGCTGGGCAAGATGGGCGCGCTGGATGCGGGCGAGGCGATGGCCGATTTCCCGTCGCGGGTCTACCTCGATGCCGATGTGCTGGTCTCGCCTCCCCTCATGGCCCAGATCGCCGCCGCGCTGGCGGGGCCGGGGGCTGTCTATGCCTCGGGCACGCCGGTGGTGACGGCGCAAAGCTGGGTCACGCGGGCCTTCGCCCGGTTCTGGACCCGGCTGCCCTTCGTGGCCGAGGGCGTGCCTGGCTTCGGCCTTTACGCGGTGAACGGGCAGGGCAGGGCGCGCTGGGGCACTTTCCCGCGCATCATCAGCGACGACACCTATGTCCGCGTGCTGTTCACGCCCGCTGAGCGGGTGAAAGTCCCTGCCCCCTATCGCTGGCCGCTGGTCGAGGGCTTCGACCGGCTGGTCAGGGTCCGCAGGCGGCAGGATCAGGGGGTCAGCGAATTGATGGCGCTGGAACCCGCACTGATGGCGAACGAGGGCAAGGATGCCCCCGGCAAGGCCTGGCTGATCCGCCGGGCGCTGGCCGATCCCATCGCCTTCGGTGTCTATGCCGCGGTGAAGATCGCGGTGCGCGCGGGCTGGGGTTCTCAGACCGGCTGGGTGCGCGGCCGCTGACAGAAATGCGCGGCCAGTTTGGCGGCCTCGGTATCAATGTTGTGGCGCACCATGACCCGGGCGCGCGCAGTGGTGCCCATGCGGCGCAGCTTGTCGTCGGGGCTGGTGGCCAGCTGGGTGATCGCCTCGGCCAGCGATTGCGCATCGCCTGCCGGCACCATCCAGCCGGTGCGGCCGTCCTGCACCAGTTCCGGCACGCCGGCGATCCAGGTGGCGATGACGGGCCGGGCCGAGACCATGGCCTCCATCACCACCATCGGCAGCCCCTCGGCAAAGGACGACAGGACCAGCGCATGGGCATTGTCGATCTGGCGGCGGACACCGGCCTCGTCCAGCCAGCCGGTGATCTCCACCCGGTGGCCGAGGCCTGACTGAGCGATGGCGCGTTCGATCGGGCGGCGCATCGGGCCATCGCCGACCAGCACCAGCTTGACGTCGACACCGCGGCGCGTGACCTCGGCCAGGGCCTCGATCAGAATGAGCTGGCCCTTCTGTTCAACGAAGCGGCCGATGTTCACCATGGTCATGGGCCGCGTCAGGGGCATCGGGCGGGCGGCGTCGTAATGCTGCGGCTCGATCCCGCAATGCACCACCTTGATGCGCGGCCAGACCCGGTAGTCGACCAGACGGCACAGCTGGCTGCGCCCGAAGGACGAGATCGCCACCGCGAATTCGGCCTTCTGCAGTTTCAGGGGCAGGGCAATGGCGGCGGGTTTGTCGAATTCCTCGGGCCCATGGACGGTGAAGGAGAAGGGCTTGCCGCTGATCTCGGCCGCCAGCATCGCCACGGTCGCCGAATTGGTGCCGAAATGCGCGTGCATGCGGTCGATCTGCAGCTCGCCCAGCCGCCGCGCGACATAGGCGGCCTCGAGGAAATAGATCAGATGCTTCAGCAACCCGGCTTCGGAGCCGCGGCTGGCCTGCAGGGCCAGAAACAGCGCCTTGTAGATCCTGAGCGGCGCCTGAAGGCCCATGACGAAGACCGCCCAGAGCAGCGCCGGCAGCCCGCGCGCCAGCACGTATTCGGTCGCCTTCTTCTCGTCCCGGTCGGCGGGATCGGGCAGATCGCCCTCGAACGGCCGCATGGCGAAACGCTGTACGGCCACCCCGCGGCGTTCCAGAGCGCGCATTTCGCGGCGGATGAAACTCTGCGAGGGAGAGGGGTAGGTGTTAAGGATGTAGCCGATCTTCACGCCGTCACCTTGGCTGTCTGGTTGGCCTCCGGGCTAGGGGTCAATTCAGGCAAATTCAAGAAAAGCAGAGGGAATTGGCGCGGCGACAGGCCGCAGAGACCCCCGCCCCATTTTCGCCACATTTCAAAAGCCCGCGCCACACTGGCGCCCCAATTAACCTTCATTGCGTTGAATATGGGCCGCGCCCCTTGAAGCCGCGGCCTGAAAGTACCCAATTTCCGGAGTGTTAGATGTGTCGCACGCTGCTGCCATGATGATCGAGAAGCCCGGAAACAGCCTGACCAACCGCATCATGCGGTCGTCGATGTTTACCATCATGGGCTTCGGTCTGCAGCAGGCGATCCGCTTCGGCTCGAACCTGGTGCTGGCGCGGCTGCTGTTCCCCGAGGCGTTCGGCACCATGGCGCTGGTCACGGTGCTGCTGGTCGGCCTGACCATGCTGTCCGATCTGGGCATCCAGCCCGCTATCCAATCCTCGAAGCGCGGCGACGATCCGGCGTTCCTGAACACCGCCTGGACGCTCAACATGATCCGCGCCGGGATCCTGTTCGCGGCCGCCTGCGCGCTGGCCTGGCCGGTCGCCTGGTTCTATGAGGAACCGATCCTGTCGCAGCTGATCCCGGTCGCCGCGCTGAGCCTGCCGCTGCTTGCACTGGAACCGACCCGGGCCGAGACCGCCTCGCGCCACATGCTGCTGGGCCGTCTGACGCTGCTAGAAGTGACGGCGCAGATCATCAGCATCACCGCCATGCTGATCCTCGCCTGGGCCACGCAATCCATCTGGGCGCTGGTCATCGGCAACCTGGTCGCCGCCGCCGCCCGCGCGGGTCTGGCCTGGGTCATGCTGCCCGGCATCGTCAACCGGATCCAGCTGGACCGCGACTGCGCGCATGAACTCATTCATTACGGCCGCTGGATTTTCTTCTCGACCGTGGCGGGCTTTCTGGTCCTGCAATCGGACAAGCTGATCCTCGGCGGCTACCTGTCGATGGAGCAGCTGGGCCTTTACAATATCGGCTTCTTCCTGGCCGGATTCCCGCTGATGCTGGGGCAATTGCTGGTGCAGCGGCTGATGATCCCGATCTACCGCTCGTCGCCGCCCTCGGAATCGCGGGAGAATTTCCTGCATCTGCGCAAGATCCGCTTCATGCTGTCGGGCCTGCTGATCGCGGGCGTGGCGCCCCTGGCGCTGGGCGGGGTCTATATCGTCGATCTGCTCTATGATTCGCGCTATGCGGCCTCGGGCGCGGTCACGGTCATGGTGTCGATGGCGCTGCTGCCGCAGATGCTGGGCCTGACCTATGACCAGGTGACGCTGGCCTCGGGCGATTCGCGCGGCTTCTTCACGCTGAACGCGACGCGGGCCACGCTGCTGGTCGCGCTCCTGCTGATTCTGGTGCCGATGCTGGGCATTCCCGGCGCGCCGATCGCCATGGCCTCGACCGCGCTGCTCAGCTACCCGCTTCAGGTCCGTCTTGCGCGCAAATACGGCGCCTGGGACGCGCTGCATGACGCGGTGATGGCCGCCGTGGCGCTGGTGCTGCTGACCGTGGTGCTGACGGTGCATGGCGACCAGCTGTCGGTGATCTTCGGCCTCTGAACCGCGCCGGTTCCATCGACAATGACCACGCTTCTGCCCTATTTGTGACAGGCTTTCCCGTCAACAGAGGGTTAAATGGCGGGGCGCGGACGCTCCGCAGGCCGTCGCGAAGGGTCAGTTATGGTCAACACGCGTATTCTTGAACAACGGCTGGGCTGGCGCTCGGCAGAAGAGGGCGAGGCGCCCTCGCCGCCCTCGCGCCGCATCGCCCATCAGGCGATCCTGCAGGGCCGGGTCGATGCCGCCGCCCAGGATCCCGGGCGCCGCAACGTCCCGCTGCGGGCGCATCGCCGGATCGAGGTCGAAGAGATCTGGGACGAGATCCCGGTCATCCTGGACGATGTGAACCGCCTGAAGGTGACCGGCCGGGCACCCTCGTTCGCCCGCGACACACCTGCCGGGGCAGCGATGGACCAGCTGCGCAGCCAGTTGCTGCGCGTCACCGCCGAAAAGGGCTGGCGCCGGATAGGCGTCACCTCGGCCACGCGGGGCGCCGGGCGCAGCTTCATCGCCGCGGGGCTGGCCGCCAGCATCGCCCGGCTGGAAACCCTGCGCGTGCTGCTTGTCGACAGCGATCTGGAAGACCCGGGGCTGGCCGAGCTGCTGGGCCTCGACCCGCCCGGCCCGCTGGAGATGGTGCTGGACGGCATGATCCCGCCCGAAGAGCATCTGCGCCGCGTGGGTGCCTGCCTGGCGCTGGCGCTGAACGACGCGCGGATGCCGCAGGCTTCTGAACGGATGATGGCGCCCGAAGCGGTGCAATCCCTGCGCGCCCTCACCGATTGCATCGGCCCCGATGTGGTGATCCACGACCTGCCGCCGGTGCTGAAGGACCCGCTGCTGCCGGCACTGCTGCCGCAGCTCGATGCGGTGATCCTGGTCGCCGACGGGCTGCGCACCACGGCGCAGGACGTGCTGGAATGCGAGCGCGTGCTGGAAGGGCAGGTGCCGCTTCTGGGCATCGTCCTGAACAAATCCGAGGATCGCGACGCGCGCGCGGCGCGGCGCAAGGGCTGAGGGGCGCGACCATGGGACCGATCCAGAACCTGCACGAGATCCTCAGCTGGCTGCGCCGCCGCTGGCGCCTGATGGCGCTGACAACCCTGCTGGGCACCCTGGTCGGGGTGATTCTGGCCATGAACACCGACCGCGTCTATACCGCCAGCGCGGTGATCCAGGTCATCAATCCGGTGATCGTCGCCGCCAGCGAGGACGGAACCGGCGCCGCCAGCACCGATATCACCCGCCGCGTGCAGGTCATCGAACAGCAATTGATGTCGCGCGACGCGCTGCTGGACCTCGCCCAGCGCCATCACCTGTTCGACGGGATGCCGCTGAACCCCTCGGAACAGGTCGCGCTGATGCGGCGTGCCTTCACCATCACCTCGATCGCCGCCGCGCAGCAGGGCTTCGCCCGCGACGGCTCGCTCTCGGCGCTGGTGGTCTCGGCCGATGACGACGACCCGCAGACGGCGGCCGATATCGCCAATGAACTGGCCAATCAGCTTGTGCAGCGCTCGGTCGATGCCCGGCAGTCGAATGCCCAGCAGGCGCTGGACTTCTTCCGCGCCGAGGAAACGAGGCTGGAAACCAGCATCGCCACGCTCGAGGATGACATCGCCGAGTTCCGCTCGCAGAACGAGGCTTTCCTGTCGGATTCGGTCGCCCTGCGCCGGGCCGAACGGGCGCGGCTGATCGACGGGCTGCGCGACCTTCAGGCCGACCTCAGCGCCCGGCAGAGCGAGCTGGACACCTTGGACCAGACCTCGACCCGGACGGTGGTGCAGCGGCAGGTGGCGACGCTGCGCGCGTCGGTCGAGCAGCTGGCCCAGCAGGAGGTCGAGATGCGCGCCCGCATCGCCGAGATCCAGGACATCCTGACCCGCGCGCCCGGCTACGAGCAGGAGGTGCTGGCGATGAACCGGCGGATGGAGCAATTGCAGGCGCAGCTGACCGCCGCCGCCGACCGCCGCCGCGAGGCCGAGTTGAGCGCCCGGATCGAGGTTGACCAGCAGGCCGAACGCTTCGAATTGCTGGAACGCGCGCTGGTGCCGGAATACCCGGTGTCGCGCAGCCGCAAGGTGGTGGCCGCGATGGGCGTCGTCGCCGGGCTGATGCTGGGGGTGATGCTGGCCTATGGGCTGGAATGGATGCAGCCGGTGATGCGCACCTCGGCCCGGATGGAACGCGACCTGCAACTCAGGCCGGTGATCTCCATTCCCTTCACGATGAGCGTGCGGGAAAGGCGGCGTCGGGTGACGATCTGGGGGCTGGGCGGACTGGTGCTGATCGGGTTGGCGCTGGCGGCGGCCTTGCAACTGGGGCTCATCTGACCCTTTCCCCCCGGCCCCGCTTGGCGCTAGAACCGCGCAAACGATGGGGGTCAGCATGGCGCAGGATATTCCCGCCTGGATCGACGGCGCCTTGCGGCCGATGGACAAGCTGGAGGTACACCGCCGCGGGCTCAGGCACCCGGCGGTGTCGGTTTTCGTGGTGGCCGGGGGCAAGTTGCTGATCCAGCAGCGGGCGCTGGCCAAGTACCATACGCCGGGCCTCTGGGCGAATACCTGCTGCACGCATCCCTATTGGGGCGAGCCGCCGCTGGCCTGCGCCGAGCGGCGGCTGGCGCAGGAGCTGGGGATCAACGGCGTGACGCTGGAACACCGGGGCGTGGTCGAATACCGGGCCGAGGTCGGCGGCGGGATGATCGAGCATGAGGTGGTCGATCTGTTCCTCGGCGTCTGCGAGGCGCCGCCTGCGGTCACGCCCGACCCCGAGGAAGTCGCCGCGATCCGCTGGATCGACACCGACGCCCTGCACGCCGAAATCGCGGCGAGGCCCGGGGAATTCACGCCCTGGCTGCGGGTCTATCTGGCCGAGCACGCGGATCTGGTGTTGGCGGGGTTCTGAGCCGGGGGAAGGTGCGTGCGAGCACGCACCCTACGGGGCGGGTGGGCCCTGTTGCCGCGTGCCGGTGCGGTGGGGGGGAACCCCACCCTACAGGTTCGCCCCAGTAGGGTGCGTGCTCGCACGCACCGATGCGCGCACCAAGGGCACCCCCGTAGGATGGGGTTTCACCCCACCATCCCCGGCCCCGCCACCACCAACACTTCCGCCGTGATGCAAACGCCATTCTCGCCGCGCGCCAGCACCCCCCGATGGCGCGTGCCCTGCAGGGTCACGAGCTCGACCGCCAGCCGCGCCCGCCCGCGCGTGATGACCGCCTCGGTCAGCAGCAATTCCGTCGCGAAACTGTCGATCCGGGGTTGGCCCTCAAGCGTCGGCCGGACCACGGAACCGAGGCCATAGACCCGCCCGTCCCGGATGCCTGCCTCGGCCACCGCCGCTTCCAGCGCCTCGGTCAGGTCCTGATTGGGCCGCAGCGTCACCAGCACCGCCTCCCGGCCGCCGCCCAGCGCCACCGGCTGGAACAACGGGAAATGCGTCTCTGGATCGGCCGAAACCTCCAGCCGCGCGCCTTTCAGCCCCCAGCCGCGGGCCCGTACCGGCTGCGCCAATCGGCTCTCGAAGGGCAGGATATGGCCGAAATCCGGCCCCTCCCACCCGGGCGCGGCAAAACTGCCGTGGCCGTGCAGCCAGGCGCCGCCCTCCTTGCGACCCGCGTGCAGGCCCAGATGCACGATCCGCGCCGCGCCCAACCGGTAGGGGCCAGCGTACCAGGCGGCATGGGCGCCGGTCGGATCCTCGCCCGGGATGACGAAATCGAGGGCGGCGAGCGGCGCGTCCTCGATGACCAGCCAGCCGCCGTCATAGCCCGCCAGCGCCAGCGCCACCGAATCCGCCAACCGCTCGGCCACAGGCAGCAGCACCTCGACCGGCTCCGCCCGGCAGGGCGCCACCGCCCAGCGCCGGGCGGGGGCAGGGCCGGGATGGGCGAGCGTTTCGATCATGCGGGCGGCACCTCGCCCCGGCGTTCCAGTTCCTCGCGGATCATCTTCTTGGTGATCTTGCCATAGGCCGATTTCGGCATCTCGTCCCAGAAGACCACATGCTGCGGCAGCTTGTAGCGCGCCAGCTTGTCGCCCAGCCAGGACAGCAGATCAGCCCCGGTGACCCCGGCGCCCGCCACACAAACGGCCATCCCGACCTCACCCCATTTGGCGCTGGGCACCCCCAGAACCGCGACCTCGGAAATCGCCGGATGCAGGAGGATTTTCTCCTCGATCTCGCGCGGATAGATGTTCGACCCGCCCGAGATGTACATGTCCGAGGACCGCCCGGTCAGATAGACGAAACCCTCGGCATCCTTGTGACCCAGATCGCCAGTGCGGAACCAGCCGTCGCGAAAGGATTTCGCATTGGCCTCGGGGTTGTTGAAATACCCGGCGAAGACGGCGGGGCCGGTGGCGCAGATCTCGCCGGTTTCCAGCGGCTCGCATTCGCTGCCATCCTCGCGCTGGACCATCACCTGCATGCCGGTCCGGGCGAAACCGCAGGTGCCCAGCTTCATTTCGCCCATGCCGTGATGCACCGGCGGCAGGACGGTGATGTTGCCGGTCACCTCGCCCAGCCCGAAATACTGCACCAGCACGGGGCCGAGTTTCTCCAGCGCGGTGATCTGGTCGGCCCGGTACATCGGCGCCCCCGCATAGATCACATAGCGCAGACTGGAATGGTCGTACTGGCCCACCGCCGGATGCTCCACCAGCAGCTTCACGATGGTCGGCACGGTGAACATGTTGGTCACGCCATGGCGTTCGACCAGCGACCAGACCTCGGCCGGGTCCAGCTTCGCGCCGGTGGTCAGGATCGTCGGCACGGCATGCGCCACCTGCGCCAGCTGATGGATTCCCGCCCCATGGCTGAGCGGCGCCACCACCAGCGAGGCATCGCGCCCGCCCCAATCCGGCCCGGTCCCCGGCATCAGGTCGCAGAGGTGATTGGTCACCACGAACCCCATCTGCCCATGGGTCAGCACCGCCGCCTTGGGCCGCCCGGTGGTGCCCGAGGTGAAGAAGAACCAGCAGGGATCGTCGCGCTGCACGGCGACCGCGGGCAGCGCGCGACCCAGATAGGGGGCGATCAGCGCCTCGTAATCCTCGGCGAAGCCGCTTTCGCCGATGGCGATGGTGAAATCGACATGCGGGGCGCAGGCCGCGGCATGGGCCGCGAATTCCGCCCCCACCAGAAGCCCCTTCGCCTGGGCAGAGCCCGCGAGCCAGGCCACATCCTCGGGCGTCTGGCGGAAATTGGCCGGCACCCAGACCGCGCCCGCCCGCCAGCAGCCGAACATCGCCTCGAACATCTGGTTGTTGTTGGCCGATTGCACAAGGATGCGGTCGCCCTTCCGCACCCCGAAACGGTCGACCAGCAGGGCGGCGAAGGCCGCGGCGCGTGCCTCCATCTCGGCCCAGCTCCAGACCCGCTCGCCCCAGATAAAGCCGGGCGCCCCGGGATGGCGCCGCGCCGCCTCGGTCAGCAGGGTCGACAGGTTCATCACCCGGGTGGAAACCGGGGCGATCCCGGCCGACAGATCCAGCCTCATTTCACCCGCTCGAGGATCGAGCAGTAATTGGCCACCGCCACCCCGCCCATGTTGAAGACCCCCGCCACGCGCGAATCCTTCACCGCCATGTCGCCCGCCTCCCCGCCCAATTGCATCGCCGCCATGACATGCATCGACACGCCGGTCGCACCGATCGGATGCCCCTTGGATTTCAACCCGCCCGAGGGGTTCACCGGCAGCCGCCCGTCCTTGCGCGTCACGCCCTCGCGGATCACCCGATGACCCTGCCCGCGTTCGGCCAGACCCATCGCCTCGTATTCCAGCATCTCGGCCACGGTGAAGCAATCGTGGGTCTCCACGAAGGACAGGTCGTCCAGCCCCATCCCCGCCTGCGCCAGCGCCCCGGCCCAGGCCTTGCGCGCGCCCGCCATCTCCAGCACGTCGCGCTTCGACATCGGCAGGAAATCATTGGCCTGCACCCGGGCGCGGAAAGCGATGGCGCGGCGCAGGTCTTTCGCCGTCTCTTCATCCGCCAGCACCAGGATCGCGGCCCCGTCGCTGACCAGCGAGCAATCGGTGCGCCGCAAAGGCCCCGCCACCTGCGGGTTCTTGTCGGTCACCGTGTTGCAGAAGTCGAAGCCGAAATCCTTGCGCATATGGGCATAGGGGTTCAGCACCCCGTTGGCATGGTTCTTGGCGGCGATCATCGCCAGCGCGTCGGACTGATCGCCGTAGCGCTGGAAATAGCTCTGGGTGATCTGGCCGAAGAGGCCCGCAAACCCGGCGGGCACATCCGCCTCCTCCTTCACATAGGAGGCGCCCAGCAGGATATCCCCCACCTCGGCCGTGGGTGTCGCGGTCATCTTCTCGGCCCCCACCACCAGCGCGATCCGCCCCCGGCCCGATTCGATGAAATCCATGGCGCCATACAGGGCGGCCGAGCCGGTGGCACAGGCGTTTTCATAACGGATCGCCGGAACATGGCGCAGCCTGTCGTCGGCCAAAGCCACGAGCGCCGCCTGAAAGTCCTGGCGGCTGAAACCGGCGTTGAAGACACCGACAAAGATGCCGTCCACCTCCTCGGCGCCGATCCCGGCATGGTCCAGCGCGGGCGCCAGGATCCCGGCGATCAGGCTCTCGGTATCGGGTTCCTCGGCCTTGCCGAAACGGGAATGGCTCCAGCCGACGATCTGCGCGCGGGGCATGGTCTCTCCTCCTGTGGTTAGGCAGGAATGCAACACATCGCGGTGCCTTTGCCCAGAAAAACCTGCACGCTGGACAGGGCCCGGGCCGCCCCCATAATCCCCCGGTGCGGGGGTAGGATGATGGCGCGGGCGAAACGGGGGCCGACAATCGACGCGGTGGTGATCGGACGCAACGAAGGCGCCCGGCTGGTGGCCTGCCTGCAGTCGCTCGAGGGGCAGGTGCGCCGGGTGATCTATGTCGATTCGGGCTCGACCGACGGCTCGGTGGCGCAGGCGCAGGCGATGGGCGCCACGGTGATCGACCTCGATCTCACCCGCCCCTTCACCGCCGCAAGGGCCCGCAATGCCGGTCTGAAGGCGCTGAAAGCCGAGCCGCCCGATTACGTCCAGTTCATCGACGGCGATTGCGTATTGCGTGAGGGGTGGATGCCCCGCGCGGTGAAATTCCTCTCCGACAATCTGCGCGCCGCGGTGGTCTGCGGCCGCCGCCGCGAACGGCATCCTGAGGCCAGCGTCTACAACACGCTCATCGACCATGAATGGGACACCCCGGTCGGCGAGGCCCGGGCCTGCGGCGGCGACGCGCTGATGCGCTATCAGGCGGTGAATGCGGTGAACGGCTACCGCGAGGATCTGATCGCGGGTGAGGAGCCCGAGCTCTGCCTCCGGCTGCGCGCCCGCGGCTGGACGATCTGGCGAATCGAGGCCGAGATGACCTGGCACGACGCGGATATCACCCGCATCAGTCAATGGTGGAAACGCACCGAACGCGCGGGCCACGCCTTTGCCGAGGGCGCCGCGCGTTTCTCGACCCCGCAGACTCCGCATTGGCGGGCCGAGGTGCGGCGCATCTGGCTCTGGGGCGTGGCGATCCCGCTGGCGGCGCTCATCGGCTCGCTGATTCACCCGGCAGCGCTGCTGCTGGTGCTGGTCTACCCGCTGCAGATCCTGCGCCTGAAACCCCGTCTCGGCTGGGCCGGTGCCTTCTTCAACACGCTGGGCAAATTCCCCGAAGCCGTCGGCGCGCTGCGCTACCACGCCCGCCGCCTGACCCGCCGTCAGGCCCGGCTCATCGAATACAAATAGGGGCCGCAGCCCCCGCCTTCTTTGCGCTGCAAATATCCTCGGGGGTATCCAAAGGGGGTGGAAAACCCCCTTTGGCGGGGGGTGCGGGGGGCTGGCCCCCGCCTTGGTCGCCCGAGGAACGAGGGCGAAACCCCTCAGCCCAGATGCCGGGCGTGCCAGTCGAGGTGGTCGCTCATGAAGCTGGAGATGAAGTAATAGGAATGGTCGTAGCCCTCGTGCAGCCCGTAGTCCAAGGGCTGCCCGGCGGATTCGCAGGCGGCGACCAGACGTTCGGGCATCAGCTGCCCGTCCAGGAACCCGTCCGCCGCGCCCTGATCGACCTTCAGCGCCGGAACCCGCGCACCGCCCTCGATCAGCCGCACCGCGTCATACTCAGCCCAGGCCGCCGGATCCTTGCCCAGATAGCCCCCCAGCGCCTTCTGCCCCCAGGGGCAGGACGAGGGCGCGACGATCGGCGCGAAGGCGGAGACCGAGCGGAACCGACCCGGATTGCGCAGCGCCAGCGTCAGCGCGCCGTGGCCGCCCATCGAATGGCCGGTGATCGACTGGCGGGCCAGATCGACCGGGAAATGCTCGGCCAGCAGCCGGGGCAGTTCCCCCTCCAGATAGCTGCGCATCCGGTAGTTCCGGGCAAAGGGTTCTTCCGTCGCATCGACGTAGAACCCCGCGCCCAGACCGAAGTCATAGGCGCCCTCGGCATCATCCGGCACGCCCTCGCCGCGGGGCGAGGTGTCGGGGGCGACGAAGATCAGCCCGTGACGCGCGCAGGCGGCGCGGAACTCGCCCTTTTCGGTGACATTGGCCCAGGAACAGGTCAGGCCCGACAGATACCAGACGACGGGCCGCGGCCCCTCGGCATCCGGCAGGAAGATCGAGAACTCCATCGGCGTTCCCGTCTCGGCGCTGTCATGGCGCCAGACTTCCTGCCAGCCGCCCTGGGCGCGCCAGCGGTTGATCCGTTCCATCAGAACACCACGACCGAGCGGATCGACTTGCCTTCGTGCATCAGGTCGAAGCCCTTGTTGATCTCGTCCAGCGTCAGGACATGGGTGATCATCGGGTCGATCTCGATCTTGCCGTTCATGTACCAGTCGACGATCTTCGGCACATCGGTCCGGCCCCGGGCGCCGCCGAAGGCCGAGCCCTTCCAGACGCGCCCGGTGACCAGCTGGAACGGACGGGTGGAGATTTCCTTGCCCGCCTCGGCCACACCGATAACGGTCGAGACACCCCAGCCGCGGTGGCAGGCTTCCAGCGCCTGACGCATCACCGTGGTGTTGCCGGTGCAGTCGAAGGTGTAATCGGCGCCACCCTCGGTCATCTCGACCAGTTTCGAGACGATGTCGGTATCAATCTTCATCGGGTTCACGAAGTCGGTCATGCCGAACATCTTGCCCCATTGCGCCTTGTCGTCATTGATGTCGACGCCGATGATCTTGTCCGCGCCGACCATCCGTGCGCCCTGAATGACGTTCAGGCCGATCCCGCCCAGGCCGAAGACCACGACGTTCGAGCCGGGCGTCACCTTGGCCGAGTTGATCACCGCACCCACGCCCGTGGTCACGCCGCAGCCGATGTAGCAGGCCTTGTCGAAGGGCGCGTCTTCGCGGATCTTCGCCAGCGCGATCTCCGGCAGGACGGTGAAGTTGGAGAAGGTCGAACAGCCCATGTAATGATAGACCGGCGCGCCCTTGTAGCTGAAACGCGTCGTGCCGTCCGGCATCAGCCCCTTGCCCTGCGTGGCGCGGATCGCGGTGCAGAGGTTGGTCTTGCCCGAGAGGCAGCTTTTGCACTGGCGGCATTCCGGCGTGTAGAGCGGGATCACATGGTCGCCCGGCTTCAGCGAGGTCACGCCCGCGCCCACTTCGCGCACGATGCCCGCGCCCTCATGGCCCAGGATCGAGGGGAAGATGCCTTCGCTGTCGAAGCCGTCCAGCGTGTAGGCGTCGGTATGGCAGATGCCGGTCGCCATGATCTCGACCAGCACTTCACCGGCTTTGGGGCCCTCGAGGTCCAGCTCCACGATCTCGAGCGGTTTCTTGGCTTCGAAGGCGACGGCGGCACGGGTTTTCATCATTTCCTCCCGGTTGAAAAAGTTGCGTCACCATGCCCGGCGAGGGGCGCGGATGCAATCTCAAACGGGGGCGGGGCCCGGGTCAGGAGCCGCGCAGACGCCAGGCCCTGACCGCCTCGCCCGGCAGGATCAGCGCGCAATCGAGATAGCGCTTCGCCAGCCTGCGCGGGTTCGACAGCATGCGCCAAGCCCATTCCATGGCGATGGCCCGCACCCATTCCGGTGCCCTCTGCTGCCGACCGGCCAGAAAATCCAGCCCCGCCCCGATCGAGGCAAAGCCCATATGCGGTGTCACCTCGCGCCCGAAGGCGGCGAACATCTCCTGCTTGGGGGCGCCCAGCGCGATGAAGGTGAGCCGCGCGCCCGAGGCGGCGATATCCAGAAGGATCCGCCGGGCGTCGGGCCCGGTCGGATCAAAGCCCATCGGCGGGGCGATCTGCGCGGCGATCCGCAGGCCGGGAACGCGGGCTTTCAGCGCTTCCGCCGCCTCGGTCAGCGCCTCGGGCGTCGAGCCCATCAGCGCGATCGGCGCGTCCTCGCGCGCGGCGAGGCTGGCCAGAGGCACCACCATATCCGAGCCGGGCACCAGCGAAACCGGCCGGCGGGCCAGTCTGGACAGCCAGACGATCGGGTTGCCATCGGCGCAGACCAGATCCTGCGCGCCATAGACCGGGCGGAAGCCGGGATCGCGCGCCAGCTTCACCAGATGGTCAAGGTTGATGGTCGCCAGCGCGAAACCCTCGCCCGCCCGCAGGCGGGACTTGACCTCGGACAGCAGCGTGCCCGTGTCGGGCATGTTCACCGCGATGGTGCAGGGCGGAAAGGAAAACTCCACGAAACCCCCATAGTCTGGACGCATTTCACCGCCAGATTACCCGGGTTCGGGCAGACAGGGCGGCCTGTCGTGGGTATAGTTACCGCGACGCCGCCGGAATAGCCCCGCAAGAGGGCAAGAATGGGGCGGTACTCGGGGCAGATGATGGTGGGACGTTCGGGGCGGCAACGCCCGGCGGGTATGCGGGCATGTTGATCCAGATCGGCAATATCGTCGCCTTGCTGGCGCTGGTCGGCTGGCCGGTGGTCATCGTCTATTTCTTCCGCGTCATGCCGCAGACCCGGGCGCTGATCTGGTCGATCCTCGGCGCCTATATGCTGCTGCCGCAGATCAGCGCCATCGACCTGCCGCTGATCCCGCCCCTGAACAAGGAGAGCATCCCCAACCTGATGGCCTTTGCCGTCTGCCTTTCCTACTGGGGCAAGATGCCGAAACCGCTGCCCGAGGCCTGGATCGGCCGCGTGCTGCTGGTCATGTTCCTGATCAGCCCGGTGGTGACCGTCGTCACCAACACCGATCCGATCCGCTTCGGCATCGACACCTTCGGGACCATGCGACTGGTCGATCCCAACGCGCTGGAAACCTGGGGGCTGCCCGGGCTCAGGATCTACGATTCCGCCTCGGTACTGGTGCAGCAGATCTTCTTCGCCCTGCCCTTCTTCCTGGCGCGCGAGGTGCTGAAGACCGACGAGGGCCTGCGCGAGATCCTGCTGGCGCTGGTCATCGCCGGGGCGATCTATACCCTGCCGATGCTCTACGAGGTGCGGATGTCGCCGCAGCTGCACACCAGGCTCTACGGTTTCTTCCAGCACGATTTCAACCAGGCGATCCGGCAGGGCGGCTACCGTCCCTTCGTCTTCATGCCGCACGGGCTCTGGGTCGCGTTCTTCGCTTTCATGGTGACCATGGCCGCCGCCGCCCGGGCCCGTGCCGCCCGGGGCGCCGACAGCCGGGCCGGGCAGAAACTGCTGCTGGTTCTGGCCGGTTTCGGACTGGTGCTGCTGACCAAGTCCATGGGGCCGCTGATGTACACGCTGATCTTCGTGCCGATGGTGCTGATCATGAGACCGCGCCTGCATCTGATGGTCTCCAGCCTGATCGTGCTGCTGGTGGTCACCTATCCGCTGCTGCGCGGCGCCGGTCTGGTGCCGACCCGGGCCATCCTGGACCAGGTCTCGGCGGTCAGCGAGGATCGGCGGGAATCGCTGGAATACCGCTTCACCAACGAACAGCGCATCCTCGACCACGTGGCCGAGAGGCCCTTGTTCGGCTGGGGCGGCTGGGGCCGGTTCGCGGTCTATGACCAGGCCACCGGCGAAAGCGAGAGCGTGGTCGACGGCCAGTGGATCATCACCATCGGCCATTACGGCTGGCTGGGCTATCTGGCGCTCTTCGGGCTGATGGCGCTGCCGGTACTGTCCCTGACCTGGCAGGCGCGACGAAAAGGCGCCGCGCCCCTGCCCATCGAAGCCAGTACACTGGCGCTGATCCTTGCGGTCAACATGCTGGACATGCTGCCCAATGCCACGCTCATTCCCTTCACCTGGCTCATCGCCGGGGCGCTTCTCGGCTATGCCGAGGCGATGAAACGCGCCACCGACGCCGTGCAGCGCGACTCGCTCCGCCGGGCGCATGCCGGGATCGTGCTGGGCCTGCGTCCGACCGAGGCACAGGACCGCGGGCCGCGGACGCTGCTGTGACCCCCGCCACCGTTTGGCCCGATTGGCGGGCCACTCTCGCCCCAAAGAAACACCAGTGTTTCGTGGTAAATAACCCTGCGCAGGCCTGTCATGTCCGTTGAAATCTCCGATACCGATATCGCCATCACCGGCATGGCCGCCCATCTGCCGGGGGCAGGATCGGTCCGCGATTACTGGACGATGCTGCGCGGCGGGTTGCGGGCGATCCGCCGTCTGTCGGAGGACGAGCTTCTGGCCGCGGGCGAGGATCCCTCGGTGATGCGCCTGCCCAATTACGTGCCCTTCGCCGCGCCGCTGAAGGATTTCGCGAGCTTCGACGCCGATTTCTTCAGCTTCTCGCCGAAAGAGGCCGCGATCCTCGACCCCCAGCACCGCCAGTTCCTTGAGGTCGCGTGGGAGGCTTTGGAGGATTCCGGCACCGTGCCCGAGGCTTTCGAGGGCAATATCGGCGTCTACGCCGGTTGCGGGCAGGGGACCTATTACTGGGTCAACATCAACTCGAACCGGGATCTGGTGCGGGACGTCGGCGCCTTCCTGCTGCGCCATACGGGGAACGACAAGGATTTCCTGTCCACCCGCGTCAGCCACATCTTCGACCTGCGCGGCCCTTCGGTGAACGTGCAGACCGCCTGCTCCACCTCGCTGGTCGCGCTGCATTACGCGGCGCAGGCCCTGCTGAGCGGCGAATGCGACATGGCGCTGGCCGGGGGCGTGACCATCGAGCTGCCGCAGATGCACGGCTATCTCTACAAGGAAAACGAGATCCTCAGCCC
>NZ_JAUCCQ010000026.1:0-42837 GCF_034676075.1 Pararhodobacter sp. | reverse complement strand
AGACGCTGGCCGATACCTACGCGCTTTTCCCCGAACTGGCCGAGCGCAAGAAGCAACTGGCGGGCACCATGTCCGGCGGACAGCAGCAGATGCTGGCGCTGGGCCACGCGCTGATGGCCCGCCCGCGCTATATGCTGATCGACGAGATGTCGCTGGGGCTGGCGCCGCTGGTGGTCAGGCGGCTGATGGGTTTCGTCGAAGGCTTGAAGGCCCGCGGCGTCGGCATCCTGCTGATCGAGCAATTCACCAGTCTGGCGCTGGGTGTCGCCGACACGGCGCTGGTGCTGCGTTCGGGCAAGCTGCGCTTTGCCGGCCCGGCCCAGACGCTCCGCGACGATCCGCAAGCGCTGGACCGCGCCTATTTCGGGCACTGAGGGGCACGGGCCCTCGGTGCCCGCCGCCCGGTCCTAGCGCATCACATTGGGCAGGAAGGTGGCGATCGGCGGGAACATCAGGATCAGCAATCCGCCCAGCACCATGGCCACGATATAGGGCATGACGCCGAGGAAGATCGCCGTCAGCGGGATCTCGGGCGCGACCGATTTCACGGTGAAGACATTCATGCCGATGGGCGGCGAGATCAGGCCCAGTTCGATGACGATGATCACCAGGATCCCGAACCAGATCAGATCGACCCCCAGCGCCGACAGCGCCGGCAGGAAGACCGGGATGATCAGGAGCAGGATGCCGATCGATTCAAAGACCATCCCCAGAAGCACGCAGATCGCGCAGATCAGCAGCACCAGTCCCACCGGCCCCAGCCCCCAGGCCGTCACCGCCGATTGCAGCGCATAGGGCATGCCGGTGAGGTTGATGAACTGCGCCAGGATCAGCGCCGAGAAGACGATGGCGAAGATCATCGCCGTGGTGGTGACCGTCTCGGAGAACACCGCCCAGAGGCTGGCGCGGTCCAGGAAATGCCCCCGCGCCACGCCGAAGAGGAACGCCCCGGCGCAGCCGACGCCCGCCGCCTCGGTCGGGGTGAAGATGCCACCATAGATGCCCCCGAGGATCACGCCGAACAGGATGATCACCGGCCAGGTGGAATAAGAGGCGCGCAGCGTCGCCCGCAGGCCCATCGCCTCGCCCCTGGGACCGATGCCGGGCCGCAGCCAGGTCATGATCACCACCGCCAGCATGAAGAGCCCGACCAGCATCAGCCCCGGCAGGATGCCGGCGATGAACAGCTGGGCGATATCCTCGCCCGCGACGATGCCATAGATCGCCAGCGGCACCGAGGGCGGGATCATGATGCCCAAGGTCCCGCCCGCGGCGATGGTCCCGGCCGAGAAGCCGTCATTGTACTTGAACTCGCGCATGGTCGGCACCGCGACCCGGGTCATGGTCGCCGCCGTCGCCAGCGACGAGCCGCAGACCGCGGCGAAGCCCGCGCAGGACAGGATCCCCGACAGCGCCAGCCCGCCCCGGAAGCGACCCATCCAGGCGTAGGAGGCGGCAAACAGGTCGCGGCTGATGCCCGAGCGGTGGATGAAGGCGCCCATCAGCACGAAGAGCGGGATGATGGTGAGGTTATAGTTGGTGGCCGTATCGACCATCCATTGCGACGATACCGCCAGCGCCGCATCGAAGCCGCGCAGATAGGTCAGGCCGAAGAAGCCCACGGCCAGCGTGGCGAAGGCCAGCGGCACGCCGATGAAGGCCAAAAGAAGCAGGAGCGCGAAGCCCGTCAGTGCCAAGGTCATCCCGGATCAGCCTGTCATTCAAAACTTTGGGGGGAATGGGGCGGCGGCACCCGCCGCTCGTCCCGCATCGAGGCCAGGACACCGACCACACCCAGAAGGGCCAGCAGCGCCATGATGGCGACGATCCAGATCATCGGCACCCGCAGCACCACGGTGGTTTCGGGGTATTCGGTAAGGTCCCACAGCCGCCAGCCTAGAATGCCGACGATGGCGCCCGAGCCGATCAGCGACATGACGTCGAAGATGGCGCGATACCCGCGGTTGAAGCGCTTCAGCAGGAAGGGCTCGAACAGCGAGACATTCACATGCCCCCGGTCGCGCCCCACCGCGAAGAAGCCGCAAAAGGCCAGCACGCCGAACAGCAATTGCGTCATCTCGGCCGAGCCGAAGATCGGATGCGCGAAGAAATAGCGCATCACCACCTCGGCGCAGGTCGCCAGGATCATCGCCACGAGGCACAGCGCCCCGAGTACGACCGTCACCTTGCGGATCATCAGCTTTTCCTCCTCCGGCCGACGAAGGGCGCCGGTCGGGCGCCCCTCAGTTTCTCAGCGCCCGGGGATCACTCGGCCGAGGCCGCCTCGATCTCGGCGCGGACTTCCTCGACCAGGGCGCGGCCGTCGATGCCATAAGCGCTCTGCACCGCTGCCGCCCATTGCGTCAGCACCGCGTCCGACGCGCTGTGCATGGCTTCCAGGATACCCGGATCGACCGGCGCATAGGTCACGCCCGAGGCTTCGAGCTGCGCGCGGGTCACCGTGTCGGCCTCGGCGGCGGCGGCGCCCATCCGTTCGGCAAAGGCCGAGCCCGAGTATTCCATGACCGTCGCGCGCTGCTCGTCCGACAGCCGGTCCCAGGCGCGCTGGTTGAAGAACACGAGGAAGCTGGCCGATTGCAGCGCGGGCGACATGTCGACGCAGGATTTGACATAGGGCGCCGCGCCGAACGACACGACCGTTTCCTGCGTCAGGCCGAAGATCGCATCGACGGTGTTGCGCGAGACCAGCTCCTGCACCTGCACCGCGGG
The DNA here is from genome assembly GCF_034676075.1 of Pararhodobacter sp. GTDB lineage: Bacteria > Pseudomonadota > Alphaproteobacteria > Rhodobacterales > Rhodobacteraceae > Pararhodobacter. The sequence goes on along the minus strand of NZ_JAUCCQ010000026.1, from coordinate 40,107 downwards.
CGAGGCGGTGATCGCCAGCCCCATGTTGGCCATGGTTTCCGAGATCGTGCCCGGCAACACCCAGACCCGGCGGCCCTGAAGCTCTTCGAGCGTCGACAGCGGCGCGTCGGTGGTCGAGCACAGGATGTTCGGCCCCAGATGGAAGGCCGAGACGACCTCGACCCCGCGGATCCGCTCGACCGGGGCGAAATGCTCCTGGTAATTCTCCCAGAACACGCGCGAGGTGGCGGCGGTGTCGCCCAGGTCGATGAACGGCATCTGCGTCAGCATCACGCCCGGGTAGTTTTGCCCGAGGAAGCCGTTGAAGATGAAGCCCGCATCGGCCACGCCGTTGCGGACGGCATCGACGACGCCCGGCGGCGGCGAGACGGATTGCGGCGTGAAGACGATGCGGACCTCGCCATTGGTGGCGGCGGCGATATCGTCCGACCAGGCGCGGAACACCGGCCAGCTGAAGTGGTTCGGCGGGAACAGGCTGGAAAAGGTCAGCTCGGTCACGGCTTGGGCCGAAACGGGCGCGATCAGCGCCGCGACGGAAAAGAGCGCCCCGAGAACGGGCGTGCGAATGGTCATCGTGTCCTCCCTTACACCGGCAGACCTGCCTGGCCCTTGGCGTAAACCCAAGCGCGCCAAGGAATCAATTGCACAGGCCCTATCGCGATACCGCCTCCTTATCGCTCATCATCGAGGCGACGCGGCGCCGGATGCATTGCGCGAAGGTGTCGGCGGCGGGGGTCAGCGGGTGGCCGGCCCGGGTCATCAGACAGATGGACAGGGGCTCGATCCGCTCGCGGATCGGGATCTCGGCGATGTTCCAGGACTTCTTCAGGTCATCCAGCAGCAGCCCCGGATAGGTCATGATAGCCCCCAGACTCTCGACCAAGGAGATCGCGCCGAAATAGCTTTCCGAGGTGGTCGTGGCATGGGGCGGGACGAAGCCGTTCTCGATGAAGGGCTTGCGGAACACGTCGCCGGGGCCGGTCGGCACGCCCAGCATCACCCATTGCGCATCGACCAGCTCGCCGATGGAGCGCGCGTGGCGATAGGGGGAATCGGCAGAGGTGACGACGATGATCGGCGAATAGAGCAGGTGTTCGACGTTGATTTCCCGGGCCATCCCGGCCGGCGGCGCCGGGCCGATGACGATATCGGTCCGCCCCTCGCGCAGCGGTTTCAGCGCGCCCGGGAACAGGCCCGAGGTGAATCGCACGTCGATATCGGGATAGGATTTGCGAAAGAAGGTCAGCGCCCGGGGGATGATCCGCACCGCCGCCAAGGGCGAGAGGCAGACATGCACAGCGCCCTTCTGTTCGCCGCGAAGCTGCGCCACCTCATCCTCCATCCGCACGATTTCCGAGCTGATGGTGCGGGCGCGGGCCAGGATCCGCTCGCCGACCTCGGTCAGCCGAACGCCCCGTGAGGTGCGCACGAACAGGGACAGGCCGAGTTCGCTCTCGGCCTGGCGAAGGGCCTGGGTCAGGCCGGGTTGCGACCGGCCCAGTGCCTTGGCGGCCGCCCTGAGGCTTCCGTGTTCGGCAATGGCGACAAGGGTCTGGATATGTTGGACACGCATGGCGATAAGCGAACATTATTGGTAGTGGAACTGCAATACTATTCGTGATTGCCCGCCCCCCCTAGGTTGCAGCCGTCAAGAGGGGGGAAGAGCATGGCAACGTTGACCTATGCGGTCACGGGGGTTGCAAGTGGGATCGGCGCGGAACTGGCGCAGGTCCTCAAGGCGCAGGGCCACCGGGTTCTGGGCTTCGACATCCGTGATACTGCGGCCAATCTGGACCGTTTCATCCCGCTCGACCTCAACGATCCGGTCAGCATCGCCCATGCCGCCCGCATCGTCGGCGAACCGCTGGACGGGCTGTGCAACAACGCCGGACTGCCGCCCCGGCTGGGTCTGGAAGAGACGATCCTGCAGGTCAATTACCTCGGCACCCGGGCCTTCACCGGGGCGCTGATGCGCTGGTTCCGGCCCGGCGCCTCGGTGGTCAATCTGGCCAGCCGCGCCGGTCAGGGCTGGCGCGACGGGGTCGAGCAGGTCCGCCGCCTGAGCGAGATCCGCCGCCGCGACGACATCGCCCGCTTCATCGCGCTGGAAGGTATCGACGCCACGCGCTGCTACAACCTGTCGAAAGAGGCGGTGATCCTGTGGACGATCGCCGAGACCGAGGCGATGATCGCCCGCGGCCTGCGGATGAATTCGCTCAGCCCCGGCGCCATCGCCACCGGCATCTTCGGCGATTTCCAGAAGGCCTTTGGCGAGGTTGTCGCCCGCAACATCGCCCGCGCCGGCCGCCCGGGCACGCCGCGCGAAGTGGCCGAGACCGCCGCTTTCCTGCTCTCGCCCGCCTCGGGCTGGATCAAGGGCGCCGACATCGCCATCGACGGCGGCATGGGCGCGTTCAACCTGTCAGATGCGCTGGACCTGCGCAGCATCGGCCTGCGCCCGGAGGATGTGCAACCATGAACACTCGCGCCGCCATTCCCGCCGGGATCCCGGTCTCGACCCTCGATTACTACGCCGATGCGGCGATCCGCGACCCCTATCCGGTCTACGAGGAAATCCGCGCGTTGGGGCCGCTGGTCTATCTGGCGCAGCACGACCTCTATGCCGTGCCGAACTACGCCGAGGTCAGCCATGTCCTGCGCCATCCCGAGTTCTTCTCGAACGCGCGCGGCGTCTCGCCCCTGCAGAAGGTCAACGACATCCTCGTCGGCTCGACCCTGAACTCGGACCCGCCGTCGCATGACCGCACCCGCGCCATCACCGCCGAGCCCCTGCTGCCCGGTGCGCTGGGCGTGGTCGAGGGCCGGATCCGCGAGGCTGCTGACGGGCTCATCGACACGCTCTGCCAGCGGGGCGAATTCGACGCGGTGAAGGATTTCGCCCGCTACCTGCCGGTGACCATCGTTGCGGAACTGGTGGGCCTGCCGCCCGCCGTCGATAGCGAGCAGATGCTGAAATGGGCCTCGGCCACCTTCAACCTGTTCGGGGACGAGAACCAGCGCACGCTCGAGGCCTATGAGAACCTCAAGGATCTGCGCGATTTCCTGCGCGAATACGGGCGCCCGGAAAAACTGAAGGACGGCGGCTGGGCCAAACGGATCTTCGAGGTCGGACCCGAGCGCGGTATTTCCTACGAGACCTGCGCGCAGCTGATGCGCGACTACATCAATCCCTCGCTCGATACGACGATCTCGACCTCGGGCCAGCTGATCAAGCTCTTTGCCGAGAACCCCGGCGAATGGGCCAAGGTCCGCGCCAACCCCGATCTGGTCAACAACGCCATCGAGGAAGCCGTGCGGATCGCCGCCCCGGTGCGCGGCTGGACCCGCTATGTGGCGCAGGACGCGGAACTGGCCGGGCATCTGCTGCCCGCGGGCTCGCGCGTGCTGGTCATGTTCGCCGCCGCCAACCGCGACCCGGCGAAATACCCCGACCCCGCCCGCTTCGACGTCACCCGCGACGTGCACGACCATGTGGGCTTCGGTCAGGGTGTGCATATGTGCATGGGCATGCATCTGGCCCGGCTGGAAATGCAGAGCCTGGTCCACGCGCTGCGCCGTCGGGTCGAGGCCTTCACCCTGACCGCCCCGCCGGTCGTGGCGCTGAACAACACGATCAGCGGTTATCAGTCGATGCCGGTGCGGGTGACGCTGGGGGCCGAGGCCTCGGCCCGGCCCGAGGCGCAGGCGGTGGAAAACCCCTGGCTCGACCTGACGATCGCCCGCCGCCGCCCGGCCGCCACCGATATCATCGCGCTGGAGCTGGTCTCGGCCGATGGCAGCCCCCTGCCCGCCTACGAGGCCGGGGCGCATGTCGATGTCTACGTGCAATCCGGACTGATCCGGCAATATTCGCTGACCGGCGACCCCGCCGACCGCAGCCGTTACCGGCTGGGCATCCTGCTGGACCCGGCCTCGCGCGGGGGATCCTCGGCGATCCACGCCCGCTTTGCCGAGGGGCAGCAGATCCGCGTCGGCCGCCCGCGCAACCACTTCCCGCTGCAACCCGCCGACCACACGATCCTCTTCGCTGGCGGCATCGGCATCACGCCGATGCTGGGCATGGCCCATGCGCTGGAGGCTCAGGGCGCCTCGTGGGAGCTGCATTATTGCGGCCGGACCCCCGACCGGCTGGCCTTTGCCGAGGAACTGGCAGCCTTCGGCGACAAGGTGCAGCGGCATGTGGACAGCGGGCCGGACGCGCAGAAACTGGACATCGCCCGCGTGCTGGCCGGGCCCGAGGCCGGGCGGCACCTCTATGTCTGCGGCCCCAACGGCTTCATGGATTTCGTCACCGAATCGGCCGCGGCGCAGGGCTGGGACAAGGCGCAGGTCCATCTCGAACGCTTCGGGGCCGAGGTGAACACCGATGGCGCCCCGTTTACGGTGATCGCCCAGCGCTCGGGCAAATCCTTCGAGGTGGCGCCGGGGGAAACCATCGCCCAGAAGCTGGAGGAAAACGGGATCGCGGTGCAGGTCTCGTGCCAGTCGGGCGTCTGCGGCACCTGCGTGACCCGGGTGCTGGAGGGGATGCCGGATCACCGCGATCTGGTGCAGACCGATCTGGAGAAGGCCGCAAACCGCACGATCACCGTCTGCTGCTCGCGCTCGAAGACCAAGACGCTGATCTTGGACGTCTAACCCAGCGCCGCCTGCCGCAACGCCTCGACATGCGCCTCGGCGAAGGCTTCGGGCGACATCAGCCCGCCGGTAAAGACCAGCGGGATGCCGAACAGCGTCCCGTTGGGCGAGCGCACCGCGACCGCGACGGCCGATAGGTTATCGGCCGCCACCGTCTCGCCCAGATAGGGGTAGAGCCGCTTGCCATAGCCACGGGCGCGGGTCGCCTCGATCTCGTCGTAAAGCCGAGCCTTGGTCATGTTGAACCGCTCAAGGCCGAAGACCGCATCGCCCCGCGTCCGTTCGATCAGATGCTCGACCATCGACGGCGGGCAGAGCGCGAGGCAGGCCTGACCCGAGGCCGCGCCGAAGACGTTGAAGCGCCGGTCGACCACCCCCGGCACCATGAAATGCGGGCTCAGCGGCCGCGTCGTATCGACGAACCGCATGCAGAGGTCATCCATCACATGCAGGTCGCAGGGCCATTTGATGCGCCGGGTCAGCGCCGCCAGCCGGACCATCAGCTGATCCACGAACCGCTGGTCCTCCAGCGACAGCGCGTCGACCAGCGCCGTGCGGGACATGATGTTCACCCGGTAGCGCCCGTCCGCCATCGAGCGGCGGACGAAATTGCGCTCGACCAGCGTGGTCAGCAGGCGGCGGGTGGTGGTGATCGGCAGATCGGCGTCGCGCGCCACCTCGCTCAGCGTGCGGGGCCCGAAACGCGACAGGCATTCCAGCACCGTCAGGCCCCGGTCGAGCGATCTGTTCTGCTCTGCATCGGACATGGCCCGCCCTCCCGCCGCTTTCGGCGCGTCGGGTGTTTACCGCTCTGCGGAAAGCCTGTCAAATCGCGTTGCCTGTTTCCTGCCCGCTTGGAAGAAACCCCACAAGGGCCGCTTCCCTCCGGCAGGGAGATCCGAGACGCCTGAAGGGGGGAAGACAATGGCCACCAAGAACATCCTGTTCATCATGTTCGATCAGCTGCGCTGGGATTATCTCAGCTGCGCCGGACACAAGACGCTGCACACGCCGCATATCGACCGGCTGGCCTCGCAGGGGGTGCGGTTCACCAAATGCTACGTGCAATCCCCGGTCTGCGGCGCCAGCCGCATGAGCACCTATACCGGTCGCTATTCCAGCAGCCATGGCGCGCAATGGAACGGCTATCCGCTGCGCGTGGGCGAGATGACGCTGGGCGACCATCTGCGCGCCAACGGGATGGACTGCTTCCTGCTGGGCAAGACCCATATGAAGGCGGATCTGGAGGGGATGGCCCGGCTGGGAATCGACCCGGCCAGCAAGATCGGACGGCGGCAGGCCGAATGCGGCTTCGACGCTCATATCCGCGATGACGGGCTCTGGCCCAACGGGCCTGACGGGTTCTATGACCCCAAGCCCTCGCCCTATAACGCCTATCTGAAGTCCAAGGGCTATCAGGAAGAAAACCCCTGGAACATGAACGCCAATGCCGGGCGGGATGAGGACGGCAACATCGCCTCTGCCTGGTTCATGCGCCATGCCGACAAGCCCGCCAATATCCGCGAGGAAGACAGCGAAACCACCTGGCTGACCTCGGAAACCATCGACTTCATTCAGAACGCGGCGCCCGACACCCCCTGGTGCGCGCATGTCAGCTACATCAAGCCGCATTGGCCCTATATCGTCCCCGCCCCCTATCACGCGATGTACGGGCCGGGCGATGTGCAGCCGGTCAACCGCGCCGACAGCGAACGCGTGGACCCGCATCCCGTCTACAAGACCTTCCACAGCAACCTGATCGGCCGCGCCTTCCACCGGGCCGAGGTCCGCGACAAGGCGATCCCCGCCTACATGGGCCTGATCAAGCAATGCGACGACCAGATGGGACGCCTCTTCGCCTGGCTGGAGGAGACCGGCCGCATGAAGGACACAGTGATCGTCATCACCTCGGACCACGGCGATTATCTGGGCGATCACTGGATGGGCGAGAAGGACCTGTTCCACGATTGCTCGGCCAAGGTGCCGCTGATCATCTATGACCCCAGCCCCGAGGCTGACGCCACCCGCGGCACCACCTGCGACGCGCTGGTCGAACAGATCGACCTGACCGCGACCTTCATCGAGATGGCGGGCGGCGAGGTGCCTGCGCATATCGTCGAGGGGCGCTCGCTGCTGCCCTTCCTGCACGGCCCGACGCCCGCGGACTGGCGCGAGGTGGCGATCAGCGAATACGATTACGCGGTGACGCCGATGCGGGCGACGCTGGGCGTCGCCGATCAGGACGCGCGGCTCACCATGGTCACCGACGGCCGCTGGAAGCTGATGCATTCCGAGGGGCCCGGCCATGGCGCCATGCTCTTCGATCTGGTGAATGACCCCGATGAGTTGACCGACCTCGGCCGCGACCCGGCCCATGAGGCGGAGCGCGCCCGGCTTTACGCGCATCTGCACCGCTGGGCGCTGCGCATGAACCAGCGCGTCACCCGCTCCGCGGCGGATATCGCCGGCATGCGCGGCCGCAGCCGCCGGCGCGGCATCCTGCTCGGCGTCTATGACGAGCACGAGGTCGAGGACGAGCTGACCCGGCACCTGCTGGGCAAGGCGAAAGAGGATTTCGTGTCAGGTCACTGACCCCGGCCGCTTGGTGCGGCCACTGACACGCAAAACGGGAGGATGGACATGGCAGGCACCGCGGATTTCCTGACGGATGCGGATCTCACACGCATCGAGCGCCTGATGGAGGCGCTGGACCGCTCGGGCATCGACTATATGAAGGTCGATATCGGCGAGTTGCAGCTGACGCTGGGCAAGGGGGCGCCGCAGGCGGTCCCGGCGGCCCCGGCTTCGGCTCCAGCCCCGGCGGCCGCCGTGCAGGCCCCCACCGCCCCGGCGCCTGTGGCTGCCCCTGCCCCGGTCCCCACCGCCTCGGGCGACGTGATCGCCGCCCCCCTGATGGGTCGCTACTACGCCAAGCCCGAACAGGGCGCAGCCCCCTTCGTCCAGGTCGGCGACACCGTGACCGCCGACACCACCATCTGCCTGATCGAGGTGATGAAGACCTTCACCTCGGTCCCGGCGGGCATCGCCGGAAAGATCACCGAGATCCTGGTCGTCGACGAGGCGGTCGTGGAATACGGCCAGCCCCTCTTCCGCGTCGAAAAGGCCTGAGCCATGGCCATCCAGCGCGTCCTCATCGCCAACCGCGGCGAAATCGCCGTGCGCATCATCCGCGCCTGTCAGGCGCTGGGCATCGAGACGGTGCAGGTCGTCTCGGACGCCGATCGCGACAGCCTTGCCGCCCGACTGGCCGACCGGGTGCTCTGCATCGGCCCGGCGGAATCGGCGAAAAGCTACCTCCAGATTGAGACGCTGCTGATGGCGGCCGAGGTGACGGGCTGCGACGCGGTGCATCCGGGCTACGGGTTCCTCTCGGAATCCGCCGATTTCGCCCGCCGCTGCGCCGAGGAGAAGCTGACCTTCGTCGGCCCCACGCCCGAGAACATCACCCGCATGGGCAACAAGATCGAGGCGCGGCGCGTCGCCATCGCCGCGGGCGTCCCGGTGCTGCCCGGCTCGGAAAAGGTGGCGTCGCCTGACGACGCGCTGGCCAAGGCGCGCGAGATCGGCGTGCCGGTCATGCTGAAGGCCGCGGCGGGTGGCGGCGGGCGGGGGATGAAGATCGTCCACGACCTTGGCAAGCTGGCCGAGACCTTCCAGGCGGCCTCGGCCGAGGCGAAGGCGGCCTTCGGCGACGGATCGATGTATGTCGAGCGCTATGTGGCGAAGGCCCGCCATGTCGAGGTGCAGATCCTCGCGGACAGCCATGGCACGGTGCTGCATCTGGGCGAGCGGGACTGCTCCTCGCAGCGCCGCCACCAGAAGATGGTCGAGGAAGCGCCCGCGCCGCAGCTCTCCGACGCCCTGCGCCGGGGCCTGCAGGAGGCCGCTGTGGCGCTGGCCCGGGCCATCGACTACGTGGGCGCGGGCACGGTGGAATTCCTGGTCGATGCCGAGCGCGAGGGGTTCTATTTCCTCGAAGTGAACACCCGCATCCAGGTCGAGCATCCGGTGACCGAGATGATCACCGGCATCGACCTGGTGCAGGAACAATTCCGCGTGGCGAATGGCGAGCGGCTGGCCTTCTCGCAGGAGGACATCCGCTTCACGGGTCACGCCATCGAGGCCCGGGTGAATGCCGAAAGCCCGGCGCAGGGCTTCCGCCCGACGCCCGGCCGCATCACCGGCTGGACCCCGCCCGAAGGGCCGGGGATCCGGGTCGATTCGCATTGCTTCGAGGGCTACCGGGTGCCGATCTTCTACGATTCCATGATCGCCAAGCTGATCGTGCACGGCCGCGACCGGGCCGAGGCGCTGGCCCTGATGGACCGGGCGCTGGCCGGGTTCGGGATCGGCGGGATCGAGACGACGATCCCCTTCGTGCAGCGCATCGTCAGCGACGACGCCTTCGCCCGGGGGGATGTGAGCACGACCTTGGTGGATCGGTTGATGGCGTCCTGAGGGGGCCTCGCGGATGGTGGGGTGAAACCCCACCCTACGGATGAGCCCTGTAGGGTGGGATTTCATCCCACCTTGTATGGCCGTCAATGGTGCGTGCGAGCACGTACCCTACGGGCGGAGCGTTCGCGTTCCGAAAGGGTCGGATGGTGGGGTGAAACCCAACCCTACGGATACGCCCCGTTGGGTGGGATTTCATCCCACCCCCCGCGCAAGCAGCAGTAGGGTGCGTGCTCGCACGCACCGCCCGCTCACCCCCGCTGCAACACCAACCCATCCTCGCCCCGGCGGATCTCCAGATGCCGCAGGCTCTTGCACGCCCCAAACCGCTCGATCACCCGGGTGATCACCGGATCCGCCCCGGCATAGTGCCGCCACGGCCCCGCCGCCCGCATCGCCTCGATATCGCCGGTCTGGCCCTGCATCATCGCCCGAAGCAGCATCTCCTCGTCCGAGACATTGGCCCCGCCATAGAGCGCCCGCGCCTCGGCCAGCGTCATCTCGCGCTGGGGCGTCGGGTCGGTCTTCGCCGCCAGTTCCTTGCCGCGCGGGTTTTCCAGCAGCCGGTCGCGCAGCCCCTCGTCCATGTCCTGATAGCCCGAATCCTCGCCATACCGCCCCCGCGCGAAGAGCAAGAGCTCGTCCAGCACCACCTTGTAACGCTCACCGGCCTGTACGTTCAGCGCGGCCTGGGTGCAGACATATTGCGAATGGGGGGTGATCATCACCGGATAGCCCATGTCGGCGCGGACCCGCACGGTTTCCTCGATCACCTCCTCCAGCCGGTCCTGCAGACCGATGCTGGCCAGTTGATGCCGCAGGTTGGAAATCACCCCGCCCGGGATCTGATGCACGTATTGCGCCGCGTCATAGGCCGAGGGCGCCCCCACCGGCATCCCGTCGATCCGGGCGATGGCCAACAGCCGGTCCGACACCGATTGCACCCGGTCCAGATCCAGCCCCACCGAATGCCCGGCCGAGATCGCATTCCGCGCCGTCCGCAGGACCGAGGGCTGGGCCGAGCCCTCGGCCAGCGGCGGGATGCCGGTGTGCAGCGTGGCAATCCCCAGCTCCAGCGCCGCGGCATAGACCATCGGCGCCTCGCCCGTCGTGCAATGCGAATGCAGCTCGACCGGGATCGTGCCCGCCTCCTCAAGGATCGCCGGCGCAATCTCGCGCAGCCGGTCGACGGTCAGAAGCCCGCCCGCATCCTTGATGTAGATGACCTCGGGCTTCCAGGCCGCCACCTCTCGGGTCTTGCGGCGGAAATGCTCGACAGTGTGGCGGGGCGAGAGGGAATAGCAGATGTCCGGCACCACCTCGATGCCGATCTCGCGATACGCCCCGAAAAGGTCGGCGAAATCGCGGGCGATCTGGTCCTGGGTGTTACTCATCAGCTGGGCCCGTTGCAGCGCCCCCATCTCGTAGAGCCGCTTGAAGAAGAGCTTGCCCAGCACCAAGGGCGTCGGCACGCCGAAGAGGTTGAGGTTAAGCGTGCTGGCCATGCAGGCCTTGGTGGTGTTCGGCATCAGCGTCGCCAGACGGGCCATCAGCTTCCACGGATCCTCTTTCAGATCCCGCACCAGCTTCTTGAAATAGATGGCATTTCCCGGGACCTCGATGACCCGGAACCCGGCGCGGTCCATGTCGCCCGCCACCGCCTCCATCATCCCCGACCGCATGCCGCTGGCCCAAAGGCTCTGCGAGCCGTCGCGGAACGTCGTATCGACGAAATGAACCTGCATGGAGCCCTCCCCTGATTGTCGCACCCAGCCTAGCAGGCGGGCGCCCGGGCCGAAGCGCCGAGCCGTGCCTTTGCCGCCTGGCGGCAAGCCCGCGCGCGCTGGTGTCGCGAGGCGGCGCCCGGCCCTAGGATCGCGCGGCAACAGGGAGGGGTATCATGCGGGTCATCGTCACGGGCGCGGCCTCGGGGATCGGCCGGGCCATCGCCGAACGGCTGCTGGCGGACGGACATCAGGTCGTCGCGCTGGATCTGCGGCCGGTCGATCTGCCGGGAGCCGACTGCCACGCGCTGGATCAGGGCGATCCTTCCAGCATCGACCGGGCGCTGGCGGCGATCACGGGTCCGGTGGACGGGCTGGTCAATTCGGCGGGCCTGCCGCCCCGGCCGGGCAATGAGGCGCAACTCCTCCGCGTCAATCTGATCGGGCTGAAACACCTGACCGGGGCCGTGCTGGACCGCCTGACGCCCGGCGGCGCGGTGGTCACCATCGCCTCGCGCGCGGGGCATGCCTGGCGCGAGAACCTGACGCAGGCCAAAGCCGCCCTGACGCTGGACTGGGATGACGATGTGGCGGGCTTCTGCGCGCGCGAGGGCATCGACGCGCTCCGCGCCTATGCGCTCTCGAAAGAGGCGCTGATCCTCTGGACCCGGCAGATGACCGCGCCGCTGATCGCCCGCGACCTCAGGATGAACGCCCTCTGCCCGGCAGCGGTGGAGACCCCGCTGCTGGAGGATTTCGCCCGGTTGCAGAGCGCCGAGTCCATCGCCCGGAACGCCGCCCGGACCGCGCGGATGGGCCGGGTCGCGGATATCGCCCCGGTCGCGGCTTTCTTGCTCTCGCCCGACAGCGGCTGGATCAAGGGCGAGGCGCTGGCGCTTGACGGCGGCCTCTCGGCGATTGCCGAAGCCGAGGCGCTGGGTCTGTGACCGCGAGGAGCCCGTGACCATGACCCCCGCCCCCTTCACCCTGCAGATCCCCGAGGCCGAGATCCTCGACCTCAAGGCCCGCCTTGCCCGCACCCGTTTCCCCGATCAGGCGCCGGGCGCGGGCTGGACCTATGGCACCGATCTTGCCTTCATGACCCGCGCCATGGCGCATTGGCGCGAGCGCTTCGATTGGCGCGCGACCGAGGCCGCGCTGAATGCCCTGCCGAATTACCGCATGGCAATCGACGGGCTGGACCTGCATTTCCTGCATGTGCCAGGCAAGGGGCCGGACCCGCTGCCGCTGCTGCTGTCGCATGGCTGGCCAGGGTCGGTGCTGGAATTCCTCGACCTCATCCCCCGGCTGACCGATCCCGCGGCCTTCGGGGGCGATCCGGCGGATGCGGTGACGCTGGTCGTTCCTTCCCTGCCCGGCTACACGCTGTCCTTCGCGCCCAACGGGCCGCGCTACGGGATCGAGGAGATCTCGACCCTGTTCCTCAAGCTGATGACCGAGCTGGGCTATGACCGCTTCGCCGCGCAGGGCGGCGACTGGGGTTCCTTCGTCACCGCCCGCATGGCCCATGACGCACCGAGGCGGCTGATCGGCATCCACCTCAACATGACGGCGCTGCCGATCAATCCCGCGACGATCGAAAACCCGACCCCGGACGAGGCCCGCTACGCCGCCGAGATGCAGGTCTTCGCCGCCAAGGAGACGGGCTATCAATGGATCCAGGGCACCAAGCCCCAGACCCTGTCCTATGCGCTCAGCGATTCCCCCGCCGGCCTTGCTGCCTGGATGTTCGAGAAATTCCGAAGCTGGACCGATTGCGGCGGCGAGGTGGAAAGCGCATTGTCCATGGACCGGATGCTGGGGCTGATCTCGCTCTATTGGTTCACCGGCTGCATCGGGTCGTCGTTCCATCCCTATGTCACCCGCCGCCAGCGGCCCTTCCCCATGCCCCGGCCGATCCGGGTGCCGACCGGCGTCGCTGCCTTCCCGCGTGAAATCATCCGCCCGCCGCGCTCGCTGGTCGAAAGGCTCTACCCCGACCTCCGGCACTGGACGGCGATGCCCCGAGGCGGCCATTTCGCGGCGATGGAACAGCCCGAGGCACTGGCGGCCGACATCCAGACCTTCCTGCGGCCCCTGCGCCGCAATGGACTAGCGCCCTAGCCGGAGGCGACACCCGCCCGGGCTGGAGCCCGACACGGCCCTGCGCTAGGGTCCGGCAACAGACGGCGGAGGCGGGCGTGGCCGAGGGGCAGATGTCAAAGGTGGTGCTCAGGGACCGCGGGGTCAGCGTGACCTTGCTGAGCCGCGGCGCCGCCATGCAGGATTGGCGTGTGGACCTGAATGGGCGGCCCGAGCCGGTGATCCTGGGCTATGCCGATCCCGCCGCCTATGCCCGCAACCGCTGGTTCATGGGCGCTATCGTCGGCCGGGTGGCGAACCGGATCGGCGACGCGCGTTATCCGCGCGAGGGCGGGCCGCAGCTCTTGCAGGCCAATGACGGCCAGCATCTGCTGCACGGCGGCGCGGGCGGGCTCTGGGCGGTGGACTGGGTGCTGGAGCCCGACGGCCCGCAAAGCGCCCGCTTCGCCCATCGCTCGCCCGACGGCGCCATGGGCTTCCCCGGCGCCGTCACCTTCACCGTCACGGTGACGCTGAGGGATCACGCCGTCACCTGGGACATGCAGGCAAGGGCCGAGGCTGAGACCCCGATCTCGCTGGCCCAGCACAATTACTATGCGCTGGCGGGTGGCGGGATCGCGGGGCAGCACCTGCGGCTCAATGCCGACCGGGTGCTGGACCGCGACCCGGCGGGGATCATGACCGGCGCGATCCTCCCGGTCGACGGCGGCCCGCTGGATTACCGCACGGCCCGCGCGCTTGCCCCCGCCACCGCCCCGGCCGACGATTTCCTGCTGTTCACCCCGACCCGGGACCCGGCGCTGCCGGTCGCGGAACTGAGCGCCGCCAATGGCTTGCGGCTCAGGATGTGGTCCGACCAGCCGGGCGCCCAGCTCTATACCGGGCACGGCATGGGCCTCGCCGAGGGCGGCCTGCCCGGCCGTCCGCTGGCGCCCGCCGCCGGGCTCTGCATCGAGCCCTCGGGCTATCCCAACGCTCCGAACATCCCCGGCTTCCCCAGCATCCTCTGCGGCCCGGACCGCCCCTATCACCAGCGCCTGACGGTCGAGATCGCCCCGGCCTGACCACCGCGAAACCGGGGCGCCCTGCGGCATTCCACCACAGGGCCGATTGCATCCCCCGCCCCGAAGTGATCGACTGCCCCCGACCGCGCACGATGCGGCCGCCGGACGATCTGCACCGACTCACCATGCCCGATACCCTGCGTCCCGAGGCGCCACCCTCCGCCTTCGCCCCCTTCGCCAACCGCCGCTATCGCGGCTATTGGCTGACCGGGCTGGCCGGGAACTTCGGCTGGCTGATCCAGAGCGTTGGCGCCGCCTGGCTGATGGCGACGATCGGCGGCAGCCCGTCGATGGTCGGGCTGGTCCAGACCTCGATCGCCGTGCCGATGATGCTGTTCGCGCTGCCCGCGGGCGCCGTCGCCGACGCCTTCGGCAAGCGCACCATCATCATCTGGGCACAGCTGGCGCTGTTCCTCGTCTCGGCCGTGCTGGCGGTCGCCGCCTATCTAGACCTGCTCTCGCCCTGGTCGCTTCTGGCCTTCACCTTCCTGATCGGCAGCGCCAAGGCGATGAGCCATCCGGGCTGGCAGAGCATGGTCTCCGAGATCGTCGAACGGGCGCAACTGCCCCAGGCCATCGCGCTGAACTCGGTGGGCTTCAACCTGGCGCGGACCATGGGCCCGGCGCTGGGGGGTGTGCTGGTGGCGACCGTCGGCGCCTTCGCCGCCTTCGCGGTCAACGCCATCGCCAACCTCTGGGTGGTGTTCGTGGCCCGCGGCTGGCCGGCGGGTGAGCGCAAGGCGGGCCTGCCGCCGGAACCCGTGGGCGCCGCGATCCTGGCCGGGCTGCGCTTCGTCGCGCTGTCGCCCAACATGCTGGTGGTCATGGCGCGCGGCGCGATCTTCAACTTCGCCGGGATCTCGGTCATGGCGCTGATGCCGCTGGTTGCCCGCGACCTTCTGGGCGGGGATTCGCGGACCTATGGCCTGCTTCTGGGCGCCTTCGGCCTCGGCGCCGTGGGCGGCGCCTTCGCCGCCAACCGCCTGTCGCGCCGCCTCAGCCCCGAATGGCGGGTGCGGCTGGGTTTCGCGCTCTTCGCGCTCGGCACCTTCGGGCTGGGGGAAAGCCCGTGGCTCTGGCTCTCGATCCTCTCGGCGATGCTGACCGGGGCCTGCTGGCTGGTCACGCTGTCGACGCTCAACACCACGGTGCAGATGTCCTCGCCGCGCTGGATCGTCAGCCGCTGTCTGGCGCTGTACCAGACCTCGATCTTCGGCGGCAGCGCGGCCGGGGGGCTTCTGTGGGGCCTGATCGCCGATCATGGCTCGCTCCGGCTCAGCCTGACCGTTTCGGCCGTGGTCATGGGCCTTGGCGCCGTCGCCGGGCTGGTCCTGAAACTGCGCGACTTCGACGCCGCCACCGTCGATATCCACGCCCCCTGGACCGCGCCCGAGACCCGGCTCGACATCCTGCCGAAAAGCGGCCCGATCCTGTGCGAGACGCAATACCGCGTGCCCGTCGCCAATGAGGACGCCTTCCTGGCCGCCATGGCCGAGCGGCGGCAGGCCCGGCTGCGGCGCGGCGCCCGGCGCTGGACGCTGTCGCGCGACCTGCTGGACCCCGAGCTGTGGACCGAGCGTTTCAAGACCGCGACCTGGCTCGACATGCAGCGCATGCATCTGCGCCGCTCGGTGTCCGAGGCGCAGATGACCGAGCGTCTGCGCGCGCTGATCGACCCCTCGGTGCCGCTGCGCCTGCATTACCATCTGGTGCGCGACCCGGCGGTCGAGGCCCGGCCCGAGGATGGCCATATCCGCCCGCCGATGGAATCCTGAAACTCAGTCCAGAAGCGCCAGCACCCTCTCGGGCGCCGCCACATGCGCGTTATGGGGCAGAGCGTCGAGCAGCAGCGCCCCGGGGTCGATTTCCCGCATCTGCTCCAGCGTCACCATCGGATCGCCCGACCCCGCCGCCATCCGCAGGGGCACCTGCACGCCCCGCAGGATCGCCTCGATCGAGGGGCCGACCGCCCCGAAGACCCCGGGCGCCATGGCCAGCGCGAAGCCGCCCTCGACCGCCCGCACCCCCCGCGCCAGCGCCGACTCGCCGGGCGAAACCAGCCCCTGCAGGCCCGAAACCTTGGCGTAGCGGTCCCAGGCCTCGGCCTCGGTGGCGAAGATCTTGCCCGGGCGGGTGGCCATGGCCTGCGCCCCGGCGATCTCGTCGGCGCTCCAGACCTGCTTGACCCCCAGCGTGACCAGCCGGGACGGGACCGGACCGAAAAGCCCTCCGGCCAGCAGCGCCCCGACCACGCCCCCGAAGGAATGCCCCAGAACCGTGATCTGCGAGGGGTCCTCGTCGGCCAGCAGCCGCGCCAGGTCGGCGGCATGCACACCGAAACCGAAGGGCCCCTCGGCAGGCGAGTGGCCATGCCCCCGGAAATCGGGCGCGATCCAGCGGTGGCCACGCGCCTCGATCCCGGCCGCCACGCCCTGCCAGACGGCCCCGGTCGCCCCCAACCCGTGCAAGAGCACGATCAGCCGCGCACCCTGCCCGCCCCGTTCCGCATAAAGCCCCGTCATGCCGTCCTCCCCCCTGCCGTGCCGGGGCGACTATGGCGCGACGGCAGTGCAGCGGCAACGCCCGGCAGAGCGCCTCAGGCGATGTGGATCGTCTTGACCTCGAGGTAATTGTCCAGCCCCTCCGGCCCGCCCTCGCGACCCATCCCGCTTTCGCGGTAGCCACCGAACGGGTGCTTGGGATCGACGATCAGCCCGTTGATGGTCAGCCCCCCGGTGCGCATCCGCTGCGCAAAGCGATAGGCGCGTTCCACGTCGCGCGAATAGACCGCGCCGTTCAGGCCATAGCGCGTGGCATTGGCCTTCCTGACCGCGTCCTCCTCGTCGTCATAGCCGATGACCGAGACGACCGGGCCGAAGATCTCTTCCTGGAAGATCTTCATGTCGGGCGTCACGTCGCTGAACACCGTGGGCTCGACGTAGAACCCCTTGTCCAGCCCCACCGGCCGTTTGCCGCCGCACGCCAAGGTCGCCCCTCCGGCCCGCCCGGCGGCGATATAACCCTCGACCCGCTCGCGCTGCCGGGCCATGGCGAGCGGCCCCATCTGCGTGGCGGGATCGCCCGGATCGCCGACCTTCAGCGCCTTCACGGCGGGCAGGAACAGGTCCAGAAACTCGTCCTTGCGGCTGTGAGGCACCAGAAGCCGGGTGAGCGAGAAACAGACCTGTCCTGAGATCGGCATGGAATAGACCATGAGCGAGGGCAGCGCCTTCTGGAAATCCGCATCCGGCAGCAGCACCGCCGCCGACTTGCCGCCCAGTTCCAGCGAGACCCGCGCCAGCCGCTCGGAACAGACCTTCATGATATGCTTGCCGACGGCGGTGGAGCCGGTGAAGGCTACCTTGTCCACGTCCATGTGACGGATCAGATGATCCCCCGCCTCGCGCCCGGCCGGCACGAGGTTGAACACCCCGCGCGGCAGACCCGCCGCCTCGATGCATTCGGCGAGGATATAGGCCTCCAAAGGCGTCTCGGGCGAGGGTTTGGCGACCATCGTGCAGCCCGCCGCCAGCCCGGCCGCGATCTTGTAGGTCAGCAGCACCATCGGCGCGTTCCAGGGCGAAATCGCCGCGCAGACGCCCACGGGTTCGCGCAAGACCCGCACCGCCCCGCCATCGTCGCGCTTGCGGTCATCGCGGAACGGATAGCTCTCGATCAGCTCGGCGTAATAGCGGAACAGCGTCGCGTTCTGTGGCACCAGCTTGCGGGTCAGGCTGATCGGCGCCCCGACCTGCCGGGTCCAGGCCCAGGCGATTTCCTCAAGCCTCGCCTCGATCAGGCTCGCCACCCGCCGCAGATAGGACGCGCGCTCCGAAGGCGCCATCCGAGGCCAGGGTCCGTGGTCGAAGGCCGCCCGGGCCGCCGCCACGGCGCGGTCCATATCCTCGGGCTGCGCCTCGGGATAGCGGACGATCACCTCCTCCGTCACCGGCGAGACGACCTCCAGCATCCGCCCGTGCCGGGGCCGGACCCATTCGCCGTTGATGAAGAAACTGTCGGGGGCCTTGAGGGGCTGAGTCATGGTCGGGCCTTAATCCTCGCGCCGGTCGCGGCGGCGCTTGCGGTCCAGATCGCCGTCGCGGATGTCGTCGGTCAGCCGGTCCAGCACCTTGTGCAGGTTGGGCGCCTGCACGGCCTGATCCAGCACCGATTCCAGCGCCTGCAGGATCGCGCCGCGCGATCCCTCGACCGTGCCGACCTGATTGATGTTGATTTCCTTGATCTTTTCGACGGGCTTCATCATCTCGCCCATAATCTTCGGCATCGCTTCCAGCCGCGCGAGTTCCGCCTCATGCGCCAGAACGGCGCCCGAGCGGGTGTTCTCGGCCGCGATCCGCGCCGTCAGCGCCTCGGCATCGGCCCGGCGCATCGCCAGCCCCGCCTCGGCGTCGAGCTTCGCCTGTTCCAGCTTCTCGCCCGCCACCTTGCGCGCCGTTTCGGCGGCGATCTCGGCCCGGCGACCGGCGGCGATGGCCTCGGCCTCGGCGGCGATCAGCCCCAGATCGCGGCGGCGCTCGGCCTCGGCCCCGGCGCGGGCGGTCTCGATCGCCTCATGGGCGCGGACCGCTTCGGCGCGGGCGAGATCCGCCTCAGCCTGGGCGCGGCTTTCCTCCTGGCTTTTCGCCAGCACCTGCACCGCGCGCTCCTGCTCGGCGATTTCCAGCGCCCGGGCGCGCAGGATCTCGGCCTCGCGGATCGCCTGTTCGCGGGCGATATCCGCCGCCTGGATCTGCTGCTCCATGCGGATGCGCGAGGCGGCGGCGGATTGCTCGGCCTCGGCCTTGGCGCGGGCCACCTCGGCCAGTTGCGTGGCCATCAAGGCCTCGATCTGCTGGGCCTGAGAGATTTCGGCCCGGCGTTCCTCCAGGTCGATCTCCATCTTGCGGCGCGCGGCTTCCATCGCGGCACGGCGGACGGAGACCTGGGTGTCGGATTCAATTTCCGCCCGCTCCTTCTTCGATTGCGCGACCACCTCGGCCAGCTTGCGAAGACCGACGGCGTTGAAGGCGTTGTTCTCGTCTAGGGCGGTGAACTGCGTCTGGTCCAGCGCCGACAGCGACACCGCGTCCAGTTGCAGGCCATAGCGGGCAATCGGCTCCGCCAGCGCCGCCTTCACCGCCGCCACGAACTCCGCCCGCCCCTCGTGCAGCTCATCCATCGTGTGCCGCGCCGCGACCGAGCGCAGGGCGTCGACCAGCATCCCCTCGATCAGCGCCCGCAGCTCGTCCGGCTGGAAACTGCGCCGCCCCAGCGCCTGCGCGGCGCGGGCGACGCTGGCGTCGGTCGGCGGGACCGAGAGGTAGAATTCCGCCCCCACATCGACCCTGAGCCGGTCGCGGGTGATCAGCGCGCGTTCGGCGTTGCGGTGCACCTCCAGCCGGATCGTCTGCATGTTGACCCGGCTCACCTCGTGGAACCAGGGCAAGGCCAGCGCGCCGCCGTCGATGACGACCTTGCGCCCGCCGATGCCGGTCCGCACCAGGCTGACCGCGTTGGTCGCGCGCTGATAGAAGGCCGCCGCCAGCGCGATCAGCGCGGCGAGGACGACCAGCAAGGCGATGATCCAGAAGATGGTGCTCATCCGTGGGTCCTTTCGGGATGCCTCAAAGCCCTTCGAGGCTGGTTTTGATCTGGGCCCCGGCCCCGCCATCAGCGGCGAGCGAAGCCCCCGTCAGACCCGCGGCGAGGTCCGACAGAAGGAAAACGGCGGCGCGGGCGGCAAGCGCCGGCCCCGCGGAAGGATCGAGGCCCAGGGCCGCGGCCTGCGCGGTGGGCAGGCGGCCATCGGGCGCGGCGGGGAGCAGCGCGTTGACCCGGATGCGCGGCCAGCGGGTGGCGCGGCCCAGGGCCCAGACCTGCATCGCCCAGCCGATCATGCGGGGCGTTGTCCCGGGTTCGGTATCGAGCCCCCAGCGGGTGGCGAATTCCGCCCCCTGCCCCGACCTGAGGCTGACGCCCGCCCGGATCGCCCCCAGCGCGGCGGCGCGCTGGCCGTCATCGGCTGCGCCCCGCACGAGGATCGCCCCGCCGGGCGCCATCCGCGGCCCCAGAAGGTCGCCCAGCAGCCGCGGCAGCGCCAGCGCCTCCGCCAGTTGCCGTGCGGGCGGCCCCTCCGGCATCGCGGGCAGCAGCGCGAGGCCATCCAGCCCCTCGGGCAGCGCGGCGGCGACGGCCTCGGCCGCCCCCGCCTCGCCCGGCTCGATCCGGTAGAGCGCGCTCAGATGGTCAAACCGCGCCGCCCCGTCGATGCCCAGCACCTCGGCCCCGGCAGCCTCGGCCGCGGCGGCCACGGCCAGCCCCAGCCCCGAGGCCGAGCCCAGAACCGCGATGCGTTTGCCGGCAAGGAGGGGCAGCGCCATGGTCAGAACACCGGCGGATAGGGCCGGCCGCCACGGTCGAGCGTGATCCAGCGGGTTTCGGTGAAGGTCTCGATCGACCAGCGCCCGCCGTGCCGCCCGAGGCCCGAGGCCTTGGAGCCGCCGAAGGGCACATGCGGCTCGTCATTCACCGACGAGCAATTGACGTGGCACATGCCGGTTTCCAGCCGCTTGGCGATGGAGAGCGCCCGCGCCTCGTCCTTGGTGAAGACGCCCGCCGAGAGCCCGTATTCGGTGTCGTTGTTTATGGCGATGGCTTCCTCGTCCGTGCGGAAGGGGATCACCGGAACCACCGGGCCGAAGGTCTCGTCGCGGTAGATCAGCATGTCGGGGGTGACGCCGGTCAGGATCGTCGGCTCGACGAAGCGGCCGTTGATGCCGCCGCCGACGACGACCTTGGCGCCCTTGGCGATGGCATCCTCCAGCTGCGCCTTGACCCGCGCGACCTGCCGGTCATTGATCAGGGGGCCGATCACGTTCGACTTGTCCGCCGTATCGCCGACCTTCAGCTTCGCCGCCCGTGCCGCGAATTTCGGCAGGAAATCGGCGTAGATCTTCTCGTGCACCAGCACCTTTTCGACCGACATGCAGATCTGGCCCTGATGCATGAAGCTGCCGAAGTTCGCCGCCTGCGAGGCGCGCTCCAGATCGGCGTCTTCGAGGATGATCAGGCTGTCCTTGCCGCCGAGTTCGACGCAGGCCTTCTTGAGATGCGCCCCGGCCTTGGCGGCAATGGCCCGGCCGACCGGGGTCGAGCCGGTGAAGGAGATGCCCTTGACGAAGGGATGCTCGATCATCTCGTCGCCCACCCCGGCCACGTTCTCGCGCGAGCAGGAGATGACGTTGAAGACGCCCGGCGGCACGCCCGCCTCTTCCATGATCTCGGCGAAATAGAGCCCGCCGATGAAGGGCGTGTCTTCCGAGGGTTTCAGGACGATGGTGTTGCCCGCGGCCATCGCGAAGGCAAAGCCCCGCGCGGTCAGGATGCCGGGGAAGTTCCACGGGCTGATGACCGAGATGACGCCCATCGGCGAGCGGACGGCGGTGGACATCTTGCCGTATTCCGACGGCATGATCTCCCCCAGCGGCTGGTAGCAGATGGCGGCGGCCGAGCGGAAGACCTCGGTCACGTAATGCGCCTCAAACGCACCCTTGCCGAACCAGCCGCCCCCCTCGGCCTGATTGAGGGCGATGTATTCGGGCGCGCGGCGCTCCCAGATGTCGCTGATCCGGTGCATCAGATGCGCACGCTCGGTGAATTTCATCGCCGCCCAGGCCGTGAAGGCGGCATGCGCGGCCTCGATGGCGGCGGCGGCATCGGTGCGGCTGCCGTCCGGGGCCTCGGCAAACAGCGCGCCGGTCGAGGGGTTGAGATCGGGGAAGGTCCGCGCGGCGCGCACCCATTGGCCGTTGATGTACTGGCCGCGGATCGTCTTGGTGACGGGGCTATCGAGCATGTCAGACCTCGCTTCTGCTGAACTGGGCGGTGCCGGGGCGCCGGGTATAGACCTCGACCCGGGCGCCCGAGGCCGGGATCGGCGGAGCCTCCGGCGCACTCGCCGGGGCGGCGACGGGGGCGGTCGGCGCGGGGGTCGCGGGCCGCGCGGTCGGGCGCAAGGGCGGCAGGCTGCTGGCGGCGGGACGCGACCGGGCCTGCCGCGCGGCGGCCTCGATTGCGTCGAGCGAGGCTTTCAGCGCGGCCGAGCGCTGGCTCACCGCCGCCTGCATTGCCCCGGGGCTGAGGGTCCGGGGCGCCGTGACCCCCGGCGCCTTGCGCGCAGCGCCGGCGACGATGGCGTCGATGTCGAGGCCCGAGATTTCCGAGGACGGGACCGAGCGGATCGGCTTGGCGCGGACCTGCGGCGTCGGCGGCGCGGGCACGCTGGTTTGCAGCACCGGCGCGGCCGGGGCCTTGGCCGGTCCCGTGGCATGCCCCGCCGCACCGCCGAGATAGGCCGCCTGCACCGCCGGATCGTGCAACAGGACCGAGGCCTTGTCCTCGCGCAGGATGCGGCCGTTCTCCAGCAGATAGCCGCGGTCGGCGATGGCGAGGCTCAGCTTGGCGTTCTGTTCGACCACCAGAATCCCCAGCCCCGTCTCGCGCACCTTCTTCAGCGTCTGGAACAATTCCTTGGCCAGCAGCGGCGAAAGGCCGAGGCTCGGCTCGTCCAGCATCAGGATTTCCGGGTTCGACATCATCGCCCGGCCGATGGCGACCATCTGCTGCTCGCCGCCCGACATGGTGCGCACCACCTGCCGCGCCCGGTCGCTGAGCTTGGGGAAGAGCCGCGTCAATTGCTCGTAGCGCGCCTCGACCTCTTCGCGGGCGCGCTGGGGATTGGCGCCCAGCATCAGGTTCTCGCGCACCGTCAGCTCGCCGAAGATGCCGCGCCCCTCGGGCACCAGCGCGATCCCGCGTTCCACCACCTTGTGCGGCGCCAGGCCGATCACCGGCTCGCCGCTCACGCTGACCGCGCC
Organism: Pararhodobacter sp.; assembly: GCF_034676075.1. Taxonomy (GTDB): domain Bacteria; phylum Pseudomonadota; class Alphaproteobacteria; order Rhodobacterales; family Rhodobacteraceae; genus Pararhodobacter. Next base: position 17,205 of record NZ_JAUCCQ010000026.1, on the reverse strand, counting down.
CGAGACCTGCCCCTCGCAGACCCCGGCAATCGCCTTCAGCAGCGTCGATTTCCCGGCGCCGTTGGCCCCCAGAATGACCACGATCTCGCCCGGGCTGACCTTCAGCGACGGGCCCGCCAGCGCGATATGCTTGCCGTAGCGGACGGCGAGTTCGTGAACCTCAAGCATCGTCATCCCCCAGATAGGCGCGGATCACTTCGGGGTCGGACAGGACCTCGGCCGGGGTCCCTTCGGCGATCTTGGTACCCGAGGACATGACCACGCAGCGGTCGCAGAGGCTGCGGATCGCGTCCATGACGTGTTCGACAAGGATGATCGTCCGCCCCTCGTCGCGCAAGGAGCGGATCAGCGCGATCCCGGTGCCCAGTTCCGTCGGGTTCAGCCCCGCCAGCCATTCGTCCAGAAGCAGCACCTCCGGGTCGCCCGCCAGCGCCCGCGCCAGTTCCACCCGCTTGGTGTCGATATAGGTCAGCGCCGAGACGGGCATCCCCATGACGGCGCTCAGCCCCAGCCGTTCGATCAGCGTCAGGGCGTGCGCCTTCGCCTCGGCCCCCCAGCGGCGGCGATGGCCGAAGGCGGCGCCGGCGATGACGTTGTCCAGAACGCTCAGTTCCGGCAGCAGCCGCACCAGCTGGAACGTCCGCCCCACCCCCAGCCGCGCCACCTTGTGCGCGGGCTTGCCCGCCAGTTCATGCCCCTCCAGCCGGATCGAGCCCGCGGTCGGCGCGAAACTGCCCGAGATCATGTTGATCATGGTGGATTTACCCGAGCCATTCGGCCCGATCAGCCCCATGACCGAATGCTCGGTCACGTCGAAACTCACGTCATGGACCGCGACCAGCCCGCCGAAGCGCTTGGTCACGTTCCTCACCTGCAGGACAATCCGGCTCATGAGCGGCCTCCGAAGCGGCGGCGGAAGCGGTCCCAGAGGCCGACGAAACCGCCGGGCAGCAGGTAGACGATAACCAGGAAGGCGATGCCCAGCAGCAGCAGCGTCTGGTTCGGCGCCTGCCGCGTGATGGCCTCCCACAGCAGGCTGAAGGGGATCACACCCGCAATCGGCCCCCAGAGCCGCCCGGTCCCGCCCAGAAGCGCCATGATGACGACCTGAAATGACAGCAGAGGTGCGAAGGCGGTGGCGGGTTCGATGTAGATGTAACGCGGCGCGAGGATCGCCCCGGTCGCGGCGGCCACGGCGCCCGGCACCATGAAAAGCGCGACCTTGGCCAGAGCCGTGTCGATGCCGGCGTGTTTCGCGACCGTCTCATCATTGCCGATGATGCGCAGCGCGAAACCCAGCCGCGAGCGACCGATCAGCCAGCCCGCGAGGAAGACCAGCGCCCCCAGACCCACCAGCATCCAGTAGATCTCGCGCTCAGTGATCGAGGTCAGGACATACATGCCGCGATGGCCGGTCTGGTTCTGCACCCAGGTCACGACCTGCCGCACCATCTCGGCCAGGCCGAGGGTGAAGATGACGAAATAGACGCCCGACAGGCGCAGCGTCACCAGCCCGACCAGCGCCGCCAGCACCGCGCCGATGATCGCGGCCAAGGGCGGCAGCACCCAGAACGGCAGGCTCTGGAACCCGAGGCCCGTGACGAAGGTGCCGATGCCGAAGAAGGCGGCAGTGGCGAGCGAGATGTAATGCGTGGGGCCCGAAAACAGCGCCCAGCTGGTCGCCAGCACCACGAACATCGCCATGGTTGTGCCCATGGTCAGCCAATAGGGGCTGCCATAGACCGGCAGCAGCGCCGCCAGACCCAGCAGGGCGGCCGAGATGGCCAGATTGCGCCAGTCGGTGCCGCTCATCCCCGGGCCTTTCCGAAAAGTCCCGCGGGCTTGAAGAGCAGCACCAGCAGGAAGAGCAGATAGGCCGCGGCCAGCGTCAGGCCCGGATCAACCAGCCGCGCCACCGCCGTCTCGGCGATGCCGAGGATCACGGCAGCGACGATGGTCCCCCGGATGTCGCCCACCCCGCCCATGATGATGATGATCAGCGCCTTCATGGTGAAGAGGACGCCGACCGAGGCATCGAGCGTGAAGAACATCGACACCAGCGCGCCGCCCGTGGCCGTCACGGCCCCGCCCAAAGCAAAGGCCAGCGCCGAAGCACGGCGCACGTCGACACCCACCAGCGAGGCCGAGGCCGGGTTTACCGCCACCGCCCGCAGGTTCAGGCCGACGCGGGAATAGGTCAGCCACAGCCACAGCGCCCCGCCGATCACCACCGCCAGCACGAAGGCGACGACGCGGTTCTGGGCGTAGGAGCTGCCGAACATCTCCAGCGGCTGGGCGAGGAAGGCATAGTTGAAATAGCCGCCGCCGAAGGCCCAGGTCATGATGCCGACGAAAGCGAAGGACATCCCGAACGTCGCCAGGATCGAATCGACCTCCAGCGCGCCGCGGCTTTTGGCCCGTTTCACAAGCGGTTGCAGCATGAAGCGGTAGACCAGCCAGTTGACCACGAAGGCCACCGGCGCGATGACGATCAGCGCCGCCACCGGGTTGATCTGCCCCGCGGTATAGAGCCAGAAAGCGGCGAACCCGCCCGCGACCAGCATCTCGCCATTCGCCAGGTTCATGATCCGCGCGACGCCGTATTGCAGGTTGAGCCCCAGCGCGATCAGCGCATAGGTCCCGCCCAGCAACAGGCCGGTTATCAGGATGAACATCGGGTCAGATCCGCCGTCTTGCCGGTGGGGGCGGCGCGCAAGGACACGCGCCGCCCGCCGGGATCAGTTCCAGCCGTCGAACAGCTCGGCGGCCACGGCGCCGTCACGACCCCGCGCGGCGATGCCCCGGAACACGCCGCCCTGCCATTGGCCGACGGTCCAGTACCGCTCGTTGTCGTTGTTTTCGTTGAAGTTCACCGGGCCGAGGATCGTCGAATACTCGTGCGAGCGGTCCTGCAGATAGGCAAGCACCGTGGCGCGGTCGATGGAGCCGGTGGCCTCGATCGCCTGACCCAGGATTTCCAGCGTGGCATAGGTCGCGGCCGAGGCCCAGTAATCGGGCGCCTGACCGGCGAATTCCATATGCGCCTCGGCGAAGGCCTGGAAGGCCGGGTCATCGGCATTGACGCCACCCATGCCCATCACCCCCTCGATCTGGTCGCCGAAACGGGCGGCATAGCCCGGGAAGGCGGTGGCGACGGCGGTGAAGAACACATGCGGCGCGAAGTTCTGCACGATGGCCTGATCGGTCAGCGCGAAGGTGTCACCGGGATAGGACCAGGCGATGAAGGCATCGGGGTTCGCGGCCTTGGCCCCGTCGATGACCGGCGCCAGATCCTGCGTGCCCAGGGGATACGAGCTTTCGTAGACGATCTCGAACCCGTTCGATTCCAGCACCCCGCGCGAGATGCCCGCCATCTCGATCCCGAAGGCGTCGGCCACGTTGACCAGCGCCACGCGGTTGCCGATCTCGCCCCGGTCGCGCATGCCGACCAGCACATGCGCCGTATCCTCGGCCATGATCGAGGTCCGGCCCAGCACGAAGAACATGTTCGGGAACTGCTGCGCCAGCGCCGGCTGCTGGTCGGTGACCGCGGTGCCGGTGATCATCGGATAGCCGAGCTGGGCGAAGATCGGCGCTGCGGCCAGGTTCATGCCCGTGGAATAGGGCGCGACCATGAAATCGACCTGATCCTGCGTCGCCAGACGCTGCGCGGCCTGGATGGCCTGCTGCGGGTTGGTCTGGTCGTCGTATTCCACCAGCTCGATGGTCATGCGGCGATCGCCCACCTGTAGCCCGCCCGCCTCGTTGGTCTGATGCACCCAGAGCCGCACCGCCGGCCAGTGGGTGACGGTCGCGCCCCCGGCCAGCGGGCCGGTCTGCGGCGCGGCGGCGCCCATGCGAATGGTATCCTGCGCCAGGGACATCCCGGCCCCGGCCGCCAGCGCGACGGCGGCAGCCGCAAGCTGCGTGAACGTTCTGCGATACATGTGACATCTCCCCTTTGTCATCGTTGTCGGCCCTGTGGCCGCCGTTCGCTCCGACCCGGCGTCGCCGCCGGCCTCCTCCCCGGAATGCCGGGCATCCAGATGGATGCCGGCCCCGCGCAACGGACCCTGTCTGCCCAACCTCCCCAGACGACAAGGCAGCGCCATGATGCATTGCCCCGGATACATTTCAAGAGATTTGACACCGCGAAAGACGGTTTTCTGATGCTGCAAAGCAGCAAGAAACCGCGCCACCACGGGAGAAGCCTATATTTTTTTCAGATGCCTAGGACGCAGCCTTGCATCCAGCGACTAGCTCGGCGCCCGAGTGTCGCAACCAACGCAAACCTCTGAATGTATACATTCGGCAAAAAGTCAGTGCTTTCAGCCGCAAGACGCAAAAGCCGGGCGCAAGGGATGCGCCCGGCCATTTTGCCATCAAACAGGGTGACGACGGTTCAGAAGGTGATCGTGCGGCCCAGCGTCAGGCGGAAATCCCGGCCCCGGCGCGGCAGCGAGGTGGCATAGGAGCCGTCGAGCGCGTTGTAATAGTTGAGGTCGAAGACGTTGTTGACGGCGAATTGCACATCGATCCCGCGCAGCGCCCCGCTCTGCGGCCGCCAGGTCAGGAACAGGTCATGCACCGCATAGCCCGGGAACCGGTCGCCCGAAGCCAGCGTCACCGGCCCCGCGAAGGTGCCGCGCCAGCCGATTTCCAGGTTCTGCTGCGGCAGGCGGCGGCCGATCTCCAGCATCAGCTCCGGCGCCGGGGTCGAGGCCAGGCGGTCGCCCGTGCTCTGGTCGATGCCCTCGATCCAGCTGGCGGCGCTGCGGCCGAACCACAGGTCGGACTGGTAGGAGGCCTCAAGCTCGATGCCACGGATCCGGGCCCGGCCGATGTTCTGGAAGCTGGGCTGGCCGACGATGCCGACCCGCTCGATCCGGTCGCGGAACTGGTTGTTGAACGCGGTGAGCTTCAGGTCCAGCCCGTCGCCCTCGGTGATCAGGCCCCGCCCCTGCCAGGCGACGCCCAGCTCGACGGTGCGCGCGTGTTCCGGCCGCAGCCCCATCGACGAGACGCCGCCCGAGGTGCCGCTGTCGAAGACCTCGTCCAGGGACGGCAGCCGCGTCGTCTCGGCCAGGGTGCCGAAGACCGACCAGGCCTCGTTGATCCGGTATTGCGCGGACAGCGAGGCGGCGGTGCCCGAATGCGTGACCGGCACGTTCAGATAGGCCGGATCGACCCCGGCCGTCGCCACCATGCGCGAGCGGTCATGCCGCAGCGAGGCCAGCAGCGTGAAGTCCTGGTTCAGCACGAATTCGTTCTGCACGAAGACGCCCCAGGTATCGCTCTGCCCGGCCGGGTGCGAGGTCAGGGTCGAGGCGCCCGAGATCTGCACCCGCTCGCGCTGCGCCGCCTCGGCGCCGAAGGTCAGGTAGTTCTGCCAGTTGGCGCCTTCCATGGTGATGGTGTTGCGCGCGTTCAGCGACAGGGTCTCGTAGGCATAGACCGAATCCTGGAAGATCGAATAGGGCGGCGAGAAGGGCCAGCCGGGATAGCCGGTGGCGTTCGACTGGTCGACCTCGGAACGCGAATAGCTCAGCTGCACCCGGGCATCGAGCCAGGGATTGTCCGAAGCCGGGTTCTCCCAGGTGATCTGCGCCGTGTCATCGGTCACCACCCGGTCGACATTGCCGAAGACCGAGAAGTTGCCATAGGCCGAATAGGGCACCTGCACGCCCGAGGTGGTCCAGCGCGACAGCGTGAAGCGCAGGCTCTGCTCGCTGTCGTCGAAGGGCCGCCAGGTGGCGTTGACCAGCCCGGACTGGCTGGACAGGTTCGAGCCGGCGACCGGCACGCCGCCGCCCGCCTCGTAATCCTGCTCCTGCCGGGTGGTCAGCGCGGCCAGGATCTCGAAACGCTCGTTGAAGCGATGGGCGAGGATGGCCGAGCCCGAAAAGCCCGCGTTCGACTGCCCCGAGAGGCGGAAGCGCAGCGCGGTGTTCTCGTCCCCGGTCAGGAAGTCCGAGGCCTCGCGCGTCTCGAAGGCGACGACGCCGCCGATGGCGCCCGAACCATAGAGCAGGGACGCGCCCGGCCCCCGCAGCACTTCCACGCGGCGATAGAGGTCCGGCTCGCCGAAATGCGAGCCCACGCGGTATTGCTCGAAGTACTTCTGCACGCCGTCGATGGTGACGACGATGCGATTCTCATCCGAGGCCGATTGCGTGCCGACGCCGCGGATGTTCAGGAACTGGCCGGTCATCGCCTCGCCGCCGAAGGCCTGAACGCCGGGCACGGCGCGCAGCAATTCACCGGGCGTGGTGGCCTGTTCGCGGTCCAGGTCTTCCTGTTCCAGCGCGGTCACGGCCTGCGGCGTGTCGATGGCGACCCGGGCACGGCCCGCAGACAGGATGATCCGGCCCAGCAGCGTGAAGACGCCCTCGCCGGTGGCCTGCGCGGCGGCGGGGGTGGAAAGCGCGGTGGCAAGCGCCAGCGTCGAGACCGCACCGAGGCGGCGGATGGTGGGTGACATGGGTCCCTCGTTTGGTTGTTGTTGTTGATGCTGGCGAGGGGCTGGCAGTTGGATGGATCAGGCCGCGGCTTGCGGCAGGATGAAGGGGGTGCCGTCGGACGGCGGCGTGGACACGCGGATCGCGCAGCCATAGGCGGCGGCAAGAGTGGCATCGGTGAAGACCTCGGCCGGGCTGCCGCGCGCGGCGATGCGGCCCGCGGTCATCAGCCAGACCTGATCGGCGACCATGGCGGTGAGGTTCAAGTCATGCATGACGGCGATCACCCCGCCGCCCGCTTCGGCGAAATCCCGGGCGATGCGCATCACCTGCAGCTGGTGCCCGATATCGAGTGCAGCCACAGGTTCATCGAGGAACAGCCAGCGCGGCAGGCCATGGACCACCGGCGTCCAGACCTGCAACAGGACCCGCGCCAGATGCACCCTTTGCTGTTCGCCGCCCGACAGCTCCTGGAAAAGCCGCCCCTCGTAGCCGCCAAGCCCCACCCGGTGCAAGGCCTGCGAGGGCAGCGCCCGGGCCTCGGCCCCCGGCACGCCGGTCAGGCCCAGCCGCACGATTTCCAGCACGGTGAAGGGGAAGGCCAGCGGCACCGATTGCGGCAGCACGGCCCGGCGCAGCGCCAGCGCCTCGGGCTTGAGGCTGCGCAGGTCCTGCCCGTCAAGGCACAGCCGCCCGGAGGAGGCCACCTCGCCCGTCAGCGCGCGCAGCAGCGTCGTCTTGCCCGAGCCGTTCGGCCCGACGATGCAGGTCAGCGTCCCGGCCCTTGCCTCAAGGTCGATGCCCTTCAGGATCGGCTTGCGGCCCAGCGTGACGGAAAGGGTTTCGGCGTCCAGCATGTCAGAGGTCCACGAGCCCGCGCTTGCGCAGCAGGATCCACAGGAAGAACGGCCCGCCCGCCAGCGCCGTGACGATGCCGATGGGCAGTTCGGCAGGCGCGGCGATGGTGCGCGCGACCATATCGGCGCCGATCAGCAGCGCCGCGCCCAGCAGGCCCGCGGCGGGCAGCAGGAAGCGGTGATCCGGCCCCATGGCGAGGCGCAAGAGGTGCGGCACGACGATGCCGACGAAGCCGATCCCGCCCGAGACCGCCACCGCCGCCCCGGTCATCGCCGCAACGGCGAGGATGGCGAGGCGCTTGGCGCGCTCCACCCGGATCCCCAGATGCATGGCCGTCGCCTCGCCCAGCGACAGCGCGTTCAGCGCCCGGGCCATGAAGGGCACCGCCAGCAGCCCCAGGATCATCACCGGCGCCGCGGCGGCAAGGCGGGTCCAGCTGGACCCGGCCAGCGAGCCCATGTTCCAGAAGGTCAGGTCCCTGAGCTGCGCGTCGTCCGCGAGGAAGATCAGCACGCCCATTCCCGCACCCGCCAGCGCCGCCATGGCGATCCCGGCCAGCAGCATCGTCGCCACCGAAGTACGCCCGGCCCGGGTGCTGATCCGGTAGAGCAGCAGCGTGCTGGCCCAACCGCCGAGGAAGGCGCCGATCGGCACCAGATGCGACCCCGCCAGCGCCAGCAGCCCGGCGGGCAGCAGACCGCCCAGCACGATGACCAGCACCGCACCGAGGCTCGCGCCCGCGCTGACCCCGACGATGCCGGGATCGGCCAGCGGGTTGCGGAACAGGCCCTGCATCACCGCCCCGGCCACCGCCAGCGAGGCGCCGACCAGCGCCCCGGTGACCAGCCGCGGCAAGCGGATGTCGAACAGGATCACCCGCTCACGCAGCCCGATGGCCTCACCCGCCAGCCAGTCGCCCAGCACCGCCCAGGGCGAGACCCCCGCCGCGCCCACCGCCAGCGAGGCCACGCCCGCCGCCAGCAGCAGAGCCACCAGCGCCAGCGTCACCTTCTGCGCCCGGGGCGCGCGGTCGCCGGACGGGACCGGAGGGGTCAGCGCCACCATCGGCTCAGCCCTCCAGCGCCCGGATGAGCGCCAGCGCCGCCTCGGGCGTGCGCGGGCCGAAGCCCAGCAGCAGCGCGCCGTCCATCCGCACGATCCGCCCGTTCTGCGCCGCGGGCGTCAGCCCCAGCGCCGGATGGGCCAGGATCGCCGCATCGTCCAGCGCATGATCGCCCGAGCGGTCCATCATCAGGATCGCGTCGGGCGCAGCGGCGGCGATGGCCTCGTCGGTTAGGGGGCGATAGCCCTCGAACCCGTCGAGCACGTTCTGCGCCCCGGCCAGCGTCAGGATGCCTTGCGCCGCGGTGCCCTGCCCCGCCGCCATCACCCGGCCGCCAGCCGCCGACAGGATGAACAGCACCCGGGGACTTTCAGCCGCCGCGCGGGCCTCGGCCAGGGTGGCGAAACCCTCGGTCACCGACCCCACCAGCGGCGCCGGATCGACGCCGAGCGCCCCCGCCACCCCCTCGATTCGGGCGATGACACCGGCCTCGGTGAAATCGGCCGCGATCCGCACCACCGGCACGGCGCTGGCCGCGACCAGATCCATCGTCGCGGGCGGGCCCGCATCGACATCGGCGAGGATCAGATCGGGATCCAGCGACAGCAGCCCCTCGGGCGACAGCGCCCGCAGATAGCCCACATCGGGCAGTTCCGCGAAAACCTCGGGGTAGAGGCAGGTCGTATCCCGACCGACCACCCGATCCACCTGCCCCAAAGCCGCGACCACCTCGCACAGCGCCGAGCCCGCCACCACGACGCGGTCCTGCGCCAGGGTGGGCGTGGCGGCCAGAGCCGCCACAACCAACAATCCACGCATGGCTCAGATCCCGTGCGTCTGGGCGAGCGCATCGGTCAGCGCCACCCAGCCCTCGGTCCCGGGGAGCGGGCCGCTGTTGTCCTCGGGCGCGGGTTCCGAGCGTTCGTTGCCCGGCGCCCGCTGGCCGAAGATCTGGGCGATGACCATGCCGTCGGCGTCGAAGAACTCGATCGACACTGCCATGCCGTGCTTGGTCGGTTTGCGCACCAGCCAGACCTCGGCGATCTTGTCCGAGCGCAGGTGCAGGTTGAAGCCCGGGTCCAGCACGTTCAGCCAGGGGCCCATCTGCTCGATCCGGTGGACGAGGCCGCCATGGATCTGGATGCAGCCCATGTTGCCGACGAAGATCATCACCGGAACCTGCCCCTCGGCCGCACCGCGCAGCGCGGCATCGACCGCCTCGGGCTTCAGCGCCACGGCATAGGGTGCCCCGGCGATGCGATAGGCGCCAAGGCGGTTCATCTTCAGCTTCGAGGTGAGGCGCAGGAACTGGTGCGTATCGGTCAGCGCGTCCCATTCCTTCAGCAGGATGTCGCGCTTCTCGGCGTTGGATTTCGCCGCCTCGACCGGGGAACGCGGCTGGGTCTCGATCCCGTCCGACTGGTCCTCGGCCCGCAGATCGGCAACCAGCGCCTCGAAGGCCGCGACATTCGTGGCCGGACGCAGATGCACCTTGTGCACCGCATCCCCCGCCGCATCGAAGATCTGGATCGAGCGCTTGTCGCCGTCGCTCAGCGCGAAAGCGTGCACCCAATGGCGCGGGAAGATCCGCAGGTCGATATCCGGACCCAGCACCATCGCCGCATGCGGCCCGGGGTGATAGTCCAGATAGGCGCCGTCCTTCTCGTGCACGCAATGCTCGTTGCGGGTAAGCGCCATGACAGGGCCCAGATTCCCCAGCGCCGGGAACAGCCGGTCGATGTCACAGGTCAGGCGCACCACACCCTTGCCGTCGACGCCCGAGGCCACCAGATGCGCCTCGCTCACGCCCAGCTGCTCGGCCAGATCGCGGATGCGGCTTTTCGGATTCCCGGCGCGGGCATCGCGCAGGCCCTGCGGCGAGCGGTCGAGCGCGGTCACCTCGGAGGTGAGGTCGGGGGCGGTAAGGCTGGACATGGCAATCCCTTTCATGACCAAGGCAGCGGGGGCAGGCGCGTCTGGCGAAAGGCTGGATTGCGCGGTCGCGCCGAAGAGGGCGCGGTTACTTGACAAAATCTGTTAGGTATCCTAGCCGAAACATGCAAGCGGAAAATTCGTTTCCGCGGTCCCCGCCAGCCATCGCGCCAGCCAGATCTTTACCCTGCAAGCCGAGGTCATGATGGCTGTCCGATTCCCCGCCCTCTGCGGCGCGCTGATGCTCGCCGCGCAGAGCGCCCTCGCCCAATCCACCCCCGATCAAGCCGCCCCGGCGGTCAGCGTCGAGCTGAACGCCATCCACCCCCGGGACGGCGCCTGCCAGTTCGTGCTGGTCGGCCAGAACGGGACCGAAGCCGATATCGACCGGCTGGTGCTGGAGGCGGTGCTTTTCGACACCGAGGGGCGGGTCGCGACGATGACGCTGCTGGACCTGCAGGACCTGCCCGCGGGCCGCATGCGGGTCCGCAGTTTCGAGATCGGCGGGATCACCTGCGAGGGCGTCTCGCGGCTCCTGATCAACGGCGTCAGCAGCTGTGAGCCCGAGGGCTGCGGCGCGGCGATCGAAGCCCGCTCCGTCACCCCGATCGAGGTGCTGCAATGAACGCGCTGTTCGAGGCCGTCGCCAATGTCGCGGAACTGGGCGGCCCGGTGGTCATGGTGCTGCTGGCCATGTCGCTGGTGGCGCTGGCCCTGATCCTGGCCAAGATCTGGCAATTCCTGCGCCTCGGCGTCGGACGCCACGGCGCGCTGGACCGGGCGCTGACCGCCTGGGACCGCGGCGCCGCCACCGAGGCGCGCCAGCAGGCCAAGGCCGCGCCCAGCCATCTGGGGCCGGTGACCCTGCTCGCGCTCGATGCCGCGGGCGATGGCCAGCACGACGAGGCCGCGCTCCGCGCCCGCCTCACGGGCGAGGCCGCGGCCCGTCTGGCGCGGCTCTCGGCCGGGCTCAGGCTGCTCGATTCCGTGGCGCAGGTGGCGCCGCTGCTGGGGCTCTTCGGCACGGTTCTGGGCATGATCGAGGCCTTCCAGGGCCTGCAATCGGCGGGCGCCGCCGTCGACCCCTCGGCCTTGGCAGGCGGGATCTGGGTCGCGCTCCTGACCACCGCCGTGGGCCTGGCCGTCGCCATGCCCGCCTCGCTGGTGCTGGCCTGGTTCGACGCCCGCATCGCCCGTGAGGCGGCGATGTCCGAGCGGATCATCGACACCGCCCTCTGCGCCGGCCTCGGCCATGGCTGACAGCCGCCTGACGCCCGCGCCGCGACGGCGCGGTCTGTCGCTCACCTCGCTGATCGACGTGATCTTCCTGCTTCTCTTGTTCTTCATGCTGACCTCGACCTTCACCAAGCTGGGCGAGCTGGAACTGACCGCCGCGCCGCAAGGCGCGGGCAGCGCCGACACACCGCCCGCCTTCGTCCAGCTCGGCCCCGAGTCGCTGCGCCTCAATGCCCGCGACATTCCGCTCGAGGACCTCCGCGCCGCGCTGACCGAGCTTGCCGGACCCGAGGGCACGGCGCTCATCGCGCTGGCCGAGGGGGTCGAGGCACAGCGCCTGGTCGATATCCTGGCCGCGCTGCGCGGGGCGCCCTTCGCCGTGCGGGTGCTGGGATGAGAGCCGCCACGCCCACTCGCAGCAAGGGCGAGCCGACCATCGGCCTGATCAACATCGTCTTCCTGATGCTGATCTTCTTCCTGATCGCCGGGACCATCGCCCCCTCGCCCGATCCGTCGGTGACGCTGGTCAGCATCGCCGAGCTGGAAACCCGCGCCCCGCCCGAGGCGCTGGTCATCACCGCCGAGGGCGGGCTGCGCATCGACGGCATCGACTGGCCGGACACGCCCGAAGCGGGCGCGCTGGCCTATCTGGAAACCCTGCCCGAGCCGCGCGTCGCCCGCCTGCTGGTCGACCGGGCGGCGCCCGCGGCGCTGGTCGTGTCCCTCGCCGAGGGGCTGCGCGGCGCCGGGGCGGAACGGGTGGTCCTGTTGGGAGAAAGGGCCCTCGAATGAGCTTTGCCCGCACCGAACCCGCCTGGCCGGCGCTGATCGTCGCCGGAGCCCTGTCGCTCGCCGCCCATGCCGCGGTGCTGGCGGGCTTCGCCGGGCGCGGCGAGTCGCTGATGATCGAAGGCGGCGGCGTGGCCGAGATCGCCGCGCTCGGCAATGATTTCCGCGACTTCACCCGCGGCGCCCTGCCCTCGCAGGCGGCCGAGGCCGTGCCGGAAACCCCGACCGAAGCCGCCCCGACACCGTCGCCGGTGGCGCCGCGCGCCACGGCCAGCGACACGCCCCCGGCCGCGACCGAGGCGGCCGAGGCCCCGACGACGCCCCCGGTCGCCGCGCCCCGGACCCTGACCGAAACCGCGCCCGAGGCCGTCCCCCCGGCCAGCGAGACCCCCACCTTGACCGCCGCCCCCGCCGCGACGCCGGTGGCAAGCACGTCCGCCACACCGCCCGCCGCGACCCAAGCCACTCCCCTCGCCGCCGCCGCGCCCGTCACCCCGCCGACCACCGCCCCCACGCCCGAGGTCGAGGTCCAGATGGCCGCCGCCGACACCCCCCGCCCGCAGCGCCGCCCCGACCCCGAGACCCGGCGCCCGCCACAACAATCCAGCGCCGCCCAGGCCGCGGGCGATTCCGACCGCGACGCGAGGCGCGGCTCGGACCAGGGCCAGCAACAGGCCACGGCCGCCCGAGCCGCGCCCCGGCAGGCGGCCGCCGCCGCCCCCGGCAATGCCGCGGCTTCGAACTACCCGGGCCAGGTGATGCAGCGCATCCAGAGGGTCCGTCGTGCCCGGGTCAATGCGCGCGGCACCGCGGTCGTGGCCTTCACCATCGCGCCGGGTGGCGGGCTGGCGGGGGTGCAGATCGCCCGCGCCTCGGGCAGCGCGGCGCTCGATCAGGCGGCGCTCGACCACATCCGCCGCGCCGCGCCCTTCCCCGCCCCGCCCCAGGGCGCGCAACGGCAATTCTCGTTCGAATTCGTCGGACGCTGAGGAAAAGGAAGGGGGGCTTTCTGCCCCCTCTGCCCTGCGGGCTGGTCCGGCCCTGCGCTTGCGCTCCGGGCGTTCGGGCCTGACGACGCGCCACCGGCGCCTCGTCCGGGCGGCCCTCACCCCCGAGGATATTTGAAGAACAAAGATGGCAGGTTAACGCCCTCTTAATCTTCATCTTTGTTCTGAAAATATCCTCGGGGGTTTCCAAAGGGGGCCCGAGGGTCCCCTTTGGCGGGGGGTGAGCGGCGTCTCGGAAACGCGCCAGTGGCGCGTTTCAGCCGCGAACGCCGCGCCCGTGGCGCGGCAGGGGGCCGAGGGGGCTGGCCCCCCGCCCTTTTAGTTTCTCTGGGCGCGCGCGCCAGCCCGCCCCCTCCCGCGGCCTCAGGCGGGCATCCGCTGCTCGACGATCTCCGCCCACCACGAGCAGCCCGCCGGGATCGCATTGTCGTCGAAATCGTATTTCGGGTGGTGCACCATCGCCGTGTCGCCGTTGCCGACCAGGATATAGGCGCCCGGCCGTTCCTCGAGCATGAAGGCGAAATCCTCGCCGCCCATGACCAGCGGCGCGGGCGCGCAGTCGCCCGCGATCTTGGTCGCCACGCGCGCCGCGAATTCGGTCTGTTCGGGGCTGTTCACCATCACCGGATAGCCCTTGATATACTCGACCCGCGCCACCGCGCCGAAGGCCTCGGCGACGCCGGTGCAGAGCGCGGTGATACGCTTTTCGGCCATGGCGCGGGTCTCGGCATCCATGGTCCGCACCGTCCCCTTCAGCTCGACATGCTGAGGGATGACGTTGAACGCCTCGGATTCAGTGCGGAACGAGGTGACCGAGACGACGAGGTTCTTCACCGGATCATGGTTGCGGCTGGCCACGGTCTGCAGCGCCGTCACCATCTGCGCCGCGACCACGGTCGTGTCGATCGTCTCATGCGGTTTCGCGGCATGGCCGCCCAGCCCCTCGACCTCGATGCGGAACGTGTCGGTGGCGGCGAAGAAGGCGCCCTCGCGGATCGCGAAACTGCCCAGCGGCAGGCCCGGCATGTTGTGCATGCCATAGACCTCCTGGATGCCCCAGCGCTCCATCAGCCCCTCGTCGCACATCACCTTGCCGCCGCCGCCGCCCTCTTCGGCGGGCTGGAAGATCACCACCACGGTGCCGTCGAAATTCCGCGTCTCGGCCAGGTATTTGGCGGCGCCCAGCAGCATCGCCGTATGCCCGTCATGGCCGCAGGCATGCATCTTGCCCGGCGTTTTCGAGGCGTGTTCCGCTCCCGTCGCCTCAAAGATCGGCAGCGCGTCCATATCGGCGCGCAGCCCGATCACCTTGCCCGAGCCCTGGGCCATGCCCTTGATCACCCCGACCACGCCGGTGCGCCCGATCCCCTCGGTCACCTCGTCGCAGCCGAAGTCGCGCAGCTTCTCGGCAACGATTCCGGCAGTGCGGTGGGTGTCGAACAGCAGTTCGGGGTTCTCGTGGAAATCGCGGCGCCAGGCGGTGATTTCGGGCAGCAATTCGGCGAAACGGTTTTTGACGGGCATCTCTCTCTCCTTTCAGGCCGAAAGCGGCATGCGCTGTTCGGCAAGCGTGGCAAACCAGGAACAGCCGGCCGGGATCGCCTCGTCGTTGAATTCATATTCCGGGTGGTGCAGGTCGGCCGAGGGGCCGATGCCGAGGAAGACGAAGGCGCCCGGGCGCACGGCCAGCATATCGGCGAAATCCTCGCCGCCCATCGAGGGTTCGAAGGCCGTGTCGATCTCGGCCGAGACGGCCTGCGCGGCGGCCAGCGCCACCTCGGCCTCGGGGCCCGAGTTGATCGTCGGCAGCACGCCGTCCTGATAGGTGAGCGTGGCGGTGGCGCCATAGGCCTCGGCGGTCGACGCGGCAATGCGCGCGATGCGCTCCTTGATCAGCTGCTTGGTGGGCACGTCGAAGGTCCGCACCGTGCCGGTCAGCCTGACCGCATCGGGGATCACGTTATGCGCCATCGTATCGGTCGCCATGCCGGTGACCGACAGCACCGCCGGTTGCAGCGCCGGGACATTGCGCGCCACGACCTGTTGCAGGGCCATGACCACGGCGGCCGCGGCAAGCGTGGTGTCCGCCGCCAGATGCGGCATCGCCCCGTGCCCGCCCTTGCCGCGCACCGCGATCTCGAAGAAATCGGCCGCGGCCAGCACCGGCCCCGGCTTCACCGCGAAGGAGCCCAGCGGCTGGTTGGGGCGGTTGTGCAGGCCGTAGACCTCCTGGATGCCCCAGCGCTCCATCAAGCCATCCTCGACCATGGCCTTGGCGCCGCCGCCCATTTCCTCGGCCGGCTGGAAGGCCAGCACCACCGTGCCATCGAAATTCCGCGTCTCGGCCAGATACTTGGCGGCGCCCAGCAGGATCGCGGTGTGGCCGTCATGACCGCAGGCGTGCATCTTACCCGCCTCGGTCGAGGCATGGGGCAGGCCCGTCGCCTCATGGATCGGCAGCGCGTCCATGTCGGCCCGGAAACCCAGCACCCGGCCCGAGCCGGTCTGGCGCCCCTTGATGACCGCGACGACGCCGGACTGACCGACGCCCTCGGTGATCTCGTCCACCCCGAAGCTGCGTAAAAGTTCCGCGACCCGCCCGGCGGTGCGGGGCAGATCGAAGCGCAATTCCGGATGGGCGTGGAAATCTTGCCGCCAGGCGGCGATCTCAGGCAGCCAGTCGGCGAAGCGGTTCTTCACGGGCATGAGCGTTACTCCAGGGGCATCCGGCGTTCGGCAAGGGTTACGAACCACGAGCATCCCACCGGGATGGCCTCGTCCTCGAAGCGATAGGCAGGGTGGTGGCACATCGGCGTGTCGCCGTTGCCGAGAAAGATATAGGCGCCGGGCCGAGCCTCGAGCATGAAGGCGAAATCCTCGGCGGGCATCACCGGCTTGGTGTCGCGGTCGACATTGGCCTCGCCCACCACTTCGGCGGCGCAATCGGCGGCGAACTTCGTCTGGTCTGGGTGGTTCATCGTCACCGGATAGCCCCAGCGGAAATCCACCTCGGCCGTCGCGCCATAGGCCTGGGCGGTCATCGGCACCAGCGCAATGATCCGCTCGTGCGCCAGTTTCCGCAGCTCGGGATCCAGCGTGCGGACCGTGCCCTTGAGCGTGACCTCGTGCGCAATGACGTTCGAGACCACCGAATCGGTGTGGAAACTGCCCACCGTCACCACGACCGAGCCCAGCGGGTCGATGTTGCGGGCGACGATGGATTGCAGGCCGATGACGATATGGCTGGCGACCAGCGTGGTGTCGATCGCCGCATGGGGCATCGCCGCATGGCCGCCCCGCCCCGTCACCTTGATCTCGAATTCATCCGCCGAGGCCAGCAGCGCCCCCTCGCGGATCGCGAATTTGCCGACCGGCTCGCCAGGCATGTTGTGCAGGCCATAGATCTCCTGCACGTTCCAGCGGTCCATCAGCCCGTCGTCGACCATGGCCTTGCCCCCTGCCCCGCCCTCTTCGGCGGGCTGGAAGGCCAGCACCACGGTGCCGTCGAAATTCCGCGTCTCGGCCAGATACTTGGCGGCGCCCAGCAGGATCGCCGTGTGCCCGTCATGGCCGCAGGCATGCATCTTGCCCGGGGTCTTCGAGGCGAAATCGAGCCCCGTCGCCTCGGTGATGGGCAGCGCATCCATGTCGGCGCGGAACCCGATCACCTTGCCCGAGCCGGTCTTGCGGCCCCGGATCACACCGACCACGCCCGACACGCCGATCCCCGGCACCACCTCGTCGCAGCCGAACTGCGTAAGCTTCGCCGCCACCACGCCCGAGGTGCGCGGCAGGTCGTACATCAGTTCGGGGTTCTCGTGCAGATCGTGGCGCCAGGCGGTGATCTCGGGGTGAAGTTCGG
>NZ_JAUCCQ010000025.1:0-43167 GCF_034676075.1 Pararhodobacter sp. | reverse complement strand
GAGTCCTCGGGGATGAGCGTGGGCGAGTGGCGGGAGTTTAAGGGGGTTTGGGAGTGAGCTGTGTCATTGCTTGAAGGAGGTAAGCTCGCATTTGGAATAGTTGTCGGAGTGTCAACTTCTGCTTTGATTTTGACGCTTTGGCCAAGCTGTGCTGACGGCGCCTCGTCGCTTTGGATGTGCAATGAGGAACCCGAGATCGTCCTCGGCGTTTTGGTTTTCATTCAGGGTGTTGTAGGGGCGATAGCCTGGCCGGTAGCAATTGTGTTTCTAGGTTTCGCTTTCCGTAACGTGATTTCCAATCTGCTGGTGGGCCTTCGGCTGGATCACTTTCGTGCTGGCGGGATGCAACTCGGCTTCTCAAGTGCCGTAAAAAGTGCGTCTGAGAGTATTTCGCAATTCTCGCACGATCATCCGGGGGAACTTGACTCCAGTGGCGACCCTGACGCTCCGCTCAATAGCGAGCAGATGGAAAGAATTGTTTCAAACCGACGATTTGCGGTGGTTATGGCATGGATTGAGATTGAGGAAATGCTTCGAGAAATCGCCAGTTCAAGAGGTATCAGTGGCGGATGGAGTTCAAATTTAAAGCGCTTCAGCAGATCGAGCATCAATCAATTCGAGTTGCCTCCAGAGATAGCGTCTGCAATTTCTGATTTGAGGAGGGCGAGGAATGAGATCGCTCATACCTCGAGTTTGCAAATTTCGGATGGCGAGATTGTCCATTATTTGGAGATCGCCTCAAAGATAAAGAATTACCTTCAGTCGCTAATTTAAAGAGAGATGGTGCGGAGTCGCCTGGTTTTGACCCGAATCTCCCGGTCCTCTTTCGTCCGAGCCTCGTGGAGTTCACGAGCAAGCCGTAGCAAGCCGTAGGGTGCGCATTCATTGCGCACCTTTCCCCGGCCCAAACCCTCGCTCCCTCAATCGCCCCGTCAATCCGCGGCGTTGCTCTCTTCACCGCACAACCGGCAACTCGAACGGATACGTTGGATGGTGCGCAATGAATGCGCACCCTACGGGTTATCGCGGTGCCAACTGGAATACGGCCAATCGCGGGGATGCTCGACAAACCCGTGTTTCACCGGATTGAACCAACAAGTCCGGATGTGATTGTCCCAATCCTGTTCATCGCGGATGTGGTGTTCCCAAAACCGCCGCTGCCACACCCCATGCTCGCGCCGCCGCTCCTGGCTCGCCCGCCGCGCGACCGGCGGCATCGCGCGCGAGAACCGGGCCTTGATCACGCTCCACCGGGTCGCAAAATCCGCGTCCCCCTCGGGCAGCGCCCAGACGCAAAGCATATGGTCCGGCAAGACCACCCAGGCGTCGATGCCGAACGGGCGTTCGATCCGCCTGCGCAGCCAGCCGTAGGGTGCGTGCTGGCACGCACCGCCACTGCGCGACCGTCGCCTCTTGTCATCTCGGGTTCCAAAATCGGTGCGTGCGAGCACGCACCCTACAGGGCGGGGGGCCCTCGAAACTGTCCCGCGATGGTGGGTTGAAAACCCACCCTACGGGGGCCGGACCCCCTCGCGTCGTGTGGGACATCTTGCCAAATCCTTAATCGTCATCCCCAACCCCTTGAAACGAAACGACCCGAGGATTGTCCCACGCGTGGGACACCCCTTGCCTCGGGGCCGTTCCGGGGCCATCCTCCCCCCATGGACCCCGACGCGCTCATCGCCCAGCTGGGCCTCATCCCCCACCCCGAGGGCGGTCATTACCGCGAGACCTGGCGGGCCCAGGCCGGGCCCGGACAGCGCCCCTCCGGCACCGCGATCCTGTTCCTCCTGAAGGCGGGCGAGGTCTCGCACTGGCACCGGATCGACCAGACCGAGATCTGGCTCTACCACGCCGGCGCCCCCCTGATCCTGCGGCTGAGCGAGACCGAGGCCGGCCCCGCCCGCGCCCATTCTCTCGCCCCCCTGACGCCGCAGGTGATCGTCGCGCCCCATCACTGGCAGGCGGCCCGCACGACCGGGGAATTCACGCTGGTTTCCTGCCTCGTCTCGCCCGGTTTCGACTTCGCGGGCTTCACCCTGGCGCCGCCCGGCTTCGACATTCCCGGCGATGCCGAAACCCCCTTGCACCCGCCCGCGAACCCCGCTAAATCCGCCCCACGTTGACCACCGAAGCGCGGAGAGGTGCCGGAGCGGTCGAACGGGGCGGTCTCGAAAACCGTTGTGGGTGAGAGCCCACCCAGGGTTCGAATCCCTGTCTCTCCGCCATCCTTCCCCCAATCCGCAAAGTACCACCGATCCCTCGCTGAACGGGGGCGCGGCAGCGTGCCTTTGAACCGGCAACGACGAGCGCGGCGTCGGTCAGGGCCGCCATGGCAGCTGTCCCGAAGCCGGTGTATGGCGACCACTCCGAAGGCGAAAAACTGGAGTGTTTCGAATGGACGCCGTTCCCCCTGTCGTCATGCGTTATCTTGATGCCTACAACGCAATGGATGTGGCCGCGACGCTCGACTGCCTGTCCGACGATATCCTTTTCGTCAACAAATCCGGCGGAGCAGAGACGAACAGGACCAAGGGGATCAGCGAGTTTCGGGGCTTGGCCGAGCAGGGTGTGCAGCTCTTTGCCGAGCGGCGGCAGGAGGTGACCGATTGCATCGCGATCGACGATCGCGTCGCCTTGCGGATCGCCTATCGGGCGACCATCCGGGCCGATCTGCCGAACGGATGGAAGGCCGGTCAGGTCATCGAGATGGCGGGCACCTCCTTCATCACCCTGACGGATGGCAAGATCAGCGAGCTTGTCGACGCGAGCTGAGTGAGCCCCGGACCGCGGCCGTCAGGTTCGCGGTCCGGGACGCTCGGTCGAAGCTTGCTTTGCCCAAGGGCATTCGATCCGGGCGGCGCCATGCCTTCCGGGGGGAGGCGCTGCCAGTCAGAACCAGCCGTCGAGATGGGCCTTGGCCCGGGCGCAGGCCGTCGGCAGATCGGCCCCGAGCGCCAGATGCCCGGCGATGGCGCTGGCCAGGGTGCAGCCGGTGCCGCGTTTCGTGCCGGGTTTGCGGGGCGAGGCGAGTCGCAGGGCAGGGGCGTCCGGGCGGCAGAGCCAGTCGACCGCCTCGGTCCCCGTTCCATGGCCGCCTTTCAGCAGGACGGCCCGCGCCCCCAGTTCGAAGAGGGCCGCGGCCAGCCGGTCGGGGGCGGTCGCCTCGGGCAGGCCGGTCAGCCGGGCGGCTTCGGGCAGGTTGGGGGTGATCAGGGTCGCGCGGGGGAACAGCACGGCGATCATCGCCGCCAGACCCGCCGCGTCGATCAGGCCGACCCCGGCGCTGGTGGCGAGGACGGGGTCCAGCACGGTGGGCACCGGGGGCAGCGAGTCGGCCACGGCCGCCACGATCTCCGCATCCGCCAGCATCCCCAGCTTGGCCGCCCGGACCGGCCCCGCGGCGTGGATCTGCGCGGCGACCATAGGGGCGGGCAACGGATGCTGCAGGCAGCCGCCCGCCGAATCCTGCGCCGTCACCGCGGTTGCGGCAATGCGCGCAGGCAGGCCCAGCTCGGCCATCACCGCGAGGTCCCGGGCCAGCCCGGCGCCGGTCGAGCTGTCGAGCCCGGCAATGATCAGCACGCTCATTGCCCATCCGCCAGCAGCGCGAGCCGCGTCGCCCCGCGCGCGGCCAGCGCCGAGGCGCCGCGCCAGGCGCGCAGGCCGCTCGAACAGCAGAGCACCACGCGCCCCGGGGGGATCGGCCATTGGGCGAGGGCCTCGGGGCTGAGCGACACCGCGCCCGGCAGGGTCGCGACGCTGCCCGGCGGGCGCAGGTCGATGAGGAGGTCCCCGGGTTCGATCTGCATCGCTGCGAGGAAGCCGAAGCCCGGCACCTCCTCCGCGTTCCGGAAGTCGAAGCCGCCGAAATGCCAGCGTTCCATATCGAGGGTTACAAGCCGCCCCAGCGGGCTGGGCGAGAGCCCGATCAGCAGCGTGAGCGCCATCTGCGCCTGCACCGCCCCCAGCGCGGCGACGGCGGGACCGAGGACCCCGGCGGTGGCGCAGCTGGCCGCCTGCGCGGGCAGGTCGGGAAACACCGACCGGACGGAGGGGGCGCCGCCGCAGAAGGCACCGGCATAGCCTGAGCGCCCCAGGACCGAGGCTGAAATCAAGGGCTTACCTGACGCCTTGCAGAGGTCCGACAGCGTATAGGTCACGGCGAAACTGTCGGCGGCGTCGATCACCAGATCGGCCTCGGCGATCAGGGCCGGGGCGTTGGCCGGGTCGAGCCTCAGGGTCAGGCCGAGAGTGCGGCAATCGGGGTTCATCTCCGCAGCGCGGGAGGCGGCGAGGGGGGCCTTGGGCTGGCCGATCTCGGCCTCGCGGAAGAGGGTCTGGCGGTGAAGGTTGCTCAGGGCCACGGTGTCGGTGTCGACGATGGTGAGGTACCCCACCCCCGCCGCCGCCAGTGCCGGGATCACCGCCGAACCCAGGCCCCCGGCGCCGACCACCAACACCCGCGCGGCGCTGAGCCGGGCCTGACCCTTGGGGCCTACCCCGGGGACGGCGATCTGGCGGTCATAGCGGGTCATGCGCGGCCTCCGCCTCGGTCAGCCAGTGCCGGGTCCTTGCCTCGGGATCGGAGGCGGTGACCAGATCGGTGACCACCGCGGCGACATCCGCCCCGGCGGCGAAAAGTCCCGGCAGACGCTCGGCCGTGATCCCGCCGATGGCGACGAGGGGCAGGTCGCCGATCCGTGCCTTCCAGCGGCGGACCTTCTCGAGCCCCTGCGGCTGCCAGCGCATCACCTTCAGCTGGGTCGGCCAGATCGGCCCCAGCGCGACATAGGCGGGCGAGAGCGCCAGAGCCCGGTCGAGTTCCGCCCGGTCATGGGTGGAGATCCCCAGCAGGGCCCCGGCGCGGGCAATGGCGGCGGTGTCGGCGCTGTCCAGATCCTCCTGCCCGAGGTGGATGAAATCGACGCCCTGATCGAGCGCTTCCCGCCAGTGGTCGTTGACCACCAGCTGCGCGCCGTGGCGGGCGCACACGGCCATGGCGGCGGCGATCTGGCCGGGCACGTCCTCGGCCGCGCCCTTGAAGCGCAGCTGCACCAGGCGCAGGCCCTGCGGCACCAGCCGGGCGATCATCGCCGCATCGGGCAGGACGGCATAGACGCGCGGCAGCCTCATGTCAGACCGCCCAGACCGAGGTCGGCCATGCCCAGCACCGGTGTCGAGGGCGCCGCCATGTCGCGGGGCGGCATCAGCCCGGCCTCGTAGGCCAGCCGCCCGGCGGCGACCGCCTGACCGAAGGCCCGGGCCATGGCGACGGGATCGCCCGCCCGGGCCACGGCGGTGTTCAAAAGCACGCCGTCAAAGCCCATCTCCAGCGCCCGTGCCGCCTGGCTGGGGGCGCCGAGCCCCGCGTCGACAATGAGCGGCACGTCCCTGAAATGCTGACGCATCGTCGCCAGCGCCTCGGCATGCCGCAGGCCGCGGCCGGTGCCGATGGGGGCACCCCAGGGCATCAGCACGCGGCATCCGGCGTCCAGCAGGCGCTCGCCGACGATCAGATCCTCGGTCGTGTAGGGCAGGACCGAGAAGCCCTCGGCCGTCAGGATCCGTGCCGCCTCGACCAGCGCGAAGGGGTCGGGTTGCAGCGTGTCGGCATTGCCGATCACCTCCAGCTTGATCCAGTCGGTGCCGAAGACCTCGCGCGCCATGCGGGCAGTGGTGACGGCCTCGGTGACCGAATGGCACCCGGCGGTGTTGGGCAGGATGCGGGCGCCGGTCTGCCGGATGAGCGACCAGAAACCGTTCGCCCCCGGCGCCCCGGCGGCCTCGCGCCGCAGTGAGACGGTGACGACGGCGGCGCCCGAGGCGGCGATGGCCTCGGCCAGCACCGAGGGCGAGGGGTATTGCGCCGTGCCCAGCATCAGACGCGAGGGGAGTTCGATGTCGTAGAGCTGCATCTCAGCCCCCCTGCATCGGCGCCAGAACCTCGATCCGGTCGCCCTCGCGCAGCGGGGTTGCGGCGCGCTCGCCCGCGGGGACGAAGCGGCCGTTCAGGGCGGTGGCGAGGGCGCCGGTCTGGTAGCCGAGTTCGGTCAGGGCCTCGGCGAGCGTGGTGGCGGTGATCTCGGTGGGCGTGCCGTTCAGGTCAAGGCGCATGGGCGGGCTCCGGTGCGGTGAGGGTGTCGGCCAGCTGCTCGGCCAGCGCGGGCGCGGTCAGGAAGCCGTGGCGATAGAGGCCGTTGAGGTGCAGCCGCCCCTCCGTGCGACAGACGCGGGGCAGGTTGTCGGGCCAGGCGGGGCGCAACCCGCTGCCGGTTTCCAGCACGGCGGCCTCGGCGAGGGCAGGATGCAGCGCGAAGGCAGCGGCCATCAGTTCCATGCTGCTGCGTAGGGTGAGCGGGCCGGTCGCGTCGCTTTCGATCATCGTCGCGCCCAGCATGTAGAGGCCCTGACCGCGGGGCACGAGGTAGACCGGGAACCGCGGATGCAGCAGCCGCAGGGGCCGGGTCAGCCGGAGGTCGGGGCAATGCAGCAGCATCATCTCGCCCCGCACGGCGCGCAGGCCGGGCAGGGTGCCCCGGGCGGCGATGCCGCGGCAGTCGATCACCTCCCCCTCGGGCAGGGGGGCATTGTGACGGATCTCCACCCCGCGTTTTCGCAACCCTTCGGCCAGTGATTTGAGCGCGGCGCGGGGGTCGAGATGGGCCTCATTCGGGTAGAACAGCGCGGCGGGAAAGCGCCCGGCGAGGTCCGGCTCCAGCGCGGCGATGCCCTCCGGCCCCAGACGCTGATGGCCCCGGGTGCGCAGCGCAAGGCGGTCGAGTTCCGCCCCGTCGCGCGGGGGCGCCACCACCAGCGTGCCGCGCCGCTCCACCCCCGCGACCCGCGCCGCCCACCAATCGGCGGCGGTGGCGCCCAGCCGCGCCACCTCGGGCGGGGCGCCGTCGCTTTCCACATCGGGTGCCAGCATGCCGCCCGCCAGCCAGCTTGCCCCGGCCCCCTCGGGCCCGGGGTCGAGGACGCGCAGGGCGCGCCCCCGTTCGGCCAGCGCGGTTGCGGTGCAAAGCCCCGCCACGCCGGCCCCCAGAACGGTGATCATTCCGCCGCCCCGTCCTTGGGCAGATAGACCTCGCCCTTCTCGCGGAACTTCTCGGCCATCGCCGCCATCCCCTCTTTCTGCGCTTCCGAGCGGATGTCGTGGCTGATCCGCATCGAGCAGAATTTCGGCCCGCACATGGAGCAGAAATGCGCGGTCTTGTGGGCCTCTTTCGGCAAGGTCTCGTCGTGGAAGGCGCAGGCGGTCTCGGGGTCGAGCGAGAGGTTGAACTGATCCTCCCAGCGGAACTCGAACCGTGCCCGGCTCAGCGCATCGTCGCGGGCCTGCGCGCCGGGCAGACCCTTGGCGAGGTCCGCGGCATGGGCGGCGATCTTGTAGGTGATGACCCCGGTCTTCACATCGGCGCGGTCGGGCAGGCCCAGATGTTCCTTGGGCGTCACGTAGCAGAGCATGGCGGTGCCGAACCAGCCGATCATCGCCGCGCCGATGGCGCTGGTGATATGGTCATAGCCCGGCGCGATATCCGTGGTCAGCGGGCCGAGGGTATAGAACGGCGCCTCGCCGCAGGTGGCCAGCTGCTTGTCCATATTGGCCTTGATCTTGTGCATGGCGACATGGCCCGGCCCCTCGATCATCACCTGACAATCCTTGGCCCAGGCGATCTGCGTCAGTTCCCCCAGCGTCTCCAGCTCGGCGAATTGGGCCGCGTCGTTGGCATCGGCGATCGAGCCGGGGCGCAGCCCGTCACCCAGGCTGAAGCTCACGTCATAGGCCCGCATGATGTCGCAGATCTCGGCGAAATGCTCGTAGAGGAAGCTCTCGCGGTGGTGGTGCAGGCACCATTTCGCCATGATCGAGCCGCCGCGGCTGACGATGCCGGTCACCCGGTTCACGGTCAGCGGGATCATGTGCAGCCGCACGCCCGCGTGGATGGTGAAGTAATCCACCCCCTGCTCGGCCTGTTCGATCAGCGTGTCGCGGAACACCTCCCAGGTCAGGTCCTCGGCGATGCCGTTCACCTTCTCCAGCGCCTGATAGAGGGGCACGGTGCCGATCGGCACCGGCGCGTTGCGCAGGATCCATTCGCGGGTGTTGTGGATGTTGCGCCCGGTCGACAGGTCCATGACCGTATCGGCACCCCAGCGGATCGCCCAGACCATCTTGTCGACTTCCTCGGCCATGGAGGAAGTGACGGCGCTGGTGCCCATATTGGCGTTGATCTTCACCGCGAAATTGCGGCCGATGATCATCGGCTCCAGCTCGGGGTGGTTGATGTTGGCGGGGATGATGGCGCGGCCGGCGGCGATCTCCTGCCGGACGAACTCGGGCGTGACCAGATCGGGGATCGCGGCGCCGAAATCCTCGCCGTCGCGGGGACCGGCGGTGGCGGTGCGGCCCAGATTCTCGCGGATCGCCACGAATTCCATCTCAGGGGTGATGATCCCGGCCCGGGCATAGGCCAGCTGGGTGACCGCGGCGCCGTTGCGGGCCCTGAGCGGGGCGCGGGTCAGGGCGAAGGTCGGCGTCAGCCGCTCGCCCGAGACGAAGCCGTTGTCGGCGGGGTGCAGGGCGCGGCCCTCATAGGCCTCGCAATCGCCCCGGGCGGCGATCCAGCCCTCGCGCAGCGGCGGCAGGCCGCGGGTGATGTCGGTCGTGACGGCAGGGTCGGTATAGGGGCCCGAGGCATCGTAGACCGTGACCGGCGGCTCGCCCGCCGAAGGATGCAGCGCGATGTCGCGCATCGGCACGCGGATGTCTGGGTGCAATTGGCCCGCGACATGGCGCTTGGTCGAGGCGGGCAGGGGCCCGGTGGTGACCTCGGGCAGGGCCGAGGCCCGCGCGGCGGGTTGCGGGTTCAGGTCGATCTGGTTCATCAAAGCCTCTTCGCGTTGATGACCCGTCGAATAGGGGAAGAAGCCGGGAATTCCCGTGGTCGCCCTGTGCCGTGTCGGGATCCGGTCTGGACCTTTCCCGTGGGCGGACCGACCCTTTCGGGACCGGCAGCGCGACCGCTTGTGCTTCCTACGCCAGTATCAACTGGGTCAGGTTCAAAGGGTCGCGTCACCGCAGGGTTGCCCCTGCCATCAGCCTCTCAGTCCCTTGGGCGGGACTCCCCTGACAGTCCGGCTGTCATAGACCAAGGGTCAGGGGGGCGTCAACCGAGCGCTTCAACCAGCGCGTGCGGGGGGCGGGAGGGGCCCGCCCCTTCGCGTGTCATTCCGGCAAGAGGAAGCAGGCGATGCCCGGCACATGCAGGAGCGCGACGCAGCGCTCGACCGTCGCCGGGTCGAAATAATGGTCCGCGTCCAACAGGTTGAGCGTGCCGGTGAACTGGCCCTTGATCCGCACCGGGATATTCAGGACCGAGCCGCAGCCCAGCGACTTGATCAGCGCATGATCGCCAAAGACCAGCGCGATCTCCTCGATCGTGTTGCGGATGAAGCAGCGGCCCTGGTCGATGACTTCCTCGTAGAAGGCATCCCGCTCGACCGCCTTGTCGCCCGAGACGGGATAGGCCTCCGGCATGTTGGTCCAGGCACGGCGGGCGATCTTTTCGTCCAGTTTCATGGTCGAGACGGTGAAGAGCTTCACGCCGATCTCGGCCGCGACATAGGCGCCGAGCGCGTCGAAGGCCTCGGCCCGGGTGCGGGCGTTTTCGAGGGCTGCGGTGAAGGTGGCAAGCGGGGTGGTCATGGCTGTTCCTCGGCCGTTTCTTCGGGATTGCTGAGCCGGTAAAGCTCGCGCGCATAGGGGGTGGCCAGGGCGCCGGTCTTCAGCGCCTCGGCACTGGCGATTTCCTCGATCCGGCCGTGCCGCATCACCGCCAGCCGGTCGCACATGAAGGCGACGACGGGCAGGTTGTGCGTGACCATGAGATAGGTCAGCCCGCGTTCTTTCCTGAGCCGTTTCAAGAGGTTCAGGATCTCGGCCTGGATCGAGACATCCAGCGCCGAGGTCGGCTCGTCCAGCAGCAGGAACCGCGGTTCCAGCGCCAGGGCGCGGGCGATGGCGACGCGCTGGCGCTGCCCGCCGGACAGCTGGTGCGGAAAGCGGAAGCGGAAGCGCGCGTCGAGGCCCACCTCGCCCAGCAGTTCCACCACCCGCGCGTCGCGGTTCTTCAGCCCGTGGATCAGCAGCGGCTCGGCCAGCGTGGCGTCGATGGTCTTGCGCGGGTGCAAGGAACCGTAGGGGTCCTGGAACACCATCTGGCACTGGCGCGAAAAGGCCCGGTCCGGCCCGTGGCTGCGGGGCTTGCCGTCAACCTCGATGGTGCCGGTCCAGTCGGGCGCGAGGCCCATGATCGCCTTCAGGATCGTCGACTTGCCCGAGCCGGATTCGCCGACCAGCGCGAAGCTTTCGCCCGGTGCCACGTCGAGGGTGACGTCATGCACGACCTGCGTGTCACCGTAGAAGATGTTCAGGTCTTTCAGATGGATGGCGCTCATGTCGAAGCCCATTGCGAGCGGTCGAGCGTCGGCAGCTCGGCGCGCGTTTCGTTCATCCGGGGGACGGCGGCCAGCAGGCCCTTCGTGTAGGGATGCTGCGCCGCGTGCAGATTCTTGGCGTCCAGCGTCTCGACCACTTGGCCCGCGTTCATCACCATCACCCGGTCGCAATAGCGGCCGACCAGATGCAGGTCGTGGCTGACCAGCATCATGCCCATGCCGTTCTCGCGCACCAGCTCGTCGATCAGGTCCAGCACCTGCCCCTGCACGCTGACATCCAGCGCCGAGGTCGGCTCGTCGGCGATCAGGATGCGGGGGCGGGGGATCAGCATCATGGCGATCATGATGCGCTGGCCCATCCCGCCCGAAACCTCGTGCGGGTAAAGGCCCATCACCCGCTCGGGGTCATGGATGCGGACGGCCTCCAGCATCTCGGCCACGCGGGCTTTCAGCGCCCGGCGGGGCAGGCTTTCGTGGGTGCGGAGCGCCTCCTCGATCTGGCGGCCCACGGTCATCACCGGGTTCAGGCTGAATTTCGGGTCCTGCATGACCATCGAGATCCGCGCGCCGCGGATCTTGCGCATCGCCCGGTCGGAGAGGCCCTGCAATTCCTGCCCCTCGAACTCCATGCGGTCGGCTTTCACCACGCCCGGCGGGCGCACCAGCCCCAGGATCGCGCGGCCGGTCATCGACTTGCCCGAGCCCGATTCGCCGACGATGCCCAGCCGCTCGGTTCCCAGGGTCAGCGAGACGCCATCGACCACGTTGACCGGGCCCCGGGGGGTGGGGAAGGTGACGGTGAGGTTTTGGATATCCAGCAGGCTCATGCCTTGTCCCCGCTCTTCGGATCCAGCACGTCGCGCAGCCCGTCGCCGAGGAAGCAAAAGCCCAGCGAGACGACGATGATGGCGAAGCCCGGCATGGTCGCGACCCACCATTGGTCCAGAATGAAGGCCCGCCCGCGCGAGATCATCGCGCCCCATTCCGGCAGGGGCGGCTGCGCGCCGAGACCGAGGAAGCCGAGGCCCGCGGCGGTCAGGATGATCCCGGCCATGTCGAGCGTCACCCGGATGATGGTGGAGGAGGTACAGAGCGGCAGGATATGCAGCCCGATGACCCGCGCGTGGCTGCCGCCCGCCAGCCGCGCCGCCTGCACGAATTCGGCATTGCGGAAGGTCAGCGTCTCGGCCCGGGCGAGGCGGGCATAGGGCGGCCAGGCAGTGATGGCGATGGCGATGATCGCATTCTCGATCCCCGGACCCAGTGCGGCGACGAAGGCCAGCGCCAGAATGAGCTTCGGCAGCGACAGGAAGATATCGGTGATCCCCATCAGGATCCGGTCCGCCCAGCCGCCGAAATACCCTGACACCGCGCCGAGGATCAGCCCGACAGGGGCCGAGATCACCGCGACCAGCCCGACGATCAGCAGCGTCAGCCGCGCCCCATGCACCACGCGGGAAAAGATGTCGCGGCCCAACTCGTCGGTGCCCATCCAATGCGCGGCGGACGGCGGCAGCAGCCGGTTCGGCAGGTCCTGCCCGATCGGCGAATAGGGCGCGATCCAGGGCGCGAAGGCGGCGCAGAGCACCAGCACCAGCAGGATCGCCATCCCCAGCGCCGCCAGCGGGTTGCGGCACAGGCGGCGGAAGATGTCATAGGCGCGGCCCAGATTGGCCTGCGCGCGCGAGGCGGGGGCGTCGTCGGTCAGCCAGGCAGACAGACCCATCGTTTTCGGGCTCATGTACGGCTCCGGGGATCGAGGATGCGGTAAAGGATGTCGGACAGCTTGTTGATCAGGATGAAGACCGTCCCGATGACCAGCGTCGCGCCCAGAACCGCGTTCATGTCGGCGTTGAACAATGCGGTGGTCAGGTAATTGCCGATGCCCGGCCAGCTGAACACCGTCTCGATCATCACCGAGCCTTCCAGCAGGGCGGCGTAGGAAAGCCCGATCACGGTGATCAGCGGCACGCGAATCGTGCCGAAGGCATGGACCCAGATCACCTTCCATTCCGGCACGCCCTTCACCCGGGCGGTCGTCACGTATTCCTGCCCCAGCTGATCCAGCATGAAGGAGCGCGTCATCCGGGCGATATAGGCGAGCGAGAAGAAGCCGAGGATCGTGGCGGGCAGGATGATGTGATCGAGCGCCGAGAAGAACACGTCCAGATCGCCCGCGATCAGGCTGTCGACCAGCAGAAGGCCCGTCACCGGATCGACCAGCCCGTCATAGAAGATGTCGACCCGCCCCGGCCCGCCGACCCAGCCCAGCCCGGCGTAGAAGAGCGCGAGCCCGACAAGGCCCAGCCAGAAGGCGGGGACCGAATAGCCCAGCAGCGCGAAGATGCGGATCAGCTGGTCGATGAGCCGGCCCCGTTTCACGGCCGACAGCACGCCCAGCGGCACGCCCAGCAGGACGCCGATGACGATGCCGATCGTCGCCATCTCCAGCGTTGCCGGGAAGACGCGGGCGAGGTCGTCGGCCACCGGCCGGTTGGTCGAGACCGAGCGCCCCAGATCGCCCGAGAAGACATCCGCCACATAATGCACGAATTGCACCGGCAGCGGCTGGTCGAGGCCCATGGCGACTCGCGCCGCCTCGTATTGCGCGGCGGTGGCGCGGTCGCCCACGACCGAGAGCACCGGGTCGATGGGAATCACCCGGCCGATGAAGAAGGTGATCGCCAGCAGGCCCAGGAAGGTGAAGGCGAGAATCACCAGGAATTCCACCAGCCGGCGCAGCCCGGCAAAGCGGCGCGGTCCGCGCCGTCTCGGCGCCGAAGGGCCGGAAAGGGCGGCGGATTCTACATCTGTGCTCATGGGACTCCTGCAGGGGAAGCGCCCGCCGGACAGGCGCCCGGGCGGCAGGGAAAAGCGGCGTTCTGTTGCCGAACCTGACAACAATTTTCTTGGCTGTAACAAAAAAGTTTGGTTAGATCAAAAAAATTTTGACAAACCGGAGCGCGGCGCCCCCGCAGAGATGGCCAGACCGAAGCCCCAGACCGACCCCAATCTCGGCACCCGCATCCGGCGGCGGCGCAAGCAATTGGGGCTGACCCTGCAGCAGCTGTGCGACCGCGCCGGGCTTTCGCCGGGGTTCCTGAGCCAGGTGGAAAGGGGCCTTGCCTCGCCGTCCCTGGGCACCATGGCGCAGATCGCCGCCGGGCTCGATCTGGGGCTCGAACATTTCGTCGGCGGCTCGCGCCCCTCTGATGCGCTGACCCGGGCCGGGCAGCGGGGGCAGTTTTCGGTCGATGGCTCCAGCATGGTCTACGAGGCGCTGGCCACGCCTTTCCCGGGCTCGGAACTGTCGTCCTATCTGCTGCATGTGCCGCCCGGTTTCGTCTCGGAAACCGTGGCGCATGAGGGCGAGGAGATCCTCTTTGTCCTGGAGGGTGAGGTGGCCCAGACGCTGGGCGACGAGACCTTCCTGCTGCGCGAGGGTGACAGCCTGCATTACAGCGGCTCGACCCCCCATGCCTGGGCCAACCGCACTGACCGGCCCGCGCGGCTGTTGTGGACCGGGACGCTTTCGGTCCTTGGCGGCCGGCCCAAGACCCACCTGCCGGACATCATCCCCGAGATGCTGCCGGCCAATCTCTAACCCTGAAACCAACACGGAGAAAGACTGCCATGTCCATCCTTCGCCCTGCCATCCTGGCCGCCGTGCTGGCGATGCCGATGAGCGCGCTGCCCGCGCTTGCCGACACGCCCGCCGACGTGCTGGTCGTGGCCCAGAACATCGACGACATCGTCGCCATCGACCCGGCGCAGGCCTATGAATTCACCTCGGGCGAGCTGGTCACCAATGTCTATGACCGCCTCGTGCAATACGACGCCGCCGACACCAGTGTGCTGGCGCCGGGTCTGGCCGAAAGCTGGGAGATCGACGCCGAGGGCAAGACCATCACCTTCACCCTGCGGGATGGCGCCACCTTCCATTCCGGCAACCCGGTGCGGCCCGAGGATGTGGTCTTCTCGCTCGCCCGCGTGGTCAAGCTGAACCTCACGCCCGCCTTCATCCTGACCCAGCTCGGCTGGACGCCCGAGAACGTGGACCAGATGGTCACCGCCGGCGAGGGAAACACCGTCACCATCCGCTACGCCGGCGACTTCTCGCCCGCCTTCGTGATGAACGTGCTGGCCGCGCGCCCGGCCTCGATCGTGGACGCGGAAACCGTCATGGCCAATGAGGTCGACGGCGATATGGGCAACGCCTGGCTGAACGCCAATTCGGCGGGCTCGGGTCCCTTCTCGCTGCGCATGTTCCGCCCGGCCGAGATGATCCGGCTGGAGGCCAACGAGAACTACTTCAACGGCGCCCCGGCGATTGACGGCGTCATCATCCGCCATGTCGCGGAATCGGCCACCCAGCAGCTGCTGTTGGAGCAGGGCGACGTCGATCTGGCGCGCAACCTGACCCCGGACCAGATCGCCGGGCTCGATACCGACGCGCTCAGCGTCGAGACCTTCCCGCAGGCCGCGGTCCATTTCCTGTCCTTCAACCAGGCCGACGCTCAGCTGACCAACCCCGCCGTCTGGGAAGCCGCGCGTTACCTCGTGAACTATCAGGGCATGGTGGACAGCTTCCTCGCCGGTCAGATGGAAGTCCATCAGGCCTTCTGGCCGAACGGCTTCCCGGGCGCGCTGAACGACACGCCCTTCACCTATGACCCGGCCCGGGCCGAGCAGATCCTGGCCGATGCCGGGGTCGAACTGCCGATCACCGTGACGCTGGACGTGATCAACGCAGCCCCCTTCACCGACATGGCGCAATCGCTGCAGGCCTCCTTCGCGCCCGCGGGCATCAACTTCGAGATCCTGCCCGGCACCGGCAGCCAGGTGATCACCCGCTACCGCGAGCGCAGCCATCAGGCGATGCTCCTCTATTGGGGCCCGGACTTCATGGACCCGCATTCGAACGCCAAGGCCTTCGCCTATAACGCGAACAACAACCAGGACGCCTATGCGGCGACCACGACCTGGCGCAATTCCTGGGCCGTGCCCGAGGCGATGAATCAGGAAACGATGGCCGCGCTCACCGAAGCCGACCCGGCGCGGCGCGAGGAGATGTATCTGGACCTGCAGCGTCAGGTGCAGGCCGCAAGCCCCATCGTGATCATGTTCCAGGCGTCCTATCAGGTGGCGATGTCGAACCGTGTCTCGGGCTATGTGAACGGCGCGACCTCGGATTTCGTTTATTACCGTCTGGTCGAGAAGACCGAGTGATCGAGGCCACGGCCTGAGCTGAACCCGGGCCGTCCGCCAGTTGCGGGCGGCCCTTTTCACGCCAAGATACGGAGGTCCCGATGGGGATCCACGAAACCCGCCTTGCCGCCCTGCGCGCGGTCATGGCTGAAACCGCCACCGACCTCGTGGTCCTCGGCCCCTCGACCAGCATGGTCTATCTGACCGGCGTCGATCCGCATGGCGACGAACGCCCGGTGCTGGTCATTGTCGCCAAGGATTACGCGGGCTTCCTGATGCCCGCTCTGAATGCCGACATGGCCCGCCAGCATACCGATCTGCCGTTCCATGAATGGGCCGATGCCGAAGGACCCGCCGCCGCGTTGGCCGCGCTTCTGGACAAGTGCGATGCCAAGCGTCCGGGCCTGTCCATCGTCCTGGACGAGACGATGCGCGCCGATTTCGCGCTGATGGTGCTGGATGCGCTGGAGGCGCCGAAACGCCGCTACACCGCCGACACCATCGGCCGGTTGCGCGCCCGCAAGGACGCGGCCGAGACCGAGGCGCTGATCGCCTGCGCCCGGCTCAACGACGACGCGGTGCGCCATGCGATGACCCAGCTTCGCGCGGGCATGACCGAGCTGGAGCTGCAGGCGATCATCCGCGATTATTACAAGGCGCATGGCGCGGCGGCCGAATTCACCATCATCGGCTTCGGTGCCAACGGCGCCTTCCCGCACCACCACACCGGCGAGACGGTGCTGGAAGACAACATGGCGGTGCTGATCGACACCGGCTGCCGGATCGGCGGCTATCCCTCGGACATGACGCGCAGCTTCTGGTTCGGCGAGGAGCCGGCCGAGTACAAGAAGGTCCGCGAGACGGTCGAGGCCGCCGTGCAGGCGGCGCTCGACGCCGCCAAGCCGGGCGCCATCGCCCGTGAGGTCGACGCCGCGGCGCGCGGCGTGATCGAGGCTGCGGGCTACGGGCCGCGTTTCGTCCACCGCACCGGCCACGGGCTGGGCATGGATGTGCACGAGACGCCCTATATCACCGCCACGTCGGACAGCGTGCTGGAGGAAGGCAATGTCTTCTCCATCGAGCCCGGGATCTATCTGACCGGCCAGTTCGGCGTCCGGCTGGAAGACATCGTGGTGCTGCGCAAGGACGGGGCGGAGGTTCTGAGCGGCCTGCCGCGGATGCTGGACCTCTGACCCGGGGTGGCGGGGCGCGTGTCAAAAGTGACACGTTTCCCCGCTGCGCCGGTTTCCTTGACCGTCCCGCAGGCCTTTGCGCTATCCACGCCGGGTCGGGAAAGGACAAGATCCCGTGCCGGGGCGACAGGGGCAGTGGAGGCCCCTGCCACGCCCCGGACGGGAGCGTACCCCTTGGGGCGCCGCAGGCAGGAGGGCAGGGAGGATGGCCCGCAACAACAGAATGCCGCCGCGCCGGGCGTGGCCCCGGTTCCGGCTGCGCCTTGCGGGACTGGGCGCCGCGCTTCTGGCCCTCGCCGCCCCGCCCGCCGGGGCCGAGGTGCTGCGCATCCTCACCTCGCTGCCCCCCGCCACCACCGCCCCGCTGGTCGAGGCCTTCCGCGCCCATCACCCCGGGACCGAGGTTCTGGTCCTCAACAAGAACACCGTCGCCGCGGTCGAGGAGCTTCTGCGCGGCAATGCCCGGGCCTTCGACGTCTTCTTCGCCTCCTCGCCCGAGGCGTTCGAGATCCTCTCCCGTGACGGCCGTTTCGCGGGGGACGGCAGCTGCGCGGCGGCAGGGCAGGCGGGCTATGCGCCCTTCGCCATTTCCTCGATCGGCTGGACGCTGCGTCGGGACGGCGGGCAGCGGGTGCCGCGCAGCTGGGAAGAGCTGCTTGACCGCCGCTACGAGGGGCAGATCGGCATGGCGCCGCCCTCGCGCTCGGGCACCTCGCATATGCTGGTCGAGCGGTTCCTGCAGGTGCGGGGCTGGAACGACGGCTGGGGTTTCCTGCTGCGGCTGGCGCGCAACCTCGCCACCGTCACCTCGCGCAGTTTTGCCGTCACCGACGGGGTGCGCAGCGGACGCTTCGACATCGGGCTGACCATCGACTTCCTCGCCGGTTCCTCGCAACCCGAACTGATGTTCCACTACGGCACGCCCGCGGTCCTGTTCCCGGCGCAGATCGGCGTTCTGGCCGGGGCCGGGGACCCGGGCATGGGCTGCGCCTTTCTCACGCTGGTGACGGGGGACGAGGGGCAGCGGCTGATGCTGACGCCCGGCATCGGCCGCATCCCCGCCTCGGCCCCGGTGCGCGAGGAGGCGGGCGCGCTGATCCCGTCCGAGATCACCACCGCGCTGCGCTCGCGCTGGCTCGATTACAACGCGGGCCT
Source organism: Pararhodobacter sp. (assembly GCF_034676075.1). Lineage (GTDB taxonomy): Bacteria > Pseudomonadota > Alphaproteobacteria > Rhodobacterales > Rhodobacteraceae > Pararhodobacter. The sequence goes on along the minus strand of NZ_JAUCCQ010000025.1, from coordinate 25,147 downwards.
TGCCTCGGACCGGTTCTGGGCGGTGAATGTGCTCTTCGATCTGGCGATCACCGACCGGCTGGAAACCCGCCGCCTGCTCTGGTCGCGGCTGGAGGCCCTGCGCGGGCGGGGCGACGGGCATGCGCTGGACCTGCTGGCCCGCCAGCTCTCGCGCCTGCCGGTCAGTGAAAGCGAGGTGCTGAACCTCGACCGTGGGCCCGCCGTCAGCCGGGTGATGGAACTGACCGACCTGCCCGCCGCCCAACGCGCCCTGATCCGTAACTGGGACGAACGCATCGCCGGCCAGCTGGCCGCCATCGACGGGGCGCTGACCGCGCTGGAAGGGCGGGCGCCATGAGCCGTACGCCCCGCCCGGGCGGCCGCGTCTGGCGGCGGCTTTTGCTGCTGGTCGGGCTGATCGTCTTCATCCTCTGGGCCAATCTGGCGGCGGCGATCTATCTCCTCTGGGGCGCGCAGCAGAATTACCGCGTGCTGGCCGATACCGAGGTGCCGCGGCTGCTGCTGGTCGGCGAACTCTCGCGCCATTCGGCGGATCTGGCGGGGCTCGCCACCTCGGTCCTGTCCGGCCAGACCGGCGAGGACGCCTTCGTCGCCGAGACGCGCAGCATCGGCGATGCGATCCGCGCCAGTCTTGCCGCCGCCGGATCGGGGGCCGAGGCGGTCAATCCCATCGGCCAGGGCGGTCTTGGCGCGACGCTCGCCGAGGTGTTGCTCGCGGCCGAGGCGCAGCGCGACCTCGGCGCAAGGCTCGACGCGCAGGTCGAGGCCCTGCGCTGGCTCAATGTCGACATCCAGGACGAGGTGGAGCCGGTCCTGCGCGATTTCGATTACAACATTGCCGCGCGGATGCTGGAACTCTGGCAGGCCGAGGATCCCGCCGCCCGCGCCGCGCTGGCCGCCAGCATCGGCGCCGAGCGTGAGGAACGCGACATCTTCGCCGAGATCGGCTCGGATGCGGCGGTGGCGATGACGCTGGTGGTGCAGGGGGCGGTGGCAGAGGATGCCGAACGGGTCACCCAGCTGGAAACCCTGCTGCACGACTTCCGCGCCCGGCTGAACGAGCGCCTCTCGGCCCTGCCCGAGGCGCCGGAACTGGTGACCTTGCGCCAGTCCATCGACCGGCTTTTCGCGCTCTTTGCCGGGGAGGGCTCGGTCATCGACCACCGTCGTCGCTGGATCGAGGCGCGCGACCGCGCCTATCAGGCGATCACTGCCACGCTGGCCGAGATCGACGCAATCCAGACCCGGCTGGGCGATCTGTCCAACACCGAGCGCGAGGCGGTGCTGGCCCGGATCGAGGCCTCGGCCGAGCAGATCCGGACCATGACCTTCTGGCTGGTGGGGGGTACGGCGCTGGTGGTGGGGCTGGGCGCGCTGGGCATCGACCGGCTGATCCGCACCCGGATCGTGGTGCCGCTCAGGTCGCTGACCGAACGGCTGATGGCCACGGCCGAGGCCGAAGCCGGGCCGCGGGGCGGCGACGATCTGGAGCGGCTATCCTTTGCGGTGGGCGAGTTCCAGCGCGCCATCGCCGCCCGCGATGCCGCCATCGAGACCCTGCGCCGCACCCAGGACGAGCTGGTGCAGGCGGGCAAGATGGCGGCGCTGGGCGCGCTGTCGGCGGGGATCAGCCACGAGATCAACCAGCCCCTCGGCGCCATCAGCTACCGCATGAGCCTGCTGAGCGATGCCGCCCAGACCGGCGATCTGGCCGAAGTGACGCGGCAGGCCGAGCTGGTGACGGCGCTGTCCGAACGGATCCAGCGCATCGTCCAGCACCTGCGCCGCTTCGCCCGACGTGGCCGGTTCGAGCCGACGGCGCTGGCGCTGGACGAGTTGGTCGGCAATCCGGCGCGTCTGCTGGAACCAAGGCTGCGCGAGGTGGGGATCACGCTGGACCTCGACCCCTCGCTCAAGGATGCGCGGGTGATGGGCGATCCGATCCTGACCGAACAGGTGGTGCTGAACATCCTGACCAACGCCGTCGACGCGGTGGTCGATCTGGGCCCCGAGGCCCCCGCCGAGCGCCGTCGCATCCGGGTGGCGGCCGAACCCGAGCCCGAGGCGTGGCGCCTTGCCGTCTGCGACACCGGGATAGGGCTGGGCGATCTGGAGCCCGAGGCGGCGATGATGCCCTTCGTCTCGACCAAGCAGGCGGGCAGGGGCATGGGGCTGGGCCTGTCGATTTCCTACAACATCGCGCGCGACATGGGGGGCGATCTGACCCTCGCCGCGCGTACGGACGGGCCCGGCGCCGTCGCCACGCTGCGGCTGCCCCGGGCAGCGGAGGACGATAACCATGGCTAGACAGGTCTATGTGGTCGATGACGACGCGGATTTCCTGGCAGCGATGCTGGAGATGCTGGTCAGGGCCGGGTTCGAGGCGCGCGGCTTCGACACCGGCAAGGCGCTGCTCAAGGGCCTCGATCCCGATTTCGAGGGCGTCGTCGTCTCGGACCTGCTGATGCCGGGGATGAGCGGCCTCGACCTGCTGGCCGAGGTGCGCAAGGCGGCGCCCGATGTCCCCGTGATCCTGATCACCGGCCATGGCGACATTCCCGCCGCCGTCGCCGCGACCCGGGGCGGGGCCTTCGATTTCCTGGAGAAACCGGCCCCGCCCGAACTGCTCAGGGCGACGGTGAAACGGGCGCTCGACGCGCGCGCGCTGGTGCTGGAGAACCGGCGCCTGCGGGCAAGGATCGCGCGGGGCACCGATATCCGCGCCCGGATCCTCGGCCGGTCCGAGCCGGTGAAGGCGCTCAGGCGCGAGGTGGTGGCGGTGGCCGATACCGCCATCGACGTGCTGCTGGTCGGCGAGGCCGGGACCGAACGCGAAAGCATCGCCCGGGTGATCCACGACGTGGCCGGGACCCGGGGCGATTTCGTGACGATCAGCGGGCCGGCGCTGACTGAGGCCAATTTCGACGACACGATGCGCGGCGGCGGCGACCGGGCCGGGGTCATGGCGCTGGCGGCCAATGGCACGCTCTTCGTCGACCGGCTGGCCGCCATCGGCGAGCCGATGCTGTCGCGCCTGCTGACGCTCCTGACCACCCGCCCGCCCGAGGGGCGCTGCCGGATCATCGCCTCGGCCACGCCGGACGAGGCCGCCGACCAGCTGCGCGAGATCGTCCTGCGGCTGAACCTGGCCGAGATCGCCGTGCCGCCCTTGCGCGAACGGGGCGACGATTTCTATTTCCTCTTCGAGCATTTCGTCCGGGACGCCGTGGCGCGGCACAACCGCCCCTTCCCGGTGGTGCCCGCGGCCGAGTTGCGCCAGCTCCGGGCGCATGGCTGGCCGGGCAATCTGCGCGAGCTGAAAAGCGTGGTCGAGCGGCTGGTGATCGGGCTCAGCGTCTCGCTCAAGGACCGGCCCCAGCCGCCGGACGAGGCGCAGGATTACGACAGTGCCATGCGGCACTTCGAGACCGAACTCTTGCTGGCGGCGCTGAGGCGCGCGGGCGGGCGCAAGGCGGAGGCGGCCGAGTCGCTGGGCATCCCGCGCAAGCGGCTCTACCTCAGAATGCGGGCCTGCGGGCTGTCCTGATGGGTCAGAACTGACCCGCCAGGCGTGTCGACCCTGACCCAAACGCCCATATTTTTCTCTGCGTTTTTAATAGTTTGCGCAAATTTTCGTCATGGCCTACCGATGCTGACCATTCATCAGACGCATAGGGAGGGAAATCATGCGCAAGATCCTGAAGGGAACGGCGGCGGCGTTCGTTCTGACCAGCACCGCATCCATGGCCTGGGCCGAGGGGAGCGTCGTCGTCGTGACGTCCTTCCCCGATGACATGACCTCGGTCATCGAGGCCGCGTTCGAGGCGGCACATCCCGAATACGACCTGGAGATCCTGAACCGCAGCACCTCGTCCGGCGTGCGCTATGTGCAGGAGATCGCGGCCAACAACACCGCCGACATCTTCTGGGCCTCGGCGCCCGACGCGTTCGAGGTGCTGAAGTCGAACCACCTGTTGGCCCAGGCCGGGATCTCGACCGAGGGCATCCCCGACATGATCGGCGCCTATCCGATCAACGACCCGGACGGCTATTACTACGGCTTCGCCGCCTCGGGCTACGGGATCATGTGGAACACCCGCTATCTGGCCGCCAACGGGCTGGAACCGGCGCGGGAATGGTCTGATCTGGCGCGGCCGGAATATTACGGCCATGTCGGCATGTCCTCGCCCTCGCGCTCGGGCACCACGCATCTGACCGTCGAGACGGTGTTGCAGGGCGAAGGCTGGGACGCGGGCTGGTCCGAATGGAAATGGATTGCGGGCAATTTCGCCAGCGTGACCGAACGCTCGTTCGGGGTGCCGGACGGGGTCAACACCGGGAACTTCGGGCTGGGGATCGTCATCGACTTCTTCGGCTTTTCCTCGCAGGCCTCGGGCTTCCCGGTCGAGTTCGCCTATCCGACCGTCACCGCGCTGGTCCCGGCCAATGTCGGCGTGATCGAGAACGCTCCGAACCCGGACGGCGCGCGCGCCTTCGTGGAATTCCTGCTGTCGCCCGCGGGTCAGCAGACCCTCTTCGATCCGGCGATCATGCGTCTGCCGGTCAACCCGGCCGCCTATGAGGCCGCACCCGAAGGGCTGCCGAACCCGTTCGAGGATACCTCGCTCGGCGCCGAGGTGCTGTTCGACGTCGATACCTCGGGCGCGCGCTACTACGTGGTCAGCTCGCTCTTTGACGTGCTGATCACCTACCGCCTCGACGACCTGCGCGCCGCGGTCCGCGCCGTTCAACTGGCCGAGGAGCGTCACGCCGATGGGTCCAACGCCGAGGCCATGGCGCTGATCGCCGAGGCCCGCGCGCTGATCGACGCCATGCCGATCACCGAGGAGCAAAGCCTCGACCCGGCCTTCAGCGGCGCCTTCACCGCCACCCGCCGCGCCGCCTCGGACCAGGTGGAACAGCGCCAGGCCGAGCTTGAGCAGCAATGGGACGCCTTCGCGACCCAGAACTACGCCCGCGCCCGCGAATTGGCCGACCGCGCCGCCGCGATGTGAGCCGAAAGGGGGCGGGCCCTCCCGCCCCCGGACCGTTTCCCGACCCGTCAGACAGGGCGCCCCAGCGGCCGGCCCTGTCCGCCGCCCAGACCCCAGCGGAGACGATCATGACCCAAGGTCCCCAGCCCTCCGGCAGGCCGATGTCGCTTGCCGACCGGCTTCCTGCCTTCCTCTTCCCCCGGCTGAGCCCGATCGCGCTGGTGGGCCTGTTCATCGCGATCATTCTGGTCGGTTTCCTGATCTATCCGGTGCTGCAGGTCATCGCCGTCGCCTTCCAGAACCCGGTGACCGGCGCCCTGACGCTGGAGAATTTCGGCGATTTCTTCAATTCGTCGCTGTTCCGGCAGAGCTTCTTCAACTCGTTCTACGTCTCGGCCCTGTCCGTCATCGTGGCGACGGTGATCGCGCTGCCGCTGGCCTACATCACCACGCGCTTCAACTTCTCGGGCTCGATCCTGATCCAGTCGCTGGGCTTCATCCCGCTGATCATGCCGCCCTTCGTCGGCGCCGTGGCCATGCAGCTGATCTTCGGCCGCAACGGCACGATCAACCTGCTGCTGCGCGACCATTTCGGCATCACCATCCCCTTCATGGAGGGGCTGAACGGGGTGATCCTGGTGCAGTCGATCCATTATTTCCCCTTCATCCTGATCAACCTCTCGGCCAGCCTGCGGAATATCGACCGGTCGATGGAGGAAGCCGCGCAGAACCTCGGCGCGCACGGGCTGCGGCTGTTCCGACGCATCGTCTTCCCGCTGGCGACACCGGGCTATGTCGCGGGCGCGGCGCTGGTCTTCATCAAGGTCTTCGACGACCTCGGCACGCCGCTGCTTCTGAACGTGAACAACATGCTGGCGCCGCAGGCGTACCTCAGGATCACCTCGGTCGGGCTGAACGACCCGATGGGCTATGTGATCTCGGTGATCCTGGTGGCCTTCTCGATCCTGTCGCTCTGGGCCTCGTTCCTGGTGATGCGGGGCAAGGATTACGCGACGGTGCAGAAGGGCGGCGGCGGCCTCGCCAAGCGCGACCTCGCGCTGCGGGAAAAGATCCTCGCCTACGGCGTCGTCCTCTTCATCCTGCTGATCGTGCTCTCGCCGCATATCGGGCTGTTGCTGCTGTCCTTCGGCACGATCTGGTCCTTCGCCCCGCTGCCCGACGGCTACACGCTCGCCAATTACGTCCGCATGTGGGAGGGCTCGCAGCAATATGTGATGAACACGCTGCTCTATGCCGGGATCGCCGCGACGCTCGACGTGATCATCGGCACGGCCATCGCCTATATCGTGCTCAGGACCGGGATCGCCGGGCGGAAATGGCTGGATTACATGGCTACCGCGGCGCTGGCGGTGCCGGGGGTGGTGCTGGGCATCGGCTATCTCAGGACCTTCCAGAACGTCGACGTGCCGCTGGTCGGCAAGCCCCTGGCCAGCTGGTGGGTGATCATCGCCATCGCGCTGATGATCCGCCGTCTGCCCTATGCGCTCAGGGCCTGCATGGCGGCGCTGCAACAGGTGAGCCTGGCGCTGGAGGAAGCGGCCGAGAGCCTCGGCGCGGGCAAGTTCCGCACCATCCGCCGGATTGTCGTGCCGCTGATGGCGGGCGGGATCCTCGCGGGCTTCGTCACCAGCTTCGCCACCGCCGCGGTCGAGCTGTCGGCGACGATCATGCTCGTCTCGAACGACCGCGACAGCCCGCTGGCCTATGGCATCTACCTCTTCATGCAGACGCCCTCGGGGCGCGGGGCAGGGGCGGCGCTGGGCGTGCTGGCGGTGGTCATCGTCGCGCTGGGCACCGTGCTGTCGCAGATCATCATCGAGCGGGACAAGAAACTGCGCACCGCGGGTCGCGAGTGACCGAAAGATCAGGAGAACAACCATGAAAACCGAAATGTCGGGTATCGAGATCCGCGACCTGCATCTGTCCTTCGGCGACACCCGGGTGCTGACCGGCATCAACCTGTCGATCAAGCCGGGCGAGTTCTTCGCCTTCCTCGGCCCCTCGGGCTCGGGCAAGTCGACGCTTCTGCGCGCCATCGCCGGGTTCGGCCCGCAGCCCAAGGGCGAGATCCTGATCGGCGGGCGCGACATCGCCACGCTGCCGCCGTGGAAGCGCGACGTGGGGATGGTGTTCCAATCCTACGCGCTCTGGCCGCATATGTCGGTGCGCGACAACGTGGCCTTCGGGCTTGAGGAACGCAAAGTTCCGCGCGCCGAGATCCGCGCGCGCGTCGATGAGGCGCTGGCGCTCGTCGGCCTCTCGCATCTGGCGGACCGGATGCCGAACCAGCTGTCCGGCGGTCAGCAGCAGCGGATCGCGCTGGCCCGGACGGTGGTGATCGAGCCGAAAGTGCTGTTGCTGGACGAGCCGCTCTCGAACCTCGATGCCTCGCTCAGGGTGCAGATGCGGCGGGAATTGCTGGCCCTGCAACGCAAGCTCGGCCTGACGACGATCTTTGTGACGCATGATCAGGAAGAGGCGAATACGACCTCGGACCGGATGGCGGTGCTGGATGGTGGCGTGATCCAGCAGATCGGCACCCCGCAGGAGCTGTACGACCGGCCGGTCAACCTGTTCGTCGCCCGCTTCCTCGGCACCGCCAATATCCTGGAGGGCCGGGTCGAGGTGGACGCAGGCGCGGCGCGGTTCCGCACCGCCACCGGCGACGTGTTGAGCCTGCCGGTCGAGGGGCGGGCGGGGCCGTCCTCCATCGTCCTGCGCCCGCAGAACATCCGCATCGAGGAACAGGCGGGCGCCGGGACCCTGCCGGGCGAGGTGCTGCACCGGGAATTCCTGGGCTCGCAGGTCCGCTATCTGGTCCGCGCCGCGGGGACGGAGATCGTGGTCGATCAGAGCCACCGGGCGGGCGAGATCTGGCTCGATCCCGGCGCACAGGTGCATCTGGCGGCCAATACCCGCGATGCGGTGTTGATCCCGCAGGGGGCCTGAGATGACCTCGCCGCTTCTGCTGCTGCGCCATGGCGAGACCGAATGGAACCACGCGGGCCGCATTCAGGGCAGTCTGGATTCGCCCCTGACCCCGCGCGGCCTTGAACAGGCCGAAGAACAGCGGGCGATCCTGGCGCGGCTGACGACCGCCGACCTGCCGCTATATGTGAGCCCGCTGCCCCGGGCGCGGCTGACGGCCGGGATCGCGCTGCCGGACCATGCCCAGACCCTCGACCCCCGGCTGACCGAAATCGCCTGCGGCGCATGGGAGGGGCTGACGCCTGCCGAGCGCGCGGCGGGCTGGCCCGCGCTTGCCGCCGAGTGTGACAGCGACCTCGCGCTCTATGACAAGGCGCCGGGGGGCGAGGGGCTGGCCGGGGTCGAGGCCCGGGTCCGGGACTTCCTGAACGGGCTGGAGGGCCCCGCCGTGGTCGTCGCCCACAAGGTGGTGCTGATCGTCATGCGGGGCCTGCTGCGCGGCCTCGACCGTGGCGCGCTGCACGGGCTGGAGGCGCCGCAGGGCGTGGTGATCCGTCTGGAGGACGGGCAGGAGACGATCCTGCGCTGACGGGCTCAGCCCTTCGGCGCGTAGCGCGGGCGTTCCAGCTCGAACAGCGCGGGGCGGTGCGCGTACCAGCCCGCCCCGTGCATGCGGGCGATCAGGTCCAGCGCGGGCGTGTCGACATAGCCGCGCCCGGCATCGAGCAGGCAGGCATCGTCGATATGGATCGCCTTGACCTCGCCGATCATCAGCATCTGGGCGGGGCCCGTTTCCACCGCCTGATGCAGGATGCATTCGATGGACACCGGCGCACCCGCGATCCGGGGCGGGGCGATCTGGGCGCTGGGCAGCGTTTCCAGCCCGGCGAGGTCGATCTCGCTGACCTCGGGCGGGGCGTCGATGCAGGTGTGGTTCATCGCCTCAGCCTGCGCGCGGCTCACCAGATTGACCACGAAGGCCCGGGTGGCGAGGATGTTGCGCGCGGTGTCCTTCAGCGTGCCGTCGGCTTTGGCCATGATCCCCAGCGCCACCACCGGCGGGTCATTTCCCATCACGTTGAAGAAGCTGTAAGGCGCGGCATTGACCAGCCCCTCGGGCGAGAGGCTGGTCACCCAGGCGATGGGCCGGGGCGTCACCGTCGCGGTGAGCAGCTTGTAGCCCAGCGCGCGGTTCTCGGGGGTCATGTCGTAGCGCATGAAAACCCCCGTGCTGGTTCCCGGCCCGGCATCGCTCAGGCCTCCGCCGGGGTGTTGTCCACCACCGGATGGCGGATCGTGCCGATCCCCTCGACCGAGGCCACGACCACATCGCCCGGCCAGAGCCATTCCTGCGGCACCCGCCCCGCGCCCACGCCCTCGGGCGTGCCGGTGGCAATGATGTCGCCCGGTTCCAGCGTGATCCCGCGGCTGAGGTCGGCGATCAGCTCATCGACCTTGAACAGCATCTTCGAGGTGTTCGAGCGCTGCTTTTCCACGCCGTTGACAGTGAGCCACAGCTCCAGCCCCTGCGGATCGGGGATCTCGTCGGCGGTGACGATGCAGGGACCGAAGGGGGCGTAGCTGTCCATCCCCTTGGAGAAGATCCACTGCCCGGCGCGGCGGTTGTCGCGGGCCGAGACGTCGATCATCACCGAATAGCCGAAGACATGCGACAGCGCGTCGACCCGGTTCACGCGATGGGCGCGGGTGCCGATGATGGCAGCCAGCTCGACCTCCCAATCCAGCTGCTGGGTCATGCTGCGGTCGTGCAGGATCGGCTCGTTCGGGCCGATGACGGCGGTCGGGGGCTTCGAGAAGACCACCGGCTCGCGCGGCAGGTCGGGGTTGGTGTCCAGCGTCGCGGCGCTTTCGGCGACGTGTTCGGTGTAGTTCAGGCCGATGCCGAAGATGTTCTTGCGCGGCCGCGGGATCGGCGCCAGCAGGCGGACATTGGCCAAAGCGGTGGCGGCGCCGAGGGGGAAGCGGCCGTCGCATTCCTCAAGGCATTCAGCCAGCGTCTCCAGCCCCGGGCGTCCGGCGTCGATCAGGCCCAGCATGCTGTTGGGCAGATCCACCTCGAAGGCGGCGCCGAGTGCTGCCACATCGACGCAGAACTCGCCCGCGATCACGCCCAGACGGGCCTCGCCCTCGACCGAGGCGCGATAGGTCACAAGTTTCATGAAGCTCTCCTTGAGGTCTTGTCTTTGCGGCCGGGGGCTTCCCCCGGTTCCGGCAGGTCCAGCCAAAGCGACCGGCCCCGATAGCCGCCTCGGATCAGCGGGCTCTCGCCGCGCAATTCGGGGAAGCTGTCCGCCCAGTCGCGGTAGCGGTCGTTGGTGACGATCAGCGCGCCCAGATCGCGGGCGGCGGTGAGGATATAGGGATCGGCGGGCGTGCCCTTCGGCACCACCATCACCCGTTTCTGGGGGATCTTCAGCAGGGTGCTGAAATCGCTCTCGCGGCCATAGCGGTTGAACAGCAGATAGCCCGCATTCGCGTCGAAGATGACGCAGGCGGCATAACCCCGGGCGTCGAGCTGGCGCAGCACGTCGCGGACAGGGCCGAGGTCGGGCGTATTGTCCCTCCAATGCATGACGTTGGAGCCGTCGAGCACCACCCAGTTGAGCCGGGCACGCGCCCGGGACCGGCGCCAGAAGAACACCAACAGGGCGGCGATCACGACAGGTACAGCCAGCAGCGCGATATCCGCCAATTCGGCGCTGGTCAGGGAAAAGGGCATGGGGGAGGGTCCTTCGGGTTACGGCATCACTGGTTGATGACCGCCATTCTCCCCGAAGGCCTGTTCGCGATAAAGCCCCATCGCCCGCATGACCGGCAGGTCGCTCAGGCAGAAAAGCACGGCGTCCTCGCTGTCCGAGGCGTTGGCATGTTCGTGCCAGGCCCAGGAGGGCACGCAGAAGATGTCATGCTCGGCCCAGTCGAAGCGCTTGCCGTTGATCACCGAATGGCCGCGGCCCTTGGCGACGTGGTACAGATAGCTGCCGGTGTGGCGGTGGGCGCGGGTGCGCTCGCCCGGGCGCAGCATCTGCATGCTGGCGCCCAGCGTCTTCATCACCGGCCCGTTGGTCACCGGGTTGACGTAATCCATCAGGATCCCGTCGAAGGGCGAGCCGTCCGAGCAACCGGCCAGCTTCGACAGCGCCTCATAGGTCGGGGCCCATTCGTATTTGAACATCGGGCTGTAGCCCTTGGACCAGTTGCCGTCCCGCGGCGTCAGCCCGGGATTGCCCCAGGTCTTGGTCATGTCGTCGACCGGATAGGCCACCGCCTGGGTCAGGTCCGGGTGAACCTCGTAGAAATTCGCCTCCATCGCGTTGACGAAGGGGATGTCCAGCCCGTCCTGCCAGATGCAGGGCGTCCCGTCCGAGGCGACGGCATGCTCGTGCCAGGTGCCGTTCGGGGTCAGGACGAAATCGTTGTGGCCCAGCGTCATCTTGTGGCCGTCAACCACGGTATAGGCGCCCGTGCCCTCCATGATGAAGCGGATGGCGCTGGCGGAATGGCGGTGGGCGCTGGCCTGCTCGCCCGGGTGCATGACCTGCAGCCCGGCATAGATCCAGCCCACCGCCGCGGCCACGTCGCTGCGCCCGGGGTTGTTGAGGTAGATCACCCGCCGCCCGGCCTTTTCCGGCGTCACCAGATCGACCGAGCGCAGCACATGCGCGCGCAGATCCTGATAGCGCCAGAGGACGGGGCGCGAGCTGCTGGCGGGCTCCCAGGGTTCGATCTTGTTGGCCACGGTCCAGAGCGCGCCCGCGTCGAAACGCTCAAGCTCGTCGTAATAGGCCAGCAATTCGGGCGTGTCCTCGACATTGGCCCGCCCGGCAACGTCCTCGCGATACTGGTCCCGCGCTTTGCTCATCGGAATCCCTCCTGGCTGTGTGGCCTGATCCTACGGCAGGATTTTATGGAATCAACAGATTTTCGCAAATCTTGTGTTCTTGATTTTTTTCTGGCCGCGGGCGAGAAGGGGAGGAGGCATTATCGACCGCCCGGAGAACCGGCTGAGGGGGCTGCGAGGATGAGCAAGACAGCGAAGTCGATGGGCGAACAGGCCCATGCGATGCTCAGGCACCAGATCATCAGCGGCGCTTTCGCGCCCGAGCAACCCCTGCGGCTGGCCCAGTTGCAGGAGCGTTTCGGCGTCGGCTTCTCGCCCCTGCGCGAGGCGCTGACCCGCCTCACCGCCGAGGGGCTGGTGACCTCGGAACCGATGCGGGGCTTTCGCGTCGCGCCGCTGTCGCTGGAGGATCTGCGCGACACGATGGAAACCCGCGCCTTTGTCGAAACCGAGGCGCTGCGCCGCTCGATCCGGCGGGGCGATGACGATTGGGAGGCCCGGATCGTTTCCAGCCTGCACGCGCTGGGCCGCCAGTTCGAGCGCTCGAGCCCCGACCAGCCCGAGAGTCTGGCGGCGCTCGAGGAACGGCACCGCGATTTTCATTTCGCGCTGGTTTCGGCCTCGGGCTCGCGGCGGCTCGAGCAGATCATCGACAGCCTTTATGTCGGCTCGGTGCGCTACCGGATGCCGAGCCTCAGCAACCGGCACTCCGCCCCGGCGCGCGACCTGATGGCCGAGCACGGGGCGATTGCCGATGCGGCGCTGGCCCGGGACGAGGCGCTGGCGACCCGCCTGCTGGCGGAGCATTACCACCTGACGGCGGAGATGCTCAGCCAGGCGCAGGCGGCGCCCCTAGACCGCGCGGTCTGAGGGGCCTCAGCGACCGAAGTCGCGGGCGTCGATCTGCCCGTCACCGTTGCCGTCCAGCGCGGCCAGCAGCCGGGGCGTCGCGTCGGCCCATTCGGCAGCGCTGATCGCGCCATCACCGTCGGTGTCGTTATAGGCAAGCGTCATGGCGCCGTGGATGCGCTGGCCCGGGGCGTTGTCGCGGCCGAAACCCCGGCCCTGGCCCACGCCCTGACCTTGCCCCATGCCCTGACCCCGGCCTTGTCCGCCGTGGTTGGCCTCTTCCTGCCCGGCAATGGTGCTGGCCATGTTGACCTGTTCCCCGGCGTCGATCGCCCCGTCGCCGTTCAGGTCGAACATGTCGAACAGCGCAGCCCGGCGCAGCGTGACGTCTTCGGCCAGGACCCGGCCGTCGGCGTTCATGTCCCATTCGCTCAGGAACTGGGCCATGGTTTCGCCCCGGCCTTGCCCCGGGCCATAGCCCTGCGCCAGCACGGCGCCCCCGGCAAGCATCAGCCCGGTCAGGATCAGAAGCGGTTTGGCGGCTTTCATATCGACACATCCTTATGTTTGACTTCATAAGTCACACGGCCAGCCCCTGCCGTTCCGCCGCCCCCGGGGTGTCGCAGCCCCCTGTCGCACCCCCGATCCCCATCCGCTTGCCCGCCCCTGCGTCACCGGCTATGTCTGGCGCCGCCGGACGGGCGGGCAGCGGAGGGGCGCGATGCAGGTTTTCACCACCAAGGCGGCGGTGCGCGACAGCGTTCGCGGCTGGCGCGCCGAGGGGCAGAGCGTGGCGCTGGTGCCGACCATGGGCTACCTGCACCGCGGCCATATGGCACTGGTCGAGCGGGCGAAAACCCAAGCCCAACGGGTGGTTACCTCGATCTTCGTGAACCCGCTGCAATTCGGCCCGGGCGAGGATCTGGCGACCTATCCGCGCGACGCCGACCGCGATCTGGCGATGCTGCGCGACGCCGGGGTGGACGGGGTTTTCCTGCCCTCGGTGGAAGAGGTCTATCCGCCCGGTGCTCAGACCATTGTCGAGACGACGGAACTGGCGAGGATGCTGATCGGCAAGCTCAGGCCGGGGCATTTCCGGGGCGTGACCACGGTCGTCACCAAGCTGTTCAACATCGTCCAGCCCGATACCGCCGTCTTCGGCGAGAAGGATTACCAGCAGCTCTGCATCATCCGGCAGATGGTGCGCGACCTCGACATGCCGATCCATATCGAGGGCGTGCCCACGGTGCGCGAGGAGGACGGGCTGGCGCTCTCCAGCCGCAACGTGCGGCTGACGCCGGAGGATCGCGCGGCCTCGGTGATCCTCAGCCAGTCGCTGTTCGCGGCCGAGGCGATGGCGAAGACCGGCATCACCGCCTCGCGGCTCAGGGCCTGGGTCGCGGCCAATATCGGCGCCAATCCCCGCGCCGATCTGCAATCGGCCGATATTCGCGACGCCGCGACGCTGGCGACGATTTCCGGCCCCCTGCAACGCCCCGCCGTGATCCTGCTGGCGGTGCGTTTCGGCAAGGTCCTGTTGATCGACCAGCGCGTCGTCACCCCCTGAGGAGGAAAGCCCATGTCCACCGAACCGCAAGCGCCGATCCGCCGCATCACCGCGCCGCAGATCCGGGCGCGCAAGGGCGGCGAGCCGATCGTCTCGCTGACCTCGTACCACGCGCATACCGCGGCGATCGTTGATAAATATGCCGATTTCATTCTGGTGGGCGACAGTTTGGGCATGGTCATGCACGGGATGGACTCGACCGTGGGCGTGACGCTCGACATGATGATCGCGCACGGGAAGGCGGTGGTCCGGGGCACCAAGCGGGCGCTGGTCGTCGTGGACATGCCCTTCGGCACCTATGAGGAATCGCCGGGCGTGGCCTTCCGCAACGCGGCCAAGGTCATGCAGGACACCCAGTGTCAGGCGGTGAAGCTGGAAGGCGGCGCCCGCATGGCCGAGACGATCCGCTTTCTGGTGGACCGCGGCATTCCGGTGATGGCGCATATCGGCCTGACGCCGCAATCCACCAACGTCATGGGCGGCTTCAAGACCCAGGGGCGGGACGAGGCGACCTGGAAGCACCACATCGCCGATGCCATCGCCGTGGCCGAGGCCGGCGCCTTTGCCGTGGTGGTGGAGGGGGTCGTGGAGCCTCTGGCGCGCGAGATCACCCGGGCGGTGGACATCCCGACCATCGGCATCGGCGCCAGCGCCGATTGCGACGGGCAGATCCTGGTGCTGGAAGACATGCTGGGCCTGAACCCCAAGCCGCCGAAATTCGTCAAGGTTTACGGCGCCTTGGGCGGGATGATCGAGCAGGCGGTCAAGGATTACGCCGACGAGGTGAAATCCCGCGCCTTCCCGGGCACGGACCAGACCTATCGCTGAGGCTCACCAATCCTCGGGCTGGTGGGCATAGCCGATATAGAGCGGGTGCTTGGGGTGCCCGTCCTTGCTGAGGCCCAGATGGCTGAGCGGCTTGCCGGTTGCGCGCAAGACGGCCTCGACCGCGGCGCCCCGGTTCAGATGCGCGCCATGCGTGCCCCAGGCGCAGACCACGGCATCGGCCCAGAGCGCGCTCTCGGCAATGGCCTGATCGTTCCCGGGTCCCACCGGATCGGCCTGCGCCCGCATCACCTTGGGATCGGTCGCGCGATAGGCGAAGATGTTGCAGACCCGGAACGACCCGAACCCCAGCGCCCGCGCCCGGCGCTCGCAGCGCTCGACGGTGGGGTCGTTCTGCACCTCGGTCGCGGTCGAGGGGTTGAGCATGACGAAGAGCACCTTGCGCCCCGCCGGGTCCCAGGTGCGGGTCAACGTGTAGCGGTAGGATTCGCAGGGCGAATAGACGGCGGTCGAGGGCGCGTCGCCCTTGGTATGGGTGCGGGTGATCATGGCGCGGTGATAGCGCGCCCCGCGGCGCCATGGAAGCGCTGGACGGGGAAGGGGGCCTCTGGCAGGGTTTTGGGGGCTGCAGGCAGCCTGTTTTTTGACGGAGGATTTCAATGAAGCACTTTGTTTTCCTGATGGGCCTGTGCTGGGCGGGCGCCCTGCAGGCGCAGGTGGCCGAGGTCAGCGTGACCGGCGATCTGGTGGCGGGCGGCCATGTCAGCGTGGCCTGGACCGGCCCCGATGGCCAGAACGACTGGGTGGGTTTCGCCGAACCCGGCGCCCCGGGCAGCAGCTGGGTCAGCGGCTCCTGGGCCTATACCAATGCCGGCAACCCGCTCACCCTGACGCTGCCCCTGAGCGCCGGTCCCTACGAGCTGCGCTATGTCACCGGCGGCAGCGAGGTTCTGGCGGCGCAAGCCGTGACCCTCGCCGCGCCACAGGGGGCGGGAGAGGTGGCGCCGGGCGCGGCAGCCCTGCAGCCGGTCGGTGCGCTGATGGGCGGCGCGGTGCTGAGCGTCGGCTGGAGCGGCCCGAACGGGCAGGGCGACTGGATCGGCCTGGCGCCGGTCGGAGGCGCGGCCAGCAGCTGGGTCGGGTCCTCTTACGCCTATACCAGCGCCGCCAATCCGGTGCAGATCGGCCTGCCCATCGACGGCGGCAGCTATGAATTGCGCTATGTGACCGGGGGCGGGCAGATCCTGCTCTCGATCCCGCTGACCGTCGCGCCCGGCACCCTGCCCAGCGTGGTCCTGCCCGCGATGACCGCGCCCGAAGGGGCGGTGCTGAGCGTGGCGCTGGGCCCGGACGCCCCCCGGGCGCAGGGCGATTACCTCTATATCGCGCGGCCGGGCGGGGGACCCGGCGATTACAGCGGCGGCTACGTCATCGTCCCCGCCGAGGGCGCTGTGCAGATCAACGCGCCCGCCACCGCCGGCGAATGGGAGCTGCGCTATGTCGTGACCCGGGGCACCGATTACATCCCCGTCGGCAGCGCGCCGCTCACCGTCACCGGGCCCGACTACAAGAGCCCGCGCAACCTGCCCTGAGGGGGTTGGAACCGGACGGTGAGGGGGCTAGTGTCGCCCTCCCCACCGACCCCGAAAGGCCCGATCCCGTGACCCTGTCCCCCGCCGCCCAGCTCCGCATCCCCCGCCAGATCGCCGCCGAGATCGGCGCCCGGCCCGAGCAGGTGACCGCCGCGGTGGCGCTCTTGGACGAAGGCGCGACGGTGCCCTTCGTCGCGCGCTATCGCAAGGAAGTGACCGGCGGGCTGGACGACACCCAGCTGCGGAACCTGGCTGAACGGCTGTCCTATCTGCGCGAGATGGAGGCGCGGCGGGCGGCGATTCTCGACTCGATCGCCGGGCAGGGCAAGCTGACCGACGATCTGGCGAAAGCCATCGGCGCGGCCGAGACGAAGGCGGTGCTCGAGGACCTGTACCTGCCCTACAAACCCAAGCGCCGCACCAAGGCGATGATTGCCCGCGAAAACGGGCTGGAGCCCTTGGCCGAGGCGATCCTCGCCGACCGGACGGCGGACCCCGAGGCTTTGGCGGCGGGTTATCTGTCCGAGGCGGTTGCCGATGCGAAAGCCGCGCTGGAAGGCGCGCGCGAGATCGTGGCCGAGCGGCTGGTGGAAGACGCCGGGCTCAAGGCCGCGCTTCGGGCGCATATGGCGGCGGTCGGGCTGCTGTCCTCCGAGGTGATGCCGGGCAAGGAAGCCGAGGGCGCCAAATTCTCGGATTACTTCGCCCATTCCGAGGCGCTGTCGGGCGTCCCCAGCCACCGCGCGCTGGCCATGTTCCGGGGCCGGAACGAGGGCTTTCTGGCGCTGGATCTGGCGGTCGAGCCCGAAGCCTCGCCCGGCCAGTCCCGCGCCGAAGCCATGGTGCGGACGGCGCTGAACGTCGGGAACGCGGGCAAGGCGGATCAATGGCTGGGGACGGTCGCCGGTTGGGTCTGGCGGGTGAAGCTGAAGCTCTCGCTCACCATCGACCTGATGACCGACCTGCGCGAAAAGGCCGAGGCCGAGGCGATCCGCGTCTTCGCCCGCAACCTCAAGGACCTGCTGCTGGCCGCCCCCGCCGGGGCCAAGGCGACGATGGGGCTGGACCCGGGGATCAGGACCGGCGTGAAGGTCGCCGTGGTCGATCCGACCGGTAAACTGCTGGAGACGGCGACGGTCTATCCCTTCCAGCCGCGCATGGATGTGCAGGGGACCTTGGCCGTGCTGGGCGCGCTGGTGCGCAAGCATGGCGTCGGCCTCATCGCCATCGGCAATGGCACCGCCAGCCGCGAGACGGATGCGCTGGTGGCGGAACTGCTGTCGAAGCTGCCCACGCCCCGCCCGGTCAAGGTGGTGGTGTCCGAGGCCGGGGCCTCGGTCTATTCCGCCTCGGAACTGGCAGCGCGGGAATTCCCCGATCTCGACGTGTCGCTCAGGGGCGCGGTGTCGATTGCCCGGCGCCTGCAGGACCCGCTGGCCGAGCTGGTGAAGATCGAGCCTAAGGCCATCGGCGTCGGCCAGTACCAGCATGACGTCAACCAATCGGCGCTGGGCCGGGCGCTGGATGGCGTCGTGGAGGACGCGGTGAACGCGGTCGGCGTGGAGCTGAACACGGCCTCCGCGCCCTTGCTCGCCCGCGTCTCGGGCCTCGGGCCGGGGCTGGCCGAAGCGGTGGTGGCGCATCGCGACGCCAACGGGCCCTTCGCCAAACGCCGCGACCTGCTGAAGGTCGCGCGGCTGGGGCCGAAGGCCTTTGAACAGGCGGCGGGGTTCCTGCGCATCCAGGGCGGGGCAGAGTCGCTCGATGCCTCCTCGGTCCACCCGGAAGCCTATGATCTGGCGCGGAAAATCGTCAAGGCGGCGGGCAAGGACGTGGCCTCGCTGATGAAGGACCCGGGCGCGCTCAAACGGCTGGAGCCGCGCGATTTCACCGACGAGACCTTCGGCTTGCCGACCGTCAAGGACATCATGGCCGAACTGGAGAAACCCGGCCGCGACCCGCGGCCCGAGTTCAAGACTGCCACCTTCGCCGAGGGCGTCAACGAGATCCGCGACCTGAAACCGGGGATGCGGCTGGAGGGAACGGTGACCAACGTTGCGGCCTTCGGCGCCTTCGTCGATATCGGCGTCCATCAGGACGGCCTCGTCCACGTCAGCCAACTCGCCGACCGTTTCGTCAAGGACCCGCATGAGGTGGTCAAGGCGGGCGATGTGGTCAGCGTGCGGGTGGTCGAGGTCGATGTGGCCCGCAAGCGCATCGGCCTGACCATGCGCAAGGACAATGCCGACACCCGCCCTCAGGACAATCTGCGCGAGAACCGCGGCGGGCCGAAGGGCAGGGGGGCTCCGCCGCCGCGCAGCGCCTCGGCCGGGCCGGCGAAGAAGGACGACACCGGCGCCTTCGGCGCCGCGCTGCTGGACGCGCTGAAAAAGCGCTGAGCGGCGCGGGTGCTCTATCCGCCACAGGCGTAAACCGTTGTAGATTCGTGGCTTGCCCGAATCTGCGCCATAGGGTCTTGATCGGTCGATAGCCTGGGGGGGCAAGATATGACCGATTTTACGACCGTGCCCGCGGTCGATCCTGCTGCGCTGGCCGCGGCCCGCAAACGCATCTGGGGCTGGTGGTGGTTCGACTGGGCCAGCCAGCCCTACAACACCTTGCTGATCACCTTCATCTTCGGCCCCTATGTGGTGGGCGTGGTCGGCGACGGCTCGCGCGCGCAGGCGATCTGGGGCTATGGCATCGGCTTTGCCGGGATCCTCCTGGCGATCTGCGCGCCCCTCCTCGGCGCGGTCGCCGACAAGAGCGGCAAGCGGATGGGCTTCATCTGGTTCTTCTCGGCGCTCTATGTGATCGGCGCCTGGGGGGTCTGGTTCTCGGCGCCCGAGGATTTCAACATCTGGTTCGTGATGCTGATGTTCTGCATCGGCCTCGTGGGGATGGAATTCGCCACGATCTTCACCAATGCCATGCTGCCCGACCTCGCGCCCCGCGAGGAACTGGGCAAGGTCTCGGGCTCGGGCTGGGCCTGGGGCTATGTCGGCGGGCTGGTGGCGCTGATCCTGATGCTGACGCTCCTGGCCGAGGGCTCGACCGGCAAGACGCTGATCGGCATCGACCCGATCCTGGGCCTCGACCCCGCCACCCGCGAGGGAACGCGCTCGGTCGGGCCGCTGACGGCGATCTGGTATGTGGTCTTCATGATCCCCTTCTTCATCTGGGTGAAGGAGCCCCGAAAACCCGGGGCGGTCAGCATCGGGGCGGCGATTTCCGGCGCCTGGCCGGAACTGAAGGCGACGCTCAGGGGTTTGCCCCGCAACCGCAGCCTCTTTGCCTTCCTCGGATCCTCGATGTTCTACCGCGACGCGCTGAACGGCGTTTACACTTTCGGCGGCATCTATGCCGCGGGGGTGCTGGGCTGGAGCGTGGTGCAGGTCGGCATCTTCGGCATCCTCGCCGCCTTTACCGGGGCGATCTTTGCCTGGCTGGGCGGCAAGGCGGACAGCCGGTTCGGCCCCAAGCCGGTGATCGTCTTCAACGTCGTGGCGCTGGCGCTGACCGCGCTGGCCATCGTCTTCGTCTCGCGCACTTCAGTCTTCGGCATGCCGGTGGCGGCGGAATCGGGCCTGCCCGACATCCTGTTCTATGTCCTGGGCGCCATCGTCGGCGCGGCGGGGGGCGCCATGCAATCGGCCAGCCGGACGATGATGGTGCGCCAAGGCGATCAGGACAAGATGACCGAGGGCTTCGGACTTTACGCCCTGTCGGGCAAGGCCACGGCCTTCCTCGCGCCCCTGTCCATCGGCATCGTCACTCACCTGTCGGACAGCCAGCAGATCGGTATCCTGCCGGTGGTCGTGCTGTTCATCCTGGGGCTCATCCTTCTGGCCTTCGTCCATCCCGAAGGCTCGCAACCAAAGGCGCCTGCTTCATGAAAAAACTCGGTCTCGTTCTCGGCTCTCTGATCCTGGCGGCCTGTGGCAGCGGGGCGGGCACCAATTCCGCCACCGCCCAGCAACTGGCCAACCAGCTTTTCGGGGCGGCGACGCGCGGGACCAGCGCCCCGGCCGAGGCCTATGGCACCTACGCGCGGGGCTGCGCCGACGGGCTGGTGGAACTGCCCGAGACGGGACCGACCTGGCAGGCGATGCGCCTCAGCCGCAACCGCAACTGGGGTCACCCCGAGATGATCTCGTTCCTGCAGGACCTGAGCCGTCAGGCGGTGGGGATCGGCTGGCAGGGCCTCTATGTCGGCGACATCAGCCAGCCGCGGGGCGGGCCGATGACCTCGGGGCATGCCAGCCACCAGATGGGGCTCGACGCCGATATCTGGATGCTGTCGCCGGGCAGCCTGACGCTCAGCCGGACCGAGCGCGAGAACATCTCGTCCATCAGCGTTCGGACCGAGGATCAGCGCGGCGTCACCCCGGCCTGGACCCGGCAGCATGCGGCGCTTCTGCGCGCCGCCGCCAGCGATCCGCGCGTCGACCGGGTGTTTGTCGCCGCCGCAGTGAAGATCGAGATGTGCCGCACCGCCACCCCGGCCGACACGCCTTGGCTGCAACGCATCCGTCCGATTGCGGGGCACAATACCCATTTCCACGTGCGGTTGCGCTGTCCTGCCGGATCGCGCCATTGCGAGACACAATCGCCCACCGTGGCGGAACTTTCCAACGGGGGTAACGGTTGTGATGATACGCTGACCTGGTGGGTGACGGATTACCTGAACCCGCCGCGTCGGACCACGCCGGTCGAACCCTCGCCCGAGCCGCCACAACCCCGCCGCCGGTCGGCCCGTGAGATGATCATGGCCGATCTACCCCGCCAATGTGCCCAGGTATTGGAAAGAGAATGAAAGCTGCCCGCGTCATTGCTTCCGCCCTGCTGGGATTGACCGCGCTTCTGCCCGCGGCACTTCAGGCCCAGCCCGCCACCTATTACGCCGGGGTCGTCCAGCACGAGCCCGCCTCCATCCCCGCGACCCAGGTCGTGGCGCGTTACCGTCTGCCGCTGATGTCGGGGGGCATCAACGACTTTTCCGGTATCGCCACCACGGATGGCAACACGGTCTACATGGTCTCGGACCATGGCTTCATCGTCGCCGCCCGTCTGCAACGCGGCTATGGCCAGCGCATCGACGGGATGGAAATCCGTCAGGTGGCGCTTCTGAACGACGAAAACAGCCATCCCCTGACCGGCTCCATGCGCGACGCCGAGGGGGTGACGATCGGCCGCGACGGCGCGCTCTATGTCTCGTTCGAGCAGCACAACCGCGTCATGCGCTACCGCCAGCTTGGCGGACGGGGCGAGGATCTGGGCGCCCATGTCGATTTCTCGCGCCTGCGCGCCGGGCGTGGCCTCGAAGCTGTGGCCGCCGCCCCGGACGGTCGTGTCTATGCCATCCCCGAACGCCCGGCCCGCGCCACCTATGGCTTCCCCAGCTATGTCTGGAGCCCGCGCGGCGGCTGGGGCGACGCCTTCCGCCTGCCGATGGACCTGCAATTCCTGCCGGTCGGCGCCTCGTTCGGCCCGGACGGCATGCTCTATGTCCTCGAACGCGAGCATGGGCCCCGCGGCTACCGCAGCCAGGTCCGCCGCTTCAATGTCAACGGCGAGGGGATCAGCCCCGGGCAATGGGTGATGCGCTCGGATTACGGGCAATTCGGCAATCTCGAAGGGATCAGCGTGTTCCGCGACTGGAACGGTCGGATCCGCATGCTGATGGTCTCGGATGATGACCTGCAGACCGGACCCAGCGAGTTGGTGGACGTGGTGGTCAATCGCTGAACGATTGCAACCGCGTCCGATCGTTCCCATCTTTCGGGGGAGGAACGACAAAGGGTTGAGCCTGTGACGGACGAGCGCACGCATCAGGTGGAACCGGCGGTGCCGGTGATCTGGCTTCTGGGCAAGACGGGGGCGGGCAAGACCTCGGTCGTGCGGGCCCTGACCGGCGAGGGCGAGGTCGGCAACGGCTTCGCCCCCGGCACCCGCGGGGCCGCGACCTATGACTTCCCGGCCACGGCGCCCGCGGTGCGTTTTCTCGATACGCGGGGGCTGGGCGAGGATGGCTACGACCCCTCGGCCGATATCGCCGCCGCGCAGGCCAGCGCCCAGGCGATCCTGGCAGTGATGCGGCTGGACGATCCGGTGCAGGCCCCGGTGGCCGAGATCCTGCGCAAGACCAAACTGCCGGTGCTGCTGGTCCATACCGGCGCCGACCTGGTGCCCGAGCCCGGGGCGCAGATCCGCGCCAAGGCGCATATGACCGAGATGATCGGCCGCGATCTGCCCTCGGTCACCCTGTCGATGCCGCATGAGGGGCTGGTTACCGGGCTGGAGGCGCTGCTCGACGCGCTGGACAGCTTCCTGCCCCGCGCCGCCGCCGCGCTGCGCCGCGCCGACGAGGCGCGCGCCTTCCAGAACGTGCGCGGGCTGGTCCTGCGCTATGCCGCCATGGCCGGAGCCACCGATGTGGTGCCGCTGGCGGGCCTGGCCACCGTGCCCGCCGCGCAGGGCGCGATGCTGCATGCCCTCGCCCGCAAGCATAAGGTCGAGCTGACGCCCGCCCGGCTGGGCCTGCTGGCCTCGGCCATGGGGATCGGCTCGCTGGTCCGCATGGGCACCGGGCTTCTGGTCCGACAGGGCGTCAAGCTGGTGCCGGTCGCCGGCCAGACGCTGGGCGCAGCGGCGGCGGCGGGAACTTCCTTCGCCACGACCTATGCGCTGGGCCGCGCGGCCTCGGCCTGGCTCTATGGCACCGCCCGGGGTAAGGCACCGGACGGGGCGACACTGCGCGCGCTCTACGATCAGGCGCTGAAGGGCGCGCGGCATGCGTCTGGCTGACCGGCTCAGGCATACGCTCCTGCGCTGGGACCGGCTGGGGCTGGCGGCGGTGCTGGCGCTGCCGCTGACTGTCTCGACGCTGCTGGGCTTCCTGTGGCTGAACGAACACGGCTACCTGCTGTGGTTCGCGCTGGGCTCGGCCGTGTTCTACGCCGTGTTCCGGGGCGCCGTGCTGCTGGCCCGCTGGCGCACCCGCGTGGCGGGCGAGCGCGAGCCTCGCAGCCTCGAGGGGCCGAAGCCCGACCCCGAATGGTCCGAGGCCGAGAAAGCCGCCTTCGCCCGCGCCCGGGCCCGCATCGACCGCCGCCTGCGCGAGCCGCTGGCCTGGGACAAGCTGCCGGAAGAGGCGCTGGCGGTGGTCGAGGAAGTGGCGGCGGACCTCTCGACCGGCAAACGCTCGGCGCTGGATTTCACCCTGCCCGAGGCGCTCTTGCTCATCGACCAGGTGGCGCTGCGCTATCGCGCCTTCCTGCTGGAGAACGTGCCCTATTCCGACCGGCTCTCGGTCCGGACGATGCATTGGCTCTGGCGCCAGCAGGATACGGCGCTGACCGCCTGGGAGACGGGTTTCCTGGCCTGGCGCGGGGTGCGGCTGGTGCTGAACCCGGCGGTGGGGCTGCTGCGCGAGGCCGAGCGGGTGCTGGCCACCGGGCTGCAGGACCGCCTGACCGAGAAATTCCGCCGCGACGCGCAGGCCATCCTGCTGGAGGAGGCGGCGCAGGCGGCCATCGACCTCTATTCCGGCCGGCTGAAAGTGTCGGAAGCCGACCTCACCCGCCGCGGCGCCCGGGTCACGGTGCCCGACGCGCCGGTCGAAGGCGCGGTCGAGATCGTCATCGTCGGCCAGACGGCGGCGGGGAAATCGACGCTGGTCAACGCGCTTCTGGGGCGTGAGGCGGCGGAAACCGATGCGGCGCCCACCACCGACCGCGCGGCGGGCCATGCGCTGGACGAGGATCTGCGGATCATCGACACGCCGGGACTCGACGGCTCCGAACGGATGGCCCGGGCGGTGGCGGCGCAGATGGTGACGGCGGATCTGGTGCTCTGGGTGCATCGGGCGAACCGGCCGGGGCGGGCGGCCGATACCGCGCTGGCCCGCGCCTTTGCCGAGGCCATGGCCCGCGACCCGGCCCGCCGGCAGCCGCCGGTGATCCATGTGGCGAATGCTGCGGACCTGCTGCTGCCGGGCTGGCCCCGGGCGGAGAACGCGCTGACCGCGGAGGACCGTGGACGGCTGGACGAGGCGACCTCGGCCATCGGGCGGGCGATGGGCGGCGTCCCGGTGCTGCCGATCCGCGCCGAGGCGCCCGACTGGAACATCGACGCGCTGCGCGAGGCCATCGACCGGGTGCTGCCCGAGGCCCGCATGACCCGCCGCAACCGTCTGCGGCTGGAGGCCGCGGCCGGCGAGGGGCTGCGCGGCAACCTGACCCGCGCGAGAAAGGGCCTCGGCGCTTTCCGCCGCGCCATCCGCTGGAAACGGTAGCGCGGGGGAGGGGTTTCGCCCTCGGCCGCGACGCCTCCGGCGCCGAGGCTCCAAGAGACGAAACGGGGGGCGACCAACGGCACGGCGTACCGCCGCGCCGAAGAAAGGGGGGCTGTCTGCCCCCCTCTTGGCCTGACGGCCAATTCACCCCCCGAGGATATTTGAGGAACAAAGATCAAGATTAGGACTCTCTTTACCTTCATCTTTGTTCTTCAAATATCCTCGGGGGTTTCTCAAGGGGGTGGAAAACCC
>NZ_JAUCCQ010000024.1:0-43542 GCF_034676075.1 Pararhodobacter sp. | reverse complement strand
GCCTTCACGCGCGAGGATCTGTGGCAGACCATGCACCAGCTGCGCGCCAACGAGCCCTTCACGGCGCTGCTGATCACCCATGACCTGCGCGAAAGCGTTTATCTGGGGGATCAGGTGGTCGTGCTGTCCGGCCGTCCCGCCACCACGCAATACGTGATGAACGTCGATATTCCCGGGCCGCGCCCGTTGGAGATGCTCTACGAGCCCGACACGGTCGAGAGGCTCGCGGTGCTGCGCCGGGAAATCCAGATCGCGCAGGGGAGGGCCGTGGCATGATCGACTGGAAAAAGATCCTCGTCCCCGTCGCCGCGGTGGTGATCCTGCTGCTCTTGTGGGAATTGCTGGTCTGGGTGATGGGCTGGCCGGATTACAAGATGGCCTCGCCCTCGGACCTCTGGCCCGCCTTCGTACGCTATCAGAACCTGTTCTGGCTCTATGGCTGGCAGACGCTCTGGCGCACGGTGGTGGGTCTGGGCGTGGCGGTGGTGTTCGGGACACTGCTGGGCATGGTCATGGGCCTGTCCAAGACCATGAACGACGCGCTTTACCCGCTGCTGGTCGGCTTCAACGCCATCCCCAAGGCGACCGTGGTGCCGGTCATCGCCCTGATGTTCGTGGGCCAGCACGATTTCAACACGATCCTGATGGCCTTCATGATCTCGTTCTTCCCGATCGCGGTCTCGGTCGCCATCGGGCTGTCGACGCTGGAGCCCGAATATCGCGACATCCTGCGCTCGTTGGGGGCCAGCCGGATGACGGTGTTCTGGAAGATCGCCCTGCCGAAAACGCTGCCCGAGTTCTTCGGCGCGCTGAAGGTGGCGGTGACGCTGGCCTTCATCGGCACCAACCTCGTGGAGATCATCACCCCGCATGGCCGCGGTCTGGGGCATCTGTTCCAGAGCGCTCAGACCAACAGCGACTTCCCGCTGATGTTCGCGGTGCTGATCGCCTTGGCCGCCTTGGGGATCATGCTCTATTACGCCATCGTCGCGCTGGAGCGGATCTTTGCCGGCTGGGCGGTGCGGCCCGGGCACTGAGAGGTTGGTCCCCGCCTTTCGGGGCGGGGACCTGTCGTTCAGCGGGCAGCGTAGAGGTCCCGCAGCCGCGTGTAGTGGCGCCAGATCGAGGGCGGCTCGACCCCCTCGGCCAGCGCCCGCAGGATATCGAGATGGCTGTGCCAGCCGGCCGAAACGCTGAGGCGCATGGCGTCGGTGATGCCGGTATGGGTCAGGGTCAGCAACACGCGGTCGTTGCGTTCCGCCAGTTCGATCCGCACCTCGCCCGCGCCCCAGCTGAAAGCGAGGAGGCGCATCGGCTCCACCGCGGTGACCTGCGATTGCATCGAATGCTCCTCGCCGAAATCGGCCGGGCGGGGGTCGTCCTTGGCGCTGAGGTCGTCGTTGCGCCAGGTCAGGGTCAGGGGCGCGCCGGGGCGCAGCTCCATCTCGCCCGCCGCCAGCCAGCGGGCGCGTTTGTCGCTGTCGGTGAGGAAGGCCCAGAGCCGGGGCAGGGGGCCGGGCAGCCAGCGCTGGATGACCAGCGTATCGCCCGCGGGATTGAGGGCGGCGAAGTCTTCGGTCGGGGTCTGGTCGTTCATGTCTTGTCTCCGGGTTTGGGCTGCGCGTCATCCTCGCGCAGGAGGCGTTCCAGCGTGTCGAGGCGGTCGGTCCAGAAGCGTTCGTAGAAGGCGAGTTCCTGCTGGGCCGCGGCCAATGGCGCGGCGTTCAGGCGGCAGGTATGGGTGCGCCATTGCACCTGCCGGTCGATGAGGCCCGCCTTTTCCAGCACCTTGATGTGCTTGGAGGCGGCGGCGAGGGTCATGGCATGGGGTGCTGCCAATTCGCCGATGGTGCGTTCACCCCCGGCAAGATCGCGCAGCATGGCGCGGCGGGTGGTGTCGCTGAGGGCGTGGAAGATCTGGTCCATGGGGGGTGATTCTCGTTCAACCATGTGGTAAAGTTACGCTCGGCCTGCATGTCAGTCAACCGATTGGTTGAGCGATGGCCGCGCCCCCGTCCCGCCCCTTGCCAGCAAGGCTTGACCGCTGATCCGGCAGCCCCTATACCGCGCCCGTCCGGGGGCGGAATCGCCCGCCGGGCCGTTTTCGTTTGGGCCCCGCCTGCGCCGGTGGAGCCAGGCCCGCACGGAAGGCACAGAACGACGCGCGCATCTCTGGCGGACGGCCCTGTCGGGCGGGATCCGGTGGACGACCAGAGCAATGAGCCGGCACAGACCTTCACGGAGCAACCGTGAGCATCATAGGAGAGATCAGATGAACCTGATCGCGGAACTCGAAGCCGAGCAGATCGCTGCGCTCGGCAAGGAAATCCCGGATTTCAAGGCCGGCGACACCGTTCGCATCGGCTATAAAGTGACCGAAGGCACCCGGTCGCGCGTGCAGGCCTTCGAAGGCGTCTGCATCGGCCGCTCGGGCGGCAAGGGCATCGGCGCCTCGTTCACCGTGCGCAAGATCTCGTTCGGCGAAGGCGTCGAGCGGATGTTCCCGCTCTATTCGACCAACATCGATTCGATCACCGTGGTCCGCCGCGGCAAGGTCCGTCGCGCCAAGCTGTACTACCTGCGCGATCGCCGCGGCAAGTCGGCCCGTATCGCCGAGAAAACCAACTACCGCCCGATGGGCAGCGACGCGTAAGGAACCGGACGATGAAAGCCTCGATCCACCCCGATTACCACCTGATCAACGTCAAGCTCGTCGACGGCACCATCGTGCAGATGATGTCGACCTGGGGCAAGGAAGGCGACACCATGGCGCTGGACATCGACCCCTCGGTGCACCCGGCCTGGACCGGCGGCACCTCGCGCCTGATGGACACCGGCGGCCGCGTGTCGAAGTTCAAGAACAAATACGCGGGCCTCGGCTTCTGAGCCGACCCTCGCCAAGACCCCGGAACGCCGCTACATCCGTAGCGGCGTTTCGCATTTCGGGGGGCCGATGATCCTGAACCTTGCCATTCTGGCCACGATTGCCGTCGCGCTGACCCTGCTGTGGCTGCCGCGCCTGCGCCGGGCCGAGGTCTGGCGGGCCATGGTGACGCCCTTGGCCTCGATCATCGGCTCGGGCTTCCTGGTGCTGGGGCCGCTCTTGAACCACGCCTATGGCGGCTGGGCGCCCGTGGCGATGGGGCTGTTGTGCCTGGTGGCCTGGGGCTTCGGCATGGCGATCCGCGACAACATCCGCGCCATCGAGACGCTGGGCGCCGCCGGTCCCGCCTGGGCCGAGGGCACGGCCTCGGCGCTGCTCGGCTTCGCCTATATGATCTCGGTCGCCTATTACCTGAACCTCTTGGGCAGTTTCGCCGTCTCGCTCACGCCCTTCGAGTCGCAGCTGGCGGCGCGGGCGGTGACGACAGCGGTCTATGCGGTGATCCTGAGTGTCGGCTGGACCCGGGGCTTCGCCGTGCTGGAGCGGATGGAATACGCGAGCGTTGCGCTCAAGCTCGCCATCATCGCCGGGCTGGTCCTGGCGCTGGCCGTCTTCACCGGCGGCAAGGCGGCCGAGGGCAGCCTGATCTTCGCCCAGGCCAGCGAGACGGGGCTGGCGGCGCTGACCCTGGGCTTCGGCATGATCGTCACCGTGCAGGGGTTCGAGACCTCGCGCTATCTGGGCCGCGAATACGGGGCCGAGGTGCGCATCCGCTCGATGCGCTGGGCGCAGATCGCCTCGACCCTGATCTATCTGATCTATATCGCGCTGGTCACCTATGCCTTCGACCCCGCCAACATCGCGCTGAGCGAAACCGCCATCGTCGACATGATGGGCGTGGTCGCGCCGGTCCTGCCCTTCGTGCTGGTCGCGGCGGCGCTGGCGGCGCAATTCTCGGCCGCGGTGGCGGATACCGGCGGCTCGGGCGGGTTGATCGAGGAGCTCAGCCGCAAGCGCATCAGCACGCGGCAGGCCTATGCGCTGACCGTGGCGGTGGGGCTGGGCCTGACCTGGGCCGCGGATGTGTTCCAGATCATCGCCTATGCCTCGCGCGCCTTCGCCGCCTATTACGCGGCGCAATCGGCCATCGCCTGCGTGCGATTCTGGCCGGAAAACAAGGCCAAGGCGGGGCTTTACGGGGGGCTGGCGCTGCTGGGCGCCGCCATCGCCCTCTTCGGTCAGTCCATCGAATAGGCGGGTTTCCGCTTTCCCCGCGCGGAGGCTCGGCATATGGTCCGCCGACGCCGCGAAGGGCGGGAAAAAGGCAGGAAGACACCGTGGCGCATATCATCGTCACCGGCAACGAGAAGGGCGGGTCGGGCAAGTCCACGACCGCCATGCATATTGCAACGGCTCTGGCGCGGATGGGCCACCGGGTGGGGGCGCTGGACCTCGATGTCCGGCAGCGGACCTTCGGCCGCTATGTCGAGAACCGCAATGCCTTCTGCGCGCGCGAGGGGATCACCCTGCCGAGCCCGGTCTATCGTGAGCTGCCCGCCATCGACCCGGCCAGCCTGCCCGCGGGCGAGAACATCAACGACCACCGCCTGTCCGAAGCGATGGCGGGCCTCGACGAGGCCAGCGATTTCATCGTCATCGACTGCCCCGGCAGCCATACCCGGCTGAGCCAGGTGGCGCATTCGCTGGCCGATACGCTGATCACGCCGATGAACGACAGTTTCGTCGATTTCGACCTGCTGGCCCGGATCGACCCGAACACCAACGCGGTGCTGGGCCCGTCGATCTATGCCGAGATGGTCTGGCAGGCGCGGCAGCTGCGCGCCAAGGCCGGGCTGAAGCCGATCGACTGGATCGTGCTCAGAAACCGTCTGGGCGCCCAGCAGATGCACAACAAGCGCAAGGTCGGCGAGGCGCTGGACGCCTTGTCCAAGCGCATCGGCTTTCGCGTGGCGCCCGGGTTTTCCGAGCGCGTGATCTTCCGCGAGCTGTTCCCGCGCGGGCTGACGCTGCTGGACCTGAAGGACACAGGCGTCGAGCAGATGAACATCTCGAACGTCGCCGCGCGGCAGGAGTTGCGCGATCTGTTGACCGCGCTGCGCCTGCCAGGCCTTCAGGTCAGCGTCTGACCCTCAGTGCTTGAAGAACCGCTTTTCCGGCAGCGTGTCCGGCAGGTGGCGGTGCAGGTCGTCCAGCCGGTCGAAGACCTTCTGTTCATCCTCGGCAAAGAGGTTCAGCGGCAGTTTCACGGCCTGGCCGAGCAGGTCGAGGGCGGCTTGCGAGAAGGTCATGGGCGGGGTCTCCGTGGGGTTTCGCTTCGTGGTTAATTGAGCCGGTGTTTCGGGCGGGATTGCGGCGACCGGAAGGTGGTTTGCGGTTTCTTCCGGGGCGGGGATGCGGCGGGGTTGCGCAGCGGGGCGCGCAAGGGGTAAAACATGAACATCTGCTTCGCTGTTCGGTCCCCGCATGCTGTCTCTCGTCTGGTTCCGGCGCGACCTGAGGGTCGATGACCACCCCGCGTTGACCCGGGCCGCGGCCGAGGGGCCGGTGCTGCCGGTCTATGTGGCCGAGCCCGATCTCTGGGCTGGGGCGGATGCGTCGGGGCGACATTGGGCGTTCCTTGAGGAATCGCTGCGGTCGCTGCGTGAGGATCTGGCGCGGGCCGGTCAGCCGCTGATCCTGCGCGCGGGCGAGGCGGTCGAGGTTCTGGCGCGCCTGCAGGCCAAGCATCGCTTCACCCGCATCGTGACTCATCCCGAGACCGGTAACGCGCTTGCGCGGGCGCGATTCGCCCGGGTGCGGGACTGGGCGCGGGGGCGGGGGCTCGACTGGCTTGAGGTGGCCGAGGATCAGGGCGCCGTCCTGCCCGCGCCGGTCCTGCCGCCGGTGGCGGAGGGGACGGGCGCGCTTCCGGGCATGCGGGCGCTGGGGTTGGCCGAGGATCCCTGCCGCTTCCGCCAGCCGGGCGGCCGGGCCGCGGCTCTGGCGCTGTTGCAGGGCTGGCTGGAGGCGCGGGGCGAGGGCTATGCGCCCACGCAGGCCACCGCACTGGGGGCCGAAAGGTCGGGGTCGCGGCTATCTCCCTATCTGGCCTTCGGGCTTCTGTCCGCGCGGGAAGTGCGGGCTGCGGTGGCGGGATCGCCCCGGGGCCGGGCGCTGGGCGTGCAATTGGGCAAGCGGGCGGCGGCGCTGGCGGCGGTGCAAGAGGAACCCGAGGGGGTCGCCGATACCGGCGCCTGGGCGAAGGGCGAGACGGGTCTGCCCTATGTCGACGCGGCGATGCGGGCGCTGGCGGCGGGCGGCTGGCTGGACGGCGCCTCGCGGGGGCTGCTGGCCTCGGTCGGGCTGCATCATCTGGGGCTCGATCCGGCCTCGGTCGGCCTGCATCTGGCGCGGCTCTCCACCGATCATGACCCGGCGATCCTGTGGCGCGAGATTGCCCGGGCGGGGGAGGGGCGGGTGCCCGATCCGGTGGCCCTGGGCCGCAGGCTGGACCCGGAGGGCGCGTTCCTCCGCCGCTGGTTGCCGGAGCTCCAGCGGGTCCCCGCCGCGCATCTGCACGCACCCTGGCTCTGGCCACCCGCGCGCCGCCTGCTGGCCGGGCGCTACCCCGAGCCGGTGGTGGACCCGGCCAACGCCACGCGCGAGGCGCGGCTGATGCGGGCGCGTCTGGCGCCGCCCCGGTCGCGGCCGGGCCTCGACCCGCTGATCGAGGGGCCGCTGCGCCCCGCACGGCGGCGGGGCGACGGCATGCAGATGGCGCTGGACCTGTAGGTCAGACGCCCAGATGCCGGGCCAGCTTGTCCAGCGTCTGCAACCCCAGCTCATAGGCGCCGAAGCCCTTGGCCTGATCGTGTTCGTCCTGCGACGAGAAGGTCATGCAGAGCGACACCTTGGTCTTGCCGCCCAGATCCTGAAACAGCGCCGAGGCATCGGCGTGTTTCGGTCCGTTCTCGCCCCAGTGCAGCGTGTAGTCGATGCGTTCCAGCGCATCGTGGCGGCTGATCTTGTGGTGGTTGGGGAAGACGGTCCCGTCCGGCCCGATCATGTCGAAGACCCATTCGCCGCCCGCCCGCAGGTCGATGCGCTGCGTCCGGCAGGAGAACCCCTCGGGGCCCCACCAAAGGGGCAGCGCCTTGGGGTCGGTCCAGGCCTCCCAGACCAGCGCGGCGGGGGCGGCGATGACCCGCTCCAGCACCATGGTGCGGTGCGCGACGGCGACGAGGTTGTCGAGCCCCGCGCCGAAGCCCTGCTGGTAGCCCTGCTCCATATCCTCGGCCAGCGAACTCAGCTGCACGGTCAGTTTCAGCGCCGAGCCCTCGCCCTGCGACAGCAGGTCGGCGGTCACCAGCGCCGCGGACAGCATCACCCCCTCGCAGCCGATCACTTCGGTATTCACGCTGCGGCGGTTGGGTTCCAGCGCCAGCCAGCGGATCGCGCAGGCGATGTCCTTCTGCCCCTCGACCTTGCAGAGCGACAATTCCTCGCCGCCGATATGGGGGTCGGCCGACAGGTATTCGACCGTCACCGCCTCGTTCGGGGCGGACCATAGGGCGCGGGCGGCGGGGCTGATCCAGGCATGCCACAGCGCCGAGGCGGGCGCCGCGACATGGCGTTCGAAGACCAGCGTGGCGAAGCGGCTGGTCATTTCGCGGCCAGCCCCTGCGCGTATTCCTCAAGCTGCGTCGCGACCGTGCCCCAGCCGTCGTAGAAGCCCATGTCGGCGTGCTGCTTGGCGCTCTCGGGGTTTCGGTGGCGGGCGATGGCGGTGTAGGTGGTCTTGCCCTCGCCCGCATCCTCGAAGGTGACGATGGCGGTCATGAAGGGCTCGGGGCTGGGTTTCCAGCCCTCGGTATAGGTGTCGGTGAAGACCAGCTTCTCGCCCGGGATCACCTCCAGATAGACGCCATTGTTGGGCATCAGATTGCCGTCGACCTCGAAGGTGGTGTTGCATTTGCCGCCGGGCCGGACATCCAGCTCGCAGGCGACGACCTTGTGCGGGCGCGGCACGAACCAATGCATCAGGTGCTCGGGCTTGGTCCAGCAGTCCCAGAGCACCGCCCGGGGCGCGTTCAGGGTGCGGGTGAGTTTGAGGTCGGTGTCAGGATTCAGCATCATCGGATCTCTCCTTCATCAGGTGCATGACGTACTCTTCCAGCCGGTCCAGACGCCCCTCCCAGAGCGCCCGCTGTTCGTCCAGCCAGCCGCGAACCGGGGCGAAGGCCTCGGGAACGATGGCACAGGTGCGCACGCGGCCGTCTTTTTTCGTGTCGATCAGCCCCGCGTCTTCCAGTTTGCGCAGATGGCCCATCAGCGAGGGCAGGGCCATGTCGAAAGGCTGCGCCAGATCGCTGACGCTGGCCGGGCCGCGCGCCAGTTGCGACAGGATGGCCCGCCGGGTGGGATCGGCAAGGGCCTGGAACAGGGCGTCGAGGCGGGGTTCGGCGCTCATCCGCGCGCGAGCGTCAGGTGGGTGGCGTGCTCGGTGGGCAGGCTTTCGGCGATCCGGTAGCCCAGTGCGGGGAGGTCGAGGTCTTGCCACAGCGATTCCCCCCCGCCCAGCAGCACCGGCGACACGGCGATATGGGCGCGGTCGATCAGGCCCCGGGTGAAGCCTTCGCGCAGCGTGGCAACCCCGCCGCCGAGGCGCACGTCCTTGCCCTGCGCCGCCGCTTTCGCCCGGGTCAGAGCGGTTTCCAGCCCCTCGGTGACGAAATGGAAGGTGGTGTCGGCGACCTGCAGATCGGGCCGGGCATGGTGGGTCAGCACGAAGACCGGGCAATGGTAGGGTGGGGTTTCACCCCACCATCCACGCCAGTCCGGGTCCGACCATTCCCCCCGCTCATGGGTGAACATATGCCGCCCCATGACCCAGGCGCCGATATTCTCGAACCCCCGGCGGGCGATGCGGTCATCCGGGCCGTCCGAGCCCCCCTCCTGCCCGAACATCGCGCGGAAGGTGCGGGTGGCGAAGGCCCAGCCGTGCAGGCCTTGCGCATTCACGCCCATCGGCGCCTCAAGCGACTGGTCGCGCCCGGCGCCATAGCCGTCGGCCGAGACGGTGAAACTTTCCACGCGGATCAGGGACATGTCAGGCGGCCGGGAAATAGGTCAGTTCCCAGACATGGCCGTCGGGGTCGGTGAAGGGGCGGTAGTACATGAAGCCGTGGTCCATCGCCTCGCCATGCGCGCCGCCACCGTTGGCCATGGCGGCCTCGACGATGCGGTCCACATCCTCGCGGCTTTCCAGCGACAGGGCGATCAGCGCCTCGCGATGAGTGGCGGTATCGGCCGGGTCGCGCTGGGCGAAGCCGCGGAACTTGTCATGGGTCAGCAGCATGGCGAAGATCGTGTCCGAGAGCACCAGGCAGGCCGCCGTCTCGTCCGTGTAGTCGAGGTTGAAATCGAAGCCGAGCGCCCGCCAGAATCCCATGGATTTCGGCAGGTCGGCCACGGGCAGGTTGACGAAGATCATGCGGGGCATCGGGCTCTCCCATGTTGGTTAGCTTATTGGCTAACTATCTGCCCTGAGTCGCGCAAGTAAAAAGTTAGGAAAGAAACTAACTAATTTTCCCGAAAACTCCTGTGGGGATTTCGCTGCTGCGGGGCAGCAATCGCGTGTTGCCTATCGGAAACCTTTGTTCGTATTGTCTACAACAGCATACAATCAGGGCCGAAGGGCCCCAGCGGACGGGAGTGCGGGCCATGGTGCGGCGCATCGACAAGGCGGGTCTTCAGGTGGATGCCCGCGTGGTGGCCTTCATCGAGGGAGAGGCCCTACCGGGCACCGGCATCGGGGCCGATGCCTTCTGGGCGGGGCTGGCGGGGCTGGTGAACGGGCTGGGCCCGAAGAACCGCGCGCTCTTGGCCAAGCGTGAAGCGATGCAGGCGCAGATCGACGCCTGGCATGTCGCGCGCAAGGGGCAGGCGTTCGACGCCGCCGCCTATCGCGATTTCCTGACCGAGATCGGTTATCTGGTGCCGGAAGGCCCGGATTTCCGCATCGAGACCTCGGGCATCGACCCCGAGATCGCCACCACCCCCGGTCCCCAGCTGGTCGTCCCGGTGATGAACGCCCGCTACGCGCTGAACGCGGCGAATGCGCGCTACGGCTCGCTGTACGATGCGCTCTACGGCACCGATGCGATGGGCGACCTGCCCGCAGGCAAGGGCTATGACCCGGCGCGCGGCGCGCGGGTCGTGGCCTGGGCCAAGGCGCATCTGGACAAGGCGGTGCCCTTGAAGGGCGCTGGCTGGGCCGAGGTGACGGGGCTTGCCGTCAGGGAGGGCGAGCTGGTCCTGACCACGGCCGGGGGCGAGACGGGTCTGGCCGATCCGGCGCAATTCCTCGGCTGGGCGGAGAACGGCGAGTGGCGCCAGATCCTGCTGACCAAGAACGGCTTGAAGCTGGAACTGCTGATCAACCCCGCGCATCAGATCGGCAAGGACGATCCCTTTGGCCTCGCCGATGTGGCGCTGGAAGCGGCGGTCAGCGCGATCATGGATTGCGAGGATTCGGTCGCGGCGGTCGATGGCGAGGACAAGGTGCTGGCCTGGGGCAACTGGCTGGGCCTGATGAAGGGCGACCTGACCGAGGAAGTCACCAAGGGTGGCAAGACCACGACCCGCAAGCTCTATGGCGATTTCACCTATCAGACGCCCTCGGGCCAGCCGCTGACGGTGAAATGCCGGGCGCTGATGCTGGTTCGCAACGTCGGCCATCTGATGACCAACCCCGCCGTGCTGGACGCCGAAGGGCGCGAGGCGGGCGAGGGGCTGCTGGATGCGATGGTCACGGTGCTCTGCGCCATGCATGACCTGAAGAAGACCGAAGGCCCGCGCAATTCGCTGCATGGTTCGGTCTATGTGGTGAAGCCGAAGATGCACGGGCCCGAGGAAGTGGCCTTCGCCGACGAGATCTTTACCGAGGTCGAGAAGGCGCTGGGCCTGCCGCGCTACACCGTCAAGCTGGGGATCATGGACGAGGAGCGCCGCACTTCGGCCAACCTCAAGGAATGCATCCGGGCGGCGAAGCATCGGGTGGCCTTCATCAACACCGGCTTCCTCGACCGGACGGGGGACGAGATCCACACCTCGATGGAAGCGGGGCCGATGGTGAAGAAGGGCGACATGAAGTCCCAGCCCTGGATCGCCAGCTATGAGGATCGCAACGTCGATATCGGCCTGGCCTGCGGGCTGAAGGGTCATGCGCAGATCGGCAAGGGGATGTGGGCGGCGCCCGATCTGATGGCCGAGATGCTGAAGCAGAAGATCGGCCATCCGAAAGCGGGCGCGACCTGTGCCTGGGTTCCCAGCCCCACCGCGGCAACGCTGCACGCCACGCATTACCATCAGGTCGATGTGATGGCCCGGCAGGACGAGATCGCCAAGGGCGGCGCCCGGGGCACGCTGGCGGACCTGCTGACCATTCCGGTCGCTCAGGGCGTCAACTGGTCCGAGGCCGAGATCACCGCCGAGATCGAGAACAACGCGCAGGGGATCCTGGGCTATGTCGTGCGCTGGGTCGATCAGGGCGTCGGTTGTTCGAAGGTGCCGGATATCCACGATGTCGGGCTGATGGAGGATCGGGCGACTTGCCGGATTTCCTCGCAGGCTTTGGCCAACTGGCTGCATCACGGGGTGATTTCCGAGGCGCAAGTCATGGCCGGGATGAAGAAGATGGCCGCCGTGGTCGACCGCCAGAACGCGGACGACCCGCTCTATGTGCCGATGGCGCCGGGGTTCGACGGGATCGCCTTCAAGGCGGCTTGTGATCTGGTGTTCAAGGGGCGTGAGCAGCCCTCCGGCTATACCGAGCCGGTGCTGCACGCCCGCAGGCTGGAGCTGAAGGCAGCCCGGGCGTGAGCCATCTGCGGGGCTTCCCCGATCTGCCGCCCGTCTGGGCCTTCGGGGTCTTCCTGCTGCAAGGATTGCTCGCCCGGCTGCTGCCGCTGGCAGGGATGGGCGGCTGGGCCTGGCCCCTGGGCTGGGTCCTGCTGGCGGCGGGGCTGGGGCTGGCCGGTTGGGCCGCGCTCTGGTTTTGGCGCAAGCGCACGGCGATCGAACCGCGGCGGGTGCCGAGGGCCCTGATCGTCGAGGGGCCCTACCGGCTGAACCGCAACCCGATCTATACCGGGATGGCGCTGGCGTTACTGGGCACCGGCTTCCTCTGGGGCACGCTCAGCGCGCTGCTGGTCGTCGCCCTCTTCCCGCCCCTGATCACGCATCGTTTTATCCGGGCCGAGGAACAGGCCCTTCTCGACACTTTCGGCGCCGAGGCAGAACGCTATAGTGCCGCCACAAGACGCTGGTAGGAGACCCCCATGCTGACCCTCGATCAAGCCCGCACCATCATCGCCACCGCCCGCGCCAAGGGGCGCGAGAAGGGGATGAAACCGCTCTCGGTCGTGGTGCTGGACGCCGGCGGGCATGTGCTGGCCTTCGAACGCGAGGATGGCGCGCCGGTCGGCCGCTTCGGCATCGCCCAGGGCAAGGCCTACGGCGCGGTGATGATCGGCGTGTCCAGCCGCAAGCTGGGCGAAATGTACGCCGATCGGCCGCATTTCATCGGCGCGCTGGGCGGGGTCTATGACGGCAAGGTGGTGCCGGTGGCGGGCGGCGTCCTGCTGCGCGACAAGGCCACGGGCGCCATTGTCGGCGCGGTGGGCATCACCGGCGACACCTCGGACAACGACGCGCTGGCGGGCATCGCCGGGGCCGAGGCCGCGGGGCTGGTGGGCGAGGGCTGAGGCGACCGCCATGTTTCCGACCATGGACCAGATCCTGCCGTCCATCGAGGCGATGGGCGCGCTGGGCTATTGGGTCGTCGGTCTGGCGGCGATGCTCGAGGCCTGGTTCGTCACCGGCGTCGTGGTGCCCGGGGCGCTGGTCGTCGACGCGGGCGGGATGCTGATCCAGCAAGGGGTTCTGGATCCGATCGACCTGGCCTGGTTCGTGGCCATCGGCTCGGTCCTTGGGACCGAGCTGGGCTACTGGACCGGGCGGCTGGCGCAGCGCGGGCTGAAGGGGCGGCTCGAAGGCTCGCGCACCTTCGCCCGCGCGGTAACGCTCTTCGAGCGTTACGGCGGGCTGGCGCTGGTCATCGGGCGGTTCCTGGGCCCGGTCTCGGGCCTCGTGCCCATCGCCGCGGCGCTGTCGGGGATGGCGCACCGGCGTTTCCTTTTGTGGTCCATCGTCGCCTCGGTGCCCTATACGCTGTTCCACCTGTCGCTGGGCTATCTGCTGGGCGGGGCGCTCAGCCAGTTCGGACCTCTGGTCACCCGGGTCGGCCTGCCGGTGCTGGCGGTGCTGCTGCTCATCCTCTTGCTGATCTGGCTGGTGGCGCGGGCGCTGAGGCTCTGGCCCTTCGTGCAGCGCGTGACCGGCATGGCCGCCGGGGCGCTGGTCGCGCTGCCCTGGGTGCAACGGCTGGCGGCGCGCTATCCGCGGCTGGCGGCCTTCATCGTCCGGCGGGTGGAGCAGGGGCGCTTCGGTGGCCTGCCTGCCACCATGCTGGCGCTGGTCTTCGTCTATCTGCTGGGCGTCTGGGTGGCCTCGGTCCTCGACTGGCTGACGGCGGCACCGATCATCGCCATTGACGAGCGCGTGGCCAATCTGATGCACGCCTTCCGCAACCCGGCGGCGCTGAGGGTTACGACCCATGTCACGGCGCTGGGCGACACGCGGGTCGTCGCCGCCATCTCGATCGCGCTGGCCCTGTGGCTGCTGGCGCGCGGTCGGCGCGATCTGGCGCTGGGGCTGGCGGTGGCGGTGATCGGCAACG
Source organism: Pararhodobacter sp. (assembly GCF_034676075.1). Lineage (GTDB taxonomy): Bacteria > Pseudomonadota > Alphaproteobacteria > Rhodobacterales > Rhodobacteraceae > Pararhodobacter. Next base: position 29,857 of record NZ_JAUCCQ010000024.1, on the reverse strand, counting down.
CGCTGAGCGTGACGGTGCTGAAACTGATCTTCCAGCGCGACCGGCCGCCTTTCGCCTTCTTCGTCGAGACGACGAACAGCTTCCCCTCGGGCCATGCAGCGATCTCGGCCGCGTTCTGGGGCAGCGTGTTCTATGTCGCCTGGCGGATGCGCTGGCTGCGGCTGCCGGTGGTGCTGGTGCTGGCGCCGCTGATGGCGCTGCTGGTGGGGGGCAGCCGGATCTATCTGGCGCAGCATTACCTCAGCGACGTGCTGAACGGCTGGCTGGTCGGCACGCTGTGGCTGGTCGTGGGCATCGCCATGGCCGAATGGTGGGACGACACCCGGCCCCGGCCCGCGCCGATGCCACGGGGGCGCTGGATGGCGCTGCCGGTGGCGCTGCTGCTGGCGGGGGCGGCCTGGGTCACGGTCTTTTACGACAAGGCGCAGACCCTGCCCTGGACCGGCCCCGCCGATGTGACGCTGGCCGCCGCCCCTGCGGTGGTCGAGGCGCGGGGCTTTCCGGCGCAGGCGGAATCGGTGCTGGGCACGCCGCTGGAGCCGATCAACCTGATCCTCGTCGCCCGGGACGAGCAAGCGGTCAGCGCGGCGATGCAGGGCCTCGGCTGGGTTCTGGCCGAATCCCCGGGCCTGCAGGCCGTGACCCGCGCCGCCTGGAGCGCCTGGCGCAATCTGGAGGATCCGACCGCGCCGGTGGTGCCCTATTTCTGGGAGGGCGCGCCCAATGACAGCGCCTGGGAAGAGGCCACGCCCGACCATAGCGAACGCCGCCGCCATCACCTGCGGCTCTGGCGCTCGCGCTATGTCACGGAAGCGGGGCTCCGCCTCTGGGTCGGGGCGGCCAGTTTCGACGACGGGATCGACCGCACGCTTCTGCACCACATCGCCCCCGATCCGGATGCCGAGCGGGACCGGCTGGCCGCGGCGCTGGTGGCGGCGGGCGCGGTCGAGCTGGGGCGCGTCGCCACCGGATCGGCGCTGTCCGGCACGTCGATTGCGGGCGATCCGTGGTCAAGCGATGGGCAGGCCGTGATCCTGCGCCTGCCCTGACCGCCCGCCCCCTTTTCTTCGCCCGCCGCCGGGACTAGGTTTGGCGAGGGAAGCGATCCGCAGGAACAGATGATGTCGCGCAAGCGTCCGGTTGTCGGTGTTATCGGTAATGCCGCTCTACTGAACGAAACCTATCATGTGCATGCCGGGGCCTCGATGATCTCGGCGGCGGTGGCCGACGTCTCGGGCGCCATGCCGCTGCTGATCCCGGCCGATCCGCGCTTTGTCTCGGTCGAGGAATTGATGGCGGTCTGCGACGGCTTCCTGCTGACCGGCGGGCGGCCCAACGTGCACGCCGAGGAATACGGCGAGGAGCATACCGAAGCCCACGGCGCCCATGACCGCAACCGCGACGCCATCACCCTGCCGCTGGTGCGCGCCTGTGTGGAGCGCGGGCAGCCGTTCCTGGGCGTCTGTCGCGGATTCCAGGAGGTCAACGTGGCCATGGGCGGTTCGCTGTATCCGGAGATCCGCGACCTGCCGGGGCGGATGAACCACCGCATGCCCCCCGATGGCACGCTGGAGGAGAAATTCGCCCTGCGCCACATGGTGACCTTCACCGAGGGCGGGCCGTTCCACCGGTTGATGGGCGCGCAGCAGGTGATGACCAACACGCTGCACGGGCAGGGCATCAAGACCCCGGGCAAGCGCATCGTCATCGACGGCCACGCGCCCGACGGCACGCCCGAGGCGATCTATGTCCAGGATGCGCCGGGCTTCACGCTGGCCGTGCAATGGCACCCCGAATACAACGCCGCCAACGATCCCGTCTCGCGCCCGCTGTTCGCAGCCTTTGGCGAGGCGGTGCGCGACTGGGCGTCGGTGAACGCCTGATTGAACCCTTTGCGGCGCGTGTCCGACTGACCTCTGAAAGGCCCGCTGGGGGCCGTAGCGGAGGCTGACATGGACAAGCTGCTCGTTCTTCTCGCTGGCATCATCGGCGCCTTCATCGCCATCGTTCCCGCCACCTCGCCCGCGCTGGGTCTCTGATCCGATGCTGCGCTCGTTCTGCCGCGCGCTGGCGCTTGTCCTTTGCCTGACCGCGCCCGCATGGGCCGAGGTCGTCACCCTGCAATCCCTGGCCACCGGCCAGCCGGTCGGCCGCGACAGCGCCGGCCTGCTGCGGCTCGGCGCCGGAGCCGCGGTGCCGATGGAGATGATCCGCCTTGACGGGCGGCGCGTGGCGTTCCGCGATCCGGCGAGCGGGCTGTTCCTGCGCGCGGGGATCGGGGCTGCCACCGAAATGGGCCTCGTCTCGCCGCATATCCGCGGCTGGGAGACGTTCGAACTGGTCGAGCAGGGCGGCAGCGTGAGCCTGCGCTCGGTCCAGAGCGGGCAGTTCGTCGGCGCCGATGGCCGCGGTCAGCGCCTGAACGCCACCTGGGGCAGCGCCGGGCGGGCCCAGCAATTCCAGCTGATCCCGACGAGCGCGGCGCCGCGTCCCCTGCCGCCGCGCCCCCCGGCGGCAATCTTCGTCGGCCAGTGGCGGGTGCAGGACCTCTTTGTCAACGGTCAGTCGCTGCCGCTGTCAATGTCCACCCGGGCCGCGGTCCAGATCGGCATCGACCGGCAGGGCGGGGCCGAGGGCAACACCGGCTGCAACGCTTTCACCGGCCGGGTCACGGCCGAGGGTGGCGGGCATCGGATCGGCGGGATCATGATGACGCGGCGCGGCTGCGGCGGCGAGGCTGGGCAGGTCGAGCGTCTGTTGCTGGAGGCTTTCAACGCCACCCGCCAGATGGAGATCCTGGGCGGCAGGCTGATCCTGCGCGGCGAGGGTGGCCGGTTGCTGGCCCGTTTCGCGCCGCATTGAGGCAAAGGGGCCCGCTCCGCGCGGGTCCTCTTCCGGTCAGATGGCCGAGGAATGCCCGGTCTTGGCCATGGCATAGGCGTCGAATTGCGCGGCGATCATCCGGGTAAGCGGCCGCCCGTCGGCCGGGATCGACAGCCCCCGCGCATCGTGGCGGACGAAGGCGCCGAATTTCTCGGCCACCGGCGCGAAGAGCGCGTTCATCGCCGCCCGCGTCACGCCGAAATCCCGCACCAGCTCATCGGTCTGCACGGCGAAATCGCACATCAGCGCCTCGATGATCCGGGCGCGCAGCCGGTCCTCGCCCTGGAATTCGTGCCCCCGCGCGGTGGCGAAGGCCCCCTCGCGCACCGCCTTGGTCCAGCCCGAGGTTGCCGCGTTCATCTGCGCATAGCCCTGCGGGAACATCGAGATGGAGGAGGCCCCCAGCCCGATCAGCGCGCTCGCCGTGTCGTCGGTATAGCCCTGGAAGTTGCGCCTCAGCCTGCCATTGCGCGCCGCCACCGCCAGCCCATCCTCGGGCCGGGCGAAATGGTCGATGCCGATGTCGACATAGCCGTCCCAGTTGAAGAGCTTCTGCGCGGTCTCGAAGAGGGCGAGCCGCTCCTCGGGGCGGGGCAGGGTGTCGGACGGGATCATCTGCTGGCGCCGGGCCATCCACGGCACATGGGCATAGCCGTAAAGCGCCACCCGGTCGGGCGACAGCGACAGCAGTTTCTGCACCGAATCGCTGAGCCGGGCGCTGGTCTGATGCGGCAGGCCATAGAGGATGTCGGCGTTGAGGCTGGTCACGCCCCGGGCGCGGATCATCTCGACCGCGCGGCGGGTGACCTCATAGCTCTGGTCGCGGCCGATGACTTTCTGGATCTCGGGATCGAAATCCTGCACCCCGATGGAGGCGCGGTTCATCCCCGCCGCGGCCAAAGCATCGAGGCGGGCCTCGTCAATCTCGTTCGGGTCGATCTCGACCGAGAATTCGGCACCGTCGCCCAGCGGCACGACGTTCTGGATCACCCGCGCCAGTTCGGTCATCTGCGGCGCCGGGATCATCGTCGGCGTGCCGCCGCCCCAATGCAGCCGCGACAGCGTGACGCCCTCGGGCAGGATGCGCTGCAAAAGAACCAGTTCGGTTTTCAGCGTCTCGACATAGGCGATCACCGGATCGTCGTGCGAGGTGCCCTGCGTCCGGCAGGCGCAGAACCAGCACAGGCGCCGACAGAAAGGCACGTGCAGATAGAGCGAGACCGGGCTGCCCGGCGGGATCGCCTTGACCCAGCGGGCGAAATGATCGCCACCGATCGCGGCCGAGAATTGCGGCGCAGTCGGATAGCTCGTATAGCGCGGCACGCGCGCGTCAAAGAGACCCAGTCGGGCGAGTTGCGATTCCGTATCCATTCGCCTAGTTTGGCGATACTCAGCCCGCGAGCCTTGACCTAAATCAACCCGATGCAGAAAACCTCAACCGCCCCCGTGAAGTTCACCCATGTGCAATGTGGGGATTGTCCGATCCGGCATCGGGCGGTTTGTGCACGCTGCGAAACCGATGAATTGGTCCGGCTGGAAGAAACCAAGTATTACCGCAGTTTCGAGGCCGGGCAGACCATCGTCTGGTCGGGCGACCGGATGGATTTCGTGGGCTCGGTAGTGACCGGGATCGCCACGCTGACCCAGACCATGGAAGATGGCCGCCGTCAGATGGTGGGCCTGCTGCTGCCCTCGGATTTCGTCGGCCGTCCGGGGCGCGAGACTGCCGCCTATGACGTGGTGGCGACCACCGATCTGGTGATGTGCTGCTTCCGCAAGAAGCCCTTCGAGGAGCTGATGGTCCAGACGCCGCATGTCGGCCAGCGCCTTCTGGAGATGACGCTGGACGAACTGGACGCGGCGCGGGAATGGATGCTGCTGCTGGGCCGCAAGACGGCGCGGGAAAAGATCGCGAGCCTCATTGCCATCATCGCCCGGCGCGATGCCTCCCTGAAGATGCAGAAGAGCGAGGGGCGGGTGATCGTTGACCTGCCGCTGACGCGCGAGGCGATGTCGGAGTATTTGGGGCTTACTTTGGAAACAGTGAGCCGCCAGATCAGCGCCCTGCGCAAGGACGGCATCATCGAGATCGAAGGCAAGCGCCACATCACCATTCCCGACTTCGACCGTCTGATCGAAGAGGCAGGTGACGACAGCGACGGTGGTTTCCTGGTCTGATCCCGTCCGGTCGCCGCAAGAATGCCCCGGGGCGGCCCCAATCTTGCCCCGGTTCGCGCGGAGATTGTTTCCTGAACGGAGACACGATCGGGACGCGGCAGATGTTCGATTGGGACAAGCATTACGACGATGTTGTGGCCTCGGCTCCCATTGCGGTGGCGCCGGTAGCGCGGCAGCCCGAGCCGGGCTCCCGGTTGACGCGCTGGGCGGGTGGGGTGAAGGCCCTGGCCGGGCGCTGGGCGATGGCGGGCGCGGTGGCGCTGTGCCTCGGCGCCGCGGGTTTCGGCGCGCTGATGGTCCCGCCCGAGGCACCGGGCCGCTGGTATTCGGCGGCACTGGGCTGGTCGGCGGCGCGGCTGGGCTTCGACGATCCGACGATGCCGGCCGAATTGCTGGCCTATGATCAGGCGCAATACGACAATTTCCGCCGCGGGATCACCCGGTTCAGCGATGCCGAATTGCTGGATTTCCTGCGCGTCACCCAGCGGGAGCTGAACGGGCGCAACGTGATGGCGGCCTATACCCAGGACGCGCTCTTCCTCACCCAGCGCGAGATCGACCGGCGCGGCCTGACCCGGCCGGTGTCGTCGCTGGGGGATGCGATGCGCCGCTCGTGATAGCGATAACGCGCTGATCTGCCACAATCTTTCCCCTTTGACCCCGCAGCTTTGACACGCTTGCGGGGTTTCCTGTTGGGAGGATCCGGTGTCCGGCCCCAGGCCCCACCGATCAGTAGGAGGAGAGTATCATGCGTCAGACCAGCACCCATCAGGCCGAAGCAACCCGCCAGCAGCCCGCCCATCCCTGGAGCGGCGGCTATCTTTACGGTTCGGACCGCGCGGGCAGCCACGGGCCCGGCAGCTTTTCCGGCGGGGCGGCGGGCGGCGTCGTCCGCTGATCAAGGGGGCGGCAGGCTGGCCACGACGGCCAGCGCCTGAGCCAGAAGCGACCGACGCGGCCCGGTCCCGGCCGCCGCATCGAGCGCGACGAAGCCCTTCATCACCCGCGCCCCCATGATCGCCGGTTCCACGCCCGGCAGCGCCAGCGCCGTGGCGACCCCCTCGGGGCCGACCCGGAACAGCGCCTGCCCCCGGGCCGAGACGCCTGCCAGCAGGTGCCCGTCCTTCAGCAGCATGTGCGCGCCGAACATCCGCCGCTCGGTGATCCCTGCCTCGGCAGCCAGGTCGTCCCTCAGCGCGGCCATCAGGGCCGGATCCGCAGCCCGGCTCACTTGGGCGGCAGGGCGGCGACATGGCGCCGCGCCATGGCCACCAGCGCCGCGCGGATATCGTCATCGCCCAGCTCGTCATAGCCGATCTCGACAAAGCCGGTCATCGGGCGGCCGGTGAAATCCATGGGCCGGGTGCCGGGGACTTCCAGCGCCGCCTCGACCTGCGCGGCGCCGACTCGGAACATGCCGCCGCGCCGGTGCACGCCGCAGACCATGTTGCCCGACAGCATGAAACACAGCCCGCCGAACATCTTCCTCTCGCTGTAATCCGGCGCCTCGGACAGGGATTCGCGCAGCAGTTGGGCCATGCCCTCGTCGTAAGCCATTGCCGCTCGATCCCCCTTTTTCGCTCAATCCAGGATTGTGCCGAACCTTTGCCCCAATCAGGCCATCTTCAGCGCAGATCAAGCTTAACAGATATTCGTTCATCGGAGCCTATCATGAAATTCCCCTTCCTCTCACGTTGGATGACGGAAGATACCGGCGCCGTGACGGTGGACTGGACCGTGCTGGCGGCGGCGGTGGTCGGGCTGGGCCTTGCCAGCGCGGCGGCGATCCGTTCGGGCAGCAACGCGCTGGGGGCGGAGATCAACGCCTCCTTGGTCGGTGCTTCGGTGGTGATGCTGGGCGGGGGCGGCGCGACCGAGCGCCAGCGTCTGGCGGCCACGGACGAGATCTGGGCGGCCTGGATGGAAGAGCTGGCGGGCTATGACGAAAACCAGCTGCAGCAGATCTACACCACCTGGTCCGACATGGCGACGCAGCAGCTGGACATGGGGGATACCACCGCGGTGGGGATGACCCTCGATGCCGTCTCGGCCATCGCGACCGAAATCGAATCGCGCGGCGACACGATCCCGACCGGGACGCCCAGCAGTGCCGAACTCGACGGGCGCTATGCCGCGATGATCTGACGCTTCCGGGCAGGTGGGGCCTGGTTTGGGTGGGAAAGGAAGAAGGGGCCGCGGGTTACGCGGCCCCTTCGACATTCCGGCGCAGGCTCAGAGCGCGATGCGGTAGAGCGCGAAGCCGTTCTCGCCCGGACCCGCAGCCTCCATCAGTACGCCGCGCGCGCGGACTTCGCCCAGATATTGCTCGGCCGCCGGTCCCGTCTCGAACAGGACCGTGGTGCCCGGCGAGGGCGCGAAGCCCCAATTGCCATCCGCGGCGGGCGAGATCGTGCCGTTCTGCACGATGTAGCGCACGATGATGTCGCGGTTGGTGTCCGGCGCGCGGAAGATGATGGTCGAGCCATCGGCACCCGGGAAATGCCCGCCGCCACCGGCGCGGTAATTGTTGGTGGCGACGATGAATTCCGCGGCCTCGTCGATCGGTGCGCCGTTGAACTGCAGATCGACGATGCGGTGGGCATCGGGGGCGACCACGTTGCCGTCATTGTCATAGCGCGACGGCTGGGTCAGGTCGATCTGATAGGTCACGCCGTCGATCACGTCGAAATTGTAGGACGGGAAATCGGGGTTCAGCAGCACCTGATCGGCCTGGCCGGCGGTGATCTGGTTGAACATGCCCGCCGAGCGCTCCAGCCATTCGCGGACCTGCGCGCCGGTGATCCGCACCGCCATCAGCGTGTTCGGATAGAGATAGAGGTCGGCCACGTTCTTGATCGCCACCGGACCGGCGGGGACATCGGTGTAATACTCGGCGCCGCCCCGGCCACCGGCCTTGAAGGGCGCCGCGGCCGAGAGGACCGGCAGCCCCTCGTGTTCGGTGCCGCGCAGGATGTCGGTGACGTACCATTTCTGCGCGTCGGACACGATCTGGACCGAGGGGTCATCGGCCACCAGCGCGAAATAGGAATAGAGCGGGACTTCGGTCTGACCGACCTCGGCCCGGACGTATTCGAGGGTCGAGGCATGGGCGACGGCGGTCGCCTCGACCACCGGCGCGTAATCGCCGACCAGTGCGGTGATCGAGCGGTCTTCGTTGCGTTGCGAGATCGGACGGACCGAGCTTTCGGCATTGGCCACCGTCCAGCCGTTGCCGTCGCGGGCCAGCATCAGGTCGATGATCCCCAGATGCGAACCCCAGAACCCGGCCATGACCGCGGGCTTGCCCATCAGCGTGCCGGCGGTGGCGTCGATCCCCTCGCCCTCGTGGTTCGAGCCCGGGAAGACCAGGTGCTGGTGGCCGGTGACCACCGCGTCGATGCCGTCCACGCCCGCGAGGTAGAGCGAGGCGTTCTCCATCATCGGCTCGTAGTCCGAGGCCGAGATGCCGGAATGCGACAGCGCGATGATGATGTCGGCGCCTTCTTCCTTCATCTTCGGCACCCAGGCCTCGGCCGCCTCGACGATGCCGCGGACGTTGTAGGCGCCTTCCAGATGCGCGCGGTCCCATTGCAGGATCTGCGGCGGCAGGAAGCCGATGATGCCGACCCGGATCGGCATTTCGGTGCCGTCGCCGTCGCGGACCATGCGGTCGAGGATGACATAGGGCGGCAGGTGCAGGCTGTCCTCGGTCGGCGTGGCGCCCAGCGAGGCGCCGAAATTGGCGCTGACGACGGGGAAGTTGGCGCCCGCGTTCACCCGGTCCATGAACTCGACACCGTAGTTGAATTCGTGGTTGCCCAGCGTGCCGCAATCATAGCCCAGCGTGTTCATGGCGGCGATGATTGGGTGGATATCGCCCTCGTTCATGCCATGTTCATAGGCCATCCAGTCGCCCATCGGGTTGCCCTGGAAGTAATCGCCGTTGTCGACCAGCAGGGTATTCGTCGCCTCGGCGCGGATTTCCTCGATGATCGAGGCGGTGCGCGACAGGCCCAGCGTGTCGTTGGGGCGGTCGCCGTAATAATCATAGGCCTGCGCGTGGCAATGCAGGTCGGTCGTGGTCAGGATGCGCAGATGCGCCTGACCGGACTGGGCGCGGGCAGAGAACGGGTGCAGCAGCACCAGGCCGGTGGCGGCGGTCGAGGACGCGAGGAAGGCGCGGCGCGTCAGGCGGCGGGTCATGGAAAGATCTCCCTGGGTGAGTCGCTCTGGTGGCGAATGGGTCATGGTGAACCCGGGGCGGGAAGGCGGCAAGGAATTTGACCAGGGGGTCCAATTGTGACCGGCTGCTTCCCGCCCCGGTGCCGCGCGATTCATCGTCGCCGGAGGTGACAGGCGCATGACAAGGCGCCGCGCGGGGCGGATGAGGGACAAAGACAGGAGGCAGGCATGCCGACATTGATCGCCTTGGCCGGATTGCCGGGGGTCGGAAAGACCAGCATCGCCCGGGCGCTGGCCCTCAGGACCGGCGCGGGCTTCCTGCGCATCGACGCCATCGAGGCGGCGATGCTGCGCAGCCGCCCCGGCGCCGAGATCGGCGGCGAAAGCTATGCCATCGCTTGCGCACTGGCGGTGACCAATCTGGCGGCGGGCAGCGATGTGATCTGCGATTGCGTGAACCCCTGGGCGCTGACCCGGGCGCTGTTCCGCGCCGCCGCCGACGAGGCGGGCGCGCGGTTCCTGGGGGTCGAGGTGCTCTGCGCAGACCGGGCCCTGCATCGCCAGCGGCTGGAGGCACGGCACGACGACCTGCCGGGGTTCGTGGCGGCCGATTGGGCGGCGGTCGAGGCGCGGGATTACCACCCCTGGCCGGAGGCGGATCTGAGGCTCGACACCGCCGCCCTGTCGGCCGAGGAGGCGGCGGTGCGGATCGCCGCCCGGCTCGCGCCCGGCCTCAGCGGCTGAGACGGGCGATGAGCGCGCGGGCCTCGGGCGGGGGCCTGCGCTCGACCCGCTGGTAATCGCGGCCGTCGTCGCCGCGTCTGAGCAGGTCCAGACCGACCATGTCCCGCCGGATCAGGGCGCGGTCGCCGAAGGCGTGGAGCGCGTCAAGCAGCCGGTTGATCTGTGGCTCGTCCAGCCGCGGCCCCGCAGGCAGCCGTGCCCAGAGCGCCCAGAGGCAGAGGATCTGCAACTGGCGCCGGGCGGGCCAGCGGGTCAGCACACCGTCTGCGTCAAAACAGCCCAGAGCCCGCTCGACCTGCCGGAAATCGACGGCTTCGAGGGCGGGCAGGGGGCTGTCCAGCCGGGCGCGGGCGGCCTCGGCCGCGCGCAGGTGCTGGTGATTGCGGAAGCCCGCGGCACGGGCCAGCATGTTCAGGAGTTCCAGATGCGAGGGCGGGGCCTCGCGCCCGGTCAGCTGCTTGGACAGCGAGCGGGCGAAGCCGGAAACGTCCGGCGTGGTCAGGGGGATCAGGTCGCGCGACATGGAGTCCTCGGGGCTGCGCCGCGGGCGGGGTCGGGGTCGCTGACTTACGACATGCGGCGCCGAGGGGCCTGTCGTGGAAGGGTGTGAGGCAGGTTTAGCTTCCCATGCGGGACAGCGACGCCTTGGGAACTGCCGACCGGGTCCGAGGATAGACCGGCCCTTCAGGCGCGGCAAGCGGTAGGATGGGCAATATTGCCCATCCTACGGGGCATCCTACAGGGAGCCCGGCCGTCAATGGGCGAGGAACACCGCCCGCTTGGCATTCTCCAGCACGTTGCGGGTGGCGCCGCCCAGGATCGCCTCGCGCAGCCGCGAATGGCCATAGGCGCCCATCACCAGCACCGAGGCGTCGATATCCTCCATGTGCCGCATCAGCACGTCCGAGACGCGCGGCAGGGTCTTGGCCAGGACCGAGACCTCGGCCCGCACCCCGTGACGCGCCAGCATCTGCGTCAGCATGCCGCCCGGGTCCGAGCGTTCGGGGCTGTGCACCGGCGGGTCGACCACCACCACCTGCACCGAATCGGCCGCCTGCAGCAGCGGCAGCGCCCGGCGCACGGCCGAGAGGGCCTCGTTCGACTGGTTCCAGGCGATCATCACCGAGCGGCCGAAATCCTTGACCAGCTTGCCCTGCGGCAGCACCAGCACCGGCGCCTGCCCCTCGAAGAGCGCGGCCTCGATTACCGCCTCCTGCGTGGCGCCCGCGCCCTCGGCATAGGGGCCGGTCTGCACCACCAGATCGCAGAACCGCGCCCTGAGCCCGACCAGCGAGGGCAGGCCGCCGAATTGCGCCACGGCCGAATCGACGCCCCAGCGCAGCACATTCCCGTCCAGCATCCGCCGCGCCTGGCCCTCCAGCGCCTCGGCGTCCTGCTGGGCGCGTTCCAGCGTCTCCTGCAGCATGATCGGCGAGGCGCCCATGTAGAATCCGCCCGCCGGGGTCATGTCGACGCCCATCAGCGTGGCCGTGAGATGCGCATCGTTCTTCGCGGCGATTTCCATTGCCGCCGGCAGCGTGGCCGAGAGTTCGGACTCGCTTGCGACAAAGGTAAGAATTGACTTGTAGGCCATAGAGCGATCTCCTTAGGCGTGTGTGTCACGGGACATATGCCTGACACCGCGATAGTGAGCCGAGGACGTAGTCATTACCTTGATATGCGTCAATTTACCCCGGGGGCCAGGACTTGACCTGAATCAAGGTTTCGCAGCCCTAGGCGCTGGATAAGGACGGTGGCGAAACAGGCCCCGAGTCCCCCCGGACCCTCGGGGGAAACGCCAACGAAAAAACGAAGGGACGCAAACAAATGTGGGATTACGTCAAGCTGATCTTGCTTGCCGCCGTCGCGGTTCTCGCCGCGTACGCCGCAAGTCAAGCGCGTGACCTCGCCTACCTGGTCCACATGATGATTTTCATGGGGGCCGCGGCGATCGCCTTCCTCTGGCAGATTCGCCATATGGGGGAAGCGGTTCACAATCAAAACGAATATTTCGATGGCGTGGTGCGCTACGGCGTGATCGCCACCGCTTTCTGGGGTGTCGTCGGCTTTCTGGTCGGCGTCGTCATTGCCTTTCAGCTGGCGTTTCCGACGCTGAACTTCGAGTTCCTGCAAGGCTATGGCAACTTCGGCCGTCTGCGCCCGCTGCACACCTCGGCGGTGATCTTCGCCTTCGGCGGCAACGCGCTGATCGCCTCGGCCTTCTACGTCGTGCAGCGCACGACGGCGGCGCGGCTCTTTGGCGGCGGCCTCGGCTGGTTCGTCTTCTGGGGCTATCAGGTGTTCATCCTGCTGGCCGCGACCGGCTATGTGCTGGGCTCGACCCAGAGCCAGGAATACGCCGAACCCGAATGGCTGGCCGACCTGTGGCTGACCATCGTCTGGGTCGTCTTCCTGCTGATCTACATGGGCACGCTGATCAAGCGCCGGGAGCCCCATATCTATGTGGCGAACTGGTTCTACCTGTCCTTCATCGTCACCATCGCCATGCTGCACGTCGTCAACAACCTCGCCGTGCCGGTGTCGCTGTTCGGGTCGACCTCGATCCCGGTCTGGGCGGGCGTGCAATCGGCCATGGTGCAATGGTGGTACGGCCATAACGCCGTGGGCTTCTTCCTGACCGCGGGCTTCCTGGGGATGATGTATTACTTCATCCCGAAACAGGCCGAGCGCCCGGTCTACAGCTACAAGCTGTCGATCATCCACTTCTGGGCGCTGATCTTCCTGTACATCTGGGCCGGTCCCCACCACCTGCATTACACCGCGCTGCCCGACTGGGCGCAGACGCTGGGCATGACCTTCTCGATCATGCTGTGGATGCCCAGCTGGGGCGGGATGATCAACGGTCTGATGACGCTCTCGGGCGCCTGGGACAAGCTGCGCACCGACCCGGTGATCCGGATGATGGTCGTCGCCGTGGGCTTTTACGGCATGGCCACCTTCGAGGGGCCGATGATGTCGATCCGCGCCGTCAACTCGCTCTCGCACTACACGGACTGGACCATCGGTCACGTCCACTCGGGCGCGCTGGGCTGGAACGGGATGATCACCTTCGGGATGCTCTATTACCTGGTTCCGCGGCTGTGGAAGCGTGAGCGCCTCTATTCGCTGTCGCTGGTCAGCTGGCACTTCTGGCTCGCCACGATCGGCATCGTGCTCTACGCCGCCTCGATGTGGGTGACGGGGATCATGGAAGGTCTGATGTGGCGTCAGGTCGACGCGCAGGGCTTCCTGGTGAACTCGTTCGCCGACACCGTTGCCGCCAAGTTCCCGATGTACGTGGTGCGCGGCGTGGGTGGTCTGATGTTCCTCGTCGGTGCTCTGATCATGTGCTACAACCTGTGGATGACCGTGCGGAAGGTGGGCGAAGCGAAGCCTGCCGCCTCCGCCGCGGTCGCCGCTGAATAAGCGGAGGGTGTGACGATGGGTATTCTCGATCACCACAAGAAAATCGAAACGCATGCCACCCTGCTGCTGGTCCTCAGCTTCCTGGTGGTGACCATTGGCGGCCTCGTGCAGATCGTGCCCCTGTTCTATCTGGAGAACACGATCGAGGAAGTGGAGGGCATGCGCCCCTACTCGCCGCTGGAGCTGACCGGGCGCGAGATCTACATCCGCGAGGGCTGCTACGTCTGCCACAGCCAGATGGTCCGCCCGATGCGCGACGAGATCGAACGCTACGGCCATTACTCGCTGGCGGCGGAGTCGATGTACGACCACCCGTTCCAGTGGGGCTCGAAGCGCACGGGGCCTGACCTCGCGCGTCTGGGCGGCCGCTATTCGGACGAATGGCACGTGGCCCACCTGGTGAACCCGCGTGACGTGGTGCCGGAATCGGTGATGCCGCCCTACGCCTTCCTGCTGGATCGGCCGATCACGCCCGAACACGTGCAGGATCTGATGCGGGCCTACCGTCTGGTCGGCGTGCCCTATACCGACGAGATGATCGAAACCGCGCCGGAAGACTTCCGCGCCCAGGTCGATCCTTTCGGCGATAGCGGGGCGCTGCTGGAGCGGTATCACTCGGCCCAGGTCCGCAACTTCGACGGCCAGGAACAGCTGACCGAAATGGACGCGCTGATCGCCTATATGCAGATGATCGGCACGCTCGTGGACTTCAGCACCTTCACCGCCGAAACCAGCCGCTGAGGGAGGGAAAAGCATGGAAACCTATTCCCTTCTCCGCAGCTTCGCGGACAGCTGGTATCTGTTGTTCATGACGCTCTTCTTCGTCGGTATCATCGCCTGGGCCTGGCGCCCGGGCAGCCGCCGGGCGCAGGACGAGGCAGCCACCAGCATCTTTCGCAACGACGACAGACCGGCAGCGGGCGGGGCCTATGACGACGCCCCCCGCAGCCTGAGCCAGGGGGCACGCTGATGGCCACGCCGAACAAGAAGAACCATGATCGCCCGACCACCGGGCATTCCTGGGACGGGATTGAGGAATTCGACAACCCGATGCCGCGCTGGTGGTTGTGGACCTTCTACGCCACGATCATCTGGGCGGTGGTCTACTGGATCCTGTTCCCGGCCTGGCCGCTGGTCCGGGGCGCCACCGCGGGCGTGCTGGGCTATTCCTCGCGCGCCGATGTCGCGGCCGAGATCGCCGCGGCCGATCAGGCCAACCAGGTCTGGTACGACCAGCTGATGAGCACCGATCTGAACGCCATCACCGCCAACCCGGAGCTGGAGCGCTTCGCGGTCAACGCCGGGGCCGCGGTGTTCCGCGCCCAGTGTTCGCAATGCCACGGCGCCGGTGCCAACGGCCTGCGTCCGGGGTCGGGCTTCCCGAACCTGCTGGACGACGAATGGATGTGGGGCGGCACCATGGAGGACATCGTGCAGACGGTGACCTACGGGATCCGCAACACCGATTTCCCCGATGCCCGCTATTCGGAAATGCCCTCGTTCGGGCGTGACGGGTTGCTGACCCCGGAAGAGATCGACCAGGTCGTGAACCATGTCCTCGCCATCTCGGGCCAGGCGCATGACAACGCGCTGGCCGCGGCGGGGCAGCAGGTGTTCCTCGACAATTGCGCCTCGTGCCACATGGACGACGGTTCGGGCGATACCCTGGTCGGTGCGCCTGCGCTGAACAACGCGATCTGGCTCTATGGCGGCACCGAGGCCGACATCCGGGCAACGGTCAACAACGCCCATTTCGGCATCATGCCGGGCTTCACCGACCGCCTGCCCGAAGCGCAGATCCGCGCTGTCGCGGCCTACGTCCACCAATTGGGCGGTGGCCAGTAACATCTTGATAACCCGGGCCCTTCATGGGCCCGGTGGCTGCACCGGACCGGTCCTGTTCGCGCGTTTCCCGGGGCCGGTGCAGCCTTTTCCATGGTCAAGGCGCGCCCGGTCGTCCCGCCGGTGCGCGCCTTTGCCACATTTAACCCGTCTCAAGAATTCGGGTTTTTGATGCAGGTCAAGGTTACCTCAGCGACGCCGTGCGATTGACCTTCGCAAGCAAGCAAAGGAAGCGATTCCGTGAGTTCCTCAGAAAATTTCGAGCCGCAACTCTACGCCAAGCGTGAGCCGGTGTTCCCCCGCCGCGTGAAGGGGAGCTTCCGCACCCTGAAATGGTGGCTGATGGCGCTGATGCTGGGTATCTACTACATCACCCCCTGGATCCGCTGGGACCGCGGGCCGGATCTGTCGGATCAGGCGGTTCTGGTCGATCTGGCGAACCGCCGCTTCTTCTTCTTCATGGTCGAGATCTGGCCGCACGAATTCTATTTCGTCGCGGGCCTCCTGATCATGGCCGGCATCGGCCTGTTCCTGTTCACCTCGGCGCTGGGCCGGGTCTGGTGCGGTTATGCCTGTCCGCAGACCGTCTGGACCGACCTCTACATCCTGGTCGAGCGCTGGGTCGAGGGCGACCGCAACGCCCGCCTGCGCCTCTACCGTCAGCCCTGGGGCTTCGAGAAGATCCGCAAATACGGCACCAAATGGCTGCTGTGGCTGCTGATCGGCCTCGCCACCGGCGGCGCCTGGGTCTTCTATTTCACCGATGCGCCGACGCTGCTGCGCGATCTGGTGACCTTCAACGCGCATCCCGTGGCCTATGGCACCATCGCCTTCCTGACCGCGACCACCTTCCTGTTTGGCGGCTTCTTCCGCGAGCAGGTCTGCATCTACGGCTGCCCCTGGCCGCGGATCCAGGCGGCGATGATGGACGAGGACACGATCACCATCTCCTACCGCGAATGGCGGGGCGAGCCGCGCGGCAAGCAGCGCAAGGGCGAGGCCGAGGACGCGCATGGCGATTGCATCGACTGCATGGCCTGCGTCAACGTCTGCCCGATGGGGATCGACATCCGCGATGGTCAGCAGCTGGCCTGCATCACCTGCGGCCTGTGCATCGACGCCTGCAATGACGTGATGGACCGGATCGGCAAGCCGCGCGAGCTGATCGGCTATATGGCGCTGACCGACGAGACCCGCGAACGCGCCGGGAACCCGCCGAAATCCATCTGGAAACACGTCTTCCGCCCGCGGACCATCGTCTACACGACGCTCTGGGCCGGGATCGGGCTGGGCCTGCTGGTGGCGCTGTTCCTGCGCACCGATATCGACATGTCGATCTCGCCCATCCGCAACCCGACCTATGTCACGCTGTCCAACGGCTCGATCCGCAACACCTATGACATCCGGCTGCGGAACATGAACGAGAACGCGCGGCAGTTCTATGTGACGGTTGCCGACAACCCCTCGATCACCTTGACGATGGAGGGGGTGCAGGGCCAACTGGTCACCGTGGGGCCGGACGAGCAGCTGATCCAGCGCGTCTATCTCACGGCCTCGGCCGGGACGCCTGCGGCGGCGGCCGCGACGACCCCGGTGCGCCTGTGGGTCTCGGTCAGCGGCGAGACCGACCGCATCTATGGCGAAACCGTCTTCAACGGGAGTGGACAGCGATGAGCGAAACCCAGGGACGCCCCCTTACCGGCCGCATGGTCCTGACGATCACGGTGTCGGCCTTCAGTGTCATCATCGCCGTCAATCTGGTGATGGCCTGGTTCGCGATCGACACGTTCCCGGGGCTGGAGGTGCGCAACTCCTATGTCGCCAGCCAGGGCTTCAACGACCGGCTGCGTGAACAGCGGGCGCTGGGCTGGACGACCGAGGCGGACATGACCGGCGGGCGGCTGACGGTGCGGATCCTCGACGCCGACGGCCGCCCGGCCCCGGTCGCCGATATCTCGGCGATCCTCGGCCGGCCGACCACCGAGCGCGAGGATACCGTGCCCGAGTTCCGCTTCGAGGGCGGGGCCTTCGTCGCCGATGTCGACGCCGATGACGGCAATTGGGACCTGAGGATCGACGCGCATGCCGCCGACGGGTCCGAATTCGCCTATCGCGTCGGCCTGATCCATCACCGCTGAGACTGCCGCCATGACCGACACCCTGACCAACGCCTCGTCAGAGCCCGAATACCCGTCGCTCGCGGCCTGCCCGGCCTGCATCGCCACGCCCGCGGCCGTGGATCGTGCCCGGGCGGCGGCGGTGGAAAAGGCGGCGCGGATCATGCTGTCGGTGCCGGATGCTCATTGCGCGCTCTGCATCCAGACGGTGGAGAGCGATCTTGAAAAGATGCCGGGCGTGAAAAGCGCCCGGCTGAACCTGACGCTGCGCCGCGTCTCGGTCGAGGCCGAGTCGGGCGTCAGCGCCGATACCATCGCCAAGCGGCTGGAAAAGATCGGCTATCCCGCCTACGAGCTGGACCCCGGGCAGCTGTCGATGACCGAGACCGACAAGCAGGGCCGCGACCTGCTGATGCGGCTGGGCGTCGCCGGGTTCAGCATGATGAACATCATGCTGCTGTCGGTCGCCGTCTGGTCCGGCGCCACCGATGCGACGCGCGACCTGTTCCACATGATTTCGGCGATGATCGCCGTGCCGACCGTCGCCTTCTCGGGCCAGCCCTTCTTCCGCAAGGCCTGGGCGGGGGTGCGCAACGGGCGGCTGGACATGGATTTCCCGATCTCGCTGGCCATCGTGCTGGCGACCGGCATGTCGCTTTACGAGACGTTCAACGGCGGTCATCACGCCTATTTCGACGCCGCCGTGATGCTGACCTTCTTCCTGCTGGCCGGGCGGTATCTCGATTTCCGCACCCGGGCCGTGGCGCGCTCGGCCGCGCAGGAGCTGGCGGCGCTGGAAGTGCCCCGCGCCATCCGCCTGACGGGCGAGGCCGAGGAGCAGGTGCCGGTGGCCGATCTGCGCCCGGGCGAGCTGGTGCTGGTGCGGCCGGGCGGCCGGATTCCCGTCGATGGGATCGTGGTGGCTGGCCAGTCGGAACTGGACCGCTCCCTGCTGACGGGTGAGACGCTGCCGGTCTTCGCCGGGCCCGATCTGGTGGTGACGGCGGGGGCGGTGAACCTGACCGGGCCGCTGACGATCCGCGTCACGGCGGCGGGCAAGGACAGCTCCCTGCACCGGATGGCCGATCTGGTCGCCGTGGCCGAGAATGCGCGCAACAAATACACGACGCTGGCTGAGAAGGCGGCGCGGATGTATTCGCCCTCGGTCCACCTGCTGTCCTTCGCGGCCTTCGCGGTCTGGATGTGGATCACCGGTGGCGATGTGCGCTTCGCGCTGAACATTTCGGCCGCGACGCTGATCATCACCTGCCCCTGTGCTCTGGGTCTGGCGGTTCCGGCCGTGGTCACCGCGGCCTCGGGTCGGCTGTTCCGCGCGGGGCTGCTGATCAAGGACGGCTCGGCGCTGGAACGCCTGGCCGAGGTCGATACCGTGGTCTTCGACAAGACCGGCACGCTGACCCGCGGCACGCCCGAGCCGGTGACGCTGGACGGCCTCTCGACCGAGGTGCTGGCCATCGCGGCGGCGCTGGGCGGGGCCTCGTCGCACCCGCTGGCGCAATCGCTGGCGCAGGCGGCGCGGGCCGAGGGCGCGATCCCGGCGGTGCTGACCGAGGTGGCCGAGGTTCCGGGCTATGGGGTGCAGGCGCTCTGGCAGGGACAAAGGGTCCGGCTGGGCCGCGCGCATTGGGTCGGCGCCGAGGCGCTGGACGTCACCGCCGCCTATCTGGGGATCGAAGGGCAGGCGCCGCATTCCGTGGCCTTCGCCGACCGGCTGCGCGATGGCGCCGAGGAAGCCGTCGCCGCCTTCAAGGCGCAGGGCAAGCGGGTGATCCTGATTTCCGGCGACGTGCCGGGGGCGGTCGGTGATCTGGCGGCGCGACTGGGGATCGACGACTGGCGGGCCGAGGCGCTGCCCGAGGACAAATCCGCCGCCATCAACGCCTTGCAGGCGCAGGGGCACAGGGTGCTGATGGTCGGCGATGGGCTCAACGACACCGTGGCGCTGACCGCTGCGCATGTCTCGATCTCGCCCGCCTCGGCACTCGATGCGGCGCGGGTGGCCTCCGATATCGTGCTGCTGGGCGCCTCGCTGGCGCCGTTGCCCGAGGCGCAGCGCGTCTCGGTCCGGGCGGTGAAACGGATCCGCGAGAATTTCGCCATCTCGTTCGGCTACAACATCATCGCCGTGCCGATCGCGCTGGTGGGGCTGGCCTCGCCGCTGATCGCGGCGCTGGCGATGTCGGTCTCCTCGATCACCGTGGCGCTGAACGCGCTGCGGCTGAAATAATCCTTAATACCGGGGGTCCCGATGGACATTCTTGCCGTATTGATACCCGTGTCGCTGTTTCTGGGGCTGGCGGGTCTGGTGGGCTTCTGGTGGACGCTCAGGCGCGGCCAGTACGACGACCCCGAGGGCGACAGCCAGCGCATCCTGCGCGGCGATTATGACGACCATCCGAAGCCTTAACGGGGCCGCGCGGCCTTGACCTTTGGCGGTGGCGAGCCCTTATTACCCCCGACAGACCGCCAAACAATGAGGTAACCCAATGGCCTTCACCCTTCCCGATCTTCCCTATGCCCACGACGCTCTTGCCGATCTGGGCATGTCGAAGGAAACGCTGGAATACCACCACGACCTGCACCACAAGGCCTATGTCGACAACGGCAACAAGCTGATCGCCGGGACCGAGTGGGAAGGCAAGTCGCTGGAAGAGATCATCAAGGGCACCTATCAGAAAGGCGCCGTGGCTCAGAACGGCATCTTCAACAACGCCTCGCAGCACTGGAACCACAACCAGTTCTGGGAAATGATGGGCCCCTCGGGCAAGAAAATGCCGTCGGAACTGGAAGCCGCGATCAAGGACAGCTTCGGTTCGGTCGACAAGTTCAAGGAAGATTTCGCCGCCGCGGGCGCCGGGCAGTTCGGCTCGGGCTGGTGCTGGCTGGTGAAGGACACCGACGGCGGCCTCAAGGTCACCAAGACCGAGAACGGCGTGAACCCGCTCTGCTTCGGCCAAACCGCGCTGCTGGGCTGCGACGTGTGGGAACACTCGTATTACATCGACTTCCGCAACAAGCGTCCGGCCTATCTGTCGAACTTCCTCGACAAGCTGGTGAACTGGGAAAACGTGGCCTCGCGCCTCTGAGCCTGCCGCGCCTTCGCCCCGTTCCGGGGCTTTCGGACACCCCGCGCCCGCCCGGCGCGGGGTGTTTGCGTTTGCGCGGGCAGCCGCCGGGTCGAGGGCGGCGGGGGAACCCCGGCAGGGGCGGGGACGTTTTCCTTTCAACCAAGAACGCATGAACAGGAGGCTTGTCATGGCAGAACGACAGCGCTCGCGCGACGGATCGCGCGACACCGACGCCATTCTCGAGGATGATGTCGGCACCGGGCCCACCGGCCAGCAGGGCAGCGCCGGGGGCAATCTGCAGCGCAAGGTCGGCACGCGCGACGAGAAGAAGCGCGTGGACGAGACCTCGGACGGGATCACCCGCGCTTTGGCCGGGGATCGCAACGAGAGCGGCGACAAGGAGAAGATGTGATGGGCGGATTGAGCCAAGGAACCTGGGTTCTGGTCGCGGACGGGCAGAAGGCCCTGTTCCTGCGCAATGACATGGATGCGCAGGACCCGCATCTGGTGGTGATCCGGATCGAGGAACAGGAAAATCCCGCCGACCGCGACCAGGCCACGGACCGGCCGGGGCGGATGTATGACGGCGGGCCCGGGCAGCGGTCGGCGCTGGCCGAGACGGATTTCCACCAGCTGGCCAAGGAGCGGTTCGCCGACGATCTGGCCGAGATCCTCTACAAGCAGGCGCATCGCGGCCGGTTCGACCGGCTGGTGATTGCGGCGCCGCCCTCGGTGCTGGGCGATCTGCGGGGCAAGCTGCACAAGGAGGTGGCGAGCCGGGTGGTGGCGGAGCTGGACAAGACGCTGACCAACCATCCGCTCGACAAGATCGAGGCGCTGCTCAAGGACGAGCTGGAAAAGGCCTGAGACCGTTCCCGTTGAGGGGGCACGCGGCGGCGGGGGCATCGAGCCCCCGCCGCCGCGGCGCGCAGTGCCGCGCGCGGCTGCGCCCGGGGGCTGGTCTCAGTCCGGCATCAGGAGGTCGGCCCAGAGGATGGCGTGGGTCGCATCCGGGCTGGGCCAGAGGAGGCCCGATTGCAGCACGGTGAGACGGCGGTCAGGCAGCAGGTAATCGACCCGCAATGCGCCCGGGCCGTCCGGCCAATGGGCGGTGGCGGTCGTGGGGGTGTCGGTGCCGGGAAGTTGCGCTTGGGGTGCGGGATCCTGCAGCAGTCGGTGGCCCAGCAGCGCGGCGATCTCGGCGCGGTCGCCCGCGCCTGCTTCGGGGTCAAGGTTGGCGTTCCCAATCAGCACGAAGGGCGTCTGAGGCGGCGCGGTGTCGAGGCGCCAGCGCCAGAAGGCAGTCTCGGCGGCGTTGCGCAGGGCGTTTCGGTCATGCGGGCCGCCGAAGAGCGGCGGTCCGGCGTGCCAGGCCAGCACGGTGAGTGGGCCTTGCGGCGTCCTGAGCGTGACCTGCCAATGGCCGGTGCTGGAGAGGCGTTGCTGCGCGAGGATCTCGGCCGAGGGGAAGGGCTGGCCGTTGTGCATCGGAAGCTGCGTGCTGGGCAGGGCCTGCCAGAGGAAATCGCTGAAATCATGGTCTTCGCGGATCGGCCAGCGCGACAGCAGCGCCATGCCCCCCGCCCCGGCGAAACGGCCCCAGCCCTGGGCATCGTCCGCCTCGCCCCGCCGCCCGTTGCCATCGAGGTCGAGCCCGGTGGCGAGGCCATTGTTGGGGCGGGGCGCATAGGCGTGGGGCAGGGCGAGCCCGCCCCCGGCGAGAAGCGCGGCGAAGGCGCTCAGCGCCAGCCCGTCGCGATCATGGTCGATGTCGAGGAGCAGCACCGCATCCGGGGCGAGCGCGAGGAGCGCATCGCGGGCGGCCAGCACATCCTCGGCGCTGCGGCGGATGTCGCGCAGCAGGAGGCCCGGGCCGTCCCGGCCGAGCCCGGTGTGCCAGAGTGCCAGCCGAAGCGGCTCAGCCCCGGAGGGCAGGGCGGTGACGAGGAGGAGTAGGCAGAGGAGGAGGCTGGTGAGTGGGGCGGGGCGCGAAGAGAGGCGCCTCCCTGGCGGAACCGGGCGGGGCAGTTGAGCAGGGGGGAACAGGGCGGCGCGCTTAGTTCGCAGGCAGGCGTGCACTGGTGGTGAGGCCGAGGCATACCGTCGCGGGTACGCCAGCCGGGACATTGCGGCCAGCGGGCCCTCGGATAAGCCCCGCAGCAGGCGGCTACGAAACGCGTTCAGGCGGTGGCGAAGGCGTTGCCCTCGGAATCGGCGAAGCGGCGGCGGCTGGCGCGGATCATCCGCGCCACGCGGGCCATGGCCACCCCGCGCATCACCAGACTGGCCGGGACATAGGCCCACAGCACGATCCCCCAGACGAAGCCCATCGGCGAGAGCAGCGTCAGCGGCTTCACCAGAACCTCGGACACGATCACCGCGCCCGGCAGCAAGAATGGCAGGATAAGCCCTAACGCAATGTTAATGCGGGCGTGCCGTTGCAGGCGCAGGACCACGTCATTACCGGCCGTGGGGTCGAAGGTCGGCAGGTTGATCCAGACGTTGAACGGGCCGTTGCCCATCGGCCAGGCGTTGAGGCGGATGGCGGTGACGAAGCCTGCAACGGTGGTCGCGGCCAGCACCAGCGCCAGCGCGGCGCCGTCGCGGACCAGGGCCAGATGTTCGGCCGGGACGCTGGCGGGCAGGGCATTGACCAGCAGACGCACCGGGCTGAGCCCGAAATCGAGGATCTGGCCGCAAAGCGCCCCCGCCGCGGTGGCGAAGCCGCCAAGGAGGCCAGGTTCGACCAGGTTGCGCTGCAGCAGGGCCAGCAGCACCGTCATCAGGGCGATCAACGCGAAACGGGTGCGGTTGAAGGGCGCAGCGAAGCGGAATTCGATCAGGCCGGGATATTCCGAGGCATATTCGGCAAAGACGATGCCGCCGGCGAACAGGGCCAGCAGGATCATGCTTTGTGCGGTGTCAGGGGCGGTCGAGGGCACGACCAGCGCCGGGAACAGGGCCAGGACAACGACGAGCAGGGCGCGTGCGGCGGCGCCCGGGACGTGCGACTTCGATTTCGCGTCACCCATGCTCGATCCCCTGGCCGGCCGGTGGAAGCCGGTGGAGTGTTTACGGCGACCAGCGACTGCCAGTGCCTGCCTCAATTTTGCCACAATTGTGCCCATTTTCCCGCGACCCCGCAAGAGACCTGCCAAGGGTGGCGCATCAAGATGGGGATTCCGAGGCAGAAATGCCGCAGCTTTGCATCAAACTAGAGGCAAAAAAGGGGCGCCCCCTGAGGGACGCCCTAACATTCTGCAATCACTGGGAAATCAGAGCCAGGGAAACTGGGTCTTCTGCCGGTCTTCATAGGCGTCGATTGACGACACTTTTTCCAAACTCAGGCCAATGTCATCGAGGCCGTTCAGCAGGCAATGCTTCTTGAACGGGTCGATGTCGAAGGCGAAGCTCTTGCCGTCTGAGGCGGTCACTGTCTGGTTTTCCAGATCCACCGTGATCCGCGCATTGGCGCCGTTGGCCGCGTCGTCCATCAGGTAATTGACGGCCTCGGGCGGCAGCACGACCGGCAGGATGCCGTTCTTGAAGCAGTTGTTGTAGAAGATGTCGGCGAAGCTGGTCGAGATGACGCAGCGAATGCCGAAATCGAGAAGCGCCCAGGGGGCGTGTTCGCGAGAGGAACCGCAGCCGAAATTGTCGCCGGCGACGATGATCTCGGCCTGGCGGTACTGCGGCTTGTTCAGGACGAAATCGGCGATCTCGTTGCCCTGGCGGTCGTAGCGCATCTCGTCGAACAGGTTCTTGCCGAGACCCGAGCGCTGGATCGTCTTCAGAAACAGTTTCGGGATGATCATGTCGGTGTCGATATTGACCAGCGGCATGGGGGCCGCGATGCCGGTCAGGGTGTTGAATTTGTCCATTTCAATCTCCGAAAGGGTCAGGACCGGCGGGCGATGAGGCCCAGCGCGATCAGGCCGATACCATCGGCCAGCAGCTGGATGCCCAGCAGCAGGCCCAGAAGCGAGGTGGCGGCAGCGCCGATATCCGTGACGACCAGAAAGCCGATCAGGACCGAGGCCGCGCCGCTGAGGAGCAGGAACCAGAAGAGCGGCGTCTCGCGCAGGCGCCAGGCCATGCCCAGCCGCACCGCGCCGGTGAGGAGGAAGACGATCCCCACCAGCAGCGTGAGCGAGACGACCCCGGCCAGCGGATCGGCGATCAGCGAGATCCCGGCCAGCAGGCCGAGGAGCCCGACGAATCCGGTCCAGATCCGGTGAGGGACCCCGGCCCCGGTGATGGCGACCCAGCTTTGCAGGACGCCTGCGACGATCAGCACCATGCCCACCAGCGTGGTCACCGCCAGCGAGGCGGCGAAGGGGTTGGCCAGCGCCAGCACCCCGCCGAGGACCAGCAGGACGCCGATGATCAGCAGCACCGAGGCCGGGCGCATCACACCGTCTCCGTGGTCAGCTCACGCACATCGGTCAGATGCCCGGTCACCGCCGCCGCCGCCGCCATGGCGGGCGACATCAGGTGCGTGCGGCCCTTGTAGCCCTGACGGCCCTCGAAGTTGCGGTTCGAGGTCGAGGCGCAGCGCTCTTCGGGCGCCAGCTGGTCGGGGTTCATGGCCAGGCACATCGAGCAGCCGGCCATGCGCCATTCCGCACCGGCGTCGATGAAGATCTGGGCCAGCCCCTCTTCCTCGGCCTGGGCGCGCACGAGGCCCGAGCCCGGCACGACCATGCAGCGCACGCCGTCGGCGATCTTGCGGCCCTTGAGCACCGCGGCGGCGGCGCGCAGATCCTCGATCCGGCCGTTGGTGCAGGATCCGATGAAGACCGCGTCGATCTTGATGTCGGTCAGGTTCATGCCCGGGGTCAGGCCCATGTAGTCGAGCGAGCGCTGGGCCGCGCCGACCTTGCCGCCGGTGAAATCCTCGGCCGCGGGAACCTTGGCCGAGATCGGCAGCACGTCCTCGGGCGAGGTGCCCCAGGTGACGACCGGTTCGATATCCTCGCCGCGGATGGTGACGACCTTGTCGAAATGCGCGCCCTCATCGGTGTAGAGCGTCTTCCACCAGGCCATCGCGGCCTCCCAGGCGGCGCCTTTCGGCGCGTGGGG
Organism: Pararhodobacter sp.; assembly: GCF_034676075.1. Classification (GTDB taxonomy): domain Bacteria; phylum Pseudomonadota; class Alphaproteobacteria; order Rhodobacterales; family Rhodobacteraceae; genus Pararhodobacter. The sequence continues at coordinate 4,314 of NZ_JAUCCQ010000024.1, read as the reverse complement.
GCGGCCCTTCACATACTCAAAGGTGGTCTCGTCCGGGGCGATCAGACCGGCGCGGGCGCCGCCTTCGATCGCCATGTTGCAGACGGTCATGCGGCCTTCCATGCTGAGCGAGCGGATCGCCTCGCCGCAATACTCGATGACATGGCCGGTGCCGCCGGCGGTGCCGGTCTTGCCGATGACGGCCAGCGTGATGTCCTTGGCGGTCACGCCGGGCTTCAGCTTGCCGGTGATCTCGACCTTCATGTTCTTCGACTTGGCCTGGATCAGCGTCTGCGTGGCCAGCACATGCTCGACCTCCGAAGTGCCGATGCCATGCGCCAGCGCGCCGAAGGCGCCATGCGTGGCGGTATGGCTGTCGCCGCAGACCACGGTCATGCCGGGCAGCGTCCAGCCCTGCTCGGGGCCGACGATGTGGACGATGCCCTGGCGGATGTCCGAGACCGGATAATAGACGATGCCGAAATCCTTGGCGTTCTTGTCGAGCGCCTCGACCTGGATGCGGGATTCCTCGTTCTCGATCCCGTTCACGCGGTCGGCGGTGGTGGGGACGTTGTGGTCCGGCACGGCGATGGTGCGGCCGGGGGCGCGGACCGGGCGGTTGGCCATGCGCAGGCCTTCGAAGGCCTGCGGGCTGGTCACTTCATGGACCAGATGGCGGTCGATATAGAGCAGGCAGGTGCCGTCGTCGGAACGGTCGACGACATGCGCGTCCCAGATCTTGTCATAGAGGGTTTTCGGAGCGGTCATGGCTCATCTCTCACGGATTTGGCTTGGATAGGCGGGGTGCGTGTCGGCACGCACCGGACGGCTGACGGAAGGGTCAGCCGCGAAGTCGCGCGAGGACAGACCGGTTTTCCCGGGCGAAACGCTGCGGCAGGCGCGCGTGATCGGTCATGTCGAAGAAGCGGATCATGCGCGGTTCATACGCCCGAATCCGGGTTCAGGCAACAGGATTGGGCAGGCGCGGGATCAGGGGCGCCGGTCTGGCAGGATGGGCGATATCGCCCATCCTACGGGCAGCGGTGGCCGCCGGTCCTCGTCTCAGTCCAGCGTCATGGTCACGCGCAGGGTGACGACATTGGCGTCGCCGCCCAGCTCGTAGGTCTGCGGCGCAGCCAAGCCGCTGACCATGCCGGACGCATTCGTGTCGAAGAAGCGCATGTGGCGATAGTTCAGGCCCAGCGAGAAGCGCTCGTTCAGCCGGTAATCGACGCCAACCCCCAGCACCGCGCCCGGCGCGACGGTATCGAGGTCCAAGGTGCAGGGCGACGGGCAGAAGGGCGTGCTGTGCGGCGTCCCGAGGCGCGCGGCGACGGCACCGGCCTCGCCATAGACCATCCAGCGCCCGGACGCCCGGCCGATGCGGCCGGTCAGGCTGATGACAGGCCCCATCTCGGTGGCAAAGGTGTCCAGCGGGAACAGCGGCGAGGCCATGCTCTGGTCATGGCTCAGATGCGTGAGACCAAAGGCCCAGCCATAGAGCAGCGCGTCGCTGCCGTAGAGCTGGCCGACCTCGACATTCGCGGCAAGGCCCGAGTCGCTGCCGGCGCCCCGGTAACCCGGCGGGGCGAAGATCGGCGCACCCGACGGCATGGTCCAATCGACGGTCGAACTGCCCTGGCCGAGACCGATGCTGACGAAGCCGCCGGTCCAGTCCTGAGCGCTCGCGCTGCCGGCACCCGCCAGGGCGGCGCCGACGGCCAGTAAGGTGCTGGTAACGAAGCTATTGGCGATGCTCATTTTTCTAGTCCTCCCGGAAATGTGATCAAGTCTTGCCGCCCTAACGCGATCCGGCGGCCAGGTCCATGAAAAATGAAAGCGGCGCCCTGCGTCATCGCTCCACCCCGCCGGAAATCCCGGGACATGCTCGACTTTCGCGTCGTCTTGCCTAGACTCGGTCCATGGACGGTGAACTCGCCACATGGCTCGTCGACCTGCGCGACAGTGTTGCCGCGTTCCTCGCGGCGCTGAGCGCCTTCGGCCAGACCATGCTGCTGCCCTCGCGCCTGCAGCAGATCGGGGTCGCCCTGGGCCTCGCGGCGCTGGCTTGGCTGTTGGGGCGGGTTCTGGGGCCGGGTCTCGAAGCCTGGATGCGCGGGCTGCAGGGGCGGCCGAAATGGCAGTTGCGCCTGCTGATCGTCCTGCGCCGGGCCCTGCCGCTGCTGCTGTTCGTGCTGCTGATCTGGCTGGCGGTCGGGGTCTTCGCCGGGATCTACACCTTCCCCTCGCGCCGCTATGTGCTTGTGCTGGTCGCGGCCATCGCCACCGCCTGGCTGGGCATCAGCCTGGCCGCGCAGCTGATCCGCAACCGGCTGGTCCGGTCGCTGGCCGTCTGGGGCCTGTCGATCTGGGCCACGCTCTATTACCTGGGGCTCTTGGACGAGACGAGCGAGGCCCTCGACGGCATCGCCGTGCGATTCGGCAATTTCGAGCTTTCGGCGCTGGCGGTGATCAAGGCGGTGGTCCTGACCGCCGCGCTTTTCACCGCGGCGCGGGCCGTGACCATCGGCTCCTCGCGCCGGATCCGCGGCATGGCCGACATCTCGCCCTCGATGCAGGAGCTGCTGGTCAAGCTTCTGCGCATCGGCCTTTACGGTGCGGCTTTCTTCATCGGGCTGAAGGCGGTGGGGTTCGATCTGACCGGGCTTGCGGTCCTCTCTGGGGCGATCGGGGTCGGGCTCGGGTTCGGCCTGCAGAAGGTGGTCTCGAACCTCGTCTCGGGCGTGATCATCCTGCTCGACAAATCGGTGAAGCCCGGGGACGTCATTTCGATCGGCGACACCTTTGGCTGGATCGAGGAACTGGGCGCGCGCTATGTCTCGGTCGTGACCCGCGACGGCAAGGAATACCTGATCCCGAACGAGGATCTGATCACCGGCCAGGTGGTCAACTGGTCGCATACCAACGAATTTGTCCGCCTCGACATCTTCTTCGGCACGTCTTACGCCGACGATCCGCATGCGGTGCGCCGCATCGCCATCGAGGCCGCGCTGACCTGTTCGCGGGTCCTGCAACACCGGGCGCCGGTCTGCCACATCACCGGTTTCGGCGAGTCCTCCGTCGATTACATCCTGCGCTTCTGGATCACCGATCCGACCGGCGGGCTGACCAATATCCGCGGCAATGTCTATCTGGCGCTGTGGGATGCGTTCAACGAACACGGCATCTCGATCCCCTTCCCGCAGCGCGAGGTCAGGCTCCTGAACGAGGTCTCCGCCGGGTCCGCGCCCGCCGCCCCGGAACCACCGCCCGGGGCGCCGCCGGGGGCCTCGGCAAAGTGATGCCTGAGATCGTGCGGCGCGCGTCCGGCCTCCATTGAGATTTCACCTTGCGCGCGTTACATTGAGGGGTAATCGCCCCTGCAGGAGGACAGTTCTCTGTCTTACATCGACCCGGCCGCCGTCGCGGCCCCCGCCGCCAACCCTTCGGCCCCCGACTTCTCGGCCGCCGACGTTCTGGCATTGGTCCTGCAATCTCTTGACGACGACAAGGCCGAGGAGATCGTGACGATCGACCTGCGCGGCCGGTCGTCCGTGGCCGATTACATGGTGATCTGCTCGGGCCGTTCGTCCCGCCAGGTCGCCGCCATCGCCGAGAAGCTGCTGGAGCGGCTGAAGGCTGCCTACCGCATCACCGCCCGCTCCGAGGGCAAGGAAACCGGCGACTGGGTGCTGCTCGATACCGGCGACGTGGTGGTGCATATCTTCCGCCCCGAAGTGCGCGAGTTCTACCAGCTCGAACGCATGTGGCAGGTGCCTGCCGGCAAGGCCTGATGCGGCTGCATATCGTCGCGGTGGGACGGCTGCGCGCCGGCCCCGAGCGGGTGCTGATCGACGATTACGTGAAACGCCTCGACCGCACCGGCCGCCCGCTGGGGCTGGGCCCCTGTGCGGAACACGAGGTCGAGGACCGCAAAGGCGGCGGGATGGAGGCGGAAGCCGCCCTCCTGGCGCGCGCCTGTCCGGCGGGGGCAGTGCGGGTGGTGCTGGATGAGCGGGGAGCGGTGATGCCCTCGCCGGATTTCGCCCAGCGGCTCGCGAAATGGCGGGACGAAGGCCGGCAGGACGTCGCCTTCTTCATCGGCGGCGCCGATGGGCTGGCGCCGTCCCTGCGGGCCGAGGCGGATGCCGCTCTGAGCTTCGGGGCGATGGTCTGGCCGCATGCGCTGGTCCGGGTGATGCTGGCCGAGCAGCTCTACCGCGCGGCGACGATCCTGGCGGGATCGCCCTATCATCGGGAATAGCGGGCGTTCCGCCCGCGGCGAGGGGGGGGGGGGGGGGGGGGGGGGGGGGGGGGGGGGGGGGGGGGGGGGGG
>NZ_JAUCCQ010000023.1:0-43626 GCF_034676075.1 Pararhodobacter sp. | reverse complement strand
TGAGGAAGGCCTGCCCGTCCCGTGCCACCGGCGTCCCATGGGCCACCACGACCCGCTCGGCCGGCCAGTCCCGCACCCGCTGCAGGGTCGCCCCGGCCCCCCGGCTGGCCAGCCGGAACTTCCGCGGCATGGCCGGTTCCGGTCCCACCATCCGGTCGAGCCGGGCGACCAGCCCGCGCCAGCCGTGAAACCAGTCCGTCGCCATGTTCTGCAACAGATCGCAGATCAGGACCGTCCGGCTTTCCCGGTGGAAGAGGACCACTTCCGGGGCGATGGAATTGCCGACCAGAACTCCCTCGATCTGGCCTTCCCATTCCGAAGGCAGTCCCTCCCCGATCTCGGCGGTGATGCTCAGATCCGACCGCTTCACCGCCAGCCCCGGCGCGGCAAGGATCTCAGCCTCGGGAAACGCCGCCGCCCAGTCGCCGAGGAAGCTGTGATGCAGCCGGTTCGGCGCGACCAGCGCCCGGACCGGCCCCAGCGCCGCGACCGCCGCGACCAGCCCGGGCGCGGCCTGAACCGGCGACCACAGCACCAGCCCGCCCTCCGCCAGCCTCAGCACCGCCATGCGGATCGGAAAGACGAATCCCGCCGCCCCGGTCACCGGCGCGCCCTCCGCCAGCCAGATCCCCGGACCGAAGTCTTGCAAGGCCATGTCCTGTCTCCCTACAGTCAGGGCAGGCTAAGCCCGTCGGGGCAGGAGGACAACATGGCAGGCGGCTGGGCGAAGGACGGCGCGGTCAATGAGCAGATCGAGGCCTCGATCGGCGAGGAACTGGCCCGCCTGAGACTGCGCAACCGGGCGGGGGCCGAAAGCCGCACCCATTGCGTCGAGTGCGACGAGCCGATCCCCGAGGCGCGGCGCGCGGCGATCCCCGGCGTCACCCTCTGCCGCGAGTGTCAGGACGAGCGCGACCGCGCCTTCCGGCACCGGCCCGGCATCAACCGGCGCGGCAGCAAGGACAGCCAGCTGAAATAGCCGCGTCAGACCAGCCGCGCCGAATTCTCCTTCACCCGCCGGATCGGCAGCGAGGATTCGAGCGAGGCGACGCCCTGCACCTTGGTCAGCTTGCCGGTCAGGAAATGCTCGAATTCATGCAGGTCGGCCACCGCCACCCGCACCAGATAATCCCGGTCGCCGGTCATCAGCCAGCAATCCGTCACCTCGGGGAATTTGCGGATCGCGTCCTCGAAGCTGCGCAGCCGGTCGTCGATCTGGTGGTCCAGCTTCACAGAGACGAAGACGCTGATCGGGAAACCCATCTTCGCCTCATCCAGAACCAGCGTGTAGCCCCGGACGACACCGGCCTGCTCAAGGATCCGCACCCGCCGCGCGCAGGGGCTGGGCGAGAGGCCGACGCGGGCACTGAGATCCTGTATCGAGATCCGCGCGTCGCGTTGCAGCTCGCTCAGGATCTTGCGGTCGATTGCATCAATAAGCGGTGAATTCATAGTGCTTTCCACCAAGGAGTTCGCAATACTGATATTTATCAGCCAAATAATCTACCGATCTTGGCCAATTTGGCAACATCCGGCGCGGGTCTTCGCCTAATCTGCGCGCAAAGGAGATGCCGATGACCCTGACACCGCCCGCCCAGCCCCGCAGAACCGACGATTCGGATCCGACCGAAACCGCCGAATGGATCGACGCGATTGAAAGCCTGACCCGCCAGGCCAGCCCGGAACGCGCGAATTTCGTGCTGAACCGGGTGCTGGACCACGCCCGGCTGATCGGCGTGACGACCAGCGGCCTGCCCTATTCGGCCTATCGCAACTCGATCCCCGTCGCGCAGCAACCGGCCTATCCCGGCGATCTGGCGATGGAGGAGCGGATCACCTCGATCATCCGCTGGAACGCGCTGGCCATGGTGGTTCGGGCGAACCGGGCTTACGGCGAACTCGGCGGGCACATCGCCTCCTACGCCTCGGCGGCCGAGATCTTCGAAGTGGGTTTCAACCATTTCTTCCGGGCCCGGACCGCGGATTTCGCGGGCGATCTGGTCTATTTCCAGCCGCATTCCGCGCCCGGCATCTATGCCCGCGCCTTCCTGGAGGGGCGGCTGGACGAGGCCGATATCGCCAATTACCGGCAGGAGGTTTCGGGCAAGGGGCTCTGTTCCTATCCGCATCCCTGGCTGATGAAGGATTTCTGGCAGGTGCCCACCGGCTCGATGGGGATCGGCCCGCTCAGCGCGGTCTATCAGGCGCGCTTCATGCGGTATCTGGACGCGCGGGGGCTCGCGCCGACCGAGGGGCGCCATGTCTGGGGCGTGTTTGGCGATGGCGAGATGGACGAGCCGGAATCCATCGCCGGGCTGACGCTGGCCGCGCGCGAGAACCTCGACAACCTGACCTTCATCGTGAACTGCAACCTGCAGCGGCTGGACGGGCCGGTGCGCGGCAATGGCCAGATCATCCAGGAGCTCGAATCGCTGTTCATCGGCGCGGGCTGGAACGTGATCAAGGTGCTCTGGGGTTCGGAGTGGGATCCGCTGTTCGCCGCCGATACCAACCACGTGCTGCTGCGCCGCTTCGCGGAAACCGTGGACGGGGCCTATCAGGATCTGGGGTCGAAGGCGGGCGATTATAACCGCGCGAAGTTCTTCGACCTCGACCCCGAGGCGGCGGCGCTGGTGCGGCACATGAGCGATGACGACATCCACAAGCTGAAGCGCGGCGGGCACGATCTGAAGAAGCTGCATGCTGCCTTCGCCGCGGCCAAGGCGCACAAGGGGCGGCCCACGGTGATCCTGGCCAAGACCAAGAAGGGCTACGGCATGGGCGGCGCGGGCGAATCGCGGATGACCGCGCATCAGGCCAAGAAGCTGGATGTGGAGGCGCTGCTGGCGTTCCGCGACCGCTTCGACCTGCCGCTGAGCGATCAGGCGGTCGAGAGCCTCTCGTTCTACAAACCCGCCGAGGACAGCGCCGAGATCCGCTATCTGAAGGACCGCCGCGCCACGCTGGGCGGCTACCTGCCCCGCCGCAGCGAGGCCGCCACCACCCCGATCCCGGCGCGGCCGCAGCCCGACAGCTACGCGGGCTTCGCGCTGAACGCGGACGGCAAGGAGATGTCGACCACCATGGCGGCGGTGAGGATCCTCGGCAACCTGCTGAAGGACAAAGCTTTCGGTCCCCGCATCGTGCCAATCGTCGCCGACGAGGCGCGGACCTTCGGCATGGACAACCTGTTCCGCCAGATCGGCATCTATTCGCCGCAGGGCCAGCTCTATGACCCCGAGGACAAGGGCTCGATGATGTTCTACAAGGAAGCGGCCAACGGCCAGCTTCTGGAGGAAGGCATCACCGAGGCGGGCGCGCTCAGCTCCTGGACCGCCGCAGGGACCGCCTATTCGGTGCATGATACTGAATTGCTGCCGGTCTATATCTATTACTCGATGTTCGGTTTCCAGAGGGTCGGCGACCTGATCTGGGCCGCCGCCGACCAGCGCACGCGGGGCTTCCTGCTGGGCGCCACCGCCGGGCGTACCACGCTCTCGGGCGAGGGGTTGCAGCATCAGGACGGCTCCAGCCATCTGGCCGCCGCCGCGATCCCCAATTGCCGCGCCTATGACCCGGCCTTTGCCTATGAGCTGGCCGTGATCATGGAACACGGCATGACGCGGATGCTGGACGAGAAGCGCGACGAATTCTTCTACGTCACCGTGATGAACGAGAATTACGCCCAGCCGTCGATCCCCGAGGGGGTGGAGGACGATATCGTCCGCGGCCTCTACCGGCTCAGCGCCACGCTGCCCGGGGTCGAGACCCGGGTGCGGCTGATCGGCTCGGGCACCATCCTGCGCGAGGTGATGGCCGCGGCCGAGATCCTGGCTGCGGATTACGGGATCGGGGCCGATGTCTTCTCGGCCACCTCGTTCACCGAACTGGCGCGGGACGCGATGGCGGTGGAGCGCCGCAACCGTTTCGTGGTGAAGAACGCCGAGGAAAGCCATCTGGCGCGGATGCTGCCGGGTGACCTGCCGGTGATCGCCGCCAGCGATTACGTGCGCGCCTTCCCGGGCCAGATCGCGCCCTTCGTGGCGGCGCCGCTGACCCTGCTGGGGACCGATGGTTTCGGCCGCTCGGCCAACCGCAAATCGCTGCGCCGGTTCTTCGAGGTCGACCGCCAGCATATCGCGCTGGCCGCGATCAAGGCGCTGGTCGGGCGGGGCGCGTGTGACGAGTCCGTACTGACCAAGGCGATTGCGGATCTGGGCATCGACACGGGCGCCGATGCGCCCTGGACGCTGTGAGCGGGGGGCGGACATGAGCAGGATCATCGACATCCACGTCCCCGATATCGGCGATTTCAAGGACGTGCCCATCGTGGAGATGCCGGTCGGCGTGGGCGATCTGGTGCAGATCGACGACACGCTGCTGGTGCTGGAATCGGACAAGGCGACGCTCGACGTGCCCGCGACGCAGGCCGGGCGGATCGTGGAACTCTTGGTCAGCGACGGCAGCCGGGTCAGCGCGGGAACGCTGGTCGCGCGGCTGGAGGTTACGGAGGGCGCAGGCGCGCCGCCCGCAGCGGGTGAGCAAGCGGCCCCCGCGGCGGCTCCCGCCCCGGCCGCACCCCCGGCTCCGGCCCCGTCGCCGGTCCCCGCACCGGCTGCGATCACGCCCACCGACGCCTCGGTCCATGCCTCGCCCTCGATCCGCCGCTATGCAAGGACGCTGGGCGTGGCGCTGGCCATGGTCGGCGGCACCGGCCCCAAGGGCCGTATCCTGCGCGAGGATGTGGAGGACTTCGTCAAGGCGCAGCTCAGCGCGCCGCCGGTCGCCGCCCCCGCTTCTGGCGCCTCGCCCATCGCCGGCCTGCCCGACTGGCCGACCGAGGATTACGCCAAGCACGGCCCCGTCGACCGCCAGCCGCTCAGCCGGATCGTCAGGATCTCGGGCCCGGCGCTGGCCCGCAACGCCATGGTCATCCCGCATGTGTGCAATTTCGACAAGGCGGACGTGACCGAACTGGAGGCTTTCCGCAAGGAAATCAACGCCGAGGCCAGGCCGGAGGCGGCGAAGATCACCCTGCTGGCCTTTACCGTGAAGGCGGTGGTCTCGGCCCTTCAGGCCTATCCGAAGTTCAACAGCTCGCTCGACGGCGATGCGCTGGTGCTGAAACGCTACTGGAACATCGGCGTCGCGGCCGACACGCCCGAGGGGCTGGTCGTCCCGGTGATCAAAGCCGCCGACCAGAAGGGCATCGCCGAAATCGCCGCCGAGATGGCCGACCTCGCCGCGCAGGCGCGGGCCGGGAAACTCTCGCCCGCGTCGATGTCGGGGGCCAGTTTCACCATCTCGTCCTTGGGCGGGATCGGCGGCACCGGCTTCACGCCGATCATCAACGCGCCGCAGGTGGCGATCCTGGGCATGACCCGGGCCGAAATCCAGCCGGTCTGGCGTGAGGACAGCGTGCAGCCGCGCCTGATCCAGCCGCTCAGCCTCAGTTGGGATCACCGCGTGGTCGACGGCGTCGCCGCCGCGCGCTTCCTGCAACATGTCTGCCGGATCCTCAGCGATTTCCGGCGCGTTTCGATCTGAGGGCCGCCATGATCAAGGACATCCCCCTGCCCGCCATCGGCGATTTCACCGATGTGCCGGTGGTCGAGATCCTCGTCGCGCCCGGCGATAGCATCGCCGAGAACGACTCGATCCTGGTGCTGGAAAGCGACAAGGCGACGCTCGATGTGCCCAGCCCGGTCAGCGGCATTGTGCGCGAGGTGCTGGTTTCTCTCGGCGCCAAGGTCAGCGCGGGCGATATCATCCTGCGGATCGAAACCGCAGCCGTCGCCGCGCCGCCCCCCGCCCCCGCCGCGGATCACAGCCGGCTGGTGGTGATCGGCGCCGGGCCGGGCGGCTATACCGCCGCCTTCCGCGCTGCCGATCTGGGGCGGGAGGTCACGCTGATCGACCCGCGCGCCACGCTGGGCGGGGTATGCCTGAACGTGGGCTGCATCCCGTCCAAGTCGCTTCTGCATATCGCCAAGGTCATTGACGAAGCCGAGGCCGCGCGCGCGCACGGGCTGGGCTTCGGCCCGCCCGAGATCGACCTGGGCAAGATCCGCGCCTTCAAGGAGGGCGTCGTCGGCCGCCTGACCACCGGTCTCGCCGGGCTGGCCAAGCGGCGCAAGGTGCGGGTGATCCGCGGCACGGCGCGCTTCACCGAGCCGAACCGGCTGAGCATCGAGACCGAAGCCGGGACGCAGAGCCTGGGCTTCGATCAGGCGATCATTGCCGTGGGCTCGGAACCCGTGCGCCTGCCCTTCCTGCCCGAGGATCCCCGGATCATCGACAGCACCGGGGCACTGGCGCTGGCCGAGGTGCCCAAGCGGATGCTGGTGATCGGCGGCGGGATCATCGGGCTGGAGATGGCGCAGATCTATCACGCGCTGGGCGCGGGGATCGAGATTGTCGAGGCCACGGGCCAGATCATCCCCGGCGCCGACAAGGATATCGTCGCGCCCCTGACCAAGCGGCTGCGCGAGAAGGGGATCGTCATCCACACCGATACCAAAGTGACGGCGGTCAACGCAGGCGCGCAGCTGGAGGCGCGTTTCACCGGGCCCAAGGGCGATTTCAGCGACAGCTACGACCGGATTCTGGTGGCGGTGGGGCGGCGGCCGAACGGCGACCGGATCGGCGCCGAACAGGCGGGGATCGCGGTCTCGGCCCAGGGATTCCTGACCGTTGACGCCCAGATGCGCACCAGCCAGCCGCATATCTTCGCCATCGGCGATGTGGTCGGCCAGCCGATGCTCGCCCACAAGGCGACGCATGAGGCCAAGGTCGCGGCCGAGGCGGCCTGCGGGGAGAAGGTCGCCTTCGAGGCCAGTTGCATCCCCTCGGTCGCCTATACCGACCCGGAAATCGCCTGGGTCGGCTTGACCGAGGCGCAGGCGAAACAGGACGGCATCAAGGTCGGCAAGGCGAGTTTCCCCTGGATGGCCTCCGGCCGGGCGCTGTCGATGGGGCGCGGCGAGGGGCTGACCAAGCTGCTTTTCGACCCCGACAGCGGGCGGGTGCTGGGCGGCGCGATCACCGGCGCCAATGCAGGCGATCTGATTGCCGAGGTGGCGCTGGCCATCGAGATGCGCGCCGATGCCCATGACATCGGGCTGACCATCCATCCCCATCCGACCCTGTCGGAGACCGTCGCCTTCGCGGCCGAGGCGCATCTGGGGACGCTGACGGATCTCTAGGCGGGGCGGATCCGGGGGGCGATGCATGCGGTTGACCTCCGCAGGGGGTGGGGCTAGGTCTATGTCAATAAAGTTGACATAGGATCCGCCATGCTCTCCGCCCCCGATCTGGCCGCGTTCGAGGCCCTGCGCCGCGATCTGCACGCCCATCCCGAACTGGGTTTCGCCGAAAAGCGCACGGCCGCCATTGTCGCCGAGCGGCTGGAAGCGCTGGGCTGGGCGGTGACGACGGGACTGGCCGGAACCGGCATTGTCGGCACGCTCGACAACGGGCCCGGGCCGGTGATCGGTGTTCGCGCCGATATGGACGCCCTGCCGATGACCGAGGCCAGCGGCCGGGACTGGGCCTCGCGCACCCCGGGCGTGTTCCATGGTTGCGGGCATGACGGCCATACGACGATCCTGCTGGCGCTGGCCGCGCATCTGGCCCGCACCCGCCGCTTCGCCGGGCGGATCGTGCTGATCTTCCAACCGGCCGAGGAGGGGCTGGGCGGCGGCCGGGTGATGGTCGAGGAAGGGCTCTTCGACCGTTTCCCCTGCGAGCGGGTCTATGGGTTCCACAACATGCCGCTCTTGCCGCTGGGCACGGCGGCGGTGCGGGGCGGGCCCTCGATGGCCTCGCAGGACGATTTCCGCGTGCACTTCCGGGGCAAGGGCGGCCATGCCGCGATGCCGCATCTGTCGCGCGATCCGGTGCTGGCCGTGGCCGAGGCGACGGTCTCGCTGCAGGGGCTGATCGCGCGCGAGGTCGGGCCGCATATCGCCGCCGCGCTCAGCGTCACGCAGATCCACGCCGGCACGACCGAGAATGTGATCCCCGCGGACAGCTGGCTCTCGGGCACGATCCGCACGCTGGACCGCGAGGCCCGGGTGAACCTGGAAGCCGGGTTGCGCCGGGTCTGCGAGGGGATCGCCACGGCCCGCAATGTCACCTGCGAGGTCGAGGTGCACCACGGCTTCCCGGTTCTGGTCAACGACCCGGCGGCGGCCGAGCACCTGCGCGGTGCGGTGCACAAAGCCCTGGGCCCGCAGGCGCTGCGCGACGATTTCCCGCCGCTCCTCGCCGCCGAGGATTTCGCCTATATGCTGGACGCCTGTCCGGGGGCCTATGTCCTCCTGGGCCAGCAGGACGGCGAGCACCGTGAAATGGTCCACAATCCGGGATACGATTTCAACGACCGGCTGATTCCGCTGGCGCTCAGGGTCTTCGACGCCCTCTTGGCGCCCGGAACGGCCCCAGACATGGCGAAGGAAAGACCATGAGTGACCCAGCCCCCGATCCCGCGCAGGACGAGCCCGAAAACTGGGATGACGCGACACTGGCCGAGCTGCGCCTGCGCAACCTCGGGCGTCTGCTGGACGAAGTGCATGTCGGCTTCGACCGGCTGGCGCTGAGCTATCTGCACGAGGCGGGCTATCCCGGCATGTCGGCCGCCCATACCCATGTCCTGCGCACGATGGAGGTCGAGGGTGAAAGCCTGACCGCCATGTCCGAACGGGCCGGGATCTCGAAACAGGCGATGAGCAAGCTGGTCGGCTATTTCGAATCGCAGGGCTTTCTGGAATGGCGGCCGGTCGAGGGAACCGGGACGAAACTGGTCCACGCCACGGCGGAAGGGCGCAAGCTGCTGGCCGTGGGTCTGGGCGCGCTGAAACGGGCCGAGGAGGATTATTTCACCGGCCTTTCCGCGGAAGAACGCGAGACACTGCGGGATCTTCTTGCCCGCGCCTTGCGCAAAACCGACCGTCCCGCCGAGCAATCGGGCGTCTGGAGACGTCGTCGCGCCTAAAGCTGTCAATATAGTTGACGGATTGCCGGAACTCGGCCACAGTCCCCTCATCAAGGCGCAGAAAGCGCTGGGAACAGGAGGACGTCATGACCGGGAAATCCATCACCAAGGCGGGACAGGCACGCCGCGCAGCCCTGCCGCTGTCGCTGCTGCTGGCGGGCGCGCTGTCCGCGGGCAGCGCCCCGGCGCAGGAGCTGACCTATGGCTCGGGCGTGCCCGAACGCTCGGCCGCGAACCGCGAGGGCGTGCTGCCGCTGCTGGAGGCGATCACCGCCGCGACCGAAGGCCGGGTGTCGTTCACGCCGATCCTGGGCGGGCAGCTGGTCTCGATCCCCGGCGCACTGGAGGCGATTGCCGACGGCGTGGTCGACAGCGGTTTCCTGATCACCCAGTTCTACCCCTCCGACCTGCCCGCCGCGGCGCTGATGTCGGAACTGACCGGGCTGGGCACCGATCCCTTCGCCACGATGGGCGCCCTGAACGAGGCCTATTTCGTCGATTGCGCCGCCTGCCGCGCCGATTTCGAGGCGCTGGGCGTGGTGCCTGCCCTGCTGCAATCGGCGGCGCCCCTGACCATGCAATGCACCCAGCCTGTTGCCACCGCTGCGGATCTGGCCGGGCTGCGCGTCGCCACCATCGGTCGGCCCGAGATGCGCTGGGCCACGGCGCTGGGCATGGTGCCGGTGCAGACGGCGATCTCGGACCTGCTGTCGGCGCTGCAACTGGGCATGACCGAGTGCGCGATCATCGGCACCTCGTGGATCCGCAGCTATGGGCTGGAGGACACGATCAAGGGCGTGATCGAGATGCCGCAGGGGATCATCGCCGGGGCGGTGCCGCTGGCTTTCAACGCCGATAGCTGGGCTGCGGTGGAGGATGCCGACCGGGCGGCGATCCGCGGGCTGATGGCCGCGACGCTCTGGGATTACGTCAGCAACGCCTATGTCACGCCCGATGTGGAAACCCGCGCGGCGCTCACCGACCGGATCGCCTTTGTCTCCGGCGACGCGGCGCTGGCCGAGGCCTGGCAGGCCTTCTCGGCCGGGGAGGCTGCGGCGCTGCGCAGCTTGGCGGCCGAACGCGGCATCGCGGACAGCGACGCGCTGATCGACCGGATCATCGAGACCTTCCGCGTCTGGCACGAAGACCTGCTGCCGCAATTCGCGGGCGACCGCGAGGCGTTCATCCGCATCGCCAACGACCGCATCTTCGACCGTATCGACCTGTGACGGGCGGGGTTTCCCGGCCCCTCGGCATCGTGGGCGGGATGAGCTGGCACTCGACCGTCCATTACTACCGCACCCTCAACCTGCTCAGCGAAGCCCGGAACGGAGTTCACATGAACGCCGACTGCCTGATTGCGTCCCTGTCCTTCGGCCCGCTTCTGGCGCGGGTCGAGGCCGAGGGCACCGATGCCGCCAGAGCGGTGATCGCCGAGGCGGCGCTGGGGCTCGAACGGGCCGGGGCGGGGTCGGTGATGCTGGCCGCTTTCACCGCCCATTTCGCCGCCGAGAGGCTGCGGGCCGCGCTGGCGGTGCCCTTCGTCGATGCGGGCGAGGCGCTGGCCCGCACCTGCCGCGCGCGGGGCTTCCGCCGCGTGGGGCTTCTGGGCACGGCGCGGATGACCGGGGCGGGGCATATCGCCGCCAGCCTGAGGCGCGCGGGGATCGAGGTTCTCGCCCCGCCCGCCGCCGAGGCCGGGGCGCTCGACCGCGCCATTGCCGAGGACCTGACGCTGAGGGGCGCCACGCCCGAAGCCGGGGCGGCGCTCGACCGGGCAGTCGCGGCGCTGGCCCGGGCCGGGGCGGATGCCGCCGCCCTCGCCTGCACCGAACTGCCGCTGCTGCTGCCGCGGCCCACCGCGCCGATTCCCCTGATCGACGGGGTCGAATCCCACCTCGATCTGGCGCTATCCCTGACGGAGACGACACGATGAAAGCCCTCTATTTCACCGCGCATGGCGATGCCGACGCGCTTGTTCATGGCGAGATGGAGCGCCCGGCGCCCGCGCCCGGCTGGGCGCTGCTCAAGGTCCGCGCCGCGGCGCTCAATTACCTCGACGTCTTCACCCTGCGCGGGATGCCGGGGATCAAGGTGCCCTTCCCGATGGTCACCGGCGGCGATTGCGCGGCCGAGATCGTCGAGATCAACGGCGGGGGTCAGGGCTTCGCCCCCGGCCAGCGGGTGCTGGTGAACCCCGCGCATATCGACGACCGCTCCGGCCATTTCGAGATGCTGGGCGAAACCCGGCCCGGGGCGCTGGCCGAGTATGTCGTGGCAAGGGTCAGCCAGCTGATCCCGATCCCCGACCATGTGACCGACGCCCAGGCGGCGGCCCTGCCCGTGGCCTATGGCACCGCCTACCGCATGCTAGTGACGCGCGGCCGGATCGCGGCGGGCGAGTCGATCCTGATCCTCGGCGCCAGCGGCGGGGTCGGCACGGCCTGCGTGCTGCTGGCCAAGCTCTTCGGCCTGACGGTCACGGCGGGCGCGGGTTCGGCCGCCAAGGGCGAGCGGCTGATCGCGCTGGGGGCGGACCACGGCTATGATTACTCGCAAGAGCCGGTCGACGCCTATTCCCGGCGCACCACCGGCTCGCTGTTCCGCGGTGGCGGTTTCGACGTGGTGGTGAATTTCACCGGCGGCGAGACCTGGGCGCCCTCGCTCAGGGCGGTGAAGCGGGGCGGGCGGCTGCTGACCTGCGGCGCGACGGCGGGCTATGATCCCAAGACCGACCTGCGCTTCATCTTCACCGCCGAGATGGATGTGCGCGGCTCGACCGGCTTCACCACCGAGGACATCGCCGCCTGTCTGGGGCTTGTGGCCGAGGGGCGGCTCGATCCGGTGATCGACCTGACCCTGCCCCTGAGCCGCGCGGCCGAGGGCGTGGCGATGCTGCGCGACCGCAAGGTCTTCGGCAAGATCATCGTCGTGCCGGACAGTGTCGGGGGGGATGCATGAGCGACCTGCCGCTCTTCGACGGGGCTGCGGCGGTGCGCGCCATCGAGGCGCAGCCGCTGGCGCATTGGCTGCGGGGAGGGACCATCCCCGAGCTGGTGCGCGGCGCGGCACAGCGCTACGGCACCCGGCGCGCGCATCGCTTCCTTGAGGCGCCGGATGCGTCGCCGGTGGACCAGAGCTTTGCGGAGGTTGCGGCGCGCACCGAACGGATCGCCGCGGCCTTCGCCGCCGAGGCACCACGCCCGGTTGTCGCCAGCCTGCTACCGGGGATGCCGCTGACCCTGCCGCTGCTGCTGGGGGCGATGGCGGCGGGGACCTGCCTGCCGGTCAATCCCTTCCTGGAGCCGGACGCGATCCTGCACATGCTGACCCGCGCCGGCGCGCGCTTCCTGCTGGCCGAAGGGCCCTCGGGCTCGCAGGGCGTCTGGGACAAGCTGCCCGCGATCCGGGCCGCGCTGCCGGAGCTGAGGATCCTGATCTGCGGCGAGCCCGAGGGCCAAGCGGACCGCGTCGAGGATTGGCTGGCATCCCACGCGGACGCCCCGCCCGCGCCCCTGCCCGGCCCCGGGGATATCGCCGCCTGTTTCCACACCGGCGGCACCACCGGTCTGCCGAAGATCGCCCGGCTGACCCATGCGAACCTTGCCTATATGGCCTTTCTCACCGCCTTTGGCGGCGGCATCCGCGCGGACAGCACGATCCCCTGCGGCATGCCGCTGTTCCACGTCGGCGGGCTGATCTTCGGCGGCCTGGCGCCGCTCTGGGCCGGGGCCAGCGTCGTGCAGCTGGGCCGCGCGGGCTACCGCGACCCGGCGATGACCGCCGCGCTCTGGCGGATCGCGGCGCGCGAGGGGGCCGATATCCTCTTCGCCCCGCCGACCATCGCCATGGCGGCGCTGGAAGGTTTCACCGCCCCCGCGCCGCCCCGGCTCAGGCACTGGGTCTCCTCGGCCGCGCCGCTGCCCGCCGCCGCGCATCGCCGCTTCACCGACATCACCGGCCTGCCCATCAAGGAGGCCTGGGGCCTGACCGAGGCCTCGCTGGTGCTGACCTTCACCCCGCCCGGGGGCGAAAGCCGCCCCGGCTCGGTCGGGCTGGCGCTGCCCTGGTGCCGGCTGGCGCTGCAATCGCTGGGCGACCCGACCCGCGCCGCCGCCCCGGGCGAGCCCGGTCTGGTGTTGGCGCAATCGCCGGGGCTGTTCGCGGGCTACCTCGACCAGCCGGGCGACGGGCTGTGCGAGGCGCCGCATCTGGGGCCGGGCCGCTGGCTGGACACCGGCGATGTCGGGCAGATCGACGCGGACGGCTACCTGTTCCTCACCGGGCGGGCCAAGGACCTGATCCTGCGCGGCGGTCACAACATCGACCCGGCGGTGATTGAGGAGGCCTTCATGGCCCTGCCCGAGGTTCAGGTCGCCGCCGCCGTCGGCGCCCCCGACGCAAGGCTGGGCGAGCTGCCGGTCTGCTATGTCGCGCTGGTCCCCGGCGCCCGGGCCACGCCCGAGGACCTGGCGGCCCGCGCCCTGCCCGCCATCGCCGAACGCGCCGCCCGGCCGCGGGTGGTCAGGGTGCTGGAGCGGATGCCGCTCACCGCGGTCGGCAAGGTCGACAAGCTGGCCTTGCGCCGGGACGCCGCCCTTGGCGTCCTGCGCGAGGTCTATCCCGGCCATCAGATGCGGGCCGAGACCTGCGCGGGCGGGCGTATCGCCGTCGCCCTCTCTCCGCTTCCGCCCGAGGCCGCGCTGGTGCTGGCCGGCCTCGGCCTCGACCTTCTGACTGACACGAAAGCCAAAGAATGACCGACCGAATGCTCGCCCTCGACCATGTGATGGTCCATGTTCCCGATGCCGAAGCCGCAGGCGCCCTGTTCGAGAGGCTGGGCTTCGTCGCCACGCCGAAAAGCGGCATGCCGGGCCTGTCGAACCGCCTGCTTTGCTTCCCCCAGACCGATACCGGCGCGGGCGTGTGCAATTACGTCGAGCTGATGCAGCTGGAAGATCCGCTGCGCGCCCCGCCGCCGATGCCGCAGCTGCTGGTCGCGATGGGCGCCGTCTCGACCGTGCTCAGCGTCACCGACGCGGCGGCGGTGGTCGATCGGCTGCGCGGGCAGGGCCTGCGGCTGGGCCCGGCGCTGGATCTGGCCCGCGACTGGCATCTGCCCGATGGCACCACGATCACCCCCAGCTTCCGCGTCGCCATCCCCGAGATCGGCCAGGCGCCGGTCTATTGGAACTTCTGCCAGCACAAGACGCCCGAGCTTTACGTGCGGCCCGAATTCACCGCGCATCCGAACGGGGCGCAGGCCATCACCCGGGTCTGGGCCACCGATCCCGACCCCGAAGCCGCCGCCCGCCATTACGTCGCCTATTGGGGCGCGGACTGGGACGGCAGCGACATCCGGCTGGACCACGGCCCCGCCCTGCGCCTGCTGACGCCCGAGGCGCTGGAGGCCACGTTGCCCGGCAGCGGCAGCGGCACAGCGCCGGGGATCAAGGGCATGACGATCCGGGTTGCGGATGCCGGGCGCGCGGCGGCAATCGCCCGGGCAGCGGGGTTCACGCCCGTCGAGACGCCCGAAGGTCCGCTGATCCCCGCCCCGCAGGCGGCCGGGTGCTTCCTGCTCTATTCGGAGGGCACCGATGCATAAGCTGGGGGACGGGCTGATCCGCGCCGCCGACGGGGTGGCGATCCTGGCGCTGACGGCGATGATCCTGCAGGTCGGCGCCACGATCCTGCTGCGCGAACTGGCCGGGATCGGCATCAGCGGCGCCGCCGAGATGGTGGCCAAGCTCTATATGCCGCTGATCGTCTTCGGCGCACTGGCGGGCCATTACCACGCGGGCGCCGAGATCCGCGTCGACCTGATCGCGCATTGGCTGCCGCCCGGGGCGCTGCGCCTCCTCGACCGGCTGATCGAGCTGGTTCTGGCCCTGACCGCCGGGGCGCTGGCCTGGAAGACCGCGGGTCTCGCCGCCCGTGCCCTGCGCATCGGCGAGCGGATCGAGATCGGCTCGCTGGCGATCCCCGGCTGGCCCGGCAAGATGGCGGTGACGGCGGGTTTCGCGCTGCTGGCGCTGGCTGCGCTGATCCGCCTGTTCCGCGGAGGCCGCCATGTCCCCCGTTGAGATCGGTGTCGCCGTCCTGCTGGGCGCCGTGGCACTGACGCTGCTGCGCCTGCCCGTCGCGCTGGCCCTGGGCCTGACCGCTTTCGCGGGCGCAGCGGCGATCCTGCCCCTGCCCGCGGCGCTGTCCCTGACCGCGCGGCTGCCCTTCGAATTCGCGGCCAGCTGGGAATTCGCCGCCGTGCCCCTCTTTCTGGCGATGGGCGCGGTCATCACCCGCTCGGGTCTGGCCGAAGAGATCATGGCGCTGGCCGAACACTGGCTGCGCCGGGCGCCCGGCGGGCTGGCGGTGGCGACCAACCTCACCGGTGCGGGCTTCGGCGCGGTGTCGGGGTCGAGCATGGCCTCGACCGTCGCCTTGGGCCGGATGGCGGTGCCGCAGATGCTGCGCAGCGGCTACGACCCGGGGCTGGCCACGGCGACCGTCGCCTCGGCCGGGACGCTGGCGGCCTTGATCCCGCCCTCGATCCCGCTGATCGTCTACGGGATCCTGTCGGAAACCTCGGTGGCGAAACTGTTCTTCGCCGGGATCGTGCCGGGGCTGCTGACCGCCTTCGCCTATGCGGCGATGATCATGATCCGCTGCCATCTGAACCCGAGCCTCGCGCCGCCCCCGCCCCGCGACCAGCCGCGCCCGCCGCTGAGCTGGCGGGTGTTGGCCCTGCCGTTGCTGGCGCTGGTGATCCTGCTGGGGATCTACCGCGGCCTCTTCTCGCCGAACGAGGCAGGGGCGGTCGGCATGCTCTGCGCGCTGGTGCTCGCCCTGCCGCAAAAGGGCTTCGGCTGGCGCGGCCTTGTCGATGCGCTGGCCGAGGCGACGCGGCAGACCGCGGCGATCATCACCGTCGCCATGGCCGCCTTCCTGCTGACAAGGACCATGGCCCTGACCGGGATGCCCGATGCACTGGCGGTTCTGGTCGACAGCTGGTCCGTCTCGCCACTGACGCTGATCCTGGGTTCGACCCTGCTTTTCGTCGTCATGGGGATGGTGCTGGACCCGTTCGGCGTCATGCTGCTGTCGGTCGCGGTGCTGCTGCCCACCTTCGAGCAGCAGGGCTTCGACCTGATCTGGCTGGGCATCATCATCGTCAAGCTGATCGAGATCGGGCTCTTGACCCCGCCCGTGGGCCTCAATGTCTTTGCCGCCAAATCGGTGGCGCCGCCGAGCATCGCCCTGACCACCATCTTCCGCGGCGTCAGCTGGTTCCTGCTGGCCGAGGTCGGGGTGATGGCGGTGCTGATCCTGTTCCCCGGCGTGGTGCTGTGGCTGCCGCAAACCCTGTCCAACTGAAAACCGAGAGAGAGATCCGATGAACGCCGATCAATTGCGGGCGCTGCTGGCCCGGGCCGAATTCCACAAATTCCTGGAGATGGAGGTGGTGAGCGTCGCGCCGGACGGCCGTCTCACCCTGAAGCTGCCGTATCGCGAGGCCTATACGATCTTCGCCAAGGCGGGCACCTATCATGGCGGGATCATCGCCAGCCTGATCGACGTGGCCGGGACCATGGCCTGTTCCGTGGTCAAGGGCCAGCCGACGCCGACCGCCAATCTGCGGGTGGATTACCTGAAATCCCCCGCGCGCTGCGATCTCTATGCCGAGGCCGAGGCGCGGCGCATCGGCCGCACGCTGGGCGTGGCCGATGTCACGATCCGCGACGCGGAGGGCACGGTCTTTGCGCTCGGCCGCGGCACGTTCAACACCGCCGCGCCCGAGCCCGCGAGGGCGTGATTACTTGCGCGCCAGCAGGATGAAACGGTCGTAGACCCGGGTCTTCAGGCTGTTGCGGAGCCCGCAGGTCTGGCGTTGGGCCCGGGCGATCGGATCATGCGACAGGCGCTGCAGGTCGCGGAACCCGGCGGCCTCCAGCATCGGGGCGAGCCGGTCATAGGTCAGCCCCGCGCCGAAGGGCAGGCGGCGCATGATGCCCTCATGCGCCGCGGCCATCTCAGGACCGACCAGCGAGCCGCCGGCCAGCCGCTCCCAGAGCCTGAGAGCCGCCGCCGCCCAGCGCCCGCCGGGCTTCGGCGCCGCCCAGTTGCCGTCATAGATCAGCAGCCGCCCGCCCGGTTTCAGGATCCTGAACCAATCGGCAAAGGCCGCCTCGGGCTCGGTCAGGGTCCAGACCAGATGACGGCAGAGGATCGCGTCATAGCGCGCGTCGGGCTCCATCGTGCGCCCGGCATCGGCCATCAGGAACCGCAGCCGCGGCTTGCCCGCGTGCTTGGCCCGCGCGACCCGCAGCATGGCCTCGGAGAAGTCGAGAGCCGTCACCTGGTGGCCGAGGTCATGGACCAGCCGCGTCACCTCGCCGGTGCCGCAGGCCAGTTCCAGAACCTCGGCCGGGGCGGGCGGCAGATGGGCGCGCATCGGCGCGGCCCATGCCCGGGCCTCCGCCCCCGGGGCGATGCCATGGCCGAAATCCGCGTCGAAACTCTGCGAGCGTTCCGACCAATAGGCGCGGATATCCTCGACCAGATCGTGGTTCGCGCTCACGGGGCCGCCGCGTCCAGGATCGCCTCGAACCGCTGGCGGGCGCGGGGCGGCAGGTCGTCCGGCAGGTCGCGCGCCGCGCCTTCGCCGACCTCGATCACCATGACCATGCCCATGGCGTAATGCGGGCTGCATTTGATGCCGTAGAGCCCCGGCACCGACAGGGTGACGGTCACATCCGCGTTGATCTGGCTGCGGAAGGGCTCGGCCCCGTCGGGCAGCATGCCGTCGATGGTCGCCGCGTTGTGGCCGGGCTGGGTGGGCAGGAAGCGCACGCTGTCGCCCGGTTCGATGCGCAGGAACGAAGGTTCGTAGACCATCGGCCCGGCCTCTGAACGGGAATACATCCGCACTTCGTGCGTCTCGGCCAGCAGGGGCGAGGCAAGGGCGGACAGCAGCAGGGCAAGGCGGATCATGCGGAGGTCTCCATCGGCAGAAAGCGGAACAGGGTCGAGCCGTCGCTCGGGTCGATCATCGGCTGCGCCCGGACGCGGAAGATCCGGGCGAGGTTGTCGGGCGTCAGCACTTCGGCGGGTTTGCCGCAGGCGACCATCCGGCCCTCCGACATGACGCCCAGCCGGTCGCACATCATCGCCTGATTGAGGTCATGGAGCGCCATCACCACCGTCACCGGCAGCGCCGCCACCAGCCCCAGAAGCGCCAGCTGGTGGTGGATGTCGAGGTGGTTGGTCGGCTCGTCGAGGATCAGCACCCGCGGCTCCTGCGCCAGCGCCCGGGCGATATGGACGCGCTGCCGCTCGCCACCCGACAGCGTGGCCCAGGCACGCGCCGCCATCTCCTCCATGCCCACCGCGGCCAGCGCCCGGTCAACGATCTGCGTATCCGCGGGGCCGAAGGGCGAGAGCGGCGACAGCCAGGGGGTGCGGCCCAGATCCACCGCGTCGCGGACGCTGAGCGCCTCGCCCGTGTCGGCGAATTGCTCGACCAGGGCGAGGCGCTGGGCGATCTGGCGGCGGCTCAACTGCGACAGCGGCGCGCCATCGAGCCACACCTCGCCCGCCGCGCGCGGCATCAGCCCGGCCAGCAGTTTCAGCAGCGTCGACTTGCCGGAGCCATTGGGGCCGACCAGCCCGAAGGTCTCGCCCGGGCGGATCTCGACCGAAACGCCGCGCACGATCTCGCGCCAGCCGAGGTTGCGGGCCTCGATCCTCATGGCCGCCTCCGGTTGCGGATCAGGATCAGCGCGAAGCCCGGGGCGCCGACCAGCGCGGTGACCACACCGATCGGCACGACCTGCCCGGCGATCAGCACGCGCGAGGCGATGTCGGCGGCGATCAGGAACACCGCCCCGGCCAGCGCCGAGGCCGGGATCAGCCGCGCATGCCGCGGGCCGACGAGGAAGCGCATGGCATGCGGGATCACCAGCCCGACGAAGCCGATGGAGCCGACCAGGCTGACCAGCGTCGCCGTCATCAACGTGACCGCGGCGATCAGCACCAGTTGCACCCGGCGCACGGCGATCCCCAGCGAGGCCGCGGCGCCCGAGCCGAAGGAGAAGGCATCGAGCGGCCGGACATGGGCGAGGCAGACGAGGAACCCGAGCCCCACCACCGGCAGCGCCAGCGACACATCGGGCCAGCGCACGCCCGAGAGGTTCCCCAGAAGCCAGAACATCAGCCCCCGGGCCTGTTCGGCATTGGCCGATTTGGCGATGAAGAACGAGGTCAGCGCGTTGAAAAGCTGCGATCCGGCGATCCCGGCCAGCACCAGCTGCGCCGGTCCGCCGCCCGCCGCCTTTGCCAGCAGCGCCACGATCAGGAAGGCCGAAGCCGCACCGCCGAAGGCCCCGGCGGACAGGCCGATGGCCCCGCCGCCGAGGCCCAGCAGCGTGACCGCCACCGCCCCCGCCCCGGCCCCCGCCGAGACGCCCAGCAGATAGGGGTCGGCCAGCGCGTTCCTGACAAGCGCCTGCAGCACCACGCCCGACAGCGCCAGCCCCGCGCCACAAGCCGCGGCGACCAGCGTGCGGGGCAGACGGTAGCTCCACAGGATGCCCGCGTCGATGGGATCGAGCGCGCGCTCGATCCCCAGCAGCTTGACCGCCAGCAGGTCGCCGACCAGCCCCAGCGGCAGTGCCACCTCGCCGATGGTGACGCCGGCCAGCACCGCCAGCGCCAGAAGGACCGCCCCCAGCCCCGCGCGCGACAGCACGGGGACAGCCAGCGCCGAAAGGGCGGCCCGGCGGGTCATTGCAGGTCGAACCCGGCCAGCGCGGCGGAGAGGGTTTCCAGCGCGTCGATGTTGCGGATCGAGGGGTCCATGCCATGCGCGTCAAGGATGACGATGCGGCCTTCGCGCACGGCGTCCATCTGGCTCACCACCGGGTCGGTGCGCAGGAATTCCAGCTTGCGCTCGATGTCATCGGCCTCGAACCGGCGGCGGTCCATGCGGGCCAGCACGATGACCGAGGGATTGGCGCGGGCGATGCTCTCCCAGGCGACCACCGGCCATTCCTCGTTGCTGTCCACCACGTTGCGCAGGCCCAGCGCCTGCATCATGTAGGCGGGCGCCCCGCCCTGCCCGGCGACATAGGGGTCGATATCCATCTCGGCCGAAGAGAACCAGAAGACCGCCGAAGCATCGTCGAGCGCCAGCGCCTCAGCCGTGGCGATGGCCGCGGCCTCGCGGGTCCGCAGCGCCTCGACCAGCGCGGTGCCGCGCGCGGGCACGTCGAAGATCTGCGCCAGTTCCTCGATCCCGCGATAGAGGTTGTCCATGGAATAGAGATCCAGCCGCGTGCCGTCCGAGCCGATGGAATTGTCCTTGCCGATGCAATCGGAGGGCAGGACATAGGTCGGAATGCCCAGATCGGCGAATTGCTCGCGCGTGGCGACGATGCCCTGCGGACCGATGTGCCATTCGTATTGCACCGCCACCAGCCCCGGACGCAGCGAGACCACGCTTTCGAAGCTGGGATCGTTGTCGGCAAGGCGCGGCACCCCGGCATTGACCGCCTCGAACTGCGGCAGGACCGACGAGAACCAGACCGCGGTCCCCAGCACCCTGTCGCCCAGATCCAGCGCATAGAGGATCTCGGTCGCGGCTTGGCCCACGCTCACCACCGAGGCAGGCGCCGCCTCGAAGGTCAGCTCGGCGCCGCAATTCGACAGGTGCAGCGGATAGGCGGTCTGGGCCAGCGCGGGCCCCGCCGCAAGAAGGGGCGCGGCGATCAGGGCCGCGCGCAGGCTGCGGCGGGGGATCAGGGGAAGGATCGGCATGGAAGGTCTCCGGTTGGGTAAGGGGCCGGAGGGGGACGGGAAGGGCAGAGCACCTGGCCCGCCCCATGGCTGACCCCTGCCGCGGCCCCTGGGGCGGCGGATCGGGGGCTGGCGATGGCGCGCAGGGCTGCGCGCGCTGGGGAAAACACCATGAGACACCTCCCCGGACACCCCGCCCGGGCCGCGTTGCTGACGATGTCGGCAGGTCTCCTGACTGGCGGGTCGTGGCTTGCAGCGCCTTCCCATGTCCCGGCGGGCCGGATCACAGTGGCTGGTTGCTGCGCGCTCACCGCCTACAGTTGCGGGGGCAGTTTCGGTTCGCCGGCGGACCGGCGGCGAATTCCCTTTTGATCCCTTGCGGGAACCGACAGGCAACTGGGTAGCGGTCGGGGCGGGGCTTGGCAAGCCCTTGATGGCGCTGGCTCCGCGGGCCGCGCCCGAAGGGGCGGGATGGCGCAGGCGGCAGATCCCGGCTTGCGCGAAAACGCGAACGCGGTAGGAAGAGGGCATGATGCGACGCGCCCCCCTTCTGGCCCGCGGGCTGGTTCTTGTCTTCGCCCTGGCGCTGGCCATGGCGGGGTTCGGGCATCGCATCGCCTCGGCCAGCGAGTTGGAGCGGGCGCAGATCGCCCAGCTTTTCGGCGCCGAATTCTGCGTGACCGATGACGAGGGCGCGCCCCGGGCCGATGCCTCGTGCCCGGTCTGCCATCTGGTCGCCGGGCTCTATCTGCCCGCCGCGGTCGAGGGCGCCGTCGCCCCGGCCGAGCTGACCTTGCGGGTTGAGAGCCCGGTTGTGCGGCGCCCTCTGCTGGCCTCGACCGAAGCCGCGCCGCCCCCTTCACGCGGGCCGCCCGCCGTCTGACCCCGCCTTCCCCGCCGCGCCGGTTCCCCCGGCGACGCAGGTCCTGCCGGCGCCCTGACGGTGGCGGCCTCTGCCGGTGCCCTCCCGCGTTCCGTGGGATCGCACCGCCACGGCGGGTCTTTTGGCGCCCCCTCTCGATCCGCCGACACACGCCCTGCCAGGGCCCGATCCCCCTTTTCAGAACCAAACTGAGGACCACCGAATGAAACGTCTGATCACCGCCGCCGTCCTGACCCTGTCGCTCGCCACCCAGGCCTCGGCCCATGCGACCTTTGCCGAGACCGAGGTCGTCCAGGGCGAGACCGCCCGCCTGACCCTGCGCATCGGCCATGGTTGCGACGGCGAGGCCACGCTGCGCGTCCGCGTGCAGATCCCCGAGGGGCTGATCGCCGCCCAGCCCATGGTCCATGCCGGATGGGCGCTCGAGACGGTGACCGCCGCCTATGCCCAGCCGCACGAGTACTACGGCCGCACCCTGACCGAGGGCGTGCGCGAAATCGCCTGGTCGGGTGAACTGCCCGCCGAGTATTACGATGAATTCGTGTTCCGCGTCCGGGTGACCGAGGCCCTGCCGGTCGGGCAGATGCTTCATATCCCCGTGGTGCAGGAATGCGCGACCGGCGCCGAACGCTGGATCGAGATCCCGGCCGAGGGGCAGGATGCCCATGACCTCGAAGGCCCGGCGCCGGGGGTGATGGTCGTCGCGCCCACCGGCCACGGCCATTGAGCCCGGGGCGCCGCCGCCTGCCCGGCGGTGGCGCCTCCCGGTTCGGGTCGCAGAGCACCGGATGCCCCTCATGACGCGCCCTGCGCTGTTTCATCGCCGGTCCGGT
The DNA here is from genome assembly GCF_034676075.1 of Pararhodobacter sp. Lineage (GTDB taxonomy): Bacteria > Pseudomonadota > Alphaproteobacteria > Rhodobacterales > Rhodobacteraceae > Pararhodobacter. The sequence goes on along the minus strand of NZ_JAUCCQ010000023.1, from coordinate 21,122 downwards.
AGCTGGTGCCGGGACGGGTGCAAGGGGCGCCGAGTCCCTCTCCCGCCGCGATCATCGGAAGGCGGACCGCGCCTTGCCGCGGCGGGTGGCCAATGGCTTGCCGTCGATCGGCGTCGAAGACGAGGAGCTCGCGCCTTGGCTTTGGCCTCTCACGCCCTTCGGTCGCGCCGGGCAGACGACAGCCCCGATCTGGCGTTGTTGACTGCCCGCCTCGACGCCTTGGACGGCGGGCTGATCGTCGCCGGACATCCTGCCCCGGCCACTCACCGACCCGCGACCCGTAAGACTGTCCCATTCCCGAGACGCGGGAACCGCCCCCGCGCGCCCCTGCCCGCCTGAGAAACCCCGATGCCCCACCTCCGCGCCCTCTGCCTCTCGCTTCTGCTGATCCTCGCGCCAGTCGCCGCTTTCGGCCATGCCCAGCTCGTCGCCGCCTCGCCCGGCGAGGGCAGCATCGTCGAAGCCTTTCCGCAATCGGTCACCCTGACCTTCAGCGAGGCCGTGGCGCCGCTGGTGCTGCGCTGGATCGCCCCGGACGGCAGCGCCGAGACCGTGCAAGCAGACGCCCTGGACACCATCCTCACCCTCCCCGCGCCCCGGGATATCGCGCCGGGCAGCTATCTGTTGTCCTGGCGGGTGGTTTCCGACGATGGCCACCCGGTCGGCGGGGTGCTGACGCTGCATCTGGGCGCGCCCTCGCTGCAGACTGGCCCCGCGCCCGCAACCACCGGCGCCCGGCTCGCCGCCGCCGCGCGTTTCGGCCTGACCCTGGCGATGCTGGGCGCGGTCGGGCTGGCCCTGCACGCGACCTTGATCGCCCGGGCTGCCCCTTCTGCGGGGCGGCGGCGACTGGGGCTGGTCACCGCGCTGGCCGGTCTGGCCCTCGCCGCGGTCTTCCTGTGGAGCCACGGCCTCGACCTTCTCGCCCTCTCCCCGGCCCAGGGCCTGACCGCGGAGCCCTTCCGCGCGGCGCTGGCGGCGCCGCTGCTGCGGACCGTCGCGCTGAGCGGTCTGGCGCTGTTGCTGGCGGCGCTGGCGCTGAGGCAACCGCACCCGGCGCGCGGCCTCGCCCTGCTCGCCTGGCTTTGTGCCGGGCTGTCTTTCGCGGGGTCCGGCCATGCGGTCACCGCCCCGCCCGTGGCGCTGTCCACCCTCGCGGTCGCGGTTCATGGCGTGGCGCTGGTCTGGTGGATGGGCCTGCTGCCGCCCCTGCTGACCGATCTGCGCCATCCCGAGGCCGCGCTGCGGCTGCGGCGGTTCGCGACCCCGGCGCTGGGTCTGGTCGCCCTGCTGGTGCTGAGCGGCGCCTGGCTGACCTGGGCGCAGAGCGGCGGCGCGCTGGCAGGCCTGACGGACACCGGCTGGGGCCGCCTGTTGCTGGTGAAACTGGCGCTGGTGGCCGGGCTGCTGGCGCTGGCGGGGCTGAACCGCCTGCGGCTGACGCCCGGTCTGGCCCGGGGGCGGGTTGCGCCGCTTGCCGCGTCGATCAGGGCCGAGATCCTGCTGGGTCTGGGCATCCTGCTGATCGCCGCGCTCTTCCGCCTGACGCCGCCGCCCCGGGCGATGATCGACACCGACCCGCCGATTCTGGCGCATCTGCATGGCGACCGCGTCATGGCCGACCTGCGCCTCAGCCCGGGCGCGGCGGGACCGGTGGTGCTGGAACTGGCCTTTCAGACCGGCGATTTCGCGCCGCTGGAACCGCGGGAGGTGACGCTGGCGCTGGCCCCCGCCGACGGACGGCTGGAGCCCCTGCGCCTGCGGGCCCTTGCCGGAGAGGACGGGATCTGGCGCACCGACCCGGTGGTCCTGCCCTTCGGCGGCGATTGGGCGGTGAGCCTGCGGGTGTTGGTCAGCGATTTCGACAGCGTGACGCTGCGGGAGACCCTCACCCTGCGCGAGTGACCCCCGGTCAGAGCAGCCGCAGCGCCGCCGATCCGGCAAAGATCACGATCGCGGCGCCCAGCAGGAACTCGGCGGCAACCAGCCCCCGGGCCAGCGCGCCGCCGCCCCGGGCGATACCGACCAGCCCGCGCCGGGCCATTCCGGCGAGAAGGCCGGAGGACAGCGTCACCGCCATCGTCCCCACCCCCATGACCAGCGCCCCGAGGATGCCCAGCGCATCCAGCCCCAGCCGCCAAGTCAGGATCAGGAGGAACAGCGCGCTGGTGCAGGGCCGCAGCGCCACGCCTGCGACCAGCGCCGCAACCTCGCGCGCCGAGCCCGCCTTGGCCAGCGCCTCGGGGTCCGGGGCGTGGCTGTGGCCGCAGCCGCAGTCCGGCCCATGGTCATGATCGTGGTGATGGTGATGCCCGTGCCCCGCCCCCTCACGCGGGAAATGGCGCCAGGCCCGGAAGCAAAGCATCAGGCCCAGAAGCGCCACGAACCCGAAGGACAGGGGCTCGATCGCCGCGGCGAGCCCTTCGACGCCCTCGCGGGCGCCGTTCAGCAGCCAAACCCCGGCATAGACCACAAGAATCGCGGTCACCGCCTGCGCGAGGCTCGACAGCCCGGCGATGACGACAAGGCGCGAGGGCGCGACCGGAGCCGCCACGGCATAGGCGGCGATCACCCCCTTGCCGTGGCCCGGGCCCAGCGCATGCATGAAACCGTGCAGGAAACAGATCGTCAGGAACCCCGCCACCGCCCCCGGCTCGCCATTGCGCAGGGCGCGCAGCGCACCGGCCAGCGCGTCCTGCGCCTGCCGCTGGAAACCGAGCGCCGCCTCGGCCATCCAGCCCTGCAGGCCGACCACCGCCAGCCCCAGCGCAACCAGCGCCAACAGGAGCAGCGCCCAGCGCATTATCCGGGGCATGACAGCACGAAAGTGTCGGCGAAGGCGCTGCCGACCAGCGGTTCCTGCCCCGGTTCCATGAGCTGTTCCTCGGTCAGATCGCCCAGAAGCCGCTCATAAAGGCTGCGCGCCGCGCTGAGATCGGCCTCGGTCCGCGTCACCGCGCAGCTGTCGGCGCCGGTGATGCCGGGCAGATCCGGCACCTCGTAATAGATGAAATAGGTCGGATCAAAGACCTGCGCCTGGACCGAAGCCCCCGCCATCGGGATCGGCTCGGCCAGCGCCCGGCGGAAATCCAGCACGAAGCGTCCGTCGCGCAGATCCACATCCATCCCCAGAGGACGGCTCAGGGCGACATCCCGCCCCGTATGCTGCAGCTGCATGTTCCCGGCAAAATCCTCGGGCCAGGCGCTGAAGCGCTGCGACAGGGTGGCGCGTTCCTCGGCCGAGAGCGCGCCGTCTCGGTCGGGGTCGAGGCCCAGATCCTCGAGCGTCAGCAGCGACATCAGCTCGTCCCAGTGCCAGACGACATGGACCGCGGCGAGCCGCCCTTCGGCGTCCATCTCGAAGGTGAGGTCGGTATCGACGAATTCATGCGGATGCGCCCCTGCGCGGAGCGGCAGAAGCGCCAGCAGGGCCAGAGCCATCACAAGGGAAAGCGCGCGAGACATGGTCTTCGCTTGGGTCAGGACGGGGATTTAATCCAATCACATCATGGTGTTCCGCACAAGGTGGGGGCGAGTGCCGCGGTTTTTGCCGGGGCGCGGTTGCCCTGCCAATCTTGATATGTAATATCATAACATTCTGCAAGCCCGGACCGCCGGATCCAGCGGTTCGCCGCGCAAACCTCTGGCCCGGATGCAGAAACGCTTCCCATCAAGGAGACCTTGCCATGCTGAAACCCCTCACCGGCGCCACCGCGCTGGCCCTGCTTCTGACACCCGCCGCGCTGGCGCAGGCGGACAATACCGGCGGCGAGACGGTGTTCCGCGTCTTCGTCGGTGACCATGCCGCGCCGCAGATCACCGTTTTCGACCTTTCGGCGCCGGATCGCCCCTGGCTGTTCGACACCATTGGCCAGGCCAAGCTCTATGCGGTGGCCGGGGGCAGCGCGGTCGCCGCCGTGCAATCCGATGCGAACACGGTGCAATTCCTGTCCAGCGGCATAAGGCTGGAGGATCACGGCGATCATCAGGACATCGAGATCACCGAACCCTCGGCCCTGCCGCACCGGCTGGACGGCCCCCGCCCCTTCCATCTGATCGACCACGGGCAGCGGATCGTCATCAACCTCGATCAGGGCGGCTATGCCGAGATCGTCGACGGCGCGGCGCTGGCCCGGGGGGCGCTGGAGACCAGCCGCTTCCCGCAATCGGTGCCGCATCATGGCTTCGTCACGCCGATGGGGTCGCTCTGGCTGAGCAGCGTCGCGCCGCCGCCCCCGGCCGAGGGGGCCGAGCCCGCGCCGCGGCTGGGCCTGCAGGCCTTCACCGCCGAGGGCACCCCGGCCGGTGATCTGGCGACCTGCACCGGCATCCATGGCGAGGCCTTCTCGGGCCTCTATCTCGCCGCGGGCTGCGCCGAGGGGGTGCTGACCGCCCGCAGCGGTGACGAGGGCATCGTCTATGCCATGCTCCCCTATCCGGCCGATCTTCCCGCCGGGAACACCACCGGGACGCTTCTGGGCGCGACGGGAATGCAGGTCTTCCTCGGCAATTACGGGCGCGACGGGCTCGTGGTCATCGACCCGGCCGACGCGCCGCATTTCCGCCTGATCACCCTGCCCTTCCGCCGTGTCGATTTCGTGCTGGACCCGATGCAGCCGGCCCGCGGCTTCGTGCTGACCGAGGACGGCACGCTGCACCGGATCGACCTGCTGGCCGCCAGCCTCGATGGCAGCGCCCCGGTGACGCAGCCCTATTCGATGGACGGCCATTGGAACGATCCGCGGCCCCGGCTGGCCATGGCGGGCGGCGAGGTCCTGATTACCGACCCGCGCGAGGGGCTGGTGCGCCGGATCGACGCCGCCACGCTGGAGGATCGCGGCAGCATCGCCGTCGAGGGAGCGCCCTATTCCATCGCTGTGGTGGCGGCGAGCGGCCACAGCCACTGAACGACCGAAGAAACGGCATCCCGCGCGCCGCCGCGCGCGGGACTGACCCGGCGCTAGAGCTTGTCGATCCGCTGGCTGATCTGCCGCAGCAGGGTCTTCAGCTCCTCCGCCGCGGCGGCATCCATGTCACCCAGAATCCCGCGCTCGAACTGCATGGCGATCTGCATCAGCTCATCAGCCAGCGCCGCGCCCTTGGCGGTGATCTCGATCGAGACGACGCGGCCGTTTTCCGGCGGGCGGATGCGGGTGACCTGACCGGCCTTGGCCATCGTGCCGATCATCCGCGACAGGGTCGACATCTCGACCGAGACCAGCGAGGACAGCTCGCCCAGCGACTTCGGTCCGGTCTGGCGCAGGATCGCCAGCACCCGGTACATCGGCAGCGTCACCTCGTAGCGGGCGATGCGCCGGGAAAAGGTCTCGCCCAGGGCGACGCCTGCCCGGTTGAGCAGATAGGGCAGCGAATCGGTGAACCAGTAGTCCATGGAGTCCCGGAAATGGCGCCCCGCGGGACGGTCAGAGAGAGGTTTCGTCAGCGCGCAAATGTTTCAGTTGCAAGTATCTAAGGCGGAAAGGAACCGAGTTGCAAGGGCCGCGCAGCCGTGGGATCGGCCCATCGGGACGTTTTCCACCCCAACCGTTTCCCCCACAAAAGATGTTTACGAAACATTTGTATTTGCAAAAGTCGTCTGATACGGTCCGAGTCGCGCTGCCCTGCGCCACATCATCTGGGAGGATTCGATGTTCAGACCGACTTTCGCGGCCCTGTGCCTTGCGCTGCCCTGCGCGCTCGCCACGCCGCTGCTGGCTGCCGATTTCACGCTCAAAGTGTCGTCGCCCACCAACAACGACGCCATCCTGCGCTGGATGCAGGGCTTCGAGACCCGGCTTGAGGCCGCGACCGACGGCGCCATCGACGTGCAGCTTTTCCCCGCCAACCAGCTGGGCCAGATCCCCGCGACCATCGAGGGCGCGGCGATGGGCACCATCGAGGTGACGGCGCCCGCGTCGAGCTTCTTCGTGCAATACGACCGCCGGTTCGAAGTGCTGGACGTGCCGGGCCTGTTCCAGAACCTCGCCCATGCCCAGGCCACGCTGGCCGATCCCGAAGTGCTGGACCGTCTGGCCACCTATGCCCAAGATCAGGGGCTGGAGACCATCGCCGCCTTCCCGCACGGTCCGCTCGGCATCGTCAGCGTCCGCGCCGTCGACAGCGCTACCGCGTTGCAGGGTCAGCGGATCCGGGTGGCCGGGCCGACCGTGCTGGCCACCGGGCCGCTCTCGGCGCTGGGTGCCTCGCCGATCTCGCTGCCGCTGGGCGAAGTGCTGCCCGCCATGCAGAACGGCGTCGTCGACGGGTTGATCGCCGGTCTGCCGGTCTTCACCACCGGGCGCTATTACGACGTGGCGCAGGATCTGACCGTGGTGCCCGAAAGCTATCTGATCGTCACCGCCGTGGCCTCCAGCGCCTTCCTCGACACGATCGGTGAGGATCTCGCCGATGCCGTCCGCACCGCCGCGCGCGGGGCGCTCGAGGATACCAACAGCTGGAACCTCGGCGCGGTCGACGCGGTGCAGGGCATCTGGGAAGAGAACGGCGGGCGCCTTGTGACCCTGCCCGAGGCCGATGCGCAGGCCTATCTGGATGCCGTCGCCGCCGTCCTGCCCGAGGCCGAGGCGCAGAATCCCGCGCTGGCCGATGAGCTGTCCTTCCTGCGCGGCGTCGCCCAGCGCCACGCGGCCGAGTGACGGAGACGGGGCGCGCGGCGGCAACGGCTTTCCGCCCGCCAAGCGCCCCCTTGCCCCATGACCCCGAAAAGCCCCCTCTCGCGCCTCGCCGCGGGGTTCACGCTGCTCTTGTCGCTGGCGCTGATCGCCATGGTGCTGCTGGCCTGCGTGAATGTCGCGCTGCGCTACATCTGGCAGATCTCGCTCCTCTGGGCCGATGAGACGCTGGTCTTCGGCATGATCGTGCTGGCCTTCCTGGGCACGATCACCGTCTCGATCCAGAACCGCCACCTGCGCATGGAATTGCTGACCCGCGCCCTGTCGGGCCGCGCCTCCTGGGCGCTGCGGCTGGTCGAGCTGGTGGTCACCGCGGGGGTGCTGGGCTTCACCGCCTGGTATTCGCTGGCCGTCACGCAGCGGCTCTGGACCCGGGGCACGCTGAGCAACATGGCCGAGGTGCCGCTGTGGCTGATCAACGGCGCGGTGCTGGTCGGGCTGACCGGCATGGCGCTGGTCGCGCTGGCGCAACTGGCCGGACATCTGATGCAGGGACGCAAGTAAGATGATGATCCTGACCCTTGTGGGCCTGCCGCTAGTGCTGATGCTGGCCGGTTTCCCGATCTATCTGATCCTGCTCGCCGCCTCGGCCGCGACCATGGCGCTGACCATGCAGGTGCCGCTGATGGCCCTGCACCAGTATCTCTTCTCCTCGATCAACGCCTATGCGCTGCTGGCGCTGCCCTTCTTCATCTTCGCGGGCGAGATCATGGACCGGGGCGGCGTGGCCGGGCGGCTGGTCGGGCTGATGCGCGCCAGCATGGGGCGGGTGCCGGGCAAGGTGCCGCTCACTGCCATCGGCGCGGGCGCGGTCTTCGGCGCGATCACCGGGGTCGGCGCGGCCTCGGTCGCGACGATCAGCAAGGTGATGCTGCCCGCCATGCGCGAGGAGGGCTATGCCGACCGCTATTCCGGCGGGCTCATGGTCTCGGTCGGCGCGGTGGGGGTGATCCTGCCGCCCTCGATCCCGATGATCGTCTATGCCGCGGCGGCCGATGAATCGATCCCGCGCCTTTACGCGGCGGGCATCGTGCCGGGGCTGCTGATCGTCGGTCTGATGGCGCTGCACGCGCTCTGGGTCGGGCGGGGCAACCGCGGGTCCGAGGCCGACCGCTTCACGCTGCGCGGCTTCGGCACCGCGCTCCGGCGCGGGATCTGGGCGGCGGGCGTGCCGGTCCTGATCCTGGGCGGCATCTATGGCGGCGTCTTCTCGCCGACCGAGGCCGCCGCCGTCGCCTGCCTTTACGCCTTCATCGTCTCCTGGGCAGTGATGCGCGAGATGACCTTGCGCGACCTCATGGGGGCCGCTGCCAGCACCGTGTCCTTCACCGCGCAGATCCTGGTGGTGATGGCCTGCGCCGGCGTCTTCTCCTGGCTGATCACCGTCAACCAGGTCTCGGTCCAGCTGGTCGCGCTGATCGAGGCGATGGCCCTGCCCGGCTGGCTGCTGCTGCTGGCGATCAACCTGCTGCTGCTGCTGGTCGGCTGCCTGATCGACCCGCTGTCGGCGATCCTGCTGCTGACGCCGCTGCTGGTGCCGCTGGCAGGCGCCATCGGCGTGGATCCGGTGCATTTCGGCATCATCGTCACGGTGAACCTGGCCATCGGGCTCTTCACCCCGCCCTTCGGCATCAACCTCTTCGTCATGCAGACCATGTCGGGCATCCCGCTGAAACATATCTATCGCGGGATCGTGCCGTTCCTGGCGATCTATCTGATCGCGCTGCTGCTCATCACCTATATCCCGGCGATTTCGCTCTCGGGCGTGCGCCTGCTCATCGGCCCCTGAGGGGCCACCGCACGGGCCCGGTCGGGGCCCGCGCACAGCCTAACATTTGCATTTTCAAAACTTGCCAACGCAAGATAATCGGGATGGAGGAGGACCTCATGACATTCGATGCAGCCATCGTGGGCTATGGCCCGACGGGGATGGTGCTGGCGGCACTGCTGGGGCAGGCCGGGCGCAAGGTCGTGGTGCTGGAGCGCTACGCCGGGCTCTACAACCTGCCGCGCGCCGCCGCTTTCGACGACGAGACGATGCGCACCTTCCAGAAGCTCGGCATCGCCGAGACGGTGCTGCCCGGGACCAACATCCAGGCGGGCTATGTCTGGGTGAACGGGCAGGACGAGGTGCTGCTGGACATCGAATACGACAACCCCGGCCCCTGCGGCTGGCCCGCGCAATACATGATGTACCAGCCGCATCTGGAGGACACGCTGGACGCGCTGGTCCGCCGCACGCCGGGGGTCGAGCTGCGCCACGGCGTCACCGTCACCGGCCTGGCCGAGAGCGACGGCAGCGTGACCGTCACCGGCCACGAGACCGAGGGCGGCGCCCCGGTCGAGGTCAAGGCGCGCTATGTCATCGGCTGCGACGGCGGCAACGGCTTCGTGCGCGGCCATCTGGGCGGCACGCTGGAAGACCTCGGCTTCCACGAGAACTGGCTGGTCTGCGATTTCGAGATGAAGCGCGAGGTGCCGACCCTGCCCTCGTTCCGGCAAGTCTGCCGCCCCGAACAGCCCGTCTCCATCGTCAATATCGGGCCGCACCACCACCGCTTCTCGTTCCGGCTGGAAGCGGGCGACACCCGCGATTCCGTCACCGCGGCCGAGGGCGTCTGGCGCCGGGTCGCGGCCTTCCTCACCCCCGAGGATGCCGATCTGATCCGCGTCGCCAATTACACCTTCCGCTCACGCATCGTCGGCGAATGGCGGAAGGGCCGCGTGCTGCTGGCGGGCGACGCCGCGCATGAGATGCCGCCGTTCCTGGCGCAGGGCATGGTCTCGGGCATCCGCGACGCGCGCAATCTGGCGTGGAAGCTGGGCATGGTGCTGGACGGCGCGCCGGAAGATCTGCTCGACACCTACCAGCCCGAGCGTGAGCCGCATGTGCGCTTCATCACCGGCCGCGCCATCGAGCTGGGCCGCGCCCAGACCATGCGCGACCCCGATATGGCGCGCGAGCGCGACGCCAAGATGATCGCCGCGCGCAAGGCCAACCAGAAGCCCGACAAGCTGGTCTATCCGGCGCTGACCGGCGGCCTCATTGCCAACCACGGCGCGCTGCTGCCGCAGGGCCTCGTCTCGACCGCCGAGCGCACCGCGCTTTTCGACGAGATCGCCGGCACCGGCTGGCTGATCGTGGCCTGCAACGAAGCGGCGCTGGCTGCGCTGGGCGAGGCCGAGCGCAAGGCTTTCGCTGCGCTAGGCGGCCGCTGCCTGCATTTCGCCATCGGCCAGATGGTCGGCGGCGCGCCCATTTCGGACACCAACGGCGTCTACAAGCGCTGGTTCGACGCGACCGGCGCGCAGGCCGCCATCGTCCGCCCCGACAGCCATGTCTACGGCCTTGCCGCCACGGCCGAGGACCTGCCCGCGCTGCTCACCCAAGTGCTCGCCGCCCTCGGCGCGCTCGCCCCCACCGCCTGACCCCGAAGACCGAGACCGGAGAGAGACCATGCAAGGCAAGATCGCGCTCGAAGAGCATTTCGCCATCCCCGAAACCCTGATGGATTCGGCGGGCTTCGTGCCGCCCTCCTATTGGAAGGAGCTGGAACACCGGCTGCTGGACATCCAGGACACCCGGCTGAAGGAAATGGACAAGCACGGGATCGAGACGATGATCCTGTCGCTGAACGCCCCGGCGGTGCAGGCGATCACCGACCGCAAGCGCGCCATCGAGATCGCGCGCCGCGCCAATGACGTGCTGGCCGAGGAATGCGCCAAGCGCCCGGACCGGTTCCGTGCCTTCGCCGCCCTGCCGTTGCAGGACCCCGAGGCGGCGGCGGCAGAGCTGAACCGCTGCGTCACGGACCTCGGTTTCGTCGGCGCGCTGATCAACGGCTTCTCGCAGGATGCCGAACAGGGCGGCGGCGAGGAACTCCTCTATTACGACCTGCCGCAATACCGGCCGTTCTGGGCCGAGGTCGCCAAGCTGGACGTGCCCTTCTACCTGCACCCCCGCAACCCGCTGCCCCGCGACGCGCGGATCTATGACGGCCACCCCTGGCTGCTGGGCCCGACCTGGGCCTTCGCGCAGGAAACCGCGGTGCATGCGCTGCGGCTGATGGCCTCGGGGCTGTTCGACGACCACCCCTCGCTGCAGATCGTGCTGGGCCATATGGGCGAGGGCATTCCCTACATGCTGTGGCGGCTCGACCATCGCAACGCCTGGGTCAAGACCCCGCCGAAATACCCGGCCAAGCGCAAGTTCGCGGAGTATTTCACCGAGAACTTCCACATCACCACCTCGGGCAATTTCCGCACCCAGACGCTGATCGACGCGATCCTGGAACTGGGCGCGGACCGGATCCTGTTCTCGACCGACTGGCCCTTCGAGAATGTGGATCACGCGAGCGACTGGTTCAACGCCACCACCATCGCCGAGGCCGACCGCCGCAAGATCGGCCGCACCAACGCGCAGAAGCTGTTCAAGCTGGACTGAGGCAATAGAAACCCCCGCCCGGAGGCTGTCCGGGCGGGGGTTCCCCTTCAAACGCGGCAGGTCAGGACGCCCGCGTCACGTCCCGCACCGCGCCGATCAGCCAAGGAATATCCCCGTCGCCCAGCCGCGCGACATTGACCCGGCCGCCCTTGACCACATGAATGCCATGGTCGCGGGTCAGCGCCAGTTCCTGCGCCTCGGTCAGCGGCAGGAGCGAGAACATGCCGCGCTGCCCGCCGAGGTAATCCAGCGTCCCGCTGCCGAAGAGATCGCGCTCGACGGCGACGATCCGGGCGCGGACCCCGGCGACGCGGGCGCGCATCGCCTCCAGCTCCCCCAGCCACAGCGCCTTGAGCGCCGGATCCCCCAGGATCACCCGCACCACCGAGGCCCCGTGGTCCGGCGCATGCGAGGACCCCGCCCGGACGATGGCCGAAACGGCGCGGTGCATCCGCTCGCGATCGGCCGCGCGGGTCTTCACGAACAGCGCCCCGGCCCGGTCACGGTAGATGCCGAAGGACTTGGACAGCGTGACGCAGACCACGCATTCCTCGAACCGCTCGGCGATCTGCCGGGCGACGGCGCAATCCGCTTCGAACCCCTCGGCGAAGCCCAGATAGGCGAGGTCGAGCCAGGGCACGATGCCACGCTCTTCCAAAACATCGAGCAGCGCTGCCAGCTGGTCCGGGCTCAGGTCGGCGCCGGTCGGGTTGTGGCAGACGCCCTGGAACAGGAAGACATCGCCCCGCCGCGCCGCCTTCAGCCCGTCGAGCATCCGCTCGAAGGTGATCTCGCGACTGAGCGGGTCGTAATAGGGCACCGAAGCAAAGCGGGCCCGCGCGGCGGTCAGGATCGGGACGTAATTGCCGTAGGTGGGCGTCTGCAGCCAGATGGTCGGCGGCTCCGGCATCTGCGCCAGCAGCTCGGCCATCACCCTCAGCGCCACCGCCCCGCCCGAGGTCTGGGCCGTCACCCAGCCCTCGCCATGGCCGGGCCCCAGGATCTCGGCCCCCAGCAAGCGGCCGTATTCCGCGTCGCCGGTCAGCGCGAGGTAGGATTTCGTCGCCTGCGTCTCGACCAGCCGCGCCTCGGCCTGTTTCACCGCCCGCAGGACCGGGGTCTGGCCGGTCTCGTCCTGATAGATGCCCACGGTCAGGTTCAGCTTGTCCTGCCGCGGGTCACGGGCGAAATACTCGGCGCCGATCATGATCGGATCGACGGGATACTCCTCGACGCGCTCGAACATGGCTCAGAACCGGGTGATGACGGTGGCGCCGACCGACTGGAAGCGGTCCATCGCCATCAGCGCCTCGGGTGCCTCGGCCAGGCTGATCTGCTGGCCGACCAGCCGCGAGGGATCGACCTTGCCGCTGGCCACCATGTCCAGCATCGCGCCATAGCGATGCGCCTGCATCCCGTGCGAGCCGAGGATCTCGATCTCCTGCCCGACGATCTTGGGCATCGGGATGGCGGGGGCGGCATGCTCGCCCAGCATCAGGCCGACCTGCATATGCTTGCCGCGCGGCCGCAGGCAGAGGATCGAATTGGTCATCGTCACCGGATGGCCCAGCGCATCGAGCGAGACATGCGCCCCGCCCCGGGTGATCTCGCGGATCGCGCCGGGCACATCGGCCTCGCGCCCGTTGATCACCGCCACGGCGCCCAGATCGCGGGCGAGTTGCAGCTTGGCCGGGTCCAGATCGACGCCGATCACATTGGCCCCGGCGGCCGCCGCGATCATCACCGCCGACAACCCCACGCCGCCACACCCATGCACCGCCACCCATTGCCCGGCGCGCACCTGCCCCTGGTCGATCACCGCCCGGAACGAGGTGGCGAAGCGGCAGCCGAGGCTGGCGGCGGTGGCGAAATCCATCCCCTCGGGCAAGGCCACGAGGTTGAGATCCGCCTGATGCAGCGCCACGTATTCCGCGAACGAACCCCAATGCGTGAAGCCCGGCTGCTCCTGATGCAGGCAGACCTGCTGATGGCCCGCATGGCATTCCGGGCAGGCGCCGCAGCCGCAGATGAAGGGCACGGTCACCTTGTCGCCGACCTTCCAGCGTGTGACGTCGCGGCCCACGGCCTCGACCACGCCGGCCAGTTCGTGCCCCGGCACATGCGGCAGTTCGATATCGCTGTCGTGGCCCATCCAGCCGTGCCAGTCGCTGCGGCAGACGCCGGTCGCCGCGACCCTCAGCACCACGCCATGCGGGGCGGGCGTCGGATCGGGCAGGGTGACCAATTTCGGGGTTTCCTGAAATTTCTCGAACAGGACGGCTTTCATGGGGTCTTCCGGATGCTGGGGCGGGCCGAGGGGGGCAGTCGCGCGCAAGGTGACCGATTCCGCGCGGCGTCGCAATGCGATCCGTGGCGCGGCCGGTCAGTAGACCGCGACCAGCCGCCCGGCGAGTTCGTGCACGCTGATCGGGGTTTCGTAGACCGCGGACAGGAACTCGGCCTGCATCAGCTCGGCCGGGGTGCCGTGGCGCAGGATGCGGCCGCCCTTCATCACCACGATCCGGTCGCAATGGGCCGCGGCCATGTTGATGTCATGCAGCACCACGACCACCGTCTTGCCCAGCGCCTGCGCCGCCTCGCGCACCAGAGTGATGATCCGCACCGCATGGCTGATGTCGAGGTTGTTGAGCGGCTCGTCCAGCAGGATGCACTCGGTATCCTGGGCCAGCACCATGGCGATATGCGCCCGCTGCCGCTGCCCGCCCGACAGCTGGTCGAGGAAGCGGTCGGCCAGCGGCTCCAGCCCCAGAATGGCCAGCGCCCTGGCGACCTGGGCGTGATCCTCGGGCCCCGGGTTGCCGCGCGAATGCGGGTAGCGGCCAAAGGCCACGAGGTCGCGCACCGTCAGCCGCGCCGCCGTGTGGTTGTCCTGCCGCAGAAGCGCCAGCTTCTTCGCCACCAGCCGCCCCGGGGCCTGGGCTAGGTCCATCCCCTCGAGCGTCACGCGCCCGGCGTCGGGTTTCTGCAAGCGTCCCATCACCGACAGCAGTGTCGATTTGCCCGCGCCATTCGGCCCGATGATCGCGGTGAGGCCGCCCCGGGGCAGGCTCAGCGTGACCTCTGACAGCACGGCAAGCCCGTCATAGCGCCGCTCGACGCCTTCGACCTCGATCATCGCGCCACTCCTCTGATGACCAGAAGGATGAAGACCAGCCCCCCGGCGAATTCGACCACCACGGCCAGCGCCGTGTCGTAATGCAGGACCCGCTCCAGCAGCGTCTGCCCGCCGATCAGGGTGATCAGCGCGATCAGCGCCGCGGCGGGCAGGAGCACCGCATGCCGCGCGGTCGGCATCAGCAGATAGGCGAGGTTGGCAACCAGCAGCCCCAGAAAGGTCACCGGCCCGACCAGCGCCGTGGACAGCGCGACCAGCATGGTGACGATGACCAAGAGGCCCAGCACCAGCCGCTCCTGCGGGACACCAAGGCCGATGGCCGCCTCGCGCCCCAAAGCCAGCACGTCCAGTTCGGGCACCAGCCGCCAGAGGACCAGCGCCAGCCCCGCGACGATCAGCGCCGAGAGGGTCAGCAAACCGGGATCGACCGCGTTGAAGCTGGCGAAGAGCCGGTCTTGCAGCACGGTGAAGCTGTCGGGGTCGATGATCCGCTGCAGGAAGCCCGAGATCGAGCGGAAGAGCGTCCCCAGCACGATCCCCACCAGCATCAGCAGGTGCAGGTTGCGGGCGGCGGGGCCGAACATCCATTTGAAGAGGAGCAGCGCGAAAAGCACCATCGTCCCCAGTTCCAGCCCGAAGACCAGCCGCGCATCGAGGGCCGAGACCCGTCCGGCGCCGAGGCCGAAGACCAGCCCGGTCTGGATCAGCACATAGAGCGCGTCGAAGCCCATGATGGCGGGGGTCAGGATGCGGTTCTGCGTGACGGTCTGGAAGACGACCGTGGACAGGGCGATGGCGACCGCCACCACGGCCAGCGCCGCCAGTTTCCGGCCGCGGAAGGGCAGCAGGAAATCCCAGCTGCCCCGCGCGTTCAGCAGCAGGAAGGCAGCGGCGGCCAGCACGGCCAGCAGGGTCAGCAGCGCCAGACGCCGGGCGATCTGCCGGTTGCGGATCTCAGGCGCCATGGCCGCGCCTCCGGGTCAGGAGCCACAGGAAGGCAGCGCTGCCGACGATGCCCATGGTCAGGCCGATCGGCATCTCGTAGGGGCGCACGACCAGCCGCCCGACGATGTCGCAGGCCATGACCAGCGCGGCGCCCGACAGGCAGACCACCGGCAGGGTGCGGCGCAGGTTGTCGCCCATCAGCAGGCTCACGACATTCGGCACGACGAGGCCGAGGAAGGGCACGATCCCGACGGTGACGATCACCGCCGCGCTGAGCAGCGCCACCAGCACCAGCCCCAGCGCCCGGATCGCCCCGTGATTGACGCCAAGCCCGATGGCCATGTCACGGCCGAGCCCCGCCAGCGTGATCTGATCGGCGAAGACGGCGGTGACCAGGGTCAGCCCGGCGACGATCCACAGCAGTTCGTAGCGGCCCTGAAGGACAATCGAGAAATCGCCGGTGCTCCAGGCGCCGAGGCTTTGCAGCATGTCGGTGCGATAGGCGATGAAGGTGGTGACGGCACCGATCACGCCCGACAAGAGCAGCCCGATCAGCGGCACCATCAAGGGCGAGCGTTGCGGCACCCGGCGCAGGACCAGAAGGAACAGCCCGGTCCCGGCCAGCCCGAACCCCGCCGCCACCGCCATCCGCGCCGGCACCGGCAGGCCGGGCGCCAGCAGCATGACCAGCAGGATACCGAGCGAGGCGGATTCAGTCGTCCCTACGGTCGAGGGCTCGACAAAGCGGTTGCGGACCAGCACCTGCAAGACCAGCCCGGCCAGCGCCAGCCCCGTGCCCGCCAGCGCCAGCGCCAGCGTCCGCGGCAGGCGCGAGGTGAGCAGCACCTCGGTTGCCGGACCCGCGCCGCCCTCGGCCCAGAGAAGCCCGGGGCTGACGCTGCTGACCCCGACGAAAAGGCTGGCCAGCCCCATGGCCAGCGTCAGTCCCAGCGCAAGCGGAAACAGCAGCCGGGCGGCGGGGCCCGGCTGCCGGGAGGATGGCCTTGGCGTCTGCGGCTCAGGCAAGGGTGCGATCCGTCAGTTCCGCGCCGCGGCGAGGGCGTCGCGCAGCTGGGCGATACTGGACCGCAGGGCCTGCACACCGGCGCCGGTCAGATACCAGGCCTGCGCGTCCAGATAGACGACCTGCCCCTGCTGCCAGGCGGTGGTGGATTGCACCAGCGGGTTGTCGAGGTATTCGGCCGCCGCCTGCCCCTCGCGCCCGATGGCCGCGTCGCGGTCGACGACGAACAGCCAGTCGGGGTTGGTCTCTCGGATGAATTCGAACGAGATCGCCTGGCCATGGGTGCCGGTATCCAGCCCCTCGACCGCCGGGGTGAACCCGTAATCGTCATAGACCACGGCAAAGCGCGAGCCCGGGCCATGGGCGCTCATCCGTCCGCCGGTGGTCAGCACGACCAGCACCCGGCCCGCTCCGGCGGCCTCCTCGTGCAGCGCGGCGACATCGGCGCGCAGGGCGTCGACCAGCGCCTCGGCCTCGGCCTCGCGGTCGAAGATCCCGCCCAGAAGCCGCAGATTGGCGGCCACGTTGTCGATATAGCCCTCACGCGCCACGGTCAGGTCCAGCGTCGGCACCATGGCGGACAGCGCGGCGTATTGCGCGGCCGAGCGGCCGCCGACCAGCACGAGGTCGGGCGCCGCGGCATTGACCGCCTCGAAATCCGGCTCGAAGAGCGTTCCGATCGGCGCGGCATATTGCGCCAGATGCGGCGGCAGGGCCTGGCCCGGGGCACCCGCCACCGGCACGCCCAGCGCGTCGAGGTTGTCGAGCGTGGCGATGTCGTAGACCAGCACGGTCCCGGGCGTGCCGGTAACCTCGGTCTGGCCCTGGGCATGGGTCACGGTCTCGGCCATGGCGGGCGCGGGGGCCAGGGTCAGCGCCAGCGCGGCGGCGGTGCAAAGAAGGCGGATCGCCATCATATCGTCCTTTCAGACACGGAAACGGGAAGGATCAGAAGGTCGCGGTCAGGCCGAGCCAGAGCCTGCGGCCCTCGCCAGCGGCGTTGTTGTCGGTGGAATCCACGATCTGGTCGAAGAGGTTGTAGACCGCCGCGTTCAGGCTGACGGTGCGGTTGATGGCGTAGGAGCCGCCGATATCCACGGTGGTGTAGGGGTCATAGGCGCGCCCCTCGACACCGTTGATGATGACCGGCCGCCCGTTGGTGCCGATCCTCGGCCCGGCGGCGATCTCCTCGCCATGATAGGTGGCCGCGGCCCAGAGCGCGAGCGAACTGTCCACCGGCTCCCAGTCGAGGCGCAGCGTGGCGCGGTGGCGCGGCGTGCGCTGGAGCGGGAAGCCCGCGTAATCGCCGGTGCGCTGCTCGCTGTCGGTGAAGGCATAGGTGCCGCGCATCGACCAGGTGTCGTCGATCTGCCAGGACCCGGCCAGTTCCAGCCCCTGGATCACCGCATCGTCGATGTTGAAGGCCTGCCACAGGCAGGAATAGCCCGGATAGGCGCCGATCGCCGCGGCGTTGCAGGCCGCGCCGCCCAAGGGGTCGATGATGCTGCCGGTATCGGGGTTCACCAGCATGCCGGTGTTCATGTTCGAGATCTTGTCCTCGAACTCGGTGCGGAAGGCGGTGGCGCTGAAGCTGAGCGGCCCCTGTTCCCAGACCGCGCCCAGCTCGAAGCTGGTGCTGGTCTCGGGCCTGAGGGCGGGGTTCGGCGCGATCAGCCCGGCGCCGCGCTGCGTCGGGTAGTAATAGCCCGGCGCGACCAGCCGGATGGTCGGTGCGGTGAACCCGGTCGAGACGCCCCCCTTCAGCGTCAGCGCCTCGCTCACATGCCAGACGCCATAGAGCCGCGGGCTGAAATGGCCGCCATAGATCGAATGCCGGTCAAAGCGCAGCCCGCCGGTCAGCGCGAAACTGTCGGTGATGCGCCATTCATCCTCGGCAAAGAGGGCCCATTGCCGGATCTCCATGGTCTGGTCGGTGGTGGTATGGCCGCGGTCGGTCAGCCGGGCCTGGCTGAACTGGAACCCGGCCACGGTGCGATGGGCGCCGCCCAGTTCCCAGGGCACGGTGATCTGCCCGTCGAGCGTGGTATTGGCCAGCCGCGGCACCCGGTCGTTCAGCACCCGGGTGCCGGCGCCGAAGGGCTCGCCATAGGTGAAGCGCGCCGCTTCCTCGTGCTGGAGGGTCAGCTGCGTCTCGATCTCGCCGAATTGCCCGGTATGGCCCAGCGCCACGTAATCGCGGTCATTCTCGCGCTCGCTGCCGTCGCTGCCCGGGGCCAGCGTGCCGTCGGCGGTCCCGCGGGAACTCAGGCGCGAGCGCCCGGCCTCGACGGTGAATTCATGGTCGTCGCTCGGCGTGAAGCTGAAACGGACGCCCAGATTGCTGTCCTCGGCGCCCTGGATCCCGCCCAGAAGGCTGTCCTCGGTCCGCCGGTAGAGGCGCCCCCAGAGCTGTACGCCCAGCCGGTCGGCGATGATCGGCCCGCTCGCCTCGAACGACAGCGCGGCGGAATTGCCATAGTCGCTGTGCTGCTGCACCGTGCCCTCGGTCGTCACGCTGCCCGACCAGGTGGCGGCGACCGGGCGGGTGATGACGTTGATGACGCCCCCCATCGCATCGGCGCCATAGAGCGAGGACATCGGCCCGCGCACCACCTCGATCCGCTCGATCATGTTGAGCGGCGGGAAATGGCGCTGCTCGAAACCCGAACTGCCATTGGGCCGCGATTCGCGGGTCGAGACGCGGCGGCCGTCGATCAGCATCAGCGTGTATTCGCCGGGAAGGCCGCGGATCTGGATGTCCTGCTCGTTGGCGACGCCGGTGGTGACCAGCCCCTGAACCTCGCGCAGGGCATCGGACAGGTCGCGATAGGCGCCCGATTCCAGCTCCTCGCGCGAGATCACGGTGATCGAGGCGGGCGCGTCGGCGATGTTCTGCTCGACCCCCGCGGCGGTGACCACGATGCGACCCAGATCGACGACCGACCCGGTGGTGCCCGCCTGGGTCTGCGCCCCCAGAGCCGCCGGAAAGGCCACGGCCAGCGCCGCAACGGCGCAGCCCGCCGAAAGGCTCGGGCGCCCGGCCCGGCGCGACATGCGGGGCCCGTGATCCGGCGTTGTGCGACGAAGCTGCGACATTTCCTTGTCCCCCAGGTAATTCTGACTATTTCGATCAGCTATACGAGGGGCGGACAGGGACAACCGCGATGATTGAGAACGATTCCAAGTTCAGGAAAGTGAAAAGCCCGATTGTGGCAGCGGGCCGATGGGGGCAGAGGCGATGACCCGCCTCGACCGGAGCCTGGGACAGGGCGCCCCGCAACCCGCTGAACAGGCGCCGAAAAGCCGGCCCGACAGCGCCGCCGTCACGCTGTCGCAACTGCGCCTGCTGGTTGCGCTGGACGCGCTGCTCAGGGCGGGGTCGGTTTCCGGTGCCGCGGCCGAGCTGGAGATGTCGGTCCCGGCCGCCAGCCGCCTGCTGGCACAGCTGCGCGCGCATTACGACGATCCGATCCTGATCCGCGAGGGGCGGCGCATGGTGCCCTCGCCCCTCGCCGCCACCCTGCGGCGCCGTGTCGCGGCCCTGAGCCGCGAGGCGCGGCTGCTGCTGTCGGCGCAGGATGCCGCCCCCCTGGCCGAGGCGCCCTCCGCGCTGCTGCCCTTTCCCGAGGCGCCGCGCCTGCCGCTGCGCGTCAGCGATCCCGAGCGGGCCGAGGGCGAGCCCGGCGCCGATGCCCTGTTGCTGCGGCTGGACGGGGCGGGCGACAGCGACCGCCCGCGGCACCGGCTGGCGGCGCATATCGCCCGGCTCTCGGGCGGGGCCGGGCCCTCGCCCTCGCTCAGCGCCAGCCAGGCGCGGGACGCGTTCGACATCGTGTTGCAGGGCGAGGCCGATGCGGTGCAGATCGGCGCCTTGCTGGCCGGGATCCAGCAACGCGGCATCGCCGGTCCCGAACTGGCCGGGCTGGTGGCGGCGGCGCGGGCCCTGCGCCCGGGTCCGGGCTGGCAGGGCAATGCGCCCGGGCTCGACTGGCCGGTCTATCCCTCGCCCCGGCAGCGCCGACCGGCCTGGTTCCTGGCCGGAGCCAAGCTGCTGGCCGATGCCGGGACGCCGATCCTGCTGCACGGCTTCACCCCGCAGCCGGGCCCGGTGGCCACGCTGCTGAACGCGCTGCAGATCCCCCAGGTCGAGTCGCTGCCCGAGGCGCTGGCCGCGCTGAACCGGGGCCGCATCGCCTATCTGCGGATTGAGGCCGTCGCCCCGCAGATGGCCGCGCTTTGCAGCCTCTATGCAGTGCTGGGCATGCGGACCGTGGCGCAGGTCGGCCTGCGGTTGCTCGATCCGCTGCGCTTCGGGCTGACGCTGGGCGGGGTGCCGTTCAGCGGCGGCGGCGGGCTGATGACCTCGGCGCTCACGCATCTGAAGGACGGACATCTGCTCAGCGTGCTCAGCCAGCGCGACGTGGCCCAGGCGACGCCGCATCGCTGGATGACGCTGGCGCTGTCAGGCCCGGACGGCGAGACGCTGACCCATGTGCCCCCCAGCCTGACCAGCGCGCCCGAGGGCCTGCCGCCGGGCTATGGCCCGGATGCGATGCTGAGCGCCCTCTGGCAGGGGCGCGAGCGCGATCCGGCCATCACCGCGATCATCCGCGACTCGGCCGCGCTGGGCCTGCTGGCGTTGCGCCCGGATCAACCCTTCGCCACGCATCAGGCCACGGCCGCGCGGCATTGGGACGACAGGGCGTGAGGACCTGCCCGAGGTGGGCCCGGTTCGCGCCGGGTCCTGCCGTACCCGGGGCTAGCCCGCCAGCCCCGGCCATTCCCCCCGCAGAAGGCCATAGACCAGCAGATCGCACAGGCCGTTATGGGTCGTCTCATGCTGCCGCAGGCAGCCTTCGCGGGTGAAGCCGAGACGCTCGG
>NZ_JAUCCQ010000022.1:0-43814 GCF_034676075.1 Pararhodobacter sp. | reverse complement strand
CTCCCCCTTCAGGGCTGGCTGAGCGTGCCGCCCCCGACGGGCGCCGCCACGCCGGTGGTTCCTGGCGCCGAGGTCGGCAACCCCCTCGCCACCCGCGCCGCGAGATAAGCGAAGGCCTGAGCCTCGATCATGTCGCCGTCGAGCCCTGCGGCCTCGACCGGCTCGACCGGGCAGTCGCAGCCTGCCGAGACCATCGCCATCAGCGTCGCATTGTGCCGCCCACCGCCGCAGACCAGGACCCGCGTCGGCGCCTCGGGGAAATGCTCGAAAGCCAGCGCCACGCCCGCCGCGACGCCCGCCGCCAGCGTCGCCAAGGCGTCCTCGGGCCCCAACTCCGCGACATCGGGCATCGGCGCCGCCCGGTCCAGCGATTTGGGCGGGATGCGGCGGAAGAAGGGATGGGCGATGAAGGCTTCGAGCCGCGCCTCGTTCGGGACGCCTCGGGCCGCGCGGTCGCCGTTCTCGTCCCGCGCGCAGCCCAGATGCGTGGCGCAATAATCGTCCATCGGCGCATTGCCCGGCCCGCAGTCGAAGGCGAGGCAGGCGTGTTCCGGCGCCGGGATCCGCGGATCGCACCAGGTCACATTGGCCACGCCGCCGATGTTGAGAAACACCACCGGCGCCTCCAGTCCCAGATAGCGGGCCAGCGC
Source organism: Pararhodobacter sp. (assembly GCF_034676075.1). Taxonomy (GTDB): domain Bacteria; phylum Pseudomonadota; class Alphaproteobacteria; order Rhodobacterales; family Rhodobacteraceae; genus Pararhodobacter. The sequence goes on along the minus strand of NZ_JAUCCQ010000022.1, from coordinate 43,164 downwards.
GTGGTGATAGAAGGGCGCGAGCGGCGCGCCCTGCCCACCCAGCCGCACATCGGTCGAGCGGAAATCCCAGACCACCGGCCAACCCAGCGCCTCGGCCAGGATCTGCCCGGATCCCGCCTGATGCGTGCCCCGCCCGCCGGGCTCATGCGCCAGCGTCTGGCCGTGATAGCCGACCAGTTCCACCGGCTCGAACCCGGCCAGCAGTTCGGCATGGGCGAGGTCGACCACCTCGGCCGCGGCCTCGGCCCGGGATTCGCCCGGCCAGGCCCCCAGCGCGGCGCGCAGGACGGCGCGTTCCTCGGGCGTATAGGGCCGATAGGCGCTCTCGCCGAAGCCCTGGATCTCCTGCCCGTCGGTCATCAGCACCGCCGCATCGACCCCGTCCAGCGAGGTCCCCGACATCGTGCCCAGCACCCGCATCACGCCGCCCTTCAACATGGCTTTCCCTTTGCCCGGCCTTCGGTCTATAGACAGCCCGACCGTCCAAAGGACAAGCGAAATGACGTTCCAACCGAAATCCGACTTCCTGCGCATCATCATCGAGCGCGGCTTCCTCGCCGATTGCACCGACCTTCAAGGTCTGGACGAGGCGCTGCTGAAGGGTGTGGTTCCGGCCTATATCGGCTATGACGCGACGGCGAAATCGCTGCATGTCGGGCATCTGCTGAACATCATGCTGCTGCGCTGGTTCCAGAAGACCGGGAACAAGCCGATCACCCTGATGGGCGGCGGCACCACCAAGGTGGGCGATCCCTCGTTCCGCTCCGAGGAGCGCCCGCTGCTGACGCCCGAGGCGATCGACGGCAATATCGAGAGCATGAAGCAGGTCTTCGCCAAATACCTCACCTATGGCGAGGGCGCGGGCGATGCGATCATGCGCAACAATGCCGAATGGCTGGACGGGCTGAACTATCTGGAATTCCTGCGCGACATCGGGCGGCATTTCAGCGTCAACCGCATGCTGTCGTTTGAATCGGTGAAGTCGCGGATTGATCGCGAGCAGTCGCTGAGCTTCCTCGAATTCAACTACATGATCCTGCAAGCCTATGACTTCCTTGAGCTTCGGCGCCGTTATGGCTGTCTGTTGCAGATGGGCGGCTCGGATCAATGGGGCAACATCGTCAACGGAATCGACCTGACCCGCCGGGTGATCGACGAGCAGATCTTCGGCCTGACGACGCCTTTGTTGACCACCTCGGACGGCCGCAAGATGGGCAAATCGCAGGGCGGTGCGGTCTGGCTGAACGGCGATATGCTCAGCCCCTACGAATTCTGGCAGTTCTGGCGCAACACCACGGATGCCGATGTCGGCCGGTTCCTGAAGCTCTATACCGAGCTGCCGGTCGAGGAATGCAACCGTCTGGGCGCGCTGGAAGGGTCCGAGATCAACGCGGCCAAGGTGATCCTCGCCAATGAGGTGACGACGCTCTGCCATGGGGCCGAGGCGGCGGCCGCGGCCGAGGCGACGGCGCGGGCGGTCTTCGAGCAGGGCGGCCTGGGCGAGGAGCTGCCGCGGGTGGTGCTGGAGGCGGCCGAGGCCGCCGAGGGTGTCTCCATCGTGCAGCTTTTCGTCCGTGCAGGGCTGGCCAAATCGGGCAAGGACGCCAAGCGGCTGATCGCCGAAGGTGGCGCGCGGCTCAACGACGAGGCGCTGAGCGATTCCGGGTTGGTGATCAGGGCCGAGGATCTGTCCTCGCCCCTGAAACTGACCGCCGGGCGCAAGCGGCACGCGCTGGTGGCGCTGGATTGAACGTCAGGCATTTTAATGCCTGACGATAGATGACTCCGGTAAGCGCATAATAGTAAACTACTATTGTCCTGACGACAGGTCGACCGGCTGAGTTATCCTCAGCCCCAGGCTCTCCCTCGGGAAACCGGTCCTGTTCCCGCCGCACTGCAGCGCAAGTGCGGCAGGAATAGAGCCATTCATACGTCAGACATTCATGCGGCCGGTTTTCCGCTCCGCAACGCCCTCGGCGCGTGGCCAAACCGGCGCCGGAAGGCGCGGGAGAAGCTCGACCTGTCGGCAAAGCCGCAGCGGAGGGCGATCTCCTGGATCGGATGGGCGGTATCGGCCATCATCCGCCGCGCCGCCTGCAGGCGCAGTTCCAGATAGGCCGCCCCCGGCCCCTGCCCCAGCCCCTCGCGGAACAGCTGCTCCAATCGCCGCAGGCCGATCCCCTGCGCCCCGGCGACGACGGCCAGATCCAGCGGTTCGTCGAGATGCTGGCTCATCAGCGTCAGAGCCGCCGAAAGCCGCGGGTCGCGCGCGCCGGGCAGAAGCCCCGGGCGCTGCGGCCGCGCCCCATCGGCGCGCGTCTCGTAGAGGAAGGAATCGGCGACCCGACCCGCCACACCCGCCCCGCAGCGGCTGCCGATCAGATGCAGCATCAGATCGGCGGCGGGCACGGCGCCGCCCGCGGTGAAGCGGTTGCGCGAGATGACGAACCGGTCGGGCACCACGTCGATGGCCGGAAAGGCGGCGGCGAAATCCTCCAGATCCTCCCAATGGACCGTCGCCCGGTGCCCGTCCAGCAGCCCCGCCCGCGCCAGCACCCAGGGCCCGGCATCGACCCCGCCGATGGCCCGGAACCGCCCCGCCATCCGCCGCAGGCCCGCCAGCAGGCTGCGCGTCGCCACCTCCGCCTGCGAATAGCCCGCGACGCAGATCAGCACCTCCGCCCCCTCGGCCGCGGCCAATCCGCCCGAGGACGGCAACTCGATCCCGCAGGTCAGCGGCACCGCCCCGCCCTCGGGCGAGACCACGCGCCAGCGAAACCCCTCGCGCCCCAGATGCCGGTTCGCCGCGCGCAACGGATCCAGCACCGAAGCGACCTCCAGGATCGAGGCGCGCGGCAGGACCAGGACCGCGATATCCAGGGGCTGCGGTGTGGGGGTGAAAACGCTTTCGGAAACGGCCATGTTTCTTTCGTAATCCGCCAACTTCGACGCCGCAAGCCTGCTAGGCTGGTCCCAGAACGGGAGAGAACCATGCCTTTGACCATGAATCGCGAGGTCTTCATCACCTGTGCCGTGACCGGCTCGGGCGGGACCCAGGACCGCAGCCCGCATGTGCCGCGCAGCCCGGCGCAGATCGCCGAAAGCGCCATCGACGCCGCCAAGGCAGGCGCCGCCGTGGTCCATTGCCACGTCCGTGACCCCGAAACCGGCGCCCCATCACGCGACCCCGCGCTCTATCGCGAGGTGACGGAACGGATCCGCGATTCGGGCACCGATGTCGTCCTGAACCTGACGGCCGGGATGGGCGGCGACCTGCTGTTCGACGGGACCGAGGCGATGAACCGCATGTCGCAGAAATCCGACATGGCGGGCGCGGCCGAGCGCGTGGCGCATGTCGTCGACTGCCGGCCCGAGATCTGCACCCTCGACTGCGGCACGATGAACTTCGCCGAGGCCGATTACGTCATGGTCAACACCCCCGGCATGTTGAGGGACATGGCGGCGCGGATGACCGACTCGGGCGTGCAGATCGAGATCGAGGCCTTCGACACCGGCCACCTGTGGTTCGCCAAGCAGCTGGTGGCCGAGGGGATCATCAAGGACCCGGTGCTGGTGCAGCTCTGCATGGGCGTGCCCTGGGGCGCTCCGGACGATCTGAACACCTTCCTGGCCATGGTCAACAACGTGCCCGCCGATTGGCATTGGTCGGCCTTCGCGCTGGGGCGCCACCAGATGCCCTATGTCGCGGCCTCGGTCCTGGCCGGGGGCAATGTGCGCGTCGGGCTGGAGGACAATTTGTGGCTCGACAAGGGCGTCCTGGCGACCAACGCGCAACTGGTTGAAAAGGCAGTCGGAGTCATCGAAGGCCTGGGCGCGCGGGTGATCACGCCGGCCGAGGTCCGCACGCGGCTGAAGCTGGAAAAGCGGGCGCCGCTGTGAAACGCGCTCTCGCCCTGATCCTGCTGCTGGCGGCCTGCACGCCCGGCGAGGAAACCGATCAAGGGGGCCTCGACGCCGCTGCCCGCAGCCAGTGCATCGCCGCGGGCGGCGAGGTCCGGCGTGGCGGACGGCTGGGCCTTGAGTTCTGCGCCGAACGCTCGCCGCAGGCCGGTCAGGCCTGCAGCCGCGCCTCCGACTGCTCCTCGTGGTGCGACGCGTTGAGCCGCACCTGTGCCCCCTATAACGATCCCTTCGGCTGCCGTTCCTTCCTCGACGAGGCGGGCCAGCCGGTCGAGATCTGCGTCGACTGACCGGAGTTCATCCATGACCACCAATCGCAAGGCCGCCATCATCGGCGGGGGTGTCATCGGCGGCGGCTGGGCCGCCCGCTTCCTGCTCTCGGGCTGGGACGTGGCGGTCTATGACCCCGACCTTGAAGCCCCCCGCAAGGTGGGCGAGGTGCTGGCTAATGCCCGCGCCGCGCTGCCCGCGCTGGCCGATGTGCCGATGCCCCCCGAGGGGCGTCTGACCTTCGCCGACAGCGTGCACGACGCCGTGGAAGGCGCTGAGTATATTCAGGAATCCGTCTCGGAACGGCTGGACCTGAAGCACCGCGTCTATGCCCAGATCCAGCAATCGGCGCCGGGTGCCTTGCTGGGTTCGTCAACCTCGGGCTTCAAACCCTCGGAATTGCAGGAGAATGCCGCGAACCCGGCGACGATCTTCGTCGCGCATCCGTTCAACCCGGTCTACCTGCTGCCGCTGGCAGAGGTTGTGCCATCGCCGAAGAACGATCCCGAGGCGATTGAAAAGGCAAAGGAAATCCTGCGCGAGGTCGGGATGTTCCCGCTCCATGTCAGGAAGGAAATCGACGCCCATATCGCCGACCGCTTCCTGGAAGCCGTCTGGCGCGAGGCACTCTGGCTGGTGAAGGACGGCATCGCGACGACCGAGGAAATCGACGAGGCGATCCGCATGGGCTTCGGGCTCAGGTGGGGCCAGATGGGCCTCTTCGAGACCTATCGCGTTGCCGGTGGCGAGGCGGGCATGAAGCATTTCATGGCGCAATTCGGCCCCTGCCTGCAATGGCCCTGGACCAAGCTCACCGATGTGCCGGAATTCACCGATGAGCTGGTCGACCTGATCGCCGGGCAATCGGACGCGCAATCGGGTCACCACTCGATCCGGGAACTCGAACGCATCCGCGACCGCAACCTCGTGGGCTTCCTGCGCGTGCTGAAGGAACGCAACTGGGGGGCAGGCAAGGTGCTGCTCGACCACGACGAACGGCGCAGGATGGGCAATATTGCCCATCCTACCGCCACCGGCGCACCGATGGTGCTGGCGCATATGCAGGTCCTACCGGGCTGGATCGACTACAACGGCCACATGACCGAAAGCCGCTATCTCTTTGCTTCGTCAGAGACTTGCGACGCGTTCCTGCGTCATATCGGCGCCGGGATGGAGTATGTCGCCGCGGGTCACAGCTATTACACCGCCGAGAGCCACATCATGCATGCGGGCGAGGCGAAGCTGGGCGACCGGTTGACCGGCTCGGTGCAGGTGCTGGGCGCCGATGAGAAGCGGCTGCATCTGTTCATCCGCATCGAACGGGAGGGCACGCTCGTCGCCTCGATCGAGCAAATGCTGCTGCATGTCGACATGAAGGCCGGCAGATCCTGCCCCGCCGCGCCCGAAGTGCTGGCGCGCCTGATGCCCATCGCCGAGGCGCATCAGGCCCTGCCGCGCCCCGATACCGCCGGTCGTCACGTCGGGCAGGGGAAAAGCTGATGCATTTCGGATTGTCAGACGAACAGCGGATGATCGTCGAGACCACCCGCGCCTTCGTCGAAACCGAGCTTTATCCGCATGAGGCGCTGGTCGAGCGCACCGGCCATCTGCCGATGGAGCTGATCCGCGAGTTGCAGAAAAAGGCCATGGAGGCAGGGCTTTACGCGGCGAACATGCCGGAAGAGCTGGGCGGCGCGGGGCTCGATACCCTGTCGTGGCTGCTTTGTGAGCGCGAACTCGGCCGGGCCAATTACGCGCTGCACTGGACCTGCGTGGCGCGGCCGTCGAACATCCTGCTGGCCGGGACGCCTGCGCAGCGCGAGAAGTACCTGATGCCCTGCATCCGGGGCGAGACCTGGGATTGCCTTGCCATGACCGAGCCCGGCGCGGGATCCGATCTGCGCGGGATGCAGGCATCAGCCCGGCCGGACGGCGCCGACTGGATCCTGAACGGCACCAAGCATTTCATCAGCCATGCCGATGTCGCGGGCTTCACCATCGCCTTCATGGCGACCGGCGAGGAGGACACGCCGCGCGGCAAGAAGAAGCGCATCACCGCCTTCTTCGTCGACAAGGGCACCAGGGGTTTCACCGTCCGCGACGGCTATCGCAACGTCTCGCACCGGGGCTACACCAATTCGGTGCTGGAATTCGACGATTGCCGGATCCCGGCCGAGAACATTCTGGGCGAGGTTCACAAGGGTTTCGAGGTGGCGAACGACTGGCTGGGCGCGACCCGGTTGCAGGTGGCCTCCACGTCGATCGGGCGGGCGCATCGGGCGCTGGAGCATGCGCTGTCCTATGCCGCCGAAAGGAAGCAATTCGGCCAGCAGATCGGCAAGTTCCAGGGGGTCAGCTTCAAACTGGCCGATATGGCGCTGGAGCTGAAGGCGGCGGAACTGCTGACCTTCGAGGCGGCGTGGAAGTTTGACGAGGGCAGCGTGACCGACGGCGACATGGCCATGGCCAAGCTGAAGGCGACCGAGGCGCTGGCGATGATCGCCGACGAGGCGATCCAGATCCATGGCGGCATGGGGCTAATGGACGAGCTGCCGCTGGAACGCATCTGGCGTGACGCGCGGGTCGAGCGGATTTGGGAGGGCACCTCCGAGATCCAGCGGCATATCATCTCCCGGGAATTGCTGCGCTCGGTCGGCGGTTGACCAAGGCGGGGGGCTACTCGCCCCCCGCACCCCCTCGCCAAAGGGGGCACGCCCCCTTTGGAAACCCGTGGATATTTGGAGAACAAAGATGGGCAGCGCGCCCGCGATCCTCTCGCCCAATCCGCGTCTGTCGCGCCTGCTGCGCCCGCGCTCCATCGCCGTTCTGGGCGCCGGTTGGGCGCAGAATGTGATCGAGCAATGCCGCAAGATGGGCTTTGACGGCCCCGTCTGGCCGGTCCATCCCACCCGCGCCGAGATCGCCGGCGTGCCCTGTCTGCGCTCCCTGGCCGAGTTGCCGCAGGCGCCGGATGCCGTCTTCATCGGCGTGAACCGCTTCGCCACCCTCGAGGTGGTGCGCGAGCTGGCGGCGATGGGCGCGGGGGGCGCGATCTGTTTCGCCTCGGGCTGGGAGGAATCGGGCGAGGCCGGGTTGCAGGCGCAGCTGGTCGCGGCAGCGGGCGAGATGCCGATCCTCGGGCCCAATTGCTATGGGGTGATCAATTACCTCGATGGCGCGCTCCTTTGGCCCGACCAGCACGGCGGGCGGCGGGTCGAGCGCGGGGTGGCGCTGATCAGCCAGTCGTCCAACATCGTCATCAACCTGACCATGCAGGCGCGCGGCCTGCCGGTGGCCTATGTTGCCTGCCTGGGCAATGCCGCGCAGGTGGGGCTGGCGGAACTTGCGGGCGCGGTCCTGGCCGATGAGCGGGTCACGGCGCTGGGCCTGTATGTCGAGGGGATCGACGACGCCCCCGCCTTCGCCGCACTGGCCGAGGCGGCGCGGGCGGCGGGCAAGGGCATCGTCGTGGTGAAATCCGGCAAGACCGAGGCCTCGCGCGCCGCCGCCGCCTCGCATACCGCCGCCTTGGCGGGGGGTGGCGCGGCCTCCTCCGCCTTCCTGCGGCAGGTGGGCGTGGCCGAGGTCGACACCCTGGGCGCCCTGATCGAGGCGTTGAAGATCCTCCATGTCCACGGGCCGGGGCTCGGCGCGCGGCTCTGCTCGCTCTCCTGCTCGGGGGGTGAGGCGGGGCTGGTGGCGGATCTGGGCGCGAAGGCGGGCGTGGTCTTCGAGCCGCCGACGGACGGGCAGAAGGCGCGCCTCGGCGCCGTGCTGGGGCCGCTGGTGACGCTGGCCAACCCCTTGGATTACCACACCTTCATCTGGGGCGACGGGCCGAAGACCGAAGCCGTCTTCACCGCCATGCTGGAGGGCTATGACGCCGGGATCTTCATCATCGACCCGCCGCGGCCCGACCGCTGCGACCCCGCCAGTTTCGAACCCGCGATCCGCGCCATCGAGGTGGCGCAGGCCGCGACCGGCAAGCCCGCCTTCCCCGTCGCCTCGCTGCCCGAGAATTTCGACGAAGACCGCGCCATCGCCATGATCGAGCGCGGCGTGGTGCCGCTCATGGGGCTGGAAACCGCGCTGGAGGCGCTGGTCGCGGTGCAGCGGCCTGCGGGGCTGGCGGGCTGGCGGCCCTGGGGCGTGATGCCCGGGGGTGAGGCCGTGTTGATCGATGAGGCGCAGGCGAAGGCGATGCTGGCGGCCGCCGGCGTCGCCGTGCCGAAGGGCGTGACAGCAGAGGACCTCGCCACGCTGGACGCGCGCGGCCTGACCGCCCCCTTCGCGCTGAAGGGCCTGGGCTTTGCCCACAAGACCGAGGCCGGGGCGGTGCGGCTGGGCGTGACCGACCCCCGCGCCGAGGCCGAGATGCCGGGCGCCGCGGGCTATCTTTGCGAGGAGATGGTGACGAATGGCCTGGCCGAGCTGCTGGTCGGCATCCGCCGCGACCCGGTCTATGGCGCGACCCTGACCCTGGGTCTGGGCGGGGTGACGGCCGAGCTTCTGGCCGATACGGTGACGCTGGTCGCCCCGGTGACGCGGGCCGAGGTCGAGACGGCGCTGCAGGGGCTGCGGCTCTGGCCGCTGCTCGACGGCTGGCGGGGGCGCGCGAGACCGGCGGTCGGCCGGGCCATCGACGCCGCGCTGGCGATGCAATCAATGATGGCGGCCGATCCGGCGCTGCAGGAGATCGAGGTGAACCCGCTGATCCTGACGGCGACGGAAGCGGTCGCGGTGGACGCAGTAATCTGGAGGCAGAGATGAAAGACCTGACCGAGGGCCCGATCAAGACCCGCCGCGAGGGCGGCATCCTGGAGGTGACGCTGGACCGGCCCAAGGCCAATGCCATCGACCTGGCCACCAGCCGGATCATGGGCGATGTCTTCAAGGATTTCCGCGATGACGAGGGGCTGCGCGTGGCGATCCTGCGGGCCGAGGGCGAGAAATTCTTCTGCCCCGGCTGGGATCTGAAGGCGGCGGCCGGGGGGGATGCCGTGGACGGGGATTACGGCGTCGGCGGCTTCGGCGGCTTGCAGGAACTGCCGAACCTCAACAAGCCGGTGATCGCCGCCGTCAACGGCATCTGCTGCGGCGGCGGGCTGGAACTGGCGCTGAGCTGCGACCTGATCCTGGCCTCGGACACCGCCAGCTTCGCCCTGCCCGAGATCCGCTCGGGCACCGTGGCCGACGCCGCCTCGATCAAGCTGCCCAAGCGCATCCCCTATCACGTCGCCATGGACCTCTTGCTGACCGGCCGCTGGTTCGACGTCGATGAGGCGAAGCATTGGGGCCTGATCAAGGAGATCTGCCCGCCGGACGAGCTTCGTGCCCGCGCCTGGGAGCTGGCGCGGCTGCTGGAATCCGGCCCGCCGCTGGTCTTTGCCGCCATCAAGGAGGTGGTGCGCGAGGCCGAGGCGATGCGCTTCCAGGATGCGCTCAACCGCATCACCAAGCGCCAGTTCGCCACCGTCGACCGGCTCTATGGCTCGGAAGACCTGCACGAGGGGCAGCGCGCTTTCACGGAAAAACGCGATCCGGTGTGGAAGGGCCGCTAGACCCGTCCCACGCGTGGGACACGCCCCTTCGTCCGGCGAAATCAACCGCTTGTCCTTGCGGGTTATCCTCGCGTCCAGACCTGCCCCCATCTTTGCGCCCTAAATATCCCGGGGGGTCCGGGGGGCAGCGCCCCCCGGCTGGTCGCCCGAGGAGCCCGTGCGCAAGCACGGGGGACGAGGGCGAAACCCCTCGCCCTTGCGCGGGCGCGGCGGCGCGGCTATCCCCGCCGGGAAAGGATCCCGCATGCCGCTCCTCCTGCGTCTCTATCTCGCCTTCGCCGCGGTCTCGGCGCCGTTCTGGCGGCTGGTGCTGTGGATCCGGCAGCGTCAGGGGCGCGAAGATCCGCGGCGCGGGCGCGAGAAGCTGGGCCATGCCTCGCAATCCCGGCCCGAGGGCGTGCTTTTGTGGTTCCACGCCGTCTCGGTCGGCGAGGCGCAGGCGCTGGTGACATTGCTCGACCGGCTGACCGCCGCCCATGCCGACCTCAACATCCTGCTCACCACCCATACCACCGCCTCGGCCGAGGCGCTTGAGCGGCGCGGCCTGCCCCGGCGGGTGATCCATCAATTCGCCCCCGCCGATTATCCCGGCGCGCTGAATCGCTTCATGGCCCATTGGCGCCCTGACGCGCTGATCGTGGCCGAGGCCGATCTCTGGCCGCTGATGCTGCGCAAGGCGCGCCGCGCCGGGCTGCCGATGGTGCTGATCAACACCCATGTCACCGAGCGCCGCTATCGCCGCCGCCGCCGGATGGTCGCCACCAATGGCGCGCTGATGGACCTTTTCGACCGGATCCTGGTGCAGGATGCGGAATCGATGGCGCGTTACCGCGATCTGGGGGCGCCTGCCGCGAAGATGTCGGTGATGGGGGTGCTGAAGGCCGCGTCCGACCCCCTGCCCGACCGGCCCGAGGCCCGCGCCGTGCTGGAGGCCCAGATCGCCGGGCGGCCGGTCTGGCTGGCGGCCTCGACCAAATCGGTGGAAGAGCCGCAACTCATGCAGGCGCAGGGGCTGGCGCTTGAGGCGCTGCCCGATCTCCTCTTCCTCATCGCGCCGCGCAAGCCCGCCGAGGCTGACGGCACCGAAGCCGCGGCGCGGGCCCATTTCCCGGCCGGGGCCATTGCCCGCCGGTCGCGCGGCGAGCCGATCACCGCCGCGACCCGGGTCTATATCGCCGACACGATCGGCGAGATGGGCCTCTGGTATCGCCTCGCGCCCGTCGCCTATACCGGCAATTCGCTGCGCGTGCCGGGCGTGACGCTGACCGGCAAGAACCCGTTCGAGGCCGTGGCCCTGGGCGCGCTGGTCCTGCACGGCCCCGATACCGGCAATTTCGCCGAGGCCTATGCCCGGCTCAAGGCGGCGGGCGGGGCGCTGGAAGTGGCGGATGCCGCCGCCATGGCCCGGGCCGTGGTCGCAGCGCAGGACCCCGCCTTCCGCGCCCCCTATCTGGCCGGCGCCGCCCGGGTGCAGGCCGAGAACCAGCACCCGCTGGAGGTCTCGCTCAAGGCGATGGAGGCGGTTCTGGACGGCCTTCTGGACGGGCGCCCCGCCTCGCGCTAAGCCCGAAGTCTCAGATTGAAGGAGGGCCAGGCATGCCAGACGACCCCCGGGGGGCCCTGACGGTTGCGGTGATGACCTACAACCGGCCCGCGCATCTGCGCAATTGCCTGGACGCGATCGCCCGGCATCTGCCCGGCGTGCTGGTCCTGGTGCTGGACGACCGCAGCGACGACCCGGCGCAGGTCGCCCTGCTGGCCGAGGTCGCGGCGGCGGGCGTGCAGGTGGTGACCGGCAAGGCGGGCGAGGAATGGCACGGCGGCCTCTATGCCAACATGCAGAAGGCGCTCGACCTGTGCCGGACGCCGCTGCTGCTTTATCTGCAGGACGACACCCAGCTCGTGCGCAGCCCCGGGACCGAGGAGGTCGCAGCGGTTCAGGAGCTTCTGGAACAGCCGGGGGCCGGGTTCGTCTCGCCGTTTTTCGTCAAGGCGCGCAAGGGCTTCCAGTGGCGCGGGCGGTTCACGCCCTCGGCCGATGGCCAGTTCCTCCTGCCGGGGATCAACGCCCGGAAGGGCCGCCGTCACCTGAGCTATTCCGACATCTGCATCGCCCATGTGCCCAGCCTGCGGGCGGCGGGCTGGACCTTCGTCGGTTCTGAGGGCGCGAATTCCGGGCAGGCGGCGCGGCTCTTCCCCGCGGGCATGGCGCTGATGCACGCGCCCTGGGGCTTCTATTGTCCCGAGGTGCCGGTCTTCCGCTACCGCTCGCGCGGGCATACGCTTGCCGGGCGGATCGCCGCGCGACGGGCCGGGGACAGCGTGAAGCGGTTCCGCGCGCTGTCGCCCGACCGGATCGCCGCGCTGCGGAACCGGGCGCCGGGCCTTCTGCCGCTGGCCGAGAGCTGGCTTGAGCCCGAAGATCCGCGCGTGCGCCGTCCCTTCGTCTATGCCGACATGCAGCGGTCCCGCTGGCTGTGGCTGCTGCACAAAGGCGAGCTGGCGCTCAGGCGGCTCACCGGCAGGTCAGGCTGACCAGAGCGCTTCGAGCGCCGGATCGCGCTGCCAGGCGCGTTCCCCGGCCGTGGCCTCGCGCCCTTCCTTCCAGCGCATCGAGATGTCGTGGCAATGCGCGAACCAGAATTCGGGCGAGGCCTTGAAGGCCGCGCGCGGTAGCGCTTCCAGCGAATGGGTCATCCAGGACCAGCCGGCCAGCGCGCCATCGGGGCGGATCACGTATTTCGTCGGGCAGGGTTTGCTGCGCGCCGGGTCAATCCAGAGGTGGTCGGCATGCCGCGCGCGCTGGCCCGATGGGACGCGCGAAAAGCGCCAATAGCCCGGCACCGTCAGGAACCCCAGCTTTCGCGCCACCGCCGCGTCAAACACGCTGCGCCCGCTGGTCGAGATCATCAGCTCGTCGATATCGCACGACAGCACCGCCCGCGCGCGGGTCAGGTAGAGGTCGCGGTGCAGGTTGGCGATCGCCGTCTGCAGGAAGCGCGCCTGCGAGGCGCGGCGGCAGATCGCCGAACTCGGCCCGTAGCGGAAGGGCACCGAGGTCACCCGCAGGCCCTTGAGGAAATCGAGCCGCGACAGCCGCTCGGCCAGCTCCCCGGGCGTATAGGCGGTGCTGCCGTTGTCGGCGATCACCAGCCCGTTGGCCCCGTGGTGGCGGTGGTGATAGGTGATCCAATCCTCGATCCAGTCCAGATCGTTGTTCTGCGACATGGTGTAGAGGGTGTTGAGCCCGGCCAGCGCCTGCAGGTCCTGGGTCAGGACCGGCAGGCTCAGCCGCTGGCCCGCCACCTCCATGAAAAGCGTGCCGACCGGCCGGTCGAGCGGGAAATCCGCCGTGACATAGCGTTTGAAGCGGCGCAGCCGGGGGGCGGGCAGCGGCCCGGCCTCGGTCTCGTAACGCGCGCTCCGCAGCAGGGGGTGCAGGTTCAGCCCCGGCGGCCCGAAGAGCCTGAGCCGCCCCTCGCCCGCCAGCCAGACCGCCCCGTACCACAGCGTCACGTCGTCATAACGCGCCCTGAGCACCGGATCGTCGGTGCGGAAGCGCGACAGATACGGCAGGCGACGACGGGGACCATCGGGCGGAGCGACAATGCCTGTCAGGGTCTGGATCGGGCGGGGCTCGGGCATGGGGGTTCCGGGGTGAACAGACGCGGCGGACCCTAGCCCTTGCCCGGCGGCGCTTCAAGCCGGATGCCGGGCGGGCAAGGTTTGGCGCGACAAGAAGCAGATATTGCACATATGCAGCAATCCGCCCCTCTTCTGTGCGATCATTCACAGAATATGTGCAGGCCGAGAGGGGCGATCACGCATTCGCGAGAAGTCTCGCACGGAATGCGTGCTTATCCTGTTCCCGGATCGACAACAGGGAGACCTCGATGCCTCGCCTTCTGACTGCGCTCGCCACCGCCGCAGCCCTCGCGCTGCCGACGCTCGCCACCGCCCAGGACATGAACCCGAACGTCGCGGCCCGCCATGCGGTCATGGACGTTCTGGCCTATAACCTGGGGCAGATCGGCGGCATGGCTCAGGGCCGCATGCCCTATGACGCGGCCGTCGCCTCGACCGCCGCCAACAACATCTATCATCTGGCCATGCTGGACATCGGCCCGATGTTCCCCGAGGGCACCGACAATGCCTCGACCGAAGGCTCGCGCGCGCTGCCCGCGATCTGGAGCGACATGGACGGCTTCAACGCCCGCTGGGCCGCGCTGCAGACCGCGGCCGAGGCGATGAAGGACGCGGCCGGGACCGACCTCGCCTCGCTGCAGGGTGCGATGGGCGGCCTCGGCGGCGCCTGCGGCGCCTGCCACCAGACCTATCGCCAGCCGCAGTAAGCACCGCATGCTGGCGCGCCTGGGTACACTCGCACTGGTCCTCGCCGCTGTCGGCGGGGGCGCTTTCTGGGTGCTGACCAGGCCCGCCAGCCTGTCGGCCGACACGCTGGCAGCGCTGCAATCGCACAGCGCCGATCCGCAGCACGGCGAACAGGTCTTCTGGACCGCCGGCTGCGCGTCTTGCCACACCGCGCCTTCGGTCGATGCCACGGCTTCGACCGAAGCGCGGATGGTTCTGGCCGGGGGGCGCAGCTTCGTCACGCCCTTCGGCACCTTCCGCGCGCCCAATATCTCGCCCGACCCCGAGGCCGGGATCGGCACCTGGACGCTGGAGCAATTCGCCACCGCGGTGATGCTGGGCGTCTCGCCCGAGGGGGCGCATTACTACCCCGCCTTCCCCTACACGACCTATACCCATGCCACGCCCGGTGATATCGCCGACCTCTGGGCCTATTGGCAGATGCTGCCCGCAGATCCCACGCCCTCGGCCGCGCATGAGGTGGGTTTCCCCTTCTCGATGCGGCGCGGGCTGGGCCTGTGGAAGATGCTGAATTTCGACCCGGCCTTCGCCACGCCGGTGCCCGAGGATCCAGAGGCCGCGCGCGGTCATTATCTGGTCGAGGCTCTGGGCCATTGCGCCGAATGCCACACGCCGCGCGATGCGCTGGGCGGGCTCGACCGGTCTCAATGGCTGGCGGGGGCGCCCAATCCTGTGGGCGAGGGGCGGATCCCGGCCCTGCCGCCGCAGGGGTGGACCGCCTTCGATATCGCCGCCTATCTGGAAACGGGCTTCACGCCCGAATTCGATACGGCAGGCGGCGAGATGGCCGATGTCGTCGCCAACATCAGCCGGATAGCCGCCCCGGACAGGGCGGCCATCGCGGCCTATCTCGTGGCGCTCAGAGCATCGCCCAATCCGTGAAACGGTGGGTCGGTGCCGGCTTCTGAGGGGCCGGTTTCTGGCTGCTCTTGCGCGTTTGGGTCGACATTGTCCTTGCCTTTGTGTCTGCACGATACGTTTCGAATCGCGCCCGTTACATCACTCTGTCGAAGTGCCTCCGCAAGAGGTTCAAACGGAAACGTGTCCAATTTGAGGCGATTTATCCACAGGCCCAGCGGAAGTCCGCCCGGCGCCTTTTCGCCCTTGACTAAAGGGGCTCCTGCCCCCCAAACCTGCGCCATGACTTCCGCGCGCCTGACCATCGACCTCGACGCCGTCGCCGCCAATTGGCAGCGGCTTTCCCGCCTGTCGCAAGCCGAGACCGGCGCCACGGTCAAGGCCGATGCCTATGGGCTGGGGGCCGGGCCGGTGGTCAAGAAACTGGCCGGGGCCGGGGCGCGCACCTTCTTCGTGGCGCTGGCCGAAGAGGGCGCGGCGATCCGCCAGGCACTGGGCGCCGGGCCGCGGATCTTCGTCTTTTCCGGCCATATGGCGGGGGATGCGCCGAGCCTGCGCAACCTCGACCTGATCCCGCTGCTGAATTCGGCCGAACAGCTGACCCGCCACGCGGAATCGCTGGCCGGTCACCCGTTCGGCATCCAGCTCGACACCGGGATGAACCGGCTGGGGATGGAGCCCGCCGAATGGGCCGCGGTCCTCGCCGTAGGCCTGCCCGGAGCGCCGCAGCTGGTCATGTCGCATCTGGCCTGCGCCGACGAGCCGCAGCATCTGATGAACCTCGGCCAGCTGGGCGCCTTCCTCGAGATGACCGAGGGCATGTCCGCGCCCCGCTCGCTGGCGGCGACCGGGGGCATGCTGCTGGGGCCGGACTACCATTTCGACCTCTGCCGTCCCGGCATCGGCCTTTACGGCGGCGCCCCCTATGACGAGGCGCTGCCGGTCGCCACGCTGTCGCTGCCGGTGGTGCAGGTCCGCGATGTCGAGCCGCACGAGGCGGTGGGCTATTCCTGCACCTGGGTCGCGCCCCGCCCCTCGCGTATCGCCACGGTCGCCGCGGGCTATGCCGACGGGCTGTTGCGCACGCTTTCGGGCAAGGCGATCCTCTGGGCGGGCGAGATCCCCTGCCCCGTCGTCGGCCGCGTGTCGATGGACCTGATCACCGTCGATGTCACCGACCTCGACAGCGACCCGGTGTCGCTGGATATTCTGGGACCGCGGCAGGACGTCGACGATCTGGCGGAACTGGCCGGGACCATCGGCTACGAGATCCTGACCTCGCTCGGCAACCGCTACCGCCGCCGCTATGTCGGGGCGCCCTCGTGAACCCGGTCGCGACGCTGGGCGCCACCGGCCGCGGTGTGGCCGGGGCGCTGGGCGCGCTGGGCCGGTTCGTGGGCTTCACCGGTCAGGCCCTGGGCTGGATGCTGCGCCCGCCCTTCCACCTGCGTGAGGTCGCGGCGCAGCTGGTGCAGATCGGCTGGCTGTCGCTGCCGGTCGTCGGCATGACCGCGCTCTTCACCGGCGCGGCGCTGGCCTTGCAGATCTTCGCGGGATCGGCCCGCTACGGCGCCGAATTCGCCGTGCCCTCGATCACCGCCATCGGCATGGTGCGCGAACTGGGCCCGGTCTTGGGCGGGCTGATGGTGGCGGCGCGCGTCGCCTCCTCCATCGCGGCCGAGATCGGCACGATGAAGGTCTCCGAACAGCTCGACGCGCTGAAGACGCTGGCGGTGGAGCCGATGCAATTCCTGACCGTGCCCCGGCTGGTGGCGGCGACGCTGGCCATGCCGGTGCTGGTGGCGGTGGGCGATTCCATCGGCATCCTCGGCGGCTATGCGGTCGGCGTCACGCGGCTCGGCTTCGACGGCCCGACCTATCTGCGCAACACGCTGGATTTCCTGGAATTCTGGGACATCGCCTCGGGGCTCGTGAAGGGCGCGGTCTTCGGCTTCCTGGTGGCGCTGTCGGGCTGCTATTTCGGCATGAACTCGGGCCGCGGCGCGCAGGGTGTGGGCGAGGCGACCAAATCGGCGGTGGTGCTGGCCTCGGTGCTGATCCTCGCGTCGAATTACCTGCTGACCGAAGCGTTCTTTTCCGCATGATCCGGGCCGAGGCATTGCACAAGGCCTTCGGGCGGAAGACGGTCCTGCGCGGGGTCAGCTTCGAGGTGCCGAAGGGCCAGAGCCTGGTGGTGATCGGGGGCTCCGGCACCGGCAAGTCGGTGCTGCTGAAATGCCTGCTGGGGCTGGAGCGCGCCGATAGCGGCGAGGTCGAGCTGGCCGGGTTGAAGAACCCGACACCCCATGCCGTCGCCCCGCATATCGGCATGTTGTTTCAGGGTGCGGCGCTCTTTGATTCGCTGCCGGTCTGGCAGAACGTCGCCTTCCGCCTGATGCGCGGCACCGGCCGGATGGGCCGGGTCGAAGCCAAGGCGCTGGCGGTCGAGAAACTGGCCCGCGTGGGACTGGGCCCCGAAGTCGCGGATCTCTTCCCCGCCGAGCTGTCGGGCGGGATGCAGAAGCGCGTGGGGCTGGCCCGGGCCATCGCCGGCGATCCGCCGGTTCTGTTCTTCGACGAACCGACCGCGGGGCTCGACCCGATCATGTCGGCGGTGATCAACGCGCTGATCCGCGGCATCGTCACCGAGATGGGGGCGACGGCGCTGACCATCACCCATGACATGCGCACGGTGCGCGATGTCGCCGACCGGGTGGCGATGCTGCACGAGGGCCGCTTCCACTGGCAGGGCCCGACCGCCGAGGCCTTCGGCTCGGACGACCCGGTGCTGCGGCAATTCACCGAAGGCCGCACCGAAGGCCCGATCCCGACACTGCGCTGAGATGTCGCCCTCGACCCTCGGGCGACCGAGGCGGATGTGAGCGGCGTCTCGGAAACGCGCCAGGGGCGCGGCCGTTTGAGCCCCCCGCGCCCCTGCCAAGGGGGAATCCCCCCTTTAGCCCCGAGGGCATCCCCATAACATCGGGGAAGGCGAACGAAAGGTCGCGCCGTCGGACGCCGCCCCGACCTCTGCGTAACACCGCCACCACAGGTCCAACGCCCGTGTTGAGCGAACTGCGCCCCGCCCCTTCACTTTGCTGAAAATACGCAATCCCCCGATCCCCACCGCCCGCTGCCCCCACAGGAAGCGCCGCGCTGACCTGAGGCAGCGGGCCGCAGGCGGGGTGGGCGGGCGGGAGCCTGCGGCCCGCTGCCTCAGGTCTCGTCCTCGGGCAGGTCCAGGGCCATGGGCGCCATGGCGGCCATCATCGGGAAGTCCGGCGCTGCAACCTCCTCGTCCTCCAACGGAGCTGCGGCGGGCATCGCCCGGCCCGGGGGCGCGGCGTCGAGCATCGGCGATTGCGGCAACCCGCCGGGCCATCCGGTCAGGCGCACCGCCCGCATGCCGCGGGTCTGGCCCAGCCGCCCCACCGCCTGCACCGCGCCATCCAGCGCCACCAACTGCACTTCCTCCAGGTTCGAAAGCGGCAGCGTCAGCATGCTGCCCGGCCCCAGCGCCAGAACCTCGGCCAGGGGCAGCGTCACCCGGCCCAGCTCGGCCCTGAGCGAGGCGGGCGCCCGCATCACGGCGGCGTTCAGCGCCTCGGACCAGTCAAGGGCCGGTTCCTCGCCCGCGGCGGCGATCACCTCGGCCTCATCGGGGCGCGGCAGGGCCAGCATCAGCCGCAGCGGCCGGGTGACGCTGCCCGAGACGACCACGGCGGTCAGCGCCACCAGATCATAATCGATCTCTTCCAGGATCACCGGCAGCAGGCGATGGTCCGCCACCGGACGGCTGCAGCGCAACCCTGACAGCGGGTCCTCGGCCCCGAGGCCCGCCAGCGTGGCGTCGATCACCTCGGCCAGCAGGGCGGCATCGGTCGTCGTCGGGCGGCGCGGCCCGGTGGGACGGGCGGCGAGCCGGCCCATGGTCATCGCCTCGATCACCGCGCCGAAGCCTTCCTGATCCATCAGCGCCAGCGCCGGGGCCTCGGCCCCGGTCAGGAGCGTCACAAAGGCCTCGGGATCAATGGAATCGAGAAGTTCCGCCAGGCTCGCCTGTTTGCGATGCGTCTCGGGCTCCTCCGCCACCAGGGGCGCGGCGGCCGAGATCGCCCGCCCGAAGGCGCGCGCCAGCAGCGCGGCGGGCCCAACGGGCAAAGCCGCCTCCTCCGACGGAGGGGGCGGCCGCGGCGCCAGCTTGCGCCTCAGGACGGGGTCGCGATCGTGAACACTCATGGGCGAAAATCCTGCAACCCCGGCAGGATCGCAGGCACCCGTTAAGAAAGCCTTGCGCCAAGTCGGCCCAAGGGCCTCAGTCCGACAGGCGGCTCACCACCACCGTAACTTCGGGCTTCTTGCCGATCTCGTCGACGCAGCAGATCCGCACCCGCTTGCGCAGCGCCTCGATCAGCTTGTCGTCCGAGGCCAGGACCTTCTTGCCGGTACGCTCCAGCTCTTCGGCCAGCTCGTCCTCGATCACCTCGGCCAGCGGGCGTTTCGAGCGGCCCTCGCGCGCCAGGCCCATGCAATCGGCCCAGGCGTCGCCCATCGGCAGACCGTCCTCGTCGATGATCAGTGTGACCATGACCAGCCCGTTCAGCGCCAGTTTCATCCGCTCGCGCACGATCCCGTCCAGCGCCCCATAGACCGCCGTCCCGTCGAGGTAGAGCCGCCCGGTATCGACGTATTCCGCCACCACCGGGTCGCGACCCGTCAGGTCCAGCATCGTCCCGTTGGGGGCGATGGCCGAGGCCATGCCGCGCCGCTGGGCCAGCATGGCGTGCTGGCGCAGGTGGCGGTGTTCGCCGTGCATCGGAATCAGGACGCGGGGGCGCACGAGGTCATGCATGCGCTCCAGATCAGGCCGGTTGGCGTGGCCCGAGACGTGGTACTGGCCCTGCGTGTTGTCGGCCACCTCGACGCCCTGTTCGCTGAGCGCGTTGACGATCTTCAGCACGTCCTTTTCGTTGCCCGGAATGGTCATCGAGCTGAAGAGGAAGGTGTCGCCCTCCTTCAGCTGGAAGCCGAGGTACGAGCCGCGGGACAGCTGGGCCGAGGCGGCGCGGCGCTCGCCCTGGCTGCCGGTCACAATCAGCATGACCTTGTCGCGGGGCATGTCGACGGCTTCCTCCGCCGGAACGGTCGGCGGGAAATCCACCAGCAGCTTGGCCTCGGTCGCGGTGCGGACCATGGTCTGCATCGCCCGACCCAGCAGGCAGACGGAACGCCCCGCGGCGCGCGCGGCCTTGGCCAGCGTGCGGACCCGCGCCACGTTCGAGGCGAAGGTCGTCGCCACCACCAGCCCGGGCGCGCCGCGCACCAGATCGGTGATCGCCTGCGGCAGCGAGCTTTCCGAGCGGCCGGGATGCGGCGAGAAGATGTTGGTCGAATCGCAGACCATCACATCGACGCCCTTGTCGCCGATGGCGCGGTAGAGATCCTCGTCAAACGGGTCGCCGACGCCCGGCGCCATGTCGAGCTTGAAGTCGCCGGTGTGGACGAGGCGCCCGGCGGGCGTCTCGATCAGCATGGCCGAGGCTTCGGGCAGCGAATGGGCGATGGGCAGGAAGCGGACGGCGAAGGGGCCCAGCTCGATCGTTTCGGACGGGTCGAGCGTGACGATCTGGTCGACCGGCTGCCCGGCCTCCAGCATCTTCTTGGCGGCGATGCGAGCGGTGAAGTCGCGGGCATAGACCGGCACACGCAGCCGCGACCACAGGTGACCGAGGCCGCCGACGTGGTCTTCATGCGCGTGGGTGATGAAGATCCCCTCGATCCGGTCGCGGCGGGCTTCCAGCCAGGCGATGTCGGCCATGATCAGGTCGACGCCGGGCGTGCCGTCCATATCGGGGAAGGTCACGCCGAGATCGACGACGATCAGCCGCTCGCGGTTCTTGGGTCCGTAGCCGTAGACGTAGGTGTTCATCCCCACTTCGCCGGCGCCGCCCAGCGGCAGGTAGATCAGGCGGTCGTTACTCATGCGCTGGCGCGTTCCCTGTTGTGACGGTTGATCAGCATCAACCCGTGCATGGTCAGATCGTCTTCGACCGAGTCGAAGATGTCGGTGCCCTGATCGAAGAGCGAGGCGAGACCGCCGGTGGCGATCACCTTCATCGGGCGTTCGCGCTCGATGCGAATCTGTCGTACGATGCCTTCGACAAGCCCGACATAGCCCCAGTAGATGCCCGACTGGATACAGGCAACCGTATTCGTGCCGATTGCGCTCTGCGGTTTGGTCACATCGACATGCGGAAGGGCCGCGGCGGCCATATGCAGGGCTTCCAGCGAGGTGTTCACCCCGGGGGCAATCACCCCGCCGATATAGGCGCCGTCGCTGTCCACCACGTCAAAGGTGGTGGCGGTGCCGAAATCCACCACGATCAGGTCGCCGCCATGGCGGTCGTAGCTGGCGACGGTATTGACCAGCCGGTCGGGGCCTACGGTCGTGCCCTGATCCACGCGGGGCGCCACGGGCAGGTCGCAATCGGGCTTGCCCACCACCAGCGGGCGGCAGTTGTAATAGCGGTCGGCCAGGACCCGCAGGTTGAACACCACCCGCGGCACGGTCGAGGAGATGATCACATCGGTGATCGTCGCCTCGATCCCCTTGAGGTTCATCAACGTGCTGAGCCAGACATAATACTGATCGGCGGTCTGGCGGTGATCGGTGGCGGTGCGCCAGGTGGCGATGAACAGGTGGCCGTCCCAGATCGAGAACACGGTATTGGTATTGCCGCAGTCGATGCAGAGCAGCATGGCGGGTCTCCGTCAGGGAAAGAAGATGTCGGCGGCGGGGATGGCGCGGCGGCCCTGGGGCGTGACCAGCACCAGCGAGCCGGACTCGTCGATGGTCTCGAACGTGCCGCGGAATTCTTCGGTCAGGGTGCGGGCGATCAGCGGCTGGCCCAGACGCGCGACGCCGTTGAGAAAGGCGGTGCGGATGGGATCGAACCCATAGGTCCTGAGCCGCGCGTCCCAGCGGGCGAAGGCGGGTGCCAGCCGGTCGAGCAGCTGTTCGGGCGTCAGGGTGATCCCCGTCTCGCTGCGCAGATTGACGGGCGGGAAGGCCGCGCCCGGCTCGGGCTCGGGCGAGGCCTTGAGATTGACGCCGATGCCGATGGCCAGCACGCCCGCGCCGGGGCTTTCCAACAGGATGCCCGAGAGCTTGCCGCCATTGAGCAGCACGTCATTGGGCCATTTCAGCGCGAAGGCATCGGGCAGATGGGTAAGCTCGGCCAGCGCGTCCCGCAGCGCCAGTGCCGCAACGAAGGAGCGCAGCGCCAGTTTGGCGGGCGGCTCGTCCATGCGCTGGATCAGGGTGGCGGCGAAGTTTCCGGCCGGATCGGTCCAGGCCCTGCCCCGCCGTCCCCTGCCCGCGGTCTGGCGATGCGCCAGGATCCAGGTGGGAGAGCCCAGCGACGGCGCGCGTCGCTGGGCTTCCATCATGGTGCTGTCGGTTTCCTCCAGCACCAGCTTCTCATGGCCCGGGGGCCAGCCCTCAGTGGACAAGTGCCTGCGCCGCGATGGCTGCCGCGCCCTCGATCCCGAAGAGGTTGACGACACCGAGCAGGGTGACCGCCGCCGCCGCCAGCGTCAGCCAGCGCTGCGCCGGGGCGCCGTCGTTGTCCAGCGCGTCCACTTCGGTACCGAAATACATGAAGTAGACGATGCGCAGGTAGTAGAAGGCACCGATCACCGAGGCGATGACACCGACCACGGCCAGCGTGACATAGCCCGCGCCGATGGCCGCGGTCAGCACCGCGAACTTGGCCCAGAAGCCGATCAACGGCGGCACCCCGGCAAGGCTGAACATCAGGATCAGCAGCGCCAGCGCCTGGATCGGCTGGGTCTTCGACAGCAGGTTCAGGTCGTCGATGGCGACCACCGGGCGCCCCTCGCGCCGCATGGTCAGCATGAAGGCGAAGACGCCGATCGACATGGTGACATAGATCGCCATGTAGAGGAGCGTCGCCTTCACCCCGGCCTCGTTCCCCGCGGTCAGGCCCAGCAGCGCGAAGCCCATGTGCGAGATCGAGGAATAGGCCATCAGGCGTTTCAGGTTGCGCTGGCTCAGCGCCCCGACGGCACCCACAACCATACTCAGACCGGCCAGCAGCGCCAGGATCTGGCCCCAGTCGCCCGGCGCATGACCGAAGGCGTCATAGGTCACGCGGGCCAGCAGCGCCATGGCGGCGACCTTGGGCGCGGTGGCGAAGAAGGCGGTGACCGGGGTCGGCGCGCCCTCGTAGACGTCGGGCGTCCACATGTGGAAGGGCACGGCCGAGACCTTGAACGCCAGACCGGCGATCATGAACGCAAGCCCCATCAGCAGGCCGACCGGCAGGTGGTCGCCGTGGATCAGGCTGGCGATCCCGTCGAAGCGGGTGGTGCCGGCATAGCCATAGACCAGCGAGGCGCCATAGAGCAGCAGGCCCGAGGCAAGCGCGCCGAGGACGAAGTACTTAAGCCCCGCCTCGGTCGCCTTCACGCTGTCACGGCGGAAGGCGGCCAGCACGTAAAGCGCCAGCGATTGCAGCTCCAGCCCCATATAGAGGGTGATCAGGTCCTGGGCCGAGACCATGACCATCATCCCCACCGTCGCCAGCGAGACGAGGATCGGATACTCGAACTTCATCATCTTGGCGCGTTCGAGGTAATCCATCCCCATGACCAGCACCGCGGCGCTGGCGAGCAGCATCGCCATCTTGGCGAAGCGCGAGAAGGCATCCTCGACGAAGAGGCCGCCAAAGGCGGTCTGCGCCTCGGGTCCCTGCACGCCCACAAGGATGGCGAGCAGGATCATCACGGCGACCGTGGCCCAGGTCAGGGCGGCGGCCAGCCTATCCTTGCCGAAATACGCGCCCGCCATCAGCGCCACCATCGCCCAGAGCGACAGCAGGATTTCGGGCAGCGCGATCGAGAGGTCAAGCGAGGTCATCGCAGCGGGCCTTTCAGTGAGTGGGCGCCGCGGCGGCCGCGGGCGCATGGGACGCATCGGCGGCGGCGTGCATCCCGGCTTCGGCGGGCACGATGCCGTTGGCGTCGTTGTAGTGTTCAACAAGGGCCGCGGTCGACGGGCCGATGATATCGGTGACCAGCGACGGATAGACACCCAGCAGCAGGGTCATGACGATCAGCGGCGCGAACATCAGCTTCTCGCGCATGTCCATGTCGGTGATGGTCTTCAGGCTTTCCTTGATCAGCGGGCCAAAGACCACGCGGCGATAGAGCCAGAGCCCGTAACCGGCCGAGAAGATCACCCCCGTCGCGGCCACCGCGGCGACCCAGGTGTTGACCTGGAAGACCGCCATGAAGGTCAGGAATTCGCCGACAAACCCGGACGTGCCCGGCAGGCCGACGTTGGCCATGGTGAACAGCATGAACACCGCGGCGTACATCGGCATCCGGTTCACCAGCCCGCCATAGGCCTCGATATCCCGGGTGTGGATGCGGTCATAGACCACGCCCACCACGAGGAACAGCGCGCCCGAGATGAAGCCGTGCGACAGCATCTGGAAGATGGCGCCGTCGAGGCCCTGCTGGTTGGCCGCGAAGATGCCCATGGTGACGAAGCCCATGTGCGCGACCGAGGAATAGGCCACCAGCTTCTTCATGTCCTCCTGCACCAGCGCGACCAGCGAGGCGTAGACCACCGCGATGGCCGACATCCACAGGACCAGCGGCGCCCAGATCTCGGAGGCGATGGGGAACATCGGCAGCGAGAAGCGCAGGAAGCCGTAGCCACCCATCTTCAAGAGCACCGCCGCCAGCACCACCGAGCCCGCGGTCGGGGCCTGGACGTGGGCGTCGGGCAGCCAGGTATGGACCGGCCACATCGGCATCTTCACCGCGAAGGACGCGAAGAAGGCGAAGAACAGCAGCGTCTGCACGCCGCCGGCGATCTGCCAGCCCAGGAGAGTGAGCGGACCGGCGCTGAATTCGAAGGTCAGCAGCGTCGGGATGTCGGTCGTCCCGGCCTGCAGATACATGTAGATCATCGCCACCAGCATCAGCACCGAGCCGATGAAGGTGTAGAGGAAGAACTTGAACGCGGCATAGATCCGGTTCGCGCCGCCCCAGATGCCGATGATCAGGAACATCGGAATGAGCCCTGCCTCGAAGAACAGGTAGAACAGCACCAGATCCAGCGAGACGAAGACGCCGATCATCAGCGTTTCGAGCAGCAGGAAGGCGATCATGTATTCCTTGACGCGATGCGTGACGCCCCAGCAGGCGCCGATGGTGATCGGCATCAGGAAGGTGGTCAGCAGCACGAAGAGGACCGAGATCCCGTCGACGCCCAGCTTGTATTTCAGCCCCAGGATCCAGTCGTGTTCTTCAACGAACTGGAAACCGGTATCGGAGGCGTCGAAGTTGAACAGCAGGATCAGCGAGATGGCGAAGGTCGCCAGCGTCGCGAACAGCGCCAGCCGCTTGGCCTGCAGCTGCGTCTGGGCGTTCTCGCCATGCAGGAAGACAGCCCCGATGAAGGCTGCCACCGCGGGCAGGAAGGTGATGATGGACAGAAGGTTCAACATCAGTGCGCCCCTCCGGAGAGCGTAACGTAGGTCACCAGTACCGCGATCCCGAGGACCATGGCGAAGGCGTAGTGATAGAGGTAACCGGACTGGGCGCGGGCATAGACGCGGTTCAGCATGGGCAGGACGTTCATCGACAACCCGTTGAGGAAACCGTCGATGGTGTTGCCGTCGCCGCGCTTCCACAGGAAACGGCCGATGGCGAAGGCGGGACGCACGAAGATCGCGTCATAGATCTCGTCGATGTACCACTTGTTCAGCAGGAAGCGGTAGAGGATCGGCTGGTTCTCGGCCAGTTTGACCGGGAGCCGGGGGTTGACGATGTAGAAGAGGTAGGCCAGCACCAGCCCCAGCAGCATGGCGACGAAGGGCGCGGTCTTGACCCAGGCCGGCGCCTCATGCGCGTTGTGGATCGTGTGGTTGCTGTCCAGCATGGTGATCGAATGGCCGAACCACTCGTGCACCGCCTCGTGCGAGCCGAAGAAGGGCGTGTACCAGACCATCCCGGCCAGCACCGCACCGACCGAGAGCACGGCCAGCGGGATGAGCATGGTCATCGGGCTTTCATGGGCGTGGTCATGGGTGTGGTGGTCGCCGCGCGGGGCACCGAAGAAGGTCAGGAACATCAGGCGCCACGAGTAGAACGAGGTCATGGCCGCCGCGATCACCAGCACCCAGAAGGCATAGATCATCTCGCCGCCGAAGGCGCTTTCGATGATCGCATCCTTCGAGATGAAGCCGGCGAAGCCGATATGCGTGAGCGGGATGCCGACGCCGGTGATGGCCAGCGTGCCGATCAGCATGGCGTAATAGGTGTAGGGCATCTTGTGGCGCAGGCCGCCGTAGTTCCGCATGTCCTGTTCGTGGTGCATGCCGTGGATCACCGAGCCCGCGCCGAGGAACAGCATCGCCTTGAAGAAGGCATGCGTCAGCAGGTGGAACATGGCGACCGAATAGACGCCGACGCCCGCCGCCACGAACATGTAGCCCAGCTGCGAACAGGTCGAATAGGCGATGACACGCTTGATGTCGTTCTGCACCAGACCCACGGTCGCCGCGAAGAAGGCGGTGAGCGTGCCGATGAAGACGATGAAGGTCCGCGTGTCGGTGGCGTATTCCATCAGCGGCGACATGCGGCTGACCAGGAAGACACCGGCGGTGACCATGGTCGCGGCGTGGATCAGCGCCGACACCGGGGTCGGGCCTTCCATCGCGTCGGGCAGCCAGGTGTGCAGCAGGAACTGCGCCGATTTGCCCATCGCGCCGATGAAGAGGAAGAAGCAGGCGGTGTTCAGCGCGTTCCAGTCGGTCCACAGGAAGTGGATGGTTTGCTGGCTCAGCTGCTCGGCCGAGTGGAAGATGTCGTCGAACTGGATCGAATCCGTCAGGAAATACAGCATCATGATGCCGATGACGAAGCCGAAGTCGCCGACCCGGTTGACCACGAAGGCCTTGATCGCCGCGGCCGAGGCCGAGGGTTTCTTGTAATAGAAGCCGATCAGCAGATAGGACGCGAGGCCCACCCCTTCCCAGCCGAAGAAGATCTGCACCAGGTTGTCCGAGGTGACCAGCATCAGCATGGCGAAGGTGAAGAGCGAGAGATAGGCGAAGAAGCGCGCCCGGTAATGCTCGTGATGGGTCCAGTTGTCGTCATGCGCCATGTAGCCGAAGCTGTAGAGGTGCACGAGCGCCGAGACCGTGGTCACCACGATCAGCATGACCGTGGTCAGCCGATCGATGCGGATCGCCCAGTCGCCGACCAGGGTCCCCGAGTCGATGAAGCGCAGGATATGGACCGTATAGGCCTCGCCGTCATAACCGAGGAACAGGGCCCAGGACAGGATCGCCGACAGGAACAGCAGCGCCGTGGCGATGACCTGGCCGGTCTTCTCGCCGATGGCTTTCCAGAAGAGGCCCGAGATGATCGCGCCGACCAGCGGTGCAAAGAGAAGGATCGTCGCCATCACACTCAGCCTTTCATCACGTTGACGTCTTCGACGTCGATCGTGCCGCGGTTTCGGAAGAAGGTGACCAGGATCGCAAGGCCGATGGCGGCCTCGGCGGCGGCGACGGTCAGCACGAACATGGTGAAGACCTGGCCGACCAGGTCGCCCGAATAGCTGGAGAAGGCCACCAGGTTGATGTTGACGCTGAGCAGGATCAGTTCGATCGACATCAGGATGACGATGACGTTCTTCCGGTTCAGGAAGATGCCGAAGATCCCGATGACGAACAGCGCTGCCGCGACTGTCAGGTAATGCTCAAGTCCCACCATTTGGTCCCTCGTTCTCGTCTTTCGGCGCGTCGGGCGCACCGGTTGTTTATTCCCGCGTTACTGGTCGCGGATCAGTCGGCAGCCGCAGCTTTTATAAGCCATGCGGCGCAATTCCGTGGTTTCGCCAAGGGCGCCCAGACGCGCGGCCATGTCGGCCAGCGTCACCTCTGCGGCGCCGTGGATCATCTCGTCCCAAAGCGACAGGCCCGCGGCCGTCGGCCAGCGCGCCAGGTCGTCGGGACCGGACCAGACGATGCCTTCCCCCGCCCCGCAATCCTCGACCACTTTGAGGCGGCGGTGCTCGGCGGCAGAGACCGTCTCGTAGGCGACGAAGCCGGGGCCGAGCGGGTCGATGAAATAGGGCGAAAGGCCGCTCTCCTCGGTCGCCCCGGGGAACGGGTCCAGACAGCGCGGTCCACCGCCCGGCACGACGTCCATGGGTTCGTCGGCCAGCGCCGGGCTGGCCAGCGCGATCAGGATCAGGAGGGGCGCGAAACGCATGCTCACCGTCCCCCCGCCACGCGACAGGCGCAGCTTTCATAGGCAACGCGGGTCTGCGCGACATTGGCGCCGAGATCGTGACCGATGCGCGCCAGATCGTCGAAAGTATAGGTCTCGTCCGCTTCCAGCGCGTGCAGGAGAGCGTCGGACAGCGCGCGGGCTTCCTGCGGGTCCACGGACTCGGCGTCGGGGACGGGATAGAGCGTCGCCGCCACGCGGTCGCGGCTGGCGCAATGCTCGACCACCACCTCGACGCCCCAGGGATCGCCCGTGCGTTCGTAGAAGACCAGCCCGCCCGGATAGACCAGCGGGTTGTACTCGCCCTGCACCGCCTCCTGCCGGGCCAGACCCGGGCCCGAGCATTCGGACTGGATCAGGATCGGCTGGGCGAAGGCAGCACCCGGGGCCAGAACGAGCGACAGGAGGAACGTCCGGTTCATTGCCCGGCCTCCATCCCGCAGGCGCAGCTTTGCCAGCTGACGCGTTGGGTCCGCCCCTGCCCGCCCGCGGCGACGGCCCAATTGGCCAGATCGGCGAGCGTCTGCTCTTCGCTGTCGTTCAGGGCGGTGAAGACCCGCTCGCGATAGGCGTCGATGCGGGTCCAGGGGGTGTCGGTCTCTTGCGGGATGGGCAGTTCCGCCGCCATCCGCCAGCGCGAGGGACAATGCTCGACGACGATCTGGATCGCGTCGCGCCCGTCGAGCGGATAGCGGTCATAATAGACGATGCCGTCCGCATAGCGGGTGGGGGTGTAATCCCCCAGCGCGGCTTCCTCCGGCGCCAGCGACGCACCCGAGCACAGCGGCGCCACGGGGGCATCCGCCCCCGCCGCGCCGATGCCCGAGAGCATCGCCAGTCCCGTGAAGATGCCGTGCATCGCCATGGATCAGAGCCCCTGCCCCGGTTTCACGTCTTTCAGTTCCATCGCCTTGGCCGGGTCGCGCCACATCTGGTGCAGCACGTTCTGGCGCTTGACGTCGGTGCGGTGGCGCAGGGTCAGCACGATGGCGCCGATCATGGCGACCAGCAGGATCAGACCCGCCACCTGGAACAGGATGAAATACTGGTCGAACAGGATCATCCCCAGGGCGCGGGCGTTATCCACCTGCGCGGCATCGGGCGCGGGCGCCATGTGCAGCGCGGCCGAGCCCTCGGCCGAGGTCCAGGCACCATAGAGCAGCGTCAGCTGCATCAGGATCACCAGCCCGACCAGCGCCGCCAGCGGGAAATAGCGCACCATCTCGGCCTTCAGCGCGGCGAAGTCGATGTCGAGCATCATCACCACGAAGAGGAACAGCACCGCGACCGCGCCGACATAGACGATCATCAGCAGCATCGCCAGGAACTCGGCCCCCAGCAGCACGAAGAGCCCGGCCGAGGACAGGAAGGTCAGGATCAGCCACAGCACCGAATGCACCGGGTTCTTCGCGGTCACGACCAGCAGGCCCGCAATCACCGCCACCACGGCGAAGGCATAGAAGGCAAAATCGGCAACGCTCATGCGTCCTTCTCCTTGGTTTCCGCAAAAACGCCCTGGGCGATCTCCAGTGCCTTCTGCATGGCGGGCAAGCCGCCGAACATGCTCATCTGCCAGATCACCTCGGCGATCTCGCGTTCCGTGGCCCCGGCCTCAAGCGCGTGGCGCACGGTCATCTTCAATTGAGGCTCGGCCTGCGCGCCCAGCACCGTCAGGGCGGCGATGGTCACCAGAAGCCGGGTCTTGGCGTCCAGCCCCTCGCGGTTGAAGGTCCGGCCGAACCACATTTCCATCATGTCCTTGGACATGGTGGGGAACATCTTGTCGAAGCCCGAGAGGTTGAGATTTTCCAGCGCAGGGTTGAAGGCCCGCAGCATTTCCTGCGAGCTTTCCATCATCTGCTGGATCATCTTGGTATAGGCTTCGGTCATGGGCGGCTCACCGATAGGGCGCGTCGAGTTCGAGGTTGCGGGCGATTTCGGCTTCCCAGCGGTCGCCGTTGGCCAGAAGCTTTTCCTTGTCGTAGAACAGCTCTTCCCGGGTCTCGGTGGCGAATTCGAAATTCGGCCCCTCGACGATGGCGTCGACCGGGCAGGCCTCCTGGCAGAAACCGCAATAGATGCACTTCGTCATGTCGATGTCGTAGCGCGTGGTGCGGCGCGAGCCGTCGTCGCGGGGCTCCGCGTCGATGGTGATGGCCTGCGCCGGGCAGATCGCCTCGCAGAGTTTGCAGGCGATGCAGCGCTCTTCCCCGTTCGGATAGCGGCGCAGCGCATGCTCGCCGCGGAAACGCGGCGACAGCGGGCCCTTCTCGTGCGGGTAGTTCAGCGTCGCCTTGGGCTTGAAGAAATACTTCAGCCCCAGACCGAACCCTTTGAAGAAGTCGACCAGCAGGAAGTATTTGACGGCGCGGGTGTAATCGATCTGGCTCATGTCAGCCCCCAATCGCCCAGCGGGCCCAGAAGCCGCCAAGCACTTCGAATTTGGCAAGGAACGCCACGATCACGACCCAGCCCAGCGACATCGGCAGGAAGACTTTCCAGCCAATGCGCATCAGCTGGTCGTAGCGGTAGCGCGGCACGATGGCCTTGACCATCGAGAAGACGAAGAACGCGCCCAGCATCTTGATGATCATCCAGTGGATGCCATCGGGCAGACCCGGGATCGGGCTCAGCCAGCCGCCGAAGAACAGAAGCGAGATCAGCGCGCACATCAGCACGACCGCGACCAGCTCGCCGATCATGAACAGCAGGAAGGGCGTCGACGAATATTCGACCTGATAGCCGGCCACCAGTTCCGATTCCGCTTCCGGAAGGTCGAAGGGCGGGCGGTTGGTCTCGGCCAGGGCCGAGATCAGGAACAAGAACATCATCGGCAGGTGCGGGATGAAGTACCAGTTCAAGAGACCGTAGTCGCCCTGTTGCGCGTGCACGATGTCCGTCAGGTTCATCGAACCCGTGGAGATGATCACGCCGATGATGATGAGGCCGATCGAGACCTCATACGAGATCATCTGCGCGGCCGACCGGAGCGAGCCCAGGAACGGGTACTTCGAGTTCGACGCCCAGCCGCCCATGATGACCCCGTACACTTCCAGCGACGAGATCGCGAAAATGTAGAGGATCGCCACGTTGATGTTGGACAGCACCCAGCCATCATCGAAGGGGATCACCGCCCAGGCGGTCAGCGCGCAGACCAGCGTGACCATCGGCGCCATGAGGAAGACGAAGCGGTCGGCCCCGGCCGGGAAGATCACTTCCTTGACGATGTATTTGATGAAGTCGGCAAAGCTCTGCAGCAGACCGAAGGCGCCCACCACGTTCGGACCCCGCCGCATCTGCACCGCCGCCCAGATCTTCCTGTCGGCGTACATGAGGAACGCCAGTGCCACCAGAAGCGGCACGACGATCAGCAGGACCTGCCCGACGATCAGCAGGAAAATCCCGAAGTAGTTCGTTGTGAAGAATTCAACCATGGTTCGTCCTCAGACCGTCGGTATCCCCTGCTCGGTGCAATCGGCCACCGTCACTTCGGCGTCGATCGTCCGAATGCCCCGCGGCAGAGACGGCGATACGGTATAGACCGCGTCCGCCTGCCAGAGGCTTCCCTCGTTGTTCGTTGTCGTGCGCACGTGGCGGGCAAAGCCCATGCCGCGGATCAGCGCGTATTGCGCGGCCGCGCAGCGGGCATAGGCGATGGCGTCGCCCGCATCGCGCGCGCCCTCCATCGTCACCACGAAATGCACCAGATCGTTTTCCAGAAGCTGCGTCTGCACCCCCCGGTAGACGGCGTTTTCCGGCGCGCCCATCGGCACCTCGCCCGGCTGCGGCGCAGCCGTGACGCAGCCCGCCAGCCCGGTCAGGGCCAGCGAGAGCGTCGCAAGGAGGGGGAGACGCCGGGACATGATCACTCCGCCGCCATCGCGTCGCTGCCGCGTCCGGCCGCCTTGGCGCTGAGTTCGGCCATCAGGCTCGACGCGCGGGCAATCGGGTTGGTCAGGTAGAAATCCTTGACCACGGCGCGGAAGCTGGCCTCGCCCAGCGGGCCCTTCTCCAGCGGCGCCCAGGCGTTTTCCGGCACCTCGTCGATCAGTTCCAGATGCGGCACGGCGGCGACCAGCGCCGAGCGCAGGGCGTTCAGGCTGTCCCAGGGCAGGGTCTTGCCCGCCTCGGCCGAGACGGCGCGCAGGATGGCCCAATTTTCCTTGGCCTCGCCCGGCGCGAACCCGGCGCGCAGCGCCAGCTGCGGGCGGCCCTCGGTGTTGACGAAGATGCCGCCTTCTTCGGTATAGGCAGCGGCGGGCAGGATCAGGTCGGCGCGATGCGCGCCGCGGTCGCCGTGGCTGCCCTGGTAGATGACGAAGGCACCGGCGTCGATGTCGAGTTCATCCGCACCGAGGTTGTAGATCACATCCGCGCCCTCGGTCGCGGCCAGAAGCCCGCCCTCGGTCACGGCCCCCACATCCAGCGCGCCGACGCGCGACGCGGCGATGTGCAGGACCAGCACCCGGCCCGACAGCGCCTGAGCCGCGGCCAGAACGGCCAGGCCATCGGCCTCGTTCAACGCGCCCTGCCCGACGATGATGACGGCGCCCTCGCCGACCGAGGCCTTGGCCAGCGCCGCCCGGTCATTGCCCAGATGCGTCACGTCATAGGTCAGATCGGCCGGAACGCCGATCACCGAAACCTTGGCGCCGTTGAGCCAGGCCTTGCGGATCCGGGCGTTCAGCACCGGCGCCTCGTCGCGCGGGTTGGTGCCGATCAGCAGGATTTCCTTGGCGGTGTCGATGTCCTCGATGGTGACATTGCCGACATAGGCCGAGCGGTTGCCGGCCGGTACGCGGCTGCCGTCGGTCCGGCATTCGACCGAACCGCCCAGCGATTCCACCAGCGTTTTCAGCGAGAAGGCAGCTTCGGTCGAGGCCAGGTCACCGACCAGACCGGCCAGCTTCTTCGCGCCTTTCAGCTTGGCCCCGGCCAGCGCCAGCGCCTCGGTCCAGCCAGCTTTGCGCAGGCGGCCGTTCTCGCGGATATAGGGGGTGTCCAGCCGCTGGCGGCGCAGACCGTCCCAGACGAAGCGGGTCTTGTCGGAAATCCATTCCTCGTTCACGCCGTCATGGTTGCGGGGAACGATGCGCATCACCTCGCGGCCCTTGGTGTCGACGCGGATGTTCGACCCCAGCGCGTCCATCACGTCGATGGTCTCGGTCTTGGTCAGTTCCCACGGGCGGGCGGTGAAGGCGTAGGGCTTCGAGACCAGCGCGCCAACCGGGCACAGGTCGATGATGTTGCCCTGCAGGTTCGAGGCCAGCGTCTGGTTCAGATAGCTGGTGATCTCGGCATCCTCGCCGCGACCGGTCTGGCCCATCTGGGTGATGCCCGCGACCTCGGTCGTGAAGCGCACGCAGCGGGTGCAGGAGATGCAGCGGGTCATGTGGGTTTCGACCAGCGGGCCCAGGTTCAGGTCCTCGGAGGCGCGCTTCGGCTCGCGGTAGCGGCTGAAGTCGACGCCGTAGGCCATCGCCTGGTCCTGCAGGTCGCATTCGCCGCCCTGGTCGCAGATCGGGCAATCGAGCGGGTGGTTGATGAGCAGGAACTCCATCACCCCCTCGCGGGCCTTCTTGACCATGGGCGAGTTGGTCTTGACCTGGGGCGGCTCGCCATTCGGGCCGGGCCGCAGGTCCTTCACCTGCATCGCGCAGGAGGCGGCGGGCTTGGGCGGCCCGCCGACGACTTCCACCAGACACATCCGGCAGTTCCCCGCGATCGACAGGCGCTCGTGGTAGCAGAACCGCGGCACCTCGACGCCCGCGACTTCGCAGGCCTGAATGAGGGTCATCGCCGGATGAACCTCGACCTCGCGGCCATCGATGTTGATCTTGCGGAGATCTGACATGGCTTACCTTGCTCTCAGAAGTTCACCGGCCTGGCTGCCGGCTGCGATCTCGGCCTGGCCGAGGGCGCAATAGGTGTCGGGCTGACCCTCGCGCACGCCGTGCTGGCCGAAATAGGCCATCACCTCGGACCGCATGCGGGCCTCGGTGCTGTCGGCGGTCTGGAAGGCGCGGATCTCGGCGCGCGAGAAACCATAGTCGCGCGCCTGGCTGTAGAGCCCGTAAACAAAGGTCGTGGCGCGGACGGTCCGCGCCTCCATCGTCGGGCAATTGTTGCGGATCTCATCCGCCACGGCCAGCGCGAAGAGGCCGCTCCAGATGCTGGTATCGGCCGCGAGCGTGGCGTTGATCTCGTCCTGCGAGGCGGCGAGCGCGGGGGCGCCGAGGCCCGCCAGCGTCAGGGCGAAAGCGGCGATCAGCGGGGCTTTGGTCTTGGTCTGCATGGTCTTTTCTCCTTCATGCCGCGATGCGGCGACGGAGCAATGTAGCATCGACCGGCGGATAAGGCTCATCACACCCTCGCCGGTTTCCCGACGACAGGCGAGGCCGCGCCGAGCGGCCCCTTCCCCGGAGATGATGACGCGCCCGACCATGTTATTCGGCCGCCACGGCCGAGGTCCGGCCGGTTTTCTGCGCCCGGATGCGATCCTCGATCACGTCGCGAAAGTTGCGGATCAGGCCCTGGATCGGCCAGGCGGCCGCGTCACCCAGCGCGCAGATCGTGTGGCCCTCGACCTGCTTGGTCACGCTGAACAGCATGTCGATCTCTTCGAGTTCCGCCTCGCCGCGGACCAGACGGTCCATGACGCGCATCATCCAGCCGGTGCCTTCGCGGCAGGGCGTGCACTGGCCGCAGCTTTCGTGCTTGTAGAAGGCCGACAGGCGCCAGATCGCTTTCACGATATCGGTCGACTTGTCCATGACGATGACGGCGGCGGTGCCGAGGCCCGAGCCGAGGTCATTCCGCAGATAGTCGAAATCCATGATCGCATCGCGCATCTTCTCGCCGCGCACGCAGGGCACGGAGGACCCGCCGGGGATCACCGCCAGCAGGTTGTCCCAGCCGCCGCGGATGCCGCCGCAATGCTTCTCGATCAGCTCTTCGAAGCTGATCGACATGGCCTCTTCGACCACGCAGGGATTGTTGACGTGGCCCGAGATGGCAAACAGCTTGGTGCCCGCGTTGTTCGGACGGCCGAAGCCCGCGAACCAGGCGCCGCCCCGGCGCAGGATGGTCGGCACCACGGCGATGGATTCGACGTTGTTCACCGTGGTCGGGCAGCCATAGAGGCCCGCGCCGGCCGGGAACGGCGGCTTCATGCGCGGCATGCCCTTGCGGCCTTCAAGCGATTCCAGCAGCGCGGTTTCCTCGCCGCAGATATAGGCCCCTGCCCCGTGGTGCAGGTAGAGGTCGAAGTCCCAGCCCGACTTGGCGGCGTTCTTGCCCAGAAGCCCGGCCTCATAGGCCTCGTCGATGGCCGCTTGCAGGGCCTCCCGCTCGCGGATGTATTCGCCGCGGATGTAGATGTAGCAGGCATGCGCGTTCATCGCGAACGAGGCGATCAGGCAGCCCTCGATCAGCGTATGCGGATCGTGGCGCATGATCTCGCGGTCCTTGCAGGTCCCGGGCTCGGATTCGTCGGCGTTGACCACGAGGTACGCCGGACGGCCGTCCGATTCCTTCGGCATAAAGGACCATTTCAGGCCGGTCGGGAAGCCCGCACCGCCCCGGCCGCGCAGCCCCGATTGTTTCATCTCGTTGATGATCCAGTCGCGGCCCTTGGCGATGATGTCCTTGGTGCCATCCCAGTGGCCGCGCGCCTGCGCACCCTTCAGCGAACGGTCGTACATACCGTAGATGTTCGTGAAGATCCGGTCCTGATCCTTCAGCATCGCCTATTCCTTGTTGTTCCGGCGCGCGCGCCAGAGCCCGAATAACAACCAAAGCGCCATCGTGAACCCGGCGAGCGCCGCCAGGTCGAAGAAGGCGAGGGTCCGCGGGGACCAGCCCAGCGAGTCACCCAGCGCCAGCGCCGCCAGCCAGACAAGCCCGGTCCCGGCGATCACCAATGAGATCACCCGTCCCCGTTTGGCCTGATCCGTATCGCGGTCCATGGCGCCCATCCGTCCTTAGTACACGTCGCCCTTGTCGACGCGCTTGGAGAAGTCCGTCTCCTGGCCGGTGGCCAGAAGTTTCGCCTGCGCCACCCATTGATCGCGGGTCGCGCGGCCCTTGAAGCCTTCGAGGTTCTGGTCGACCCAGGCCATTTCCTGCGGCGACCAGGCGGCGATCTGGTCGAAGTGGAAGAAGCCCATGCCGTTGAGCATCGCCTCCAGCTTCGGCCCGATGCCCTTGATCCGCTTCAGATCGTCGGCCTTGCCGTCGCGAGCCGCTTGCAGCGCTTCGGGGCGCACATGCTCGCTTTCCGGGATCTCGACCGTCTCGCTCGCATTGGGCTGCACCGCGGCGGCAGCGGCCTCGGGCTGCGCCGGGGGCTGGCCCGCCTTCTCGGCCGGGATCGCGGCATTGGCCTCGATATCGGCAGCCTTGTCGGCAGGGACCTTGCCCAGACGCGAGGAGACCGGCTTGCCATCGGCGCGGGTTTCCGCGCGGGGCTTTTCGTCCTTCAGCCAGGGCGTCAGCAGCGGCACTTCGGTGCCGTCGATGCGCTTGACGGTATCGCCGAGCGCCAGCGCCCGGGCGACCGACCCGTTGGCCTTCTCGCTGCGCTCGCCCTCGGTGAGCGAGGTGAGGCCCGACAGCGGCTCGGAGGTGAAGCGGCCGTTCTGCGGACCCGGGGTCGGCACGCGACCGGCGGCGAGTTCGTCCAGGATCCAGCGCAGTTTCTCGGCGGTCAGATCCTCGTAGTAATCCTTGCCGATCTGCACCATCGGCGCATTGGCGCAGGAGCCGAGGCATTCGACCTCTTCCCACGAGAACTTGCCATCGGCCGAGAGCGTATGCGCCGAGCCCGCGATCTTGTCCTTGCAGACGCCGATCAGATCCTCGGCGCCGCAGATCATGCACGAGGTCGTGCCGCAGACCTGCACATGCGCCACCGTGCCCACCGGGGCGAGCTGGAACATGAAGTAGAAGGTCGCGACTTCCAGCGCCCGGATATAGGCCATGCCGAGCATGTCGGCGACAGCCTCGATGGCGGGACGGGTCAGCCAGCCTTCCTGCTCCTGGGCACGCCACAGCAGCGGGATGATCGCCGACGCCTGCCGCCCCTCGGGGTATTTGGTGATCTGCCCCTTCGCCCATTCCAGATTGGCGGGCGTGAAGGCAAAGCTGGCGGGCTGTTCGTGATGCAGGCGACGAAGCATCAATAGGCTCCTGACAGGGACCGGCCCGGGGCCGGGATAGGGCGGCCCGTCATGACGGGCGATTGAGCGGGACGGCGGTTCATTCGCCTGCCCCCTCTGCGGGAAGCTCGGCCTCGAGAGGATGACGCTCCTCCCAGGTGGCAATCAGCGTGGCGAAGGCGGGCGCATCGGCGGCGGGGTCGCCCGCGCAGACCGACTCGGTGAGGCTCAGCTCGGCGCCGTCCTCGCTGACCGCGGCCATCTCGCCATCGACCATGACGGCGACGATGTCGCGCACCTCGACCGGGGTGAAGCCCAGGGGCGGCAGCAGCTCGCGCGCGCGCTCGTCGGACAGGACGCAATCGACCCCGCGCAATGCCGCGACCAGCTCGGCCCCGCGTTCGGGCGCGAATTCGGGCAGCCAGCGCTCGATCTGCGCTTCCTGCGCCGCGAAGGCCTGGACGATCATCGCCATCGACGCCTCGCCCTCGGCCTCGCAGAGCATCGGCACCAGCGACAGCGTTTCCATATCGTCGGAGAGCGTCACCAGACCGGCACCGAACAGCGTGTCGACGAAGGTCTGAACCTCCATCGGGTCGAGGCCCAGCGGCCCCAGCGCCTCGGGCGCCTCGGCGCCGGACATGGCGCAATCATTGGCGCGCAGCGCATCGACCAGAATCCCGGCGCGCTCGGGCGTGAAGCCCAGCGCCGGTCCGGCCAGAAGCGTGGCGGCAAGGGTCGCGGAGATCAGCCTCAACGGTCAACCTCGCCGAACACGATATCCATGGTGCCGATGATGGCGGCGACGTCGGCCAGAAGGTGGCCCTTGGCCACGTAATCCATGCTCTGCAGGTGCAGATAGCCCGGGGCGCGGATCTTGGCGCGGTAGGGTTTGTTGGTGCCATCGGCGACCAGATAGACGCCGAACTCGCCCTTCGGCGCCTCGACGGCCGCATAGACCTCGCCCGCCGGAACGTGGAAGCCTTCGGTGTAGAGCTTGAAGTGATGGATCAGCGCTTCCATCGAGGTCTTCATGTCGCCGCGACGGGGCGGCGTGATCTTGCCGCGGGCGAGGACTTCGCCCTGCCCTTCCGGCGCGCGCAGCTTGGCGATGGCCTGGCGGATGATCGAGGTCGATTCCCGCATCTCGGCCATGCGGCAGAGGTAGCGATCATAGCAGTCGCCGTTCTTGCCCACCGGAATACGGAAGTCGAATTCGTCATAGCATTCATAGGGTTGCGAGCGCCGCAGATCCCAGGCCAGGCCCGATCCGCGGACCATCACGCCGGAATACCCCCAGTTCTGGATGTCTTCCTCGGTGATGATGCCGATATCGGCGTTGCGCTGCTTGAAGATCCGGTTCTCGGTCAAGAGCGTGTCGATATCGTCCAGCGCCTTGGGGAAATGCTCGGCCCAGGCCTCGATATCGTCGATCAGTGCCGGGGGCAGGTCCTGGTGGACACCGCCCGGGCGGAAATAGGCGGCGTGGAAGCGCGCGCCGCAGGCCCGCTCGTAGAAGATCACCAGCTTCTCGCGCTCCTCGAAGCCCCAGAGCGGCGGCGTCAGCGCGCCCACGTCCATGGCCTGCGTGGTGACGTTCAGCAGGTGGTTCAGGATCCGGCCGATTTCCGAATAGAGCACGCGGATCAGCGAGGCGCGGCGCGGCACCTCAACCCCGGTCAGACGCTCGATGGCCAGACACCAGGCGTGTTCCTGGTTCATCGGCGCCACGTAATCGAGGCGGTCGAAATAGGGCAGGTTCTGCAGATAGGTGCGGCTTTCCATCAGCTTCTCGGTGCCGCGATGCAGCAGGCCGATATGCGGGTCCGCCCGTTCGACGATCTCGCCGTCGAGTTCCAGCACCATGCGCAGCACGCCGTGGGCCGCCGGGTGCTGCGGCCCGAAGTTGATGTTGAAATTGCGGATCTTCTGCTCGCCCGTCTGGGCGTCAGAGAAACCTTTGGATCCGTCCATCATCGCTGCAACCTCCGTCGCAAAACCTGTTCGCCGGGCCGGGCCTGTGGCAGGCCCGCTCCCCGGTCGTTACGCGCCCGTCTTCTTCTCGTCGCCGGGCAGGATGTATTGCGCACCCTCCCAGGGCGACATGAAGTCGAACTGCCGGTAATCCTGCACCAGCTTGACGGGTTCGTAGACGACGCGCTTGGCGGCCTCGTCGTAGCGGACCTCGACATAGCCGGTGGTCGGGAAATCCTTGCGCAGCGGGTGGCCGCGGAAGCCGTAATCGGTCAGGATGCGCCGCAGGTCGGGGTGGCCCGAGAACAGGATCCCGAACATGTCGAAGACCTCGCGCTCGAACCAGTTGGCCGAAGGATGCTCGGTCACGATCGAGGGCACCAGCTCGTCCTCGCGCACGGCCGCCTTCACGCGGATGCGCTGGTTCCGGTACATGCTGAGGAAATGATAGACCACCTCGAACCGCGCCCGGCGTTCGGGGTGATCGACGGCGGTGATGTCGACCAGCGTCGAGAACTTGCAGGTCTCGTCGCTTTTCAGGAAGCGCACGAAGGCGGGCAGCGCGGGGGCCGTCACCGTCACCGTCAGCTCGCCGAAGGCGACGTGGGTCTCGACCACAACCTCGGGCTGCTTGGTGCTGATATAGGCGGCCAGTTCGTTCATCGGCATGGGGGCCTCCTCAGCGGACCAGGGTGCCGGTGCGGCGGATCTTCCGCTGCAACTGCAAGATGCCGTAGAGCAGCGCCTCGGCCGTGGGCGGGCAGCCGGGGACATAGATGTCCACGGGCACGATCCGGTCGCAGCCCCGCACCACCGAATAGGAATAATGGTAATAGCCGCCGCCATTGGCGCAACTGCCCATCGAGATCACGTACCGCGGCTCCGGCATCTGGTCGTAGACCTTGCGCAGCGCGGGGGCCATCTTGTTGGTCAGCGTGCCCGCGACGATCATCAGGTCCGACTGGCGCGGCGAGGCGCGCGGCGCGGTGCCGAAACGCTCGAGGTCATAGCGCGGCATCGAGGTATGCATCATCTCGACGGCGCAGCAGGCCAGACCGAAGGTCATCCAGTGCAAGGAGCCGTTGCGCGCCCAGTTGATGATGTCGGCCGTCGTCGTCAGCAGGAAGCCCTTGTCCTGAAGCTCGGCGTTGAGCGCGGCGGTCGCGACCTCACGGTCGGCACCGGCGGTATTGGCTCCGGTCATCACTCCCATTCGAGAGCCCCTTTCTTCCATTCATAGGCAAAGCCGATGGTCAGCACGCCCAGGAACACCATCATCGACCAGAAGGCGGTCATGCTCATGTCGCCGAAGGCCACGGCCCAGGGGAAGAGGAAGGCGATCTCCAGGTCGAAGATGATGAACAGGATCGACACCAGATAGAAGCGCACGTCGAACTTCATCCGCGCGTCGTCGAAGGCGTTGAACCCGCATTCATAGGCCGAGACCTTCTCGGGGTCGGGATTGCGCACCGCGATCACCATCGCGGACAGCATCAGCACAAGGCCCAGCGCAATGGCGATGCCGAGGAAGATGATGATGGGGAGATAGTCTCGGAGGAGGTCGTCCAAGGGTGGCTCCTTTGGCGTCCGCGAGGCCGCTCGCAGCTTAAGTTGGCTCGTCGCCCCGTTTACTCCCGGGGGAGGCGCGGGTCAACCGAAGGGGAGCGGCGGCAAGGGGCTGATTTCACGGTTTTCGCAGGCGGTATGCAAATGGATACCGGGATTTTTTCGCCCCGGGCGCCGCGCGGGTGCTGCTGTGCGGCGAAAGCCTGCGCTGTGACACGGCGTCGCGCGACTCAATCGGTTGCGCGCCACGGGCGGCGGGGGCTCCCGCGCGTCGGGCGCAGCATCGCAGATGCTGCCCCTCCCCTTGGGCCAGGCGGGGGCGCTGCCCCCCGCACCCCCGGGATATTTGCGGCGCAAAGAAGCGCGGGTTTGGCGAAAAGGTGAGGCGAATTCACCGGGTTCTGGCGCAGGCCCGCCAGCGGTCAGGCGCCCGGCATCCAGCGCGCCTTGCGCTTGCCGAAGAAGGCGGCGATCCCCTCGGCGGTTTCCTCGCTTTCCCAGCAGGCAACGAGTTCGCCGATGGAATGCTCAATCTCGGCCTGGGTGATCCCGCCCCCCAGCCGCTGCGCCAGCCGTTTGGCCCGGGCCACGGCGCCGGGGGCGGCCGCGAGATAGGGCTTCACCTCGGCCTCGACGGCGGCGTCGAGGTCGTCGGGGGCCAGGGCTTTCGCCAGCAGGCCCAGCCTCACGGCTTCCTCGGCCTCGAAAAGCCGGGCGGACATGAAGACCCGGCGGGCCATCGCCTCGCCCATGCGGGCGAGCACATAGGGGCCGATGGTGGCGGGGATCAGGCCGAGCCGCGTCTCGGTGAAGCCGAACTTGGCGCCGGTGACGCCGATCGCCACGTCGCAGACCGAGATCAGCCCCATTCCGCCGCCGAAGGCCTGGCCCTGGATGCGGCCGATCAACGGCTTCGGCAGGGCGTTGAGCGCCCCCAGCGCCGCGGCGAGGCGCCCTGCCCCTGCCGCGCGTTCCCCGGCGCTGGCCGCCATCTGCTCCTGCATCCAGCCGAGGTCGCCGCCCGCGCAGAAGCTGCCGCCGGCGCCGGTCAGCACCACGACGCGCACCGCCTCATCCGCCGCCAGCTGCGCCGCCGCGGCCGACAATTCGTCGATCATCGCCGCGTTCATGGCGTTGTGCTTCTCGACCCGGTTCAGGGTCAGGGTGGCGACGCCGCGCGCGTCGGTCTCAAGCGTGATCGTCTGCCAGCTCATGCCGGACCCCTCATGCTGCGGGCCAGTGCCGCCGCGCGGTCGATGACCCCGCGGTCGAGCCCGGTGGAAAATCCCAAGGCTTCCAGACGGTCCATCGCCGCCTCGGTCGCCACATTGCCCTGCGCGCCGGGCGCATAGGGGCAGCCGCCCAGGCCGCCGACCGCCGCGTCGAAGACCCTGAGCCCGAAGCCCAGCGAGGCCTCGATATTGTCGCAGGCCCGCCCGCCGGTGTCGTGGTAATGTCCGGCGAGCTTCGCCGCCGGGACCCGCGCCGTGACCTCGCGCAGCATGGCCGCCAGCGTCTTGGGCGTGGCGCGGCCGATGGTGTCGCCGAGGCTGACCTCGTAGCAGCCCAGATCCAGCAGCGTCACCGCCAGCGCCGCCACCGCATCGGGGCGGGTCGGGCCGTCGAAGGGGCAATCGGTCACGCAGGAGATATAGCCGCGCACCGGGAGGCCATCGGCTTTCGCCGCCTCCAGGGTCGGCAGGAAGCGGGCGATGGACTCGGCCACCGAGCAATTGAGATTGGCCTGCGAGAAGCCTTCGGAGGCCGAGGCGAAGACCGCGATCTCATCGGCCCGGGCGGCTTTCGCGCCGTCATAGCCCTTCATGTTGGGGGTAAGCGCGGCGTAGCGGGTTCCGGGCGCGCGGTGGATGCCGGCCAGAACTGCGTCGCTGTCGGCCATCTGCGGCACCCATTTCGGCGAGACGAAGCTGGCCACCTCGATCCGGCGGAACCCGGCCGTCGACAGCAGGTCGACCAGGGCGATCTTCTCGGCCGTGGGGATCTGCCGCTTCTCGTTCTGAAGGCCGTCGCGCGGGCCGACCTCGAAGATTTCCACCGTGTCAGTCATGATAGCGCTCCTGCAGGTAGAGTTCGGCCGGCCCGTCCACCGCCAGCGCCGCCCGGAAACC
>NZ_JAUCCQ010000021.1:0-44387 GCF_034676075.1 Pararhodobacter sp. | reverse complement strand
CCTTGGTCGCCCGAGGCACCGAGGGCGAAACCTCTCCGCCCCCAGACCTTCAGCCCAGCGGCGCCATCAGCGCCTTCAGCGCCGCCAACGGGTCCTCGGCGCCCCAGATCTCGGCGCCGAGGGCGAAGAAATCGGTGATCGGCGCCAGCGTCTCGACCAGCGCGAGGGTCAGCGCGCCTTCGGCCACCACCGGTACTTCGATCATCTCGGACCACCAGGCGAAAAGCTCGGTCTCGGCCCGCGCCCCGGTGCCGAGGCCGGTTTCGCCGACCGGGCCGAAGCTCACGTAATCGGCGCCCGCCTCGGCTGCGTTCAACCCGTCGTGGCGCGAGGTGCCGCAGCCCGCGCCCAGGATCGCATCGGGGCCCAGGGTCTTGCGCAGTTTGCGCAGGTCGCGCGCGCCG
The DNA here is from genome assembly GCF_034676075.1 of Pararhodobacter sp. Lineage (GTDB taxonomy): Bacteria > Pseudomonadota > Alphaproteobacteria > Rhodobacterales > Rhodobacteraceae > Pararhodobacter. The sequence continues at coordinate 43,983 of NZ_JAUCCQ010000021.1, read as the reverse complement.
TCGGGCAGGTGGACCCCGTCGAGGCCCAGCCGCTCGGCCAGCACCGCATGGCGCTCGATCACCAGCGGGATATCGCGGGCATGCGAGACTTCGCGCAGCGCATCCGCCGCCCGGGCGATCTGATCCTCGTCATTGCCGGCCAGCGCCAGGCGCAGGCAGGCGACCTCGATCCCGTCCAGCACCCGCGCCAGGCGCGGTGCGAAATCCTCGGGGTCGAACGCGGGGGGCGTGACGAGATAGAGCTGCGGGCGGTCTTGCTGGTCGGTCATCGGACACCTTCGGGCGAAACAGCGCCCTGTCTAGACGGGCCGGGCAGGGCGCGCAATCGGCATCCCGTCCCGGCCCGCCGGATTTCACCCGCTCAATTGCCCGCGCTGCTCATCCGCCGATGCGCCAGCACCTTCTCCAGCCAGCCCAGCTCCATCTCCGGCACCGAGGACAGCAGCAGGTCGGTATAGGCATCAAAGGGCGCGGTCAGCACCTGATCCTTCGGCCCGTAGCGCTGCACCTTGCCGCGGTACATCACCGCGATGCTGTCGGCGATGGCCCGCACCGTGGCGATGTCATGGGTGATGAAGAGATAGGCCACGCCTTCGCGCGCCTGCAGGTCCAAGAGCAGCTTCAGGATGCCGTCCGCCACCAGCGGATCCAGCGCCGAGGTCACCTCGTCGCAGATGATCAGCTTGGGCTTGGCGGCCAGCGCCCGGGCGATGCAGACCCGCTGCTTCTGCCCGCCCGACAGTTCCGCCGGGTAGCGGTCGGCAAAGCCCTTACCCAGTTCGATGGCGTCCAGCAGCTCCTGCACCCGCTCGTCGCGTTTCCGGCCGCGCAGGTTGAAGTAGAATTCCAGCGGCCGGCCGATGATCGTCGCCACCGTCTGGCGCGGGTTCATCGCCACATCGGCCATCTGATAGATCATCTGCAACTCGCGCAGCTCATCGCGCGAGCGTTGCTTCAGCGCCGGGGGCAGGGGCTTGCCGTCGAAGGTGATGGTCCCCTTGCGCGGCGGCAGCAGCCCGGTGATGACCCGTGCCATGGTCGATTTACCCGATCCGGATTCACCGACCAGCGCCAAAGTCTGACCCGGATGCAGCTCGACCGAGACATCCGACAGCACGTCCTTGGCCATGGCGCCGTAGCGGGCCGAGACGCCCTCGACCCTGAGCAGCGGCTCGGGCGTCGGCTGTTTCTGCTGGTGATCGATGGAGCGGACCGAGATCAGGGCCTGCGTGTATTCCTCGCGCGGGGCCTCGATGATCTGCTGCACCGTGCCGTGTTCGACCATCTTGCCGTGGCGCAGCACCATGATCTCGTCCGATACCTGCGCCACCACCGCCAGATCGTGGGTGATGTAGAGCGCGGCGACGCCGGTCTCGGCAATCGCCGTCTTGATCGCCGCCAGAACGTCGATCTGCGTCGTCACATCCAGCGCCGTGGTCGGCTCGTCGAAGATCACGAGGTCGGGCTTGGGACAGAGCGCCATCGCCGTCATCGCCCGCTGCAACTGCCCGCCCGAGACCTGGTGCGGATAGCGTTTGCCGAAATTCTCGGGGTCGGGCAGCGACAGGGTGCGGAACAGATCGACCGCGCGTTTCTCCGCTTCGTCCTTCGACATGAGGCCATGGTGCAGCGTGGCTTCCGTCACCTGCTCCATCAGCCGCTTGGCCGGGTTGAAGGCGGCGGCAGCGGATTGCGCGACATAGGTCACTTCCTTGCCGCGCAGCCCCCGGAGCGTGGCGGCGCTGGCCGCCCGGATCTCGCGCCCGTTGAGCAGGATGTTGCCGCCCGACAGCCGGATGCCACCCCGGCCGAAGGACAGGGCGGACAGGCCGATGGTGGATTTCCCGGCGCCGGATTCGCCGATCAGCCCCATGACCTTGCCGCGTTCCAGCGTCAGCGACACGTCGTCGACGATCACCACATCGCGCGGTTTCTCGCCCGGGGCATAGACCGTGGCCTCGATGCGCAGGTTCTTGATCTCGAGCAGGGTGTCAGCCACCGCGGCCCCCTTTCAGGCTGGTCGTGCGGTTCAGCGCCCAGTCGGCCACCAGATTGACCGAGATGGACAGCGTGACGATGGCCACGGCGGGGATCAGCGCCGCCGGGATGCCATAGACGATCCCCTCGCGGTTCTCCTTCACGATGCCGCCCCAGTCGGTCTCGGGCGGCTGGATGCCGATGCCGAGGAACGAGAGCGTCGAGATGAAGAGGATCGCGAAGATGAACCGCAGGCCCAGTTCGGCGACCAGCGGCGACAGGGCATTGGGCAGGATCTCGCGGAAGATGACCCAGCGCTGGCCTTCGCCGCGTAGGCGCGCGGCCTCGACGAAATCCATGACATTGATGTCGACCGCCACCGCCCGCGACAGGCGGAAGACGCGGGTGGAATCCAGCAGGCCCATGACCAGGATCAGCACCGGGATCGTCACCGGCATGACCGAGAGCACGACGAGGGCGAAGATCAGCGTCGGGATCGACATGACCAGATCGTTGACGCGCGACATGATCTGATCGGTCACGCCGCCATAGACCGCGGCCGTGAAGCCCAGGACCGAGCCCAGCGTGAACGAGACGGCGGTCGCCATCGAGGCGACAAAGATCGTCGTCTGCCCGCCATAGATCATCCGCGTCAGCAGATCCCGGCCCAGATTGTCGGTCCCCAGCCAGAATTGCGAGGACGAGGGCTCCCAGATGTCGCCGACGATCTGTCCCAGCCCATAGGGTGCGATCCAGGGCGCCAGAAGCGCGGCCAGGAAGAACAGCCCGGTGATGAAAAGCCCCAGAAGGGCGGAAATCGGTATGCCCTTCATTTCGGATGCCTCAGTCGCGGGTTGGACAGGATGGAGATGAGATCGGCCAGCAGGTTCAATCCGATATAGATGGTGGCGAAGATCAGCCCGCAGGCCTGCACCACCGGCACGTCGCGCTTGGCCACATGGTCGACCAGATACTGGCCCATGCCGGGATAGACGAAGACCACCTCGATGACGACCACGCCGACCACCAGATAGGCGAGGTTGATCATCACCACATTGACGATGGGGGCGATGGCATTGGGCATGGCGTGGCGGGCGATCAGGGTGAAGCGCCTGAGCCCCTTCAGCTCGGCCGTCTCGATATAGGCCGATTGCATGACATTCAGGATCGCCGCCCGGGTCATGCGCATCATATGGGCCAGCACCACGAGGGTCAGGACCATGGCGGGCAAGGCCACGGCGTTCAGCTTCTGCAGGAAGCTCATGCCGTCATTGATGTTCGAGACCGAGGGGAAAAGCCCCCACTGGACCGAGAACAGATACATGATGACATAGCCCAGCAGGAATTCGGGCAGCGAGATCGAGGTCAGGGTGATGGCCGAGATCAGCTTGTCGGGCCAGCGGTCGCGGTAGCGGACGGCCAGAAGACCCAGGAAGATGGCCAGCGGCACCGAGATGCAGGCGGCGACGGCAGCCAGGAAGAGCGTGTTCTGCAACCGTCCGGCGATCGACGAGGCAATATCGCGGCCATTCGACAGGGCGGTGCCAAGATCGCCCTGCAAGGCGCTGAAAAGCCAGCTGAAATATCGGGTGGTCGCGGGTTGGTCCAGGCCCAGGGAGGCGCGCATATTGGCCAGCGCCTCGGGCGTTGCGTTCTGGCCCAGGATGGCCTGGGCGACATCGCCGGGGAGGATCATCGTGCCGACGAAGATCATCACCGAGGCGGCGAAGAGCAACAGGAGACCCAGCGCAAGGCGCTGGATCACCAGTTTCGGGATCGGGTGCATCGGCGGCTTACGTCGCGGACCACATCATGATCGGCGCTTGCCCCGCCATCAGCTCGGCGGCGGGGTTGGCAACCCAGCCGGCGATCTGGTCGTTATGGGCGTCGATGAAATCGTTGAACATCGGGCAGATCAGCCCGCCCTCGTCGCGCACCAGAAGCCCGGCCTCGCTGTACAGCGCCTTGCGGTTGGCCATGTCCAGCTCGCCCCGCGCCTGCATGATCAGCTCGTCAAAGCGCGGGTTGAAGAAGCGGGTGTCGTTCCAGTCGGCATTCGACAGATAGGCGGTCGAATACATCTGGTCCTGCACCGGGCGCCCGCCCCAGTAGCTGGCGCAGAAGGGCTGCACGTTCCAGGTTTCCGACCAATAGCCATCGCCCGGCTCGCGGATGATGTTCAACTCGATCCCCGCCGCGGCGGCGCTTTCCTGGAAGAGCTGCGCGGCGTCCAGCGCGCCCGGGAAGGCCACGTCCGACACCCGCAGGTCCACGGGGCCCGAATGGCCCGACCGCTCGAAATGGAAGCGCGCCTGATCGGGGTCGTAGGTCCGTTGCGGGATCGAGTCGTCAAACAGCGGATAGGCCGAGTTGATCGGCATGTCGTTGCCCAAGGAGCCATAGCCGCGCAGGATGCGCTCGACCATGTCCTCGCGGTTGATCGCCAGTTTCAGCGCCATGCGCAGGTCGGCATTGTCGAAGGGCGCGGTGTTGCAATGCATGATGAAGACGTAATGCCCGCGGCCAGCGGTCGATTCCACATGCACGCCCGGCGCCCGGGCCAGCAGACCGGCGACGCGCGGCTCGACCCGGTTGATCAGCTGCACCTGGCCCGATTGCAGGGCCGAGTTGCGGGCGGTGGCATCGTTGATCACCAGGATCTCGATCTGGCTGAAATGGCCGACGCTGCTGTCCCAATGGCCGTCGAACTTCTCCAGCACATGGCGCACGCCGGGCTCGTTCTCGGCCCATTTGTAGGGGCCGGTCATGATGCCCGCGGCCGGATCGTCGAAGCCGCCGTTGGGCTGGATCATCAGGTGGTAATCGGCCAGCAGATAGGGAAGGTCGGCGTTGGGCGTGGCGGTTTCCAGCACCAGCCATTCACCATCGACCGAGATCGAGGAGATGCCGCGCATCACCCCCAGCGCGCCCGATTGCGAATCCTCGTTCGAGTGGCGGCGCAGGGTCTGGGCGACATCCTCGGGGGTCAGGGTCTGACCGTTGTGGAAGGACACGCCCGAGCGGATCTTGAAGCGCCAGGTCTGGGCATTGGCCGAGGCCTCCCATTCGGTGGCGAGCTTGGGCAGCAGGCTGCCGTCGGGGCCGATGTTCACGATGGTCTCGCCGGTGCAATAGGCATAGGCGAAGGGCACCTGCGAGGCCGCCAGCGCCGGATCCAGCGAGTTCGTGCTCTCGCCGCCCTGCATGCCCATGACCAGCGTTCCGCCCGCCCGCGGACCCTGCGCCAGCACGGCCTTGGACAGCAGGCCCGTCGCCGCCGTCGAGGCCACGCCCAGCGCAGCAGCCCGGCCAAGGAAGGCCCGGCGGTCCAGCGTGCCGCGAGCGGCCCGCGCAAGAAGGTAGCGGAATTCGTCGTTCATGGTCTTCTCCCTGAAGCGGCTTCCCCTTGGAAGCTCTATGAGGACGGCGCGAGGCACCGTACTTTTTATTGACTGGCCAATCAAACAACGGACCGGCGTTTCAATCAACGATAATGTTGCCGGTAACTGTAACAGTCATATTTCCCGGCGCGCAACACGCGCAGGGAAGTTTCTTTGGATGATTTCCGGGGTTTCCGAGCCGTCCTTGATGCAGGCGACCAGCGCGGCGTCGATCAGAATTTCCGTTTCGGTGCTGGACTGGCGGGCGCGGACCTCGGTTTCGACCGACCAATCGCCGCGTGAGAAGTGCTGCGTCCAGACCACGTCGCAGGCCGCGCTGAGCGGATCGCCGGGGCGGATGGTCCAGGTCTCGTGCATGGTGGCGCGGGTGATGAGGCCGTGATCGGGGTCTTCGGTCCGGCCGCTGTCCGAGGTGACGATGATCCGCTCCTCGCCGCTGATACGGTCGATCTCGTGCCGCCGCGTCTCCTCGGCCGGGGTCAGGCGGATCAGGCGGTTGGGCGCGACCGGCGGCGGCTCGGCAAAGGCGCAACGGGTCAGCGGGGCCTCGGCCAGCGGCAGGGCCAGCGAGCCCCCGGTCAGCCGCAGCGCGACCGGCTTCGGCGAGGGCCAGATCCAGGGCCAATAGGTCGTGGACAGCGCCAGCCGCAGCCGGTGCCCGGGCGCCAGTTCATAGGCGCATTGGTCAAGCCTCAGCGTCACCGTCACCGGCTCGCCCGGGACCAGGGCCGACGGCGGGTCGGTCCGGTGGCGCAGGTTCAGGATGCCATGGGCGATGCGGGTCGAGGCCCCGTCCGGCGCCACGTCGCAGAGCCGCGCGGCGAGGAAGGCGAAGGGCTGGTCGGCGCTCAGCGTCACCGTCAGTTCGGCCGCGCCGACGAGCGTCATGCCCTCGGGCAGCGCGGCCTCGAAACAGACCGACAGCGCATCGTCAAACCGTTGATCCGCCGCCATTTCCGCGTTCAGCCCCATGGGGAAGAACTCGCCCGCCGCGGCGCCCAGCGTCTGCGGCGTGGCGATGGTGCGGTCGATCGGACCCTCGGCCCCAAGCACGCCGTTTGCGCCCAGTTTCAGGTGGTGCGAGGGCGGGGCGGGCGCGGGCCCTGCCACCCAATAGCCCGGGCGATGGGCGGCGCTGGCATCGGGCGGGGCCTCGGTCAGGACATAGGCGCGATAGGCGGGCCAGTCCCCGGCGCCATTCGCCACATTCTTCAGCCAGTGATCCCACCAATCCTTCAGCACGCCCAGAAAGTCGATGCGCGGCGCGGGGACCGCCGTGTGGGGGTATTGATGCACCCAGGGGCCGACGATGGCCTTGCCCCTCGGCGCCTGTTCGGCCAGCGCGGCGGGGGCGTTCATGTAATTGTCGTTCCAGCCGCCGAAGGACAGGACCGCCGCGTCGAGCCGCGAGAAATCCTCGCATACCGAACCATGCTTCCAATAGGCGTCGCGCGTCTGGTGGCCGGTCCAGCGCTCGGCCAGATTGGGCATCGAGGCGAGGCGGGCGCGGAAATCCTGCCGCCAGTCGGGGCGCAGCAGCGGGTCGGCGGGACGGGCGGCATAGCTGAGCATCAGCGCGCCCCAGCCGAAATTCTCGCCCAGAAGGCCGCCGCCCTTGAAATGGATGTCGTCGTTGAAGCGGTCGACGGTGCCGCAGATGCTGGCCACCGCCTTCAGCGCCGGCGGGCGGCGGAAGGCGGTCTGCAGGCAGTTGAAGCCGCCCCAGCTTTTCCCCATCATCCCGACCGCGCCAGAACACCAGCCCTGCGCGGCGATCCAGGCGATCACGTCACAGGCATCCTGTTGTTCCTGCTCGGAATATTCGTCGTCGAAGGTGCCTTCGCTGTCGCCCGTGCCGCGGATGTCGACCCGCAGGCAGGCATAGCCCTGCGCCGCCATCCAGGGGTGGATCGTCTCGTCTCGGGGCAGGGTGTTGTCGCGTTTGCGATAGGGGATGTATTCGAGGATCGCGGGGACCGGCGGGCCACCCTCGGGCCGCCAGAGCCGCGCGGCAAGGCGGGTGCCGTCGGGCAGGGGGATGAAAAGGTCGTCCCGGTCGATGAGCGCCACGCGGATCTCCTTGTCGCTGGGTCATGCGATGCCAGAGGCCGGCGAATGGCGCAACCAAATGCGGCAATCGGGCGTCGAAAAGCGACATGGGCCGATGCGGCGCCCTTGCCAAGTGCCGCTACTCGCCGGAAAGTGGCGCAAAGCGAGGGGGTTAGGATGGACGATCTTCTGGATCTGGGCGCGCTGGAGCAGGCCTCGGCGCTGGAGGCGCGGCAGGTCTCGGCCGAGGAGCTGATGCGCGCCACACTGACGCGAATCGCCGCGCGGAACCCGGCGGTCAACGCCATCGTCAGCCTGCGGGACGCGGAGTCCCTGCTGGCCGAGGCCCGCGCCGCCGATCAGACCCCGCGCAAGGGCTGGCTGCACGGGATCCCGATGGCGGTGAAGGATCTTTCGAATGTGGCGGGACTGCCGACCTCGATGGGTTCGCCGATCATGGCCGGGCAGATGGCGCGCAAGGACGACCTGATGGTCGGCCGGATGCGGGCGGCGGGCGCGCTCTTCATCGGCAAGACCAACACGCCCGAGTTCGGGCTGGGCAGCCACACGTTCAACCCGGTGCATGGCGCGACCGGGAATGCCTGGAACCCGGGGCTCAGCGCCGGGGGATCCTCGGGCGGGGCGGCAGTGGCTTTGGCCTGCCGAATGCTGGCGGTGGCGGACGGCTCCGACATGATGGGCAGCCTGAGGAACCCGGCGGGCTGGAACAACGTCTATGGCATGCGGCCCAGCTGGGGCCGGGTCCCGGACGCGGCCGAGGGCGAAACCTTTCTGCATCCCCTTGCCACCAACGGGCCGATGGCGCGCAACCCCCGCGATCTGGCCGCGCTGCTGGAGGTGCAAGCGGGTCCGAACCCGGCGCGGCCCTTCACGCTACCGGCCGAGGATTACCTGTCCCGGATCGAGGCGCCGGTCAAAGGCCGCCGCGTGGCCTGGCTGGGCGATTGGGGCGGGGCCTATGCCATGGAAGACGGCGTGCTGGCCACCTGCGAGGCGGCGCTTGCCCAGTTCGACACGCTGGGCGTCACGGTCGAGGCGCTGGACGCCCCCTTCGACGCCGGGCGCCTCTGGCAGGCATGGCTCGACCTGCGGGCCTTCGCCAATGCCAACCGGCTGGCGCCGCTCTATGGCAACCCGGACTGGCGCCGCCAGCTGAAGGCCACCGCCATCTGGGAGATCGAGACCGGCCGGGCGCTGACGCTGGAGGCGGTGCAGGCGGCAAGCCTTGCCCGGTCGCAATGGTGGGCGAAGGCGGCGGCGCTTTTCGAGAGCTATGACGCCCTCATCCTGCCCAGCGCCCAGGTCTGGCCCTTCCCCGTGGCGCAGGAATACCCGGTCGAGATCGCCGGGCGGGCCATGGACACCTATCACCGCTGGATGGAGGTGGTGCTGCCGGTCTCGATCCTCGGGCTTCCGGCGGTCTCGGTCCCGGCAGGCTTCGGGCCGGGGGGGCTGCCGATGGGGATGCAGCTGATCGGGCGGCATGGTGACGATCTGGGCCTGCTGCAACTGGCCGAGGCCTGGCATCAGGCGACGCCCTTTGCCCGGCGGCGCCCGCCCTTAACCGCTTAACCAGAGGCATTTTTTCCGCATCGGCCGGGCAGGGCACCATAATTCGGTCAGAATTGGGCCGCAAACCAAAGGCGTTGTGTCGTCGGAGGTTGTCATGCCCGGTCAGTTTCACAAGTTCCTCGCCGACGAGTTGGGCGCGATAACCGTGGACTGGGTCGTGCTGACCGGCATCGCGGTCGGCTTCGGCTTCATGGTGCTGGCGACGCTGGGCAGCGGGACGACGGATGTCGGCGCCCAGATGCAACGCAATCTGGGCGCAGTTCAGGTCACGCAGATGCCGGAACTGGGCTTTTCGGAATAACCCTCAGCCCGCCACACGCCAGTAGAGGTCGAAACCCGGCTCGAAAACGGTCACGGGACCGGCGCCGGTCTCGATCTTGGCCGGGAAGCGCACGGGGTCGGTGGTCTTCTCAAGCGTGATGGTGCCCGCGTTCCGCGTCAGCCCATAAAAATCCGCGCCGAAATGCGAGGTAAAGCCCTCCAGCCTGTCGAGCCTGCCTTCGCGGTCGAAGATCTGGGCGAGGATCGGCATGGTGTTGGTCGCGGTGAAACACCCGGCGGCGCAGCAGGCGCATTCCTTGCGGTCGTCGCTGTGCGGCGCGGAATCGGTGCCGAGGAAGAAGCGCGGATCGCCCGAGAGCGCGGCCTCGACCAGCGCCTGCCGGTGCAGTTCGCGCTTGGCGACGGGCAGGCAGAAGTAATGCGGCCGCATGCCGCCGACCAGCAGCGAGTTGCGATTGAGGATCAGGTGATGGGTGGTGATCGTGGCGCCCAGACCCTGCGGATTGGCCCGCACGTAATCGACCGCATCCTTGGTCGTCACATGCTCCATGATCACCTTGAGGCCCGGATGGGTCCGGCGGATCGGGTCCAGCACCGTCTCGATGAACACCGCCTCGCGGTCGAAGATGTCGATCTCGGCCGCCGTCACCTCGCCATGGACGCAGAGCGGCACGCCTGCTTCGGCCATCGCCTCGAACACCTTGGCGACCTTGGTGAAATCCGTGACGCCCGAGGCCGAGTTGGTGGTCGCCCCGGCCGGATAGAGCTTGACCGCGGTAACGATGCCCGCCCGATGGGCGGCGACCAGATCGGCGGGATCGGTCTGTTCGGTCAGGTAGAGCGTCATCAGCGGCGTGAAATCCGCCCCCGGCAGCGCCGCGGCGATCCGCTCGCGATAGGCCGCGGCCTCGGCCCCGGTGACGACCGGCGGCACCAGGTTGGGCATGATGATCGCCCGGGCGAAATCGCGCGCCGATTCGGGCGCGATGCCGGTGAGCATGGCGCCGTCGCGCAGGTGGAGGTGGAAATCGTCGGGGCGGGTGAGGGTGAGGCGGGTCATGGCGTCCCCATACCGCGCGCTCGGGCGGCTGTGAAGCCTCAGCGCGCGGGCGACGCGCCGGTTTCGGCCCGCTGCAGCGCCTGACGCAGTTGCGGGTGATCCACCAGTTCGTTGGCGGCGCGAAGCGCCCGCAGGACCAGCGCCGGGCGGTCCTGGCTTTGCAACCGGCCGATCAGCCGTCCGAGGTAATGCGGGTTCTGCCGCCGCGCCCGCCACAGGTGGAAGAAGCGCTGCGGGGTCAGGGTGCCCGCGCAGGCCGCATCGATCAGCGGGCGCAGCACGTTGACGCGGGCCAGTTCGGCCTGCGGATCGCGGCCGATATGGCGGGCGCGCAGCCGGTGGATATGCGGCCCGCGGAACATCGCCGCATGCACCGCATCGACCTGCTGGATCGGATCATAGAGGATATAGACGCTGTCCGCGCCCTCGCACATGTCGGGGGCAAAGCCGAAGCGGCTGGTGAAATCGAGCTTGCGGGCGCGCAGGAAGCGGCGGTCCCATTCGGCCAGCTCGGTGTCGAGCGTGGCCTGCGGCGCCAGCGCCAGCACCGTGGCGCCGGGGGCGGCGACGGCAAAGGCGGCGGCGGCATAGCCGCCCATGCCCGCGCCATAAAAGACCACGCGGTCGAAATCCTCGAAGAAGGCATCGTCGATCAGCCGGTCGAAATAGCCATAGACCGCAGGGTCGCGGAACCAGCTGTCCTCATGCGCGATGATCGTCAGTGAGGACCAGCCGCGCGGCGCGGCGATCTGGTAACCAAGGGGCATCTGGCCGCCACCGGCCCCGCGCACGCCCGCCCGCGTCTCGAAGCTGACCAGCAGGACCGGCCCCTGATCCGAGAAGAAGGCCGAATGCGCGCCGCCCAGGGGTTCGAAATAGCCCGCTTCCTCGCCGATCTCATCCATGATGACCAGCCAATCGGCATCCGACTGCGCCTCGCCGGCATCGAACATCTCGATGGAATCGTCGGTCATGGGTCCCTCGGCAATCGACAATCGCCCCGGGGGCGGGGCGCAAACGTTAACCTTTTTTACACCACAGAGGCATGGCCGAAAACCGGGCAAGCTGTGGCGATCCTGTGGAATTCGGCGCCAAGGCGGAAACGCACCGAGCCGATTGTTGCCGTCCCGGCGACGACGCGCCCGGTCCAAGGCCGCTTGCGGGGGGCGCGGCCCTTGCCTAGCCTGCGCGGCAGCGTTTTCAGTGTCAGGACCCTCGCATGCACTACAAGGACATTCCCGGCTGGTTCATGCCGATCGACCAGGCGGCCTTTGCCTGGCTGCTCGCGCATCAATCCGCCACCCAGCCACCGGGCGGCGTGGTCGAGCTGGGCGTGTTCATGGGCAAGAGCGCGGTGCTGATCGGCAACCATCTGCGCCCCGAGGAAGTCTTCACCGCCTGCGACCTCTTCCAGGATATCGCCACCTCGGACGAGGCCGACCCGGACGAGCGGCGCTTCTTTCGCGACAAGGAACTGACCCTTGCCGCCTTCGAGCGGATCTACCTCACCTTTCACAAGGAGCTGCCGCGCGTCGTCCGGGGGGCCACCTCGACCATCACCCGCCATGTCGCCCCGGGCAGCGCCCGCTTCGTGCATGTCGATGCGGACAAGAGCTATGACCGGGTGCGGCAGGATATCGCCTCGGCCCGCGAGATGCTGCGCGAGGGGGGGATCGTCGCCCTCAGCGATTACCGCAAGACCGGCAATCCCGGCTGCATGGCCGCGGTCTGGGAGGCGGTGCTGACCACAGGGCTGAAGCCCTTCGCCAATACCGACTTCAAGCTTTACGCCACCTGGGGCGATCCGGCGCCCTATCGGCAGGCGGTCGTGGCGGGGGCAGGGGCCTCGGACTGGGCGGTGGCCGAGGCGCCGGTCGCGCTGCGTGATACCGAGATGGTCTATCTGCACCGCAAGGGCTGAGGCTTAACCGGTTTGGGTGTATCGCTGCGCCGCCGAATCGGCCGAGGATGCGGCGGTGTTGGGAAAGGCGGGCAGGCGGGCGACCCGGCGCGTCCGGCCGTGGCGCCCGCCTGGCGGATCAGGTGAAGCGCACCTTGCCGATATAGGGCAGGTTGCGGTTGCGCTGCGCGTAGTCGATGCCGTAGCCCACCACGAATTCATCGGGGATCTCGAACCCGGTCCAGGTGGCCTTGATATCCACCTCGCGGCGCGAGGGCTTGTCGAGCAACGCGCAGATCTCCAGCCGCCGGGGCTCGCGCGCCATCAGCAGGTGCTTGACGTGGTGCAGCGTGAAGCCGGTGTCGACGATATCCTCGACCACCAGCACGTCACGCCCGGCGATCTCGCCCCGCAGGTCCTTGAGGATCCGCACCTCGCGGCTCGATTGCATCGAGTCGCCATAGGAGCTGGCTTCCAGAAAATCGACCTCGACCGGCAGGTCGATCTCGCGCACCAGATCGGCGATGAAAACGAAGGAGCCGCGCAAGAGCCCCACCACCACCAGCTTGTCGGTATCCTTGAAGGCCGTGGTGATTTCGTCGGCCAAGGCCTCGACCCGGGCGGCGATCCGCTTGGCCGAGATCATCTGGTCGATCACATAGGGCGGCTGGGTCATGGCGTCGCTGGCCTTGCATCAGGGGTTGAAAACCGGGGCCCACTCTAGGAAAAGACGCCCGCACATGCCAGAGGTCGGGATGCCCCATCACAGCGAAAACCGCCTGCTGCCCTACACGCCCGAACAGATCTACGACCTGGTGGCGGATGTGGCGCGCTACCCCGAGTTCCTGCCCTGGACCGCCGCCGCCCGCATCCGTTCGCGCAAGCCCGCGCCCGAGCGTGGCGCGGGGGCCGAGGTGATGGAGGCGGATCTGGTCATCAGCTTCAAGGTCTTCCGCGAAAAGTTCGGCTCGCGCGTGGTGCTGATCCCGGGCGAACGGCGGATCGAGACCGATTATCTGGACGGACCCTTCAAGTACCTGCACTCGTTCTGGGAGGTGGAGCCCGAGGGCGAGGGGTGCCGCGTCCGCTTCGAGGTCGATTTCGAGTTCCGCAACGCCATCCTGCAGAAGGTCATCGGTCTGGTCTTCGACGAGGCGATGCGCCGGGTGGTCGGCGCCTTCGAGACGCGGGCGCGCAAGCTCTACGGCTGAGCGCCGGTTGCGGTCGGCGCCCGGGCCGTGCTTGACTGGTGATCCCCGACACCGGGACCCGAACGACAGGCCTGCCGATGCGCCCCTTTGCCTCTTCCCTTCCCGGCCCGCGGCGCCTGATCGGCGGCGTGGTGCTGCTGGTCTCCCTGCAGGCGTTCTGCGCGGGTTTCTTCGTTGTCGACGTGATCGACGACATCTGGACCGAGCGGCCCTCGCCCCTGCAGGCGCTCACCCTGCTTCAGGGGATCGAGACGGCCTCGGCCCTGGCGATGCTGGTGGCCATCGTGCTGGAGGTGCGGCTGGTGGTCTGGCTTCTGCGCCGTCAGGCGGGGATGGAGCGCGACCTCCGTCTCGCCGGATCGGCGGTCGAGTCGGTGGTGGCCGAGCATTTCGCGCAGTGGGGCCTGACCGGGGCCGAGGCCGATGTCGCCCTGTTCATGGTCAAGGGGCTGTCGATTGCCGAGATTGCCACGATGCGCGGCTCGACCGAGGCGACGGTGAAATCGCATCTCAACGCCATCTATCGCAAATCGGGGACCACCGGTCGGCCTGACCTGCTGGCGCTGATCCTCGACAGCCTGATGGCCCGCGCCCCGAGGGACGCGGGCGAAGGCGCGCTCAGGAATTGAGCTCGTAGGCCCGTTCGCCATGGACCGACAGGTCCAGGCCATTGGTCTCGGTCTCGGCGTCGACGCGCAGCCGCGTGACCATCGCCACCAGTTTCAGCAGCACGATCGAGGCCGCGACGGTATAGACGCCGACCAGCGCCAGTGCGCCAAGCTGGGCGATCCAGGCGCCGTGACCCAGCGCCGCCACCATGATCGTGCCGAAGATGCCGCCCACGCCGTGCACGGCGAAGACATCGAGCGTGTCGTCGATCTTCAGCCGGTTGCGCACCAGATTGACCGCCTCCTGGCAGAGGATCCCGGCCACGCCGCCGATGACCAGCGCGGCGATGGGGCCAACAAAGCCCGCGGCCGGGGTGATCGAGGCCAGCCCGGCGATGGTGCCGGTGACCAGACCCACCATCGAGGCGCGGCCGAACTTGATGCGTTCCCACAGGACCCAGCTGAGCGAGGCGGCGGCCGCCGACAGATGCGTCACGGTGATCGCCATTGCCGCCTGACCGTTCGCCGCCAGCGCCGAGCCGCCGTTGAAGCCGAACCAGCCGACCCAGAGCATCGCCGCGCCGATCATCACCAGACCGGGCTGGTGGGGCGGGGTGGTGCGGTTCTTGCGCGGGCCCAGGAACCAGGCGATGACCAGCGCCGCCAGCCCCGCCGTTTCATGCACGACGATGCCGCCCGCGAAGTCGCGGGTGCCGGTCTCGCCCCAGATCCCGCCATCGGCCATGAAGCCGCCGCCCCAGATCCAGTGCACGACCGGCGCATAGACCAGCAGCATCCAGAGCGCCGAGAAGGTCAGCACGAAGCCGAAGCCCACCCGCTCGACATAGGCGCCGACGATCAGCGCCGGGGTGATGATGGCAAAGGTCATCTGGAAGGCGAAGAACAGCACTTCCGGCACGGTGCCGGTCAGGCTGTCCGGCGTCACGCCGATCAGGAAGGCGCGCGACAACCCGCCCCAGAACCCGCCCGGTTCGCCGAAGGCGATGGTATAGCCCAGCGCCAGCCACAGGATCGACATCAGGCAGGCGATCGAGAAGACATGCATGAAGACGCTCAGCACGTTGCGGGCGCGCACGAGGCCGCCGTAGAACAGCGCCAGCGCTGGCAGGGTCATGAACAGCACGAGTGCCGTTGCGGTAATCAGGAATGCGGTATCGGCTGCGTTCATCGTCCCCTCCTTGGCCGTGACGCATCCTCTGCGCGTTTCCGGGATGGCCAGAAAAGAGGCAATGGCGCCAAGGGCGGGTCAGTCGCCGCCCAGTTGCGAAACTGGAGGCGCTGAGGGCGAAGAATTGGGCGTCATGCCCAATTCGCGCGCGTCTTGTGAATCAGATCAGGGCGTCCCTGAGCAGAATCAAGGCATGCTGCACAGAGGCTGCGCGCACCTCGGCCCGGCCGAGGGGGCCGAATTCGATGGTTTCGGTGTGGGCGTTGCCTCCCTTTCGGGCAATCCCGAAACAGACGCGGCCCTCGGGCTTGAACTCGGACCCGCCGGGCCCGGCGATCCCGGTGATCGACACGGCCAGTCCCGCGCCGCTGTGCGACAGCGCGCCCAGCACCATCTCGGCCGCGACCTCCTCGCTGACCGCGCCATGGGCGGCGAGCGTTTCGGCCCTGACGCCCAGCATCTCGCGCTTGGCGGCGTTGGAATAGGTGACGAAGCCCCGGTCCACCACGTCAGAGGATCCCGCAATCGCCGTCAGCGCCCCCACGACCAGCCCGCCAGTGCAGCTTTCAGCCGTGGCGACCATCACCCCGGCGGCGCGGGCCAGTGCCAGGACTTCGGTCGCCAGCGCCTCGCTCACATCAGCACCCCATGCGCGATTCCGGCGGCGATGATCACCGCGACCCCGGCGGCGAGGCCGGCCAGCAGGTCATCGAGCATCACGCCCATCCAGTCGGCGCGCTCGTCGGCCTTGCGGATCAGCCAGGGCTTCCAGATGTCGAAGAGCCGGAAGAACAGGAAGGCCGCGACCCAGCCGGGATAGGGCATCCAGGTTTCCCAGCCGCGGAGCCAGAAGGCCATGGCCGGGAAGCTGAGCGCCAGCCATTGCCCCGCCACTTCGTCGATAACGATCTCGGACGGGTCGGCGCCGGGCCGGTCGCGCAGCTCGGCGTGGCAGGCCCAGATCCCGGCGAAAGTGGCGGGGATGGCGGCCAGCACCAGCACCGGCGCACCGAGGTAACGGTCGATGACCAGCCCGACGGCGATGGCCCCGGCCGAGCCCCAGGTGCCCGGCGCGGGACGCAGCAGGCCCAGGCCGAAGCCGATGGAAACGAGGCGCGAAAGGGTCATGCTTTCACCAGGGTTGCAGTGGCGATGGCGGCGATGCCTTCCTCGCGGCCGGTGAAGCCCAGCCGTTCGGAAGTGGTCGCCTTGACCGAGACGCGGTCAGGCTCAAGGCCGAGGATATCCGCCAGAGCCGCCTGCATCGCTGCGGCATGAGGCCCCACCTTGGGCCGTTCGCAGATCAGCGTGACGTCGCAATTGGAAATGGCAAAGCCCCGGCTGCGGGCAAGCTCCCCGGCGTGACGCAGGAAGATATGGCTCGCGGCCCCCTTCCACTGCGGGTCGGAGGGCGGGAAATGGCGGCCGATATCGCCCTCGGCCAGCGCGCCATAAATCGCGTCGGTCAGGGCGTGCATGCCGACATCGGCGTCGGAATGGCCCAGCAGCGCCTTCGTGTGCGGCACCTTGACGCCGCAGAGCCAGACGTGATCGCCCTCGGTAAAGGCGTGGACGTCGAAACCGTTGCCCAGGCGAATGTCCATGGCGCTCCTTTCCGCCAGCATCTGCTCGGCGCGGGTGAAATCCTCGGGATAGGTAAGTTTGAGATTGCGCTCGCTGCCCGGGGTGATGGCGACCGTGAGGCCCGCGGCCATCGCCACGGCCACATCATCGGCGGCGTCGCCCGGATGGGCGGCATAGGCGGCGCTGAGGGCGGCGAAGTCGAACCCCTGCGGCGTCTGGGCGCGGAAAAGCCCGTCGCGGGGTTGCAGGCCAGCGACCGCGCCTGCCTCGCCCCGCCAGAGCGCATCGACCACCGGCAGGGCGGGGGCGGCGGCGGGATGCGTGGCGAGCGCGTCGAGAACACCCGCGATCAGCGAAGGCTCGACCAGCGGGCGGGCGGCGTCGTGGATAAGGACCTGCGCGGGGGGATCGGAAGCCAGCGCCGCAAGCGCCGCGCGGACCGAGTCGCTGCGGCTGGCGCCACCTTCGACCAGCGGCAGGCCCAGGGGCTCGGCGCGGGCGCGATCCTCGGGGTGAATGACCAGCAGGATCCGCTCCAGACCCGCCGCCCGGAAGGCCGCGACGGTATGCGCCAGCACCGGCCGCCCCGCCAGCAAGCGCCATTGCTTGGGCAGGCCGCCGCCCATGCGGCTGCCACGCCCGGCGGCAACAAGGATCACGGCACTGTCGTCTTTGCGGCTCATCCTCGGGACTTAGGCCGTTGCGCGAAGGCCCGCAAGCCTGCTGCTGCGCCGTTTCCGAGGGGGTATTGCGTGAAAATGAGGCGCCAGCAGTTGAGTTTTGCGCATCAAAAGGGCAATTGATGAAAGCGCGGGCAGATTCTTTTCCGTCTGCCTTTCCGTCTGCCCGATCTGCGCGCTAGATGGGCACCGTTGCACCACCGCACACCCCGACTGACAGGGCCTGATGACTGCCGTCGCTTTTCCCGTTCCCCTGACATCGCCCGTCGTACTGGCGCCCATGTCCGGGATTACCGACCTGCCGTTCCGCCGCGTCGTCGCGTCGTTCGGTGCAGGCCTCGTCGTGAGCGAGATGATCGCCTCGGGCGAGATGGTCACCGCACGCCCCTCGCGCCGCGCCGCCAGCCGCGCCCGGGCCGAGGTCGATGCCGATGTGCCGACCTCGGTGCAGCTGGCGGGCCGCGAGGCGGGCGCCATGGCCGAAGCGGCGCGGATCGCCGAAGGGCAGGGCGCGCCGATCATCGACATCAACATGGGCTGTCCGGCCAAGAAGGTCGTGGGCGGCGCCGCGGGCTCGGCGCTGATGCGCGAGCCTGACCTTGCCCTGAGGCTCATCGAGGCGGTGGTGGGCGCGGTCTCCGTGCCCGTGACGTTGAAGACCCGGCTGGGCTGGGACGGCGATTGCCTGAACGCGGCGAAGATCGCGCAGCAGGCTGAGGGCGCCGGTGTGCGGATGATCACCATTCACGGCAGAACCCGCGCGCAATTCTATACCGGCAGCGCCGATTGGGCCGCCATCGCCGAGGTGGTGGAAGCAGTCAACGTGCCGGTGTTGACCAATGGCGATATCGACGGGCCCGAGGCCGCGCGTCAGGCGCTGGCCCAATCGGGCGGCGCCGGGGTGATGGTCGGGCGGGCCGCGCAGGGGCGGCCCTGGCTGCTGGCCCAGATCAGCGCTGCTTTGTACGGCACGCCCGCGCCCGTGGTGCCCGAAGGCGCCGCGCTGGTCGATCTGGTGGCCGGGCATTACGAGGGGATGCTCGATTTCTATGGCCGCGAGCTGGGTGTCCGCATCGCCCGCAAGCATCTGGGCTGGTACATCGACGCCGCCGGGGGCGAGCCCGCGATCCGCGCCCGGCTGATGCGCGAAAGCGATGCGGCGGCGGTGCTGGCCGCGCTTCCGCAAGCGCTCGAACCCTGGCGGGACGCGGCATGAACGGCCCGCCGATCCCCGGCGCCATCTTCGCGGCGCTGCCGATGCCGGCCTTTACCACCGGCTCGGTCGGCGGCAAGGAGCGGATCCTCGATTGCAACTCGGCCGCCGAGCAATTCTGCTCGGCCTCGGCGGTGATGCTCAGGGGCGAGCCCGCCTTCGACCGGCTGGCCATCGACGCGCCGATGGACGAGGCCGTCGACCGCGCCCGCAACAACCGTGCGCCGATCTTCATCAACGATTGCGAGGTCTGCACCGGGGACCGGCCGCCGGTCCTCTGCTCGGTGCAGATCGCGCCGATGAATGACGAGGCCGAGACGCTGCTTTTGCTCATCACGCCCCGCGACATCGCCGGGCGGCTGGGGCGGACCTCGGTCCTGAAGGGGGCGGCGAAATCGGCGATCGGCATGGCCGACATGCTGGCGCATGAGATCAAGAACCCGCTGGCGGGGATCGCCGGGGCGGCGCAGCTGCTGTCCATGGGCCTCAATGCAGCCGACCGCGAGCTGACCGACCTGATCGTCGCCGAGACGCGGCGCATCGTGAAGCTGCTGGATCAGGTCGAGCATTTCGGCGACCAGCGCCCGCCCGAGCGCCGGCCGGTCAACATCCACGACGTGCTGGAACGCGCCCGGCGGTCGGCCGAGGTGGGCTTCGGGGCGCATATGCGCATCACCGACGATTACGACCCCTCGCTGCCCGAGGTCTGGGCCGATCCCGACCAGTTGCAGCAGGTGTTCCTGAACCTGATCAAGAACGCCTCCGAGGCGCAGCCCAAGGGCGGCACGATCCGCATCCACACCTATTTCGAACGCGGGCTGCAGGTCTCGGGCCTCGACGGTCGGCGGGTGGCGCTGCCGATCCATGTGCAGATCATCGACGATGGCCCGGGCCTGCCGCCCGCCATCGCCGAGAATATTTTCGAACCCTTCGTCTCGGGCCGCGAGAACGGCACGGGGCTGGGACTGGCGCTGGTCTCCAAGATCATCGGCGCCCATGAGGGCTGGATCGAGGTGAAATCCCGGCCTGGCCAGACTGTCTTCGAGGTGTCGCTGCCCGTCGCACCTGCCCTAACCAAGGAGTCCCGCTGATGGATGGTACCGTCCTTGTCGCCGACGACGACCGCACGATCCGGACCGTGCTGACCCAGGCGCTGACCCGCGCCGGGTGCCGGGTCCATGCCACCTCGTCGCTGACCACGCTGCTCAGATGGGTCGAGGAAGGGAAGGGCGACCTGGTGGTCACCGATGTCATGATGCCCGACGGCAACGGCATCGAAATGTTGCCCCGGATCAAGACCTTGCGGCCCGGTCTTCCAGTGATCGTCATCTCGGCGCAGAACACGATCATGACCGCGATCCAGGCGACCGAGGCCGAGGCCTGGGATTACCTGCCAAAGCCCTTCGACCTGCCGGACCTGTTGTCCAGGGCGGGCAAGGCGATGGAGAGTTCGCGCCGCGGCGGGGCCCGCGTGGTGCCGCAGGCCCCGCAGCCCCAGCCGATCCCGGTGCCCGAGGCTTCGGCTGCGACCGACCTTCCGCTGGTCGGGCGCACCCCCTCGATGCAGGCGCTCTACCGGCTGGTGGCGCGGGTGATGAACGCGGAACTGCCCGCCCTCATCACCGGCGAATCCGGCACCGGCAAATCGCTCATCGCCCGGGCGCTGCACGATTTCTCGGACCGCCGGGCGCAACCCTTCGTGCTGGCCTCGGCCCAGGATTTCGGCTCGGATCAGGGCAGCGGCGGCTCCGCGCTGATGGCGCGGGCGCGGGGCGGCTCGCTGGTGCTGGACGGTCTGGGCGATCTGGACGGACCGGCGCAAGCGCGGCTGGTGCGGCTGCTGGATGCGCTGCCCTCGGACGGGCCGCGCATCATCGCCATCGCCGACGGCAGCCTGAATGGCGCGCTGGAGGCCGGGCTCTTCCGCCACGACCTTTATTACCGCCTCTCGGGTGTCACCCTGCACGTGCCGCCGCTGCGCGAACGGATCGAGGACATTCCGCTGCTGGCCGAGCATTTCCTGGCCCGCGCGGCGCGTGAGGGGGGCAACCCGCGGCGGCTGTCCAATTCGGCGCTGGAGTTGGTGCGGCAATACCGCTGGCCCGGCAACGTGCGCCAGCTGGAGAACGTGATCCGCCGTCTGGTGATCACCGGGCAGGAGCCCGAGATCAGCCGGGCCGAGATGGAAGCGGCGCTCAACGCCCATCCCGCCGCCTCGCCCCCCGGGGAAGCGGCCGAAGCGGGCACGCTGGCCGAGTCGGTCGCCCGCCACGTCCGGCGCTACTTCGAGTTGCATGGCGCCGACCTGCCGCCGCCCGGCGTCTATCAGCGGATCCTGCGCGAGGTGGAGGCTCCGTTGATCGACATCGCGCTGGAATACACCGGCGGGAACCAGGCGCGCTGTGCCGACCTTCTGGGCATCAATCGCAATACTTTGCGCAAGAAGACCAACGAGCTCGATATTCGCGTGACACGGCGCCGCAAGTTGATGTAGTCAGGCCACAGGGGCGTGGCGCAATTGCCGCACCTCGTGCCAACAACCCGCGTCATCGCCCGTGTTGCCTGATTGCCGCCCATGACCGCCTCATCGCCCCCTTCCGAGGGATCTGACCTCGCGCCGCCGCGCGTCCTGCGTCGCCGCTCGCCGATGCAGCGCCGGTTGCAGGCGCTGGGGACCTTCGTTTTGGTTGTGCTGGCGCCGGTGCTGGTGGTGGCGACCATCCTGGTGCTGGGGCCGTTCTCCTTCCTGTCGAACCTGCCGTCGCTGCGCCTCGTGCTGCTGGCGGACCTCATGTATATCCTGGTGGTGGCGGGGCTGGTGCTGCTCAGGATCGGGCGGCTGATCACCGCGCGGCGCACCCGTTCGGCCGGGTCGCAGCTGCATCTGCGGCTGTCGTCGCTCTTTGCCATCAGCGCGCTCTTGCCCGCGATCACCGTCGCGGTCTTTGCCGTGGTGACGATCAACCTGGGGCTTGAGGGCTGGTTCTCGGAACGGGTGCGCAACGTGGTCGGCAATTCGCTGGCCGCGGCCGAGGCCTATCAGCAGGAGCAGGAGCGCAACCTGATCGAGGATGCGCAGGCGGTCGCGAACCTGCTGGTCAGCGCCCGCGAACAGCGCCCGACGCTCAGCGAGGGCGACATGCGCTCTCTTCTCAGCCAGGCGCAGGGGGCGATCCAGCGCGGGCTGCGCGTGGCCTTCATCATCGATTTCGACGGCGCGCTCAGGCTCCGGGGCGAGCGGTCCTATCTCTTCGATTTCATCAACCCCGCGCCCGAGGACCTCAGGCGTGCGGCCGGGGGCGAGCTGGCGCTGGTCAAGGACTGGCCGAGCAGCGAGTTCCGCGCGCTGGTGCCGCTGCCGGGCTATCCCAACCGGCTGCTCTATGTCACCCGGGCGGTGGATGGCGAGATCCTGAGCCTGCTCGATGACACCCAGCAGACCATCGCGCTTTATAACCAGCTGGAAGCCGAGCGCGGCACCGTGCTCTTCAACTTCGCGCTGCTCTATATCGGCTTTGCGCTGATCCTGATCCTGGCGGCGGTCTGGCTGGGGATGTGGTTCGCCGAAGGGCTCTCGCGCCCCATCGGCCGGCTGGCGGCGGCGGCGGAACGGGTCGGCAAGGGCGATCTTGAGGTGCAGGTGCCCGAGGAGAAGGGCGGCGACGAGATCGCCACCATGGGTCGGGTCTTCAACCAGATGACCCGCCAGCTTCAGGGCCAGCGCGAGGCGCTGCTGACCAACAACCGCCAGATCGAGGAACGCCGCCGCCTTTTCGATTCGGTGCTGGGCTCGGTCACGGCGGGGGTCATCGGCCTCGACGCCGAGGGGCATGTCGATTTCGTCAACCGCGCGGCCGAGGCCCTGACCAAGGTCTCGGCCGAGGAGGCGGCGCATCGCTCGCTGGCCGAGGTGGTGCCCGAATTCGGCGCGCTGCTGAGCCGGTTGCAATCCGGCGAGGGGCGGCTCGTGGGCGGGCGGGTGCAGGACGAGGTGCGGATCAGCCGCAACGGGCGGCTCGAAAGTCTGCTGGTGCGGCTGGCCGAACGGCGCAACGCCGCGGGCCAGCTTGAGGGCTATGTGGTGGCCTTCGACGACGTGACCGAGCTGGTCTCGGCCCAGCGGATGGCCGCCTGGGGCGACGTGGCGCGACGCATCGCCCATGAGATCAAGAACCCGCTGACGCCGATCCAGCTGTCGGCCGAACGCATCAAGCGCAAGTTTTCCAAGGTGATGAACGCCGAGGATGCCGAAAGCCTCGGCAACCTCACCGATGTGATCGTGCGCCAGACCGGCGACCTGCGCCGGATCGTCGATGAATTCTCGCGCTTCGCCCGGATGCCGGAACCCGATCGGCGGATGACCGATCTGGTGCAGGTCCTGCGCGACGCCACCACCTTGCAGGAGGCAGGCCAGCCGGAAGTCGCCTTCGACGTGGCGCTGCCCGAAGGCCCGCTGATGATCGAGATTGATCCGACGATGATCAGCCAGGCGCTGACCAACCTGCTGAAGAACGCGGGCGAGGCCATCGAAGGCTTCGTCGAGGCGGGGCGCGCGCCGCAAGGCTTCCAGCCGCGGATCGCCGTGCGCATGGACGTGGCCGAGGATCGCGCCACCATCACCATTGCCGATAACGGCATCGGCCTGCCCGAGGACCGGGCGCGGCTCTTCGAGCCTTACGTGACGACGCGCGAGCGGGGAACGGGCCTGGGCCTGCCGATCGTGAAAAAGATTATCGAGGAACATGGCGGCACGCTGGCGCTGACCGACGCGCCGGTGATGGCGGGTTGCACCCACAGCGGGGCCATGGCGGAAATCCGGTTGCCTCTCCTGCGCTCGGCGCGGGGCAGCCGCAATGAAACAGGGGTTGAGGCATGAGCGACATCCTGATCGTCGACGACGAACGCGACATCCGTGAACTGGTGGCCGAGATCTTGCGCGAGGAGGGGTATTCCACCCGCCTCGCCGCGAATTCGGACGAGGCCATGTCGGCGGTGGCAACCGATCCGCCGATGCTGATGATTCTGGACCTGTGGCTCAGGGATTCGAAGCTGGACGGCATCGGCATCCTGATGTCCGTGAAGCGCGAATATCCGCATATCCCGGTGGTGATCATCTCGGGCCACGGCAATATCGAGATCGCCGTCGAGGCGATCAAGAAGGGCGCTTACGATTTCATCGAGAAGCCCTTCAACACCGACCAGCTGCTGGTGGTGATCGGCCGGGCGATGGAGACCTCGCGCCTGCGCCGGGAAAACACCAAGCTGAAGAAGCGCGACAGCGGCCCGACCGAGATGATCGGCCAGTCGCCCGCGATGAAATTCCTGCGCTCGCAACTGGGCAAGGTCACGCGCTCGAACGGGCGGGTCATGCTGACCGGCCCCTCGGGCAGCGGCAAGGAGGTTGCGGCGCGCTTCATCCATGCCCAGTCGAACCGGGCGCAGGCGCCCTTCGTCACCGTCAGCTGCGCCGCCATCGAGCCCGAGAAGATGGAGGCCGTCCTCTTCGGCCAGGAAAGTGGCGCGCGGGGGGTGATCCCGGGCCTGCTGGAGCAGGCCAATGGCGGCATCCTTTACCTCGACGAGGTGGCGGACATGCCCATCGGCACCCAGTCGAAGATCCTGCGCGTGCTGACCGAACAGACCTTCACCCGCGTCGATGGCGCCGACCGCGTGAAGGTGGATCTGCGGGTGATCAGTTCGACCACCCGGGACCTCAGGGCCGAGATCGGCGCCGGGACCTTCCGGCAGGAGCTATACGACCGGCTGAACGTGGTGCCCATCGCCGTGCCCTCGCTGTCGGAACGGCGTGAGGATATCCCGGTGCTGGCCCGCCATTTCATCGACCTGCTGGCCCAGACCCAGGGCCTGCCGAAGCGCGACCTGTCGGAAGAGGCCGAGACGCAGCTGCAATCCATGAATTGGCCGGGCAACATCCGCCAACTCAGGAATGTCATCGAGCGGGCGCTGATCCTCGGCGACAGCCAGGGCGCCATCGAGGCCCGCGACCTGATCGCGGAATCGGCCGGGGCCGAGGACGAGGGCAGGGTGGTGCTGGCCGGGGGCCTTGCCACGCTGCCGCTGCGCGAGGCGCGGGAACTCTTCGAACGCGAATACCTGCTGACGCAGATCAACCGCTTCGGCGGTAACATCTCGCGCACGGCGGCGTTTGTCGGTATGGAGCGCTCGGCGCTGCATCGCAAGCTGAAGTCGCTGGGCGTCAACACCGCCGCCCTGTCCGGCGGGCGCAGCGGGCGCGACGATTAAACCGGGACGCACGGGGTACGGGCGATGAAGATCATCATCTGCGGCGCGGGTCAGGTCGGGTGGCAGATTGCCCGGCAATTGGCGGGCGAGGCCAACGACGTCTCGATCGTCGACAACAACGCGGCGCTGGTGCGCCGGGCGACCGACACGCTCGAGGTTCAGGGCGTCGTGGGTTTCGCCTCGCATCCCGACGTGCTGGAGCAAGCGGGCGCGCGCGAGGCCGACATGATCATCGCCGCGACGCATTCCGACGAGGTGAACATGGTGACGTGCCAGGTGGCGCATTCCGTGTTCAATGTGACGCGCAAGATCGCGCGTCTCAGGGCCCAGACCTATCTGGACCCGGTCTATTCCGACCTGTTCCGCCGCGATCACCTGCCCATCGACGTGGTGATCAACCCCGAACGCGAGGTCTCGCGCGCCGCGCTTCGCCGCTTCGCCGCCCCTTCGACCTTCGATGTGCAGGATTTCCTGGATGGTTCGGTCCGGCTGGCGGGCATCGCGCTGGACGAGGATTGCCCGGTCCTGAACACGCCGCTCCGGCAGCTGACCGAGCTTTTCTCCTCGCTCAGGGCGCTGGTCGTGGGCGTGCGGCGGGGCGGCAAGCTGTTCGCGCCCGAGCCCGGCGACCAGCTGTTCGAGGGTGACCAGATCTATGTCGTCTCGGAAAGCTCGGATCTGGCGCGGACGCTGGCGATTTTCGGCAAGCCCCTCGCCAAGCAGGAGCGGATCGTCATCATCGGTGCCGGCAACGTGGGTCTCGGCGTCGCCCGGGCGCTGGAAGCGCAGCGCGAGCGGGTGCGCGTCAAGGTGATCGAGCGGGACCGGACCCGGGCGGAAACCGCCGCCGACGCGCTGGAGCGGACCATCGTCCTGCATGGCGACGGCATGGACAGCGAATTGCTGAACGAGGCCGCCATCGATTCGGCCGACGCGCTTCTGGCGGTGACCGACGACGACAAGACCAACCTGCTGGCCTGCGTCCGCGCCAAGGCCATGGGCTGCAAGATGACCATCGCGCTGGTCAACGACCCCTCGCTGGTGCCGATGATGGATCATCTGGGCATCGACGCGCATATCAACCCGCGCGCCACCACCGTGTCCTCGATCCTGCGCCATGTGCGGCTGGGGCGCGTGCGCTCGATCTATACCATCGGCGACGGCGAGGCCGAGGTGATCGAGGCGCAGGTGCTGTCGACCTCGCCGCTGGCCGGGCGGACCATCGGCCAGATCGGCTTCCCCGAGGGGGCGCTGGTCGGCGCCGTCAAGAAACAGGGCGAATTCGTCAAGCCGACCGGCTCCACCGAACTGGCCGAGGGCGACCTGCTGGTCATCTTCGCGCTCAGAAACGACGTGCCGGTGATCGAGCGCCTGTTGCAGGTGGCGGTGGAGTACTTCTGAGATGCCGCTGCGCCTGACCCGGGTGCCGCCCCTCGTCGCGCTGATCGCGCTGGCCGGGGCGCTGATGCTGGTGCCCGCGGGCAAGGCGGCGATGGATGGGCAGGCCTCGCTGGCGCGGGTGTTCCTCTATTGGTCGGTTCTCAGCCTGCTGATCGCCAGCCTCGTGGCCATCGCCATGGCGGGCCAGACCCGGCGCGGCATGCCGTCGGGCCCGTTTCCGCTGCTGGCCGCGATCTATCTGCTGCTGCCTGCCGTCATGGCGCTGCCCCTGGCCGAGGCGCTGCCCGCGATGCGCTTCGCCGATGCCTGGTTCGAGATGATCTCGGCCTTCACCACCACCGGCGCCTCGCTCATCGACCTGCCGCGCCGGGTGCCCGAAGCGGTGCATCTGTGGCGTGGCATGGCGGGCTGGCTGGGCGGGCTGTTCATCCTGGCCGCGGCCACGGCGCTGCTGGCGCCCCTGCGGCTGGGCGGCTACGAGATGATCCGCCGCACCCCGCCGACGCTGCCCCGTGCCGGGTCGACGACCGGGCCCGGCATCCGGCTCAGGGCGCATACGCTGGTGCTGCTGCCGGCCTATTCCGGGCTGACGCTGGCGCTCTGGCTGATCCTGACGCTGGTGGGCGTCTCGGGGTTCGAGGCGCTGATGCAGGCCATGGCCACGCTCTCGACCTCGGGCGTGCTGGCCCGGGAGACGCTGGGCAGCATCGGGCTCCCGGCCGAGATGGCGATCTTCGCCTTCCTCTGCCTCGCACTCAGCCGCCGCTTCCTGCCGGGCCATGGCTCGCGCCCCCGGCCGCTTTACCGCGACCCCGAGATCCTGACCGCCGTGGCGCTGGTCGGGCTGGTGACGCTTTTCGTCGTGGCCCGCCACTGGGCGGGGGCCTTCGAGGCGCGCGAGGGCGAGAACCTGCCCGCCATGGGCCGTGCCGCCTGGGGCGCGGCCTTCACCTCGCTGTCGTTCCTGACCACCACCGGCTTCGTCAATCAGGACTGGATCACGGCGCGGGCCTGGTCGGGGCTGACGCCGCCGGGCCTCGTGCTGATGTCGGTGGCGCTGCTGGGGGGCGGGGTGGCGACCACGGCGGGGGGCATCAAGCTGCTGCGGCTCTATTCCCTCGCGCGCCTCAGCCGGTTCGAGCTGATGCGGATGATCTATCCCTCGATGGTCATCGGCGGCAATGAACATGACCGGTTCCTCGCCACCACCGCCGCCCGGTCGGCCTGGCTGTTCGCCATGGTCTTCGCGCTGACCTCGGTCGCGGTGGTGGCGCTGCTTCTGTTCAGCGGCATGACGCTGGAAACGGCGATGATCTTCGGGGTGAGCGCCCTGACCAATACCGGGCAATTGGTGCAGGTGGCGGGCGACCTGCCGCTCTATTGGGTCCTGCTGGGGGATCCGGCGCGGGTCGTTTTGGCGCTTGCAATGATTCTCGGAAGGTTGGAAATTCTGGTTCTGCTGGCGGCAATCCTCGACCGTTCGCGCCGAAACTGAGGTCCAGGCGGGCCCCGGCACAGGGGCTGTGCGGAAATCTCCGCGTAATACGCTGAAAAGGCGACTTTTCGGGCTGGAATCTCGCCGGTTCCGCAGCCATACTCGCGCCCCAGGGGGAGACTGCGACAGCCAGAACCGCTGCGTGGGCCGATAACAAGAAGGCAAGACAATGGCCGTAGACAAACAGAATTTGCAGGACGCCTTTCTCAATCATGTTCGCAAGAACAAGGTTCCGGTGACGATTTTCCTCATCAATGGTGTGAAATTGCTGGGGGTAATCACCTGGTTCGACAATTTCTGTGTGCTGCTGCGCCGTGAAGGCCAGAGCCAATTGGTCTACAAGCATGCCATTTCGACCATCATGCCGGGTCAGCCCATCTCGCTTTACAACGGCGAGGACTGACGGCGAGCGCCGGACAGAATCGTGACCATCGACGTCAAAGACCTGGGCGGGGCCGGCGGTGGCCGCCGCCAGAAGGCGTTTGTCCTGCACCCGGACATCCGCGGCAACGACGCCTCGCGCTCGGCCGAGGCGCTGCTGGCCGAAGGGCTGTCGCTGGCGCTGGCCCTGCCGGGGATCGAGGTTGCGGGGGGCATGGTCGTGCGGCTGCCGCGCGCCCATCCCGGCATGCTGTTCGGCTCGGGCAAGGTGCAGGAGCTGAAAGAACGCTTCGAGGCCGAAGAGGTCGAATTGGTGCTGATCGACGGGCCGGTGAGCCCGGTGCAGCAGCGCAACCTCGAAAAGGAATGGGGCGTCAAGCTTCTGGACCGGACCGGCCTGATCCTGGAGATCTTTGCCGACCGCGCCCGCACCCGCGAGGGTGTGCTGCAGGTCGAACTGGCGGCGCTCAGCTATCAGCGGACCCGGCTGGTGCGGGCCTGGACCCACCTCGAGCGTCAGCGCGGGGGCCTCGGTTTCGTCGGCGGCCCCGGCGAGACGCAGATCGAGGCGGACCGCCGCGCCATCGACGAGCAGATGATCCGCCTCCGGCGCCAGCTGGAAAAGGTGGTCAAGACCCGCGCGCTGCACCGGGCGGCGCGGCGGCGCACGCCCTATCCGATCGTCGCGCTGGTCGGCTACACCAACGCCGGGAAATCCACGCTTTTCAACCACCTGACCGGCGCCGAGGTGCTGGCCAAGGACATGCTCTTCGCCACGCTCGACCCGACGATGCGGGCGGTGGTGCTGCCGGGCGGGTTGTCGGTGATCCTGTCCGACACCGTGGGTTTCATCAGCGAATTGCCGACCCAGCTGGTCGCCGCCTTCCGCGCCACGCTGGAAGAGGTGCTGGAAGCCGATCTCATCCTCCATGTCCGCGACATTGCCCATCCCGAAACCGAGGCCCAGGCCGAGGATGTGGAGACGATCCTGCGTGAGCTGGGCGTCGGCAAGGATGTCTCGCGGCTCGAGGTCTGGAACAAGATCGACCTCCTGCCCCCGGACGACGCCCGCCTCAACACCGCCGCGCGGCGTGACGAGGTGATCGCGGTGTCGGCGCTGACCGGGCAGGGCCTGCCCGAGCTGATCGCGGCCATGGGCAAGTCGCTGGGCGACGAACGGCGGGTCGAGGTGGTCGAGATCGGTCATGGCGAGGGCAAGGCCCGCGCCTGGGCCTATGCCGAGGGGATCGTGCAGGGCGAAGAGACGACGGAGACGGGGCTGCTGCTGACCGTCTCGTGGTCGGCCAAGCAGAAGCGGCGATTCGAGACGCTGCTCGAACCGCCGCCGCCGGAAGATCTGGACGAGGAATGAAAAAGGGGCCCCAGGGGCCCCTTTCGCTTAGTCCGCGAGCGCCAGAAGCTGGCGGTTGCTGATCGTGCCTTCGGACGACACCAGCCCCGCCATCCGGCTGTCCGACAGCAGGTCGCGCAGATCGACCGCGCGCCCGTTGACATAGGCCCGGCGCGAGACCAGCCGGATCCCGTGACTGTAATCGACGTATTGCGCCCCGTGCACCGTGCTCAGCGGCTGGATGGCGCGGCCATTGCGCTGATGCCAGCCATAGATCGCCACCCGGCCCGGGTTCGATTGCAGCCGGTTGGTCAGCACGAGGTCCTTCTTATGCCCGGACACCAGCTGCCCCAGCCGGGCGCCCGACTGGCGCATCTGTCCCTGAACGGTGGCATTGTGGCGCAGGAAGTAATTGGTCGAGGACATGGCCGAGGTCGGATCCATCGGCGCCGGGCTCAGATGGACATTGGCCTGCTGATAGATCGCGTCGACCATGCGGGTCGTGGGCAGCACCATGTCGAAGCGTTCGGCCACCTGCATCGCCGCGGGCAGGCCCAGCGGCACGCGGACGAAATCGCGGTCCGAGCCGACGGCCAGGTAATCGGGCGTCACGCAGATGGTGATGGTCATGCCGTTGCCCGAGAAGGTCACCGGCACCAGATCGCGCAGGAAATCCGGGACGTTACCGGCCAGAACTTCGGAAATGATCGCATTGTCGCGCTCGCGGCCGCCGGCATTGGTCAGCCGGCCGATCACGGCGCTGCCGTCGCCGGCACCACGGCTGCGGCGGGGGATGGCGCGGGTCAGATCGGCATCGCAGCTGGCGCTGCGGGCGCCCCGGGTCAGGGCCGGGATTTCGAGGACGGCGGGGGCGGCCTGCGGCATATCCGTCGTGGCGCGGCCCAGATCGAGCGAGGCGAGGCGTGTCACCGTTTCCGGCCGGGGCTGCGGGGTGCGCGAGCGGATCAGGCCGGTCGCCTCGCCGATCGCGGCGAAGAGCGAGGGCGATTGTTCGGGCACCGGTTCCTCGGCCACCGGGGCGGCAAGGGCCGGGCGCGGGCGCGGCAGCAGCGAGCGGGTCGGCGCGTGCAGCGCGGCCAGGGCCAGCGGATCGGCGGGGACCTCGGGCGTGGCAGCGGGGACCTCAGGCGCCGCAGCGGTGGCGGCAGCCAGGGCAGGGCGCCGGGGCGGGGTCACGCGCGGCGGGCCTTCGCGGGTGGCGATCTGCGGCACCGGCTGCGGTTCGGCCTGCGTCTCAGGCGCGGCCACCACCACGGCGGGCGCAGGAGCGGCCTCGACCGGGGCGCTGGCCACCGGCGCCTGCGGCCGGGTGGCGCCGGGCTGACGGCGCGGCAGCACCGGGTCCAGCGCGTAATCGGGCGCGGCGAAGGGGCTCTCGCCGGTGCTGGACAGCGAGGAGAGCCAGATGCGCGGCCCCTCACCCCCGGTGCCTTGCCGGTGGTCCAGACCCAGCGATGGCCCCAGCGAGGCCACTGCCACCGAACCCGGGCGGGCGGGTTCGGCATGCCACAACGCCTGAGCGCCGACCGCGATCAGCGCCAGTGCCCCCAGACCGGTGGCGGCAAGCGTGATCTGTCCCGCACTCGCGAAGAGGCGCGCCTTTGCGGCACGCGGTTCCATTCTGTCCCTCGTCATGCTTCAGGCTTACCCACCTTTGTGTGAACCGGCAACAAATCTATCCACAGGCCCGGCCGGGATCGGCGGCGCCTTGCCGATGCCGCAGCGCAGAAAGTCGCGACGAAACCGGGTGGCCGCAAAGCGAAAGCAACCGCGCCCCAGAGCGTTTCGCTTTCGTCCCTGACGATCAGGATCTGTGTGCCATGCAGACTGCCCGCAGGAGCTTACCCTGCGGTGAACGCGACCCGACCGAGGCCGCGCTGCCTGTCTGCGATTTGCGATAAATTGCCCGGGCCGCCTGTCCGGTGAGGAAGGCGAAGAAACGGCCACGCCCCTCCGTCCTCACCGGACAGCCTTGCCACCCGGTGAGCGGAGCCTGCAATGCCTAGAGCCGCGTGCGCTTGAACAGGATCTCGGGCAGGGCGGTGATGATCTGCATGACCAGCCGCCAGACTGGCTTCACATAGATCACGTCGCGGCGGTGCTTTTCGGCCTGCCAGATCGCCTCGGCCACCTGCTCGGGCAGGGCGGTGAGGCGCGGGTTGAGGTCCATGCCCTCGGTCATCCTTGTGGCGACGAAGCCGGGTTTCACGGTGATGACGTGCAGGTCGGTGCCGTGGAAGCGGTTCCTGAGCCCGCTGAGGAAGGCCGTGAACCCCGCCTTGGCCGAGCCATAGACATAGTTCGAGGCCCGGCCCCGGTCGCCCGCCACCGAGGAGATGCCGATCAGCACGCCATGCCCGCGCAGGGCCATCCGGTCGGCCAGCAGGCCGAGGATCAGCGCCGGCCCCTCGTAATTCGAGCGCATGACCAGCGCGGCGGCCTGCGGGTCCTTTTCGCTGGTGCCCTGGGTGCCCATGAAGCCCACGGCGCAGATCACCGTATCGGGCAGCGCGGGCAGGGCGTCGACGAAAGGCGCGAAGCCCGCGGTGTCCAGGACGTCGAAACGGTGGATGCTGACCTTGACCCGGTGGCGCAGGCGCAGATCCTGCGCGTCGGCCTCCAGCGCCTCGGGGTCGCGGCCCGCCAGTTGCAGCGTGTAACCCTCGGCGCCGTAGCGATGGGCGCAGGCGCGGGCGATGTCCGACGAGGCGCCGAGGATCAGGGCAACGCCGCTCACAGCCCCAGCCTCGTTGCCTGGGCCGAGGTGAAGGACTGCGCGAGGCCCGTCTCTCGGCGCATCTCGGCGAAGGCCTGCCAGCGGGGGTCCGTCCGGCGCAGCGTCTCGGCCGAGATCCGGCTGTCCTTGGCCAGGTAGAAGCGGCCGCCGAAATCGGCGGTGATGCGGTCGAGGTCGGGCATCAGATCGAGGCTCCGGTGTGTGACGGGGAAATCGAGGGCCAGGGTATAGCCCTCCATCGGGAAGGAGAGGGCGCTTTCCTGCGGGCCGAAGCGTTTCAGCACCGCCAGGAACGAGCCCGCACCGCTGCGGGTGATGGCGTCGAGGATGGCGCGCAGGCCTTCGGCCTTCGTCTCCAGCGGCACGACGCATTGGAATTGCATGAAGCCGCGGCGGCCGTATATCCGGTTCCAGTCGCGGATCGCATCGAGCGGGTAGAAGAACGGCTCCCATCCGGTGAGCGAGGTCCCGGCGCCGCGCTTGCCCATGAAGTAATAGAGCTCGTTGAAGGCGCGGATGGTCCAGGGGTTCAGCACGAAGCCGGGGAAGTCGAAGGGCACCCGGGGGCTCAGATGCCCGCGCGCGGCAAAGGGCTGGGCGCGTTTGGCGGGCGGCAGGTCCGAAAGCCGGGCGTGTTCGCCATTCATGACGATGGACCGGCCCATCCGCGCCCCGGTCGCGGCGCAATCGATCCAGGCCATGGAATAGGTGGCGTCGTAGGTCGCCTCGAAGGCCTCCAGCGCCGCCTCCAGATTGGGCGCGGCCAGCGTCGTCTGCCGGATCCAGCCGCTTTCCACCCGCTTCAACCGGATCGCCGCCCGCAGGATGAAGCCGCTGAGCCCCATCCCGCCCAGTGTCCAGTGGAAGAGCTGGGCGTTCTCGGTCCGCGAGCAGCGGGTGACCTGGCCTTCGGGCCCCATCAGGTCGATCCAGTCGACGAAGGCGCCGAACGAGCCCTCGGCATGGTGGTTCTTGCCGTGCACATCCGCGGCGATGGCGCCGCCGAGCGAGACGAATTGCGTCCCCGGCGTGACGGAGGGGAACCAGCCCAAGGGCAGGAAGGCCTTGATGATCGCGCCCAGCGTCACGCCCGCTTCGGCGACCAACTGGCCGGTCGCGGCGTCAAAGGCCAGCATCCGGTCGAGGTGTCGGGTCGAGACCGCATGCGCGCCGATCGCCGGATCGCCATAGGCGCGGCCCATGCCGCGCGGCGTGATGCCGCCGCCGCTCAGCAGTGCCGCAAGCTCGGCCTCGGTGCGGGGAGTGCTGAGCCTGCCCTCGGCGCGCGGATATCGGCCCCAGCCTGACAGCTGCATCACAGATCCCCCGCTCGGGGCGCGAAGGTGATGCGCCGGTCGAGTTGGTATTTCACCACATATCCCACCATCAGTCCCAGAAGCGCGCCGATCTCGCGCGCCTCATGCGTGCCGAACCACAGCCAGAAGCCGGTCTCGGCGCCCCAGAACAGCGCCGTCGTGACGCCGCCCATGATCGTGTAGAGGGTGAACTTGAGGCCATGCGCTTTCAGCCCCGTCTCGTCGTCGCCGAAGATCCAGCGCTTGTCGAGGACATACTTGACCACCAGCCCCACCGCCGTGCCCGCCAGAACCGCGATCAGGTAGCGGCCCGGCCGGTCGCCACCCATCAGCACCAGCCGCTGCGCGCCCAGATTGGCCGCCGTCGCCAGCACGGCAAAAAGGCTGTAGCGCCAGAGCAGGGTCCATCCGCTGACCATCAGAGAACCTTCGCGCCGACGAAGAGCGCGCCGATGATCGCCACGCTGATCAGGCTGGCCGGGTCGCGGGCGGCAAAGACCGTGGGGTCGTCGTGCATCCGGCCCCGGCTCGCCACCAGCACCATGCGCGACACCCAGTAGAGCAGCACCAGGCACGCGGCCCAGAGCAGCAGCGGGTGGTGGTAGAGCATCAGCACCTCGGGCTCGTTGAGATAGAGCATCAGCACCAGAACCGCGACGAAGCCCGAGGCCGTGGCCATCTGCGTCACCACCGCCAGATCGCTGACCCGGTAACCGCGCCCGGCCGCCGCGGTCACGTTGCGCTGCGCCATGTCCACGAGTTCGGCCTGCCGCTTGACCGCCGCCAGCGAGAAGAACAGGAACGCCGAGAATGCCAGCAGCCAGACCGACAGGTCGATGCCCGAGGCCGCGCCCCCGGCGATGACCCGCATGGTATAGAGGCTGGCCAGAAGCGCGATGTCGATGATCGGCTGGCGCTTGAGCCAGAGCGAATAGGCGACGGTCAGGATGTAATAGCCCCCCAGCACCAGCAGGAAGAGGGGCGGCAGGAAAATGGCCACGCCGATCCCGGCCAGCAGCAGCGCGGGCACCATCAGCATCCCGCTTCGGAGCGGCAGCGCGCCCGAAGCCAGCGGACGCAGCCGTTTCCTCGGATGGGCCCGGTCCGAGGCGATGTCGAGCAGGTCGTTCAGCAGATAGACCGACGAGGCGACGAGGCTGAAGGCCACCACCGCCAGAAGGCTGGGCAGCAGCGCGCCGGCGTTGAAATCATGCGCAGCAATCATCGGGAAGAAGATCAGCGCGTTCTTGAACCATTGGTGCGGCCGCATCGCCCTGAGCGCCGCGGGCAGCAGCGAGCGCGGCGGGGCCAGGTGGCGGGAATTGGGGTGCAGGCCCTCGACCCGGGCGCGCAGCGGCAGGGGCAGGCCCACGGTGACTGCGCCCGCCGCATCGCGCCAGACCGGCAGATCGGCGCTGCTGTCGCCGGCATAGACATAGCCGCCCTTGCCATATTCGGCACGAAGCAGCGCCGCTTTCGCCTCGCCCTTGAGGTTGGTGGTGCCGTTCGAGCCATGCACCTCGTCGAAGACGCCCAGATGGTTGGCGATGGCATGGGCGATGGATTGATCCGCCGCCGTCACCAGCGCCACCCGGCCGCCCTCGGCGCGCCAGCGGGCGATCTCGTCCAGGACTTCGGCCGAATAGGGCAGGGTGGCGGGATCGGGGGCGCCCAGCGTCGCCAGCCGGGCCTTCAGCGCCGCCTTGCCCCGGGCCAGCGCCGCCAGCGCTGCCAGTGGCGTGCGCCAGTCGCGCGAAAAGGCGGACCAGAAACTCTCGTACAGCATGTCCGAGCGCACCAGCGTTCCGTCCAGATCCACGACCAGCAGCGGCCGGGTATCTTTCATGTGATCCATCAAGGGCGTTCCTGTGCGCAAGCCAGCCTGCGGGTGGTCCGACATTCGCATGCCCCGGGAAGGCGGCGCAAGGGGGGCGGGATGCGGTCAATTGCGCGGCAGAAGGGGGCGGGAGATGCGGCGATCGGCGCCGGTCCTGGGCGGGTGCCGCGCCGAGGGGCCCCGGCGTCAGTTGATGATTTCGCCGGTGATGGCGGCGATCCGGGTGCGCCAGGCGGCGCGCTCCTCCGGGGTGAGGCGGGTCCAGCCCTCCAGCTCGCCGACGATTCTGAGCGAGGCGGCGCTGCGGTAGGAGCGCGTCGGATTGCCCGGGAATTTCTTGTCGGTGACGTTCGGATCGTCCTCGAACGGGCCGGTCGGGGTGACGATATAGACCCGCTCGCGCGCCTCGCCCGGGGCCAGCGCCGCGGCCAGCGCTGCCGGGGCGGGCAGGGCGGTGAAATAGACATGGTTCATGCGGATCGAGGGGCGATAATTCGACGGATGCCCCGCGACCAGCAGATCGCCGATCCTCAGGTCGGCGCGCGTGCCGTGATAGAAGGGGCCGGTATCGGCGGGGGGCTGGGGCATCGGGCCTCTCCGTGGCTGAGGCCGTCATTCAAGGGGGAAAGGTGCCCGCCGATCAATTCTTGAAGGGATTTTTCTTGTCCCCATATCAAGGGGGGCAGGGTGAGGCCGCGCACCCGGATGCGGCGACAGGCTCCTGTGGCCCCTCGGACCTGGTGCCGGTGGAGGGACTCGAACCCCCGACCTTCGCTTTACAAGAGCGTTGCTCTACCAACTGAGCTACACCGGCGCCCGGGTGTGATAGCGGCATTCCCGGGGCCGGACAAGCGGCAGAACGCGCGAAGGCCTTGCCCCGGCGGGCTTTTCGCCGCGGAGGCTTTCCGGGGATCGGCCTTGCCAGCCAGACCCCGCACGGGCTAGATCGCGGCCATGGAGATAGCCCTTCACCTCGGCGCGCATCTGACCGACCAGGACCATCTGGTGCGCTGCCTGATGCGCAACCGCGGGCCGCTTCTGGCCCAGGGGATCGCCGTGCCCGGCCCCGGCCGCTATCGCCAGCAGCTGCGGCAATTGGCCTTCGACATGCGCGGGCACGAAACCAATGCCCAGACCCAGGAAGCACTGCTCGACGGGATCCTGGATGAGGACAATGTCCGCCGGGTGGTGTTCTCGTCCGACAATTTCCTGGCGATGTCGAAATGGGCCCTGAACGCCGGGCAGCTGTACCACGCGGCGGGCGAACGGGTGCAGATGCTGCGCCACCTCTTCCCCGAGGCGCGGCTGGAGCTGTTCCTGGGCCTGCGCAACCCCGCGACCTTCCTGCCGGCGCTGCTGGCGGCGGACGAGACGGGCGCGGTGCGCAAGCAGATCGAGGAGGCGGATCTGGCGACCATCCGCTGGTCGAACACGGTGACGCAGATCCTGGAGGCCGCGCCGGGCGTCAGCCTGACGGTCTGGGCCGACGAGGATACGCCGCTTCTGTGGCCCGAGGTGCTGCGCGCGGTCTCGGGCCACGCGCCGGGGATGGATCTGGCGGGCTGGCTGGCCTGGTATCACCGGCTGGTGACGCCCGCCGGTCACGCCGCCATGCGCCGCTGGTTCGAACAGAACCCGCCGATGGACGATGCGGCGCGGCGGCGGATGCTGGCGGCGCTGCTGGCCCGCTTCGTCAAGCCCGAGGCGATGGAAAGCGACCCGCTGCCGCCCGGCTGGACCGAGGATACGGACGATGCGCTCAGCGATCTCTACGACGAGGATCTGGACCTGATCGCCGCCCTGCCGGGGGTCACGCTGCTGGAGCCGTGACGCCTGGTAGGATGGGCAATATTGCCCATCCTACGGGTCCCGCTCATTGCATGCCGAGCGCGGCCTTGTAGAGGTCGAGCACCGCTTCTTCCTCGGCGATCTCGTCGGGCTTCTTCTTGCGCAGCGCGATGATCTTGCGCAGCGCCTTGGTGTCGTAGCCGCGGCCCTTGGCTTCGGCCATCACTTCCTTCTGCTGGTCGGTGATGTCCTTCTTCTCGGCCTCGAGATGTTCGTAGCGCTCCACGAACGAGCGCAGCTCGTCGGCGGTGACGTCATAGGCGGAATCGGTGCTGCTCATGATCGGCCTCTTCTGTGTCCGGGTCTCAGACCCCGTCCCTAGCGCGGCGGCGCGCGCCGAGCAAGGCGCTTGCCCGGCGGGTTTCGGCGGGGTAGAGGGCCGCAACGACAGGAGACATCATGAACACGGGCGATCTGTTGATCTGGGGCGGCGCCGCCGTCACGCTGGCCGGGGTGATCGGGCTTTTCGCCTGCGTGGTCTACGCGCTGAAGGTGCGCCGGGCGGGGCTGGAGGACGAGGCGATGCGCAAGGCGCTGCAGCGCGGCGTCGTCTGGAACATGGCCGCGCTCTTCGTCTCGGTCCTGGGGCTGATGGCGGTGATCATGGGGATCACGCTGGGCTGACCCCGCCTCCGGCGGCGGGGCCGTTGGTCTTTCAGACGCTCAGCCCGCAGGCCCGCCGGATGGCGATCTGCACGGGCGAGGGCGGCTTGGCCGGATCGAAGCCTCCGGACGGCAGCAGCGCCGGCTGCGCCATGAACCGCGGTTCCGTGCCCTCATGCCGTTGCGCGGCATGGACCAGGAACGGGTGGCACAGATAGACGGTCCCCGGCGCGCCGGTGGCCAGCGTCTCGGGGCATTCCCGCGTCGAGGCATAGCCCTCCGCCGACAGCTCCCGCAGGCTCAGCCCCGCCTCGCCCGCAGGGAGCAACTCGCGGGCGATCACCCGATGCGAACCCTTGCGGATCCGGGTCGGCGCGTCGCGCGGCCCGACTTCCGAGAAGAGGAACAGCATCAGCAGCGCCCGCCCGCGGCTGGTGACATTGACCCGCCATTCCATGAAATCCGGGTTCTCGGTTCCGAAGCTCACATCCACATGCCAGCCCTCATCCCCGGCAGGCACGGGCGACGGAAAGCGGATCGGGAAGGAGCCGAGGCCCTGCGGCCTCAGCCAGCGCCCCGCCCCGACCAGCGCGTCACAGGCGGCATGCAGGCGCGGGGTATTGGCGGCCTCGACAAAGGGGGGCGAAGATTTCCAGCCGATGCGGATGACCGGTTGGGTCCAGCCCGCGGGATCGTCGGGCGACAGGCCGGTATCGGCCCAGAGGGCATCGCGGCAGGTGCGGGCGAGTTCGGGGCTGAAGGCGCCCTCCAGCCTGACGAAACCATCTGCGATGAAGTCTTCGACCTGACGCGCGGTCAGGTCCGGGGTTTGGGAAAGGGGCATGTCATCTCTTCCTGATCGGCCATCGCAGGGCGAGGCCGTTTCGAAACCTGAGGCGCCGGGGCGCCAGCGACGGGATCGCTCAGGCCAGGGGGAAGAAGGAGGACATGCTCATCATGAGGTCAAAACTACCAGCGGCAGGACAGCGGATCAAGCGCGGCCCCGGTCCACAGGCAAGGCGCCGCCGGTGCGGGACAGGGAAAAGCCCCCGAAGCAGGCTTCGGGGGCTTTCTGTTCTCAGAGGCTGCCTCAGTTCGGGATATCGCCCGAGATGCCTTCAACGTAGAAGTTCATCCCCAGGAGCGTGCCGTCATCGGCGACCTCGCCCTCGGCCAGCCAGGCCGAACCGTCCTGCTTGTTCAGCGGGCCGGTGAAGGGGTGATAGCTGCCGTCGCGGATCGACTCGATCAGCGCGTTGGCTTCTTCCTGCACCTCGGCCGGGATCCGGTCGTTGAAGGGGGCGAAGGTCACTTCATCCTCGGGGATGCCGCTCCAGACGTTGTCGGCGGCCCAGGTGCCGTCGATCTTCTCCTGGATGCGCTTGACGTAATAGGGCGCCCAGTTGTCGATGATCGCCGTCAGGTGCACGTCGGGGGCGAATTGCGTCATGTCCGAGGCCTGGCCGAAGGCCAGCGCGCCACGCTGCTGGGCCACGCTCAGGGGCGCGGTCGAGTCAGTGTGCTGCATGAGGATATCGCAGCCCTGCTCGATCAGCGCCTCGGCGGCGGCGGCTTCCTGCGCCGGGTCGAACCAGGAATAGGCCCAGACGACGCTCAGCGTGATGTCGGGGTTCACCTTCTTGGCGTGGATATAGGCGGCGTTGATGCCCATGATCACTTCGGGGATCGGGAACGAGGCGATGTAGCCGATCTTGTTGGTCTGGGTCATGCGCCCGGCGATGGTGCCGATGACCGCGCGGCCCTCGTAGAAGCGCGCATTATAGAGCGAGACGTTCGGCGCCTCCTGCAGGTAGCCGGTCGCGTGTTCGAAGGCGATGTCCGGGAAGCGCTGCGCCACGGCGTTGAGCGAGGGGCCATAGCCGAAGGAGGTCGCGAAGATCATGTTCGCGCCCGACAGCGCCATCTGCGTCATGATGCGCTCGGCATCGGGGCCCTCGGGTACGTTGTCGACGTAGAAGGTCTCGACCGCATCGCCGAAATGCTCCTGCGCGGTCAGGCGGGCCTGATCGTGGGCATAGGTCCAGCCGAAGTCGCCGGGCGGGCCGATATAGACGAAACCGACCTTGAGGGGCGTCTGCGCCCGAGCCTTCGAGCCCAGCGTCGCGGCCAGACCCAGCGCCGCGGCCGAGGTCGCGAGGAGTTCTCTGCGTTTCATACTCTACTCTCCGTGTTGGCGGACGGGGGCGCCCGCATAGTCAACCGCTTATCCGGCGGCGTGGAAGGACCGTCCCAGCGAACCGGGGGCGGCAAGGGTTCTGCGTGTCCGATTCGACGACATCACGACCAGGACAAGGATGGTGATGATGTAGGGGCTCATGGCAAGATACTCGACCGGAATTCGGTAGCCCGCGGCTTGCAGATTAAGCTGCAACACCATGATTCCGCCGAAAAGATAGGCACCCGCCAGCACCCGCCAGGGTTTCCATGATGCAAAAACGACCAAAGCCAGGGCGATCCAGCCTGCGCCCGCGGTCATGCCCTCGGTCCATTGCGGGACCCGCACCAGGCTCAGATAGGCGCCGCCCAGCCCGGCGCAGGCGCCGCCGAACAGGATGGCCAGGATGCGCACGCGCTTGACCTTGTAGCCCAGCGCATGGGCGCTGTCATGGTTCTCGCCCACCGCACGCAGGACGCGCCCGCCGCGGGTGTAGTTCAGCCAGTACCAGACCGCCGCCACCAGGAAGAGCGAGACATAAACTAGGATGTCATGGCCGAAGAGGATGCGGCCGACCACCGGCAGGTCGCTGAGAAAGCCGAAATTCAGCTTCTCGGTCCGGGGCGGGACGATGCCGACATAGCTCTGCCCCAGGAGCGCCGAGAACCCGAGCCCGAACAGCGTCAGCGCCAGACCCGAGGCGACCTGATTGGCCATCAGCACCTGCGTCAGCAGGGCGAAGATCAGCGACACCGCGGCGCCCGCGACGATGGCGGCAAGCATGCCCAGGATCGGGCTGCCGGTCGTCACCGCCGCGGCAAAGCCCGAGACGGCGCCGACGATCATCATCCCCTCGACGCCCAGGTTCAGGACGCCCGCCTTTTCCACTACCAATTCGCCGATGGCCGCCAGCAGGATGGGCGTCGCCGCCACCATCAGCGAGGCGATCAGGACGACGGGATTGATCGAACCGAAATCCATGTCAGACACCCTCCGAGGTGGCGCGTTGCGGCAGGAACAGCCGGACGCGGTAATTGGACAGCACATCCAGCGCCAGCAGGAAGAACAGCAGCATCCCCTGGAAGACCTGGATCGCCGCGGCGGGCAGGTTCAGCATGAATTGCGCCAGCTCGCCGCCGATATAGGTCAGCGCCAGCAGGAGCCCTGCGAGCACGATGCCGATGGGATTGAGCCGGCCGAGGAAGGCGACGATGATCGCCGTGAAGCCATAGCCCGCGTTGAAGTCGATGGAGATGAGGCGCGCAGGCCCCGCGACCTCGAACATGCCGGCCATGCCGGCGAAGGCGCCCGAGATCCCCATGCACATCAGGACCAGCCGCGCCGGGGCGACCCCGGCAAAGCGCGCCGCGCGGGGCGCCTGACCCGCCAGCTG
The DNA here is from genome assembly GCF_034676075.1 of Pararhodobacter sp. Classification (GTDB taxonomy): domain Bacteria; phylum Pseudomonadota; class Alphaproteobacteria; order Rhodobacterales; family Rhodobacteraceae; genus Pararhodobacter. The sequence continues at coordinate 2,413 of NZ_JAUCCQ010000021.1, read as the reverse complement.
CACCTGAAAGCCCAGGATATGCCGTTGCAGCATGATATAGGTGAAGAGGACGGCGATGAAGGCCGCGACTCCCCCCCAATGCAGCCCGGTCCCGGCAAAGATCTCGTGGTTGGCGGCCGAGGCATATTGGTTGATGTTGCGCGATCCGGGGAAACCGGCGCCCTGCGGGTTGCGCATGAAGCCGGTGGCAGCGGCGGCCAGCAGTTTCTCGGCGACATAGACCAGAAGCAGCGAGACGAGGATCTCGTTGGTGTTGAATCTGGTGCGCAGGATGGCCGGGATCATCGCCCAGGCCCAGCCGCCCAGAGCGCCCGCCACGATCATCAGCGGGAAGACCAGCACCGATTCCGCGGGGTAGAAGGCCAGCGCCACCGCCGCCGCGCAGAGGGCGCCGACGATGTACTGCCCCTCGGCGCCGATGTTCCAGATCCCGGCCCGGAAGCCGATCGACAGGCCCACGGCGATCAGGATCAGCGGCCCCGCCTTGACCAGCAGCTGCGGCCGCGAATAGGCCGCGAATTGCTCGCTGAACAAGGGATCCCAGAAGATCAGCTTGATCGCCTCGAACGGGTTCTTGCCGAGGATGGTGAACAGGATGCCACCGGCGACCATGGTGAGCAGCACGGCGACGACCGGGGTGGCGTAGTTCCACGCCTTCGACGGCGAGGGGCGTCTTTCAAGCCGCAACATCGGTCTCTCCCGTTTCCGCACCGCCCAGCATCAGGCCGATCTGGTCCATGGTCAGCCCCTGCACCGGTCGTGGTGCGCTGAGCCTGCCGCCGTTCAGTGCCGCGAAATTGTCCGCGACTTCAAGGATTTCGTCGAGGTCCTGACTGATGACGACCACCGCCGCCCCGGCCTGCGCCAGATCCAGCAGTGCCTGCCGGATCGCAGCCGCGGCCGAGGCATCGACGCCCCAGGTCGGCTGGTTCACCACCAGCACCGAAGGCCGTTGCAGGATCTCACGCCCGATGACGAATTTCTGCAGGTTCCCGCCCGAGAGCGCCCGCGCCGCGACCCAGGGACCGGGGGTGCGCACATCGAAACGTTCGATGACCTTTTCGGCGAAACTCCGGGCCTTGCCCCAGCTGACGAAGCCCCGGCTCACCAGCTTCTCGCGCCAGGCGCCGGTGAGCAGCGCGTTTTCCGTCAGGCTCATGTCGGGGGCGGCTGCGTGGCCCAGTCGCTCTTCGGGCGCGCAAAGGAGACCCAGCGCCCGGCGCGCGTTCGGCCCGTAGTGCCCGACCGGATCGCCCGCCATCCGCACCGCTTCGGCCGGGGCGCGGATTTCGCCCGAGAGCGCACCCAGCAGTTCGTCCTGCCCATTGCCCGCGACCCCGCCGATGCCCAGGATCTCGCCCGCCCGCACTGTCATCGACACGCCCTTGAGCGAGGTGCCGAATTGCGAGGGCGAGGCGACCGAAAGCTCGGCGACCTCAAGCAGCATCTTGCCGGGCTGCGCAGCGGGGCGGGACGGCGTGTGCAGGGTCTGTCCGACCATCATCTCGGCCAGCGACCGCGCGCTTTCCTGTCGCGGATCGGCCCGGCCCACCACCTTGCCCAGCCTGAGCACGGTCGCATTCTCACACAGCGAGCGGATTTCTTCGAGCTTGTGCGAAATATAGAGGATCGAGCGCCCCTCGGCCCTGAGCTGGCGCAGGGTCCTGAACAGGATCTCCACTTCCTGCGGGGTCAGGACCGAGGTCGGCTCGTCCATGATCAGCAGCTGCGGGTTCTGCAGCAGGCAGCGGATGATCTCGACCCGCTGACGTTCGCCGGCCGAGAGGTCGCCGACCATCCGCGACGGGTCCAGCGGCAGGCCGTAATTGTTCGACACCTCGGTGATCCGCGCCGCCAGCTCGCGGATGGGCGGCGGGTTGTCCATCCCCAGCGCCACGTTCTCGGCCACGTCCATGGCGTCGAACAGGCTGAAATGCTGGAAGACCATGGCGACGCCGGTGGCGCGGGCCTGGGCCGGGGCGTGCGGCGCATAGGGCTGGCCGCGCCAGAGCATGGTGCCCTCGTTCGGCCGGATCAGCCCGTAGATGGCCTTGACCAGCGTGGATTTCCCCGCGCCGTTCTCGCCCAGAAGCGCGTGAACCTCGCCCTCGCCGATGTCGAAGGTGACGTCCTTGTTGGCGACGACGCCGGGATAGACCTTGGTCAGGCCCTGGATGGACAGCAGGGGTGGGGTCAACGGACGGCCTCTCTGGCTGGGGCAAGGGCGGGCCGGGCAAGCAGCTCGGCGGCGACGGAAATGGCGATGGCCTGCGGGTGCTTGCCCAGGGCGGGATCGCCGATCGGGCAGCGGATACGGGCGATGTCCTGCGGCGCGTGTCCCAGCGCCTTCAGGCGGCTCTGGAACCGCGCCCATTTCGAGGCGCTGCCGATCAGCCCGCAGGCCCCGAAGCCA